>DASZAB010000185.1:0-2819 GCA_035945675.1 Verrucomicrobiia bacterium | reverse complement strand
CTATCGCGGCCGGTTCGAACTGGCACTGACCAGTTACGCATTGAACGCCGATGAGCTGGCGGTACTGCGCCAGGAATTGGATCAGGACAATCTCGACACCACGCTGCGGGCGTTGGGCGGAGAGAGCGGCAAGGCCATTGGGGACCTGGTCAGGCAGGTGGAAACCCTCGTGGCCGGGCCGGTGAAGGAGAAAGAGCCGGAGCCAAATGATCCGAATCCTTTCACCTCGCTGTTTGCATTCAAGAAAACATTCGGAAGTGAAAACAAGAAGATCGAAGTCAGCAGCGAAACCGTTGAACTGGTTCCTAGCGACTCGGAGATCGAGCGAGTCGTCCGGTCGCAAGCCATTCTCGATGCCCGGCGTCGGTGTCTTCAATTCTACAACCGCGGCAAATCGGCTTTGCATATGCCGGAAATGGATGACTGAAAGCGGCAATGCCCGGGCCTCAAGCCGGCGCCGCTTTGGGCATTGGTAGTGTGTCAGTTGGAGAACACTCAAGGGCCTCGGATTTGAATAACGCCGACGATATTTAATCGGATTGAAAACCGTGGATTAATGCGGTATTTTTCCGGCATGAGTTTCGCCGAAGTGCTCAAAGAATTGCCCGCCCTCACGTTGGAACAGCGACAGGTGCTTATCCGGCGCGCACTCGAACTGGAAGAGCCGCTGTTGAGCAAGGCCGAGGAAGCACTGGTTGAAAGCCGCCTGGCCGGGCACCGGCAAAATCCCGCCTCGTCCGTGCCGTTGGACGAAATGAAACGCCGGCTGCGCCCCAAATCGTGAGCTGGCGCGTAGTGGTTCGTCCCGAAGTCGAACACGACGTGGCCGAGGCGGCTGCTTGGTATGACGCGCAGCAGGTAGGTTTGGGTAGGGCCTTTCGCGAGGGAGTGATTAGGGCGTGTTTTAAAAATGGGTTTTTGAGCCAGTCCAGTATTGCGGCCAGTTGAACGAAACCCAGGAAATACAAATCGCGTTTCTCATAACGAGTCCCAATTCTGCGATAGCGTTTCAATCGTTGAAACAAGTTTTCCACCTTGTGCCGTTTTCTGTAATGACCGCGATGCCAGCCCACCGGATTGAGTCGGTTGCAGCGAGGTGGAATGCAAGGGTGGCTGCCCCAGCGCCGCAACAGCGCGCGAAAACCATCGCTGTCGTAACCCTTGTCGGCAACCGTGGTCGTGCCACGCAACGACGGACGTGCAGCGGTCTGCGCGACGCACACATCGGCGTGCTGTCCTGGTGCCAAGCTCAAACTCACCGTTCGTCCGCGCCCGTCCACCCACGCATTGATCTTGGTGTTCAGCCCGCCCTTGGTGCGTCCAATGGCCTGATTTTGTTGGCCACCGGCGGGATTGCTGGCGTCTTGATGCACTTTGACATGGCTGGCGTCGAGAAAGCGCAACTTGCCTTGAGCGTTCCGCGCCAGTACGGCCAACAACCGTGGCCACAGTCCACGCTGGCACCAGCGACGCCAGCGCGTATAGACCGAGTTCCAAGGCCCGTAACGGGCGGGCAAGTCGCGCCACGGAACACCCGTACGCAAGATGAAGAGCATAGCTTCGAACATCAACCGATCGTCTTTGGGTGGACGACCGCGCCGCCGTCGGCGCGCAAACGATAACGTGAATCCAGCTTGCTAAGTTAATTTTTTTATCCGCTCCCAGAGCAGATCCGACAAATGAAACCGCGAGGATATTTTCATAAAAAGAACTCCCATCATAGACGCCGCAGATCGCAATTGTGTTCATTTTTTGATTTTGAAAACACGCCCTAAGGTTTTCGATGCTCTGGCGGCCAACCCGCTGCTCCATTCCCGTCGTCATCCGAACAAGTACATCCGCTGGCGTTATCCCGACCGTTTTCCCTACCGCGTGATTTATGAGGTGATCGAAGCCGAAAAGATCGTCGTCATTGCCGCCGTTCTTCACGCCACCCGACACAACCGCCACTGGCAAAAGCGCGTCTGATTTCTAACTCTCTTTTCCGAACGCATCGAGCGCAAGGCTTATTAAGTCAGGGGTTCATGGATCTTCAACATGGTCCAACCAAAAGGCAAATATTCCTGCCGCCCCAAAGAAATCATCCGACTGGCGCGGGAATTGCGCATTAAGCTGCACGAGATTGACCAAAAGCTGGAGCATCTCATCCGCAGCCAGCGCCACTTCTATTCATTACATTACAAGGAACGCGAACTGGACGACTGATCTTTTCAGGTCAGCCGATTTGTGTCCCGGAGTTTTTACTCCGTAGGCGCGCGATTTCAGTTCGCATCGAATTTGCCACTGGAGATGGGAACATTTCGGGGTAGCCGGTGCTATCCGGGAGCGATTCGCTTTTCAGGGGCAATTAAAGAGAAAGGAGCAGTATGAACCTGTGTGTGATAGCCGGGCGAATCGTCCGCAATGCCAGTGTCAAGGGCACCGACCGCAAGATTCTGCGGTTCACCGTGGAGACGCGGGACGGCCATGACGAAGGCGAGACGAAGGAGCGCATCAACCAAGTGCCCTGTGTCCTGTTCAATCCATCGCCTGAACTGGAGCAAACGCTCGCCAACAACGGGCAGGGATTGGGCGTGGAATTGCATGGGCGTGTCGCCTCGTGGGGCGGTGAAACCAACAGTGGAAGATCCGGCGCGGAGGTGGTGGTGTTTAACCGCAGCCTGACGTTCGCGAAAGACTGACGCAACACATAATAACCTTGAGAGAGGAGAGCCTGACGGCCCTCCTCTTTCTTTTTTTCTGGAGGACGAAATCATGAGTGAGAACAAAGAAAGCCGTTTCATCGGTTTCAATCAGTTGAAACAATCCGTGACGATGGA
>DASZAB010000184.1:0-30746 GCA_035945675.1 Verrucomicrobiia bacterium | reverse complement strand
GCTACTGCAAGCAACATGAACTGCCCAATCTTTGCCCGAAGGACTTTGGTCAATTGAGCCGGGCGGCTCGCACGGCACTGGGTCGGATGCGTCGGCGCCCGACACTCGTGGAATCCTTCTGGAAACAGGCCGAATTGTTTTGACGCGTTGTCACTATATTATGCGAAAGTCAATAGATCCAAACAATCCGCCGCAAGAAATCATGTTGCAGTGGTTTGACGGCACGTCATGGAATCATCGCGCGTATTGGGGTGCGGATTTGCTTGCTTGGGGCACTGATGGCACTGCCAGTCAATATCCGATGGGCGCGTTACCTCCAACCGGAGAATGGGTGCGACTCGAAGTGCCCGCCAGTGATGTCGGACTCGAGGGTAGCACTCTCACAGGAATGGGATTTATCTTATCCGACGGAAAAGCTACTTGGGATTATTCGGGCAAATCGGGTCCGTAGAAAAAGAACCTTCATTTGCGCGGCGCGAAATCTCGGTTTCGCGCCGCGCTTTTTTGTAGTCCAACTTCTGACACGATAATCAGACCGCCGCCGATTCTGTAAAACCAGCCCGCTCTCTACGCTGGCGGCATGATCAAACAAATGATTCATGCCGTTTGCGGCATTTTGCTTGTAACATCCACCGCTCAAAGCGGTTGGGCGGCCAGTCTTCCGATCTGGGTCGGTTCCACGGCCCAGTTCAACTGGAAACCGCGTCTGGGCGGCGTCTATTGGCTGGACAGCCGGGCCGTCGTCAAACAGGCCGCGCCGTATCTCTCGCAATCGTCGCGACCGGTCCTCGTGGACATCAAGAGCGACGCGACTGGTTTTGGCTACCGCTTCGACCTGAACTCGTGGGCGAATAATTCCGCGATTTATACGTATTATCCCTGGGACGGCACCGACGCGGGCACGCCGGCCTCGCCCGAAGACGCGATGCAAATTTTCGGCGGGACCAGCAACGCCCAATTCATCATTAACCTCCCCATCCCTCTCAATCTCACCAGCACACCCACCAGCAACTGGGGTTACGATGGTTATGGTTATACCTGGCAGACGCCGGAGTTTTACGCGGCGATGGTGCAATATCTTTTCGGTACCGCCGGCCTGCAATCCGAATGGCAGAATCTTCCGACTACGATGGATTTCTTTTCCACGTCGGCCAATTTCAACTGGGCGGACCTCCGCGCGCGGCGCGGCCATGTGGCTCCGTACCCGGTCGTGGCGGTCATTATCGGCTCAGAGCCTTACAATATTGAAGGCGAGCCGAATGGCACCTTATACGGTCAACAGGCGGAAAAATTCCGTGTGGCCATCCGCGCCCGCGGCTACACCGGCCCGCTGGGACTGCACGTTCACGACGGCGGCTACGTGGATAATCCACAAGGCGGCTGGTTCTGGCCGATGATGACCAATGTCACCGCGAGCGATTTCAGCTACTTCGACCTCGAGCACTACTACCAGTTCTCGACCGTGTCGGAGGATTTCAAGCGGACATTCCCCATTTCGATCAATCCAAACGCGGCATATTGGATGCCACAGTCACAGTGGAAATCCGACTACACGAAGTTCCTCTGGATTGTGCAGGACACCCGCAATGCTGTCCGCGACGACAACACCGTGCCGGGCTTGGGCGATCCGACCCGCTGGAACCTCGGCTGGAGCGAGCACGGCATCCAGATAACCTCGGCGTTCATGTATAACGACATGTTCAGCGCCATGCATTGGGCCGGCTGGCTGGCGGAATCCATGCGCCAGAACGTCGCTTGGGATTCGAGTTGGACACTCCTGGCTGAAGGCTTCTCGCACGCGCAGCTCCAGTACCGGAACGGCTACGTCACCCGCACGCCGATGTTCTTCGTCTACCAGATGGCGCAGGACTTCTACGGCTATGATTATCTGACCAATGACTACGTTAGCCCAATGGGTTCATGCACCGACAACCTGGGCAACACGGTTCAATATCCTTGGACGACCGTGCGCGTCTTCCGCGATCCGGCCAGCGGCAACATCCATCTGTGGGTCGTCAACCAGAGCACGAACAGCGCGGCGACCATCACCGGGTTTGAAAATTGGCCGGTCATTGGCTGGAAGCAACTGTCCAGCTCCAGCCTTACCAATAGTAATCCGCTGGGCGTGCCCGGACCGGAGCCGATTCAAACCATCCCGGCTGCCTTGCCGGCGCTCGGCCAGCCGCTGGTCATTCCCCCCATCTCGGTGAACCACATCGTCCTGTCAGGTTCCGGCTCCACCAATGTCACGGACACGACGCCACCGACGGTGAATATGTCGTCGCCCCTGAACGGCGTGACCGTGTCAGGTTCCACGGTGGCGATTGCGGCAAACGCCGCGGACAACGTGGCCGTGGCCGCCGTCCAGTTCCGATTGGATGGCGCCAATTTCGGTTCGGTGCTGACGACTGCGCCTTATGCCTTAACCTGGGATTCAACCACCGTGAGCGACGGGACGCATACTTTGACCGCCGTCGCCACCGATACTTCGGGAAACCAGGCCACGGCCGCACCCGTTATGTTCCAGGTCAGCAACGTCGTGTCCACGCTTGGGTTGCCGAACGTTACCGTGGCCGCGAGCCCGGCGACAGCGGTGATTGGCTCGACCAACTATGGAGCATTCACCTTTACCCGTACCGGTGACACCAGCAGCGCACTGACGGTAAATTACACGTTGGGCGGTACCGCCACCAAATGGGACGACTACCGCCAGCCGGTGATAGGCGACATGCCGGTGTCCATCAGCATTCCTGCGGGCGCCAGTTCCTACACCATGCAAATTGAGGCAATTGGCAATGAATACAATGTCAATCCCGAGACCGCCAGCCTGACGCTGAACACAGATCCGAGCTACACTGTCGGCACGCCGAACAACGCAACCATCATGATTGTGAGCAACACCACCGTCACGGTACCCACGGTCATGGTTACGGCCACCACGCCCAACGCGTCGCGCGTCGGATTGATTAACGGCGTATTTACTTTGACGCGCAGCGGCAGCACTGCTTCGGCGTTGACGGTGAATTATTCGCTCGGTGGCCCGGCGGCGAGTGGCACTGACTACAGTCCGCTCGGCACGTCGGCAATAATTCCGGCCGGCTCGGCATCAACGACCGTCATCGTTGCGCCTCTGCCGAACCTGAATTATGTCGGCACGGAATCGGCAGTACTGACACTATCGGCGAATTCGGCCTACACGACCGGTTCAGCGAACAATGCGATCGTCACAATTGCCGGCAACAGCGTGCCCAGCTCCCTGAAAGTCACCGGCGCGGGCGCGACCGTCAAATGGACGAGCGTGGCGGGCAAAATCTATCGCGTCGCCTGCAAGACCAGTTTGAGCGACTCGACCTGGACCAATCTGAGCGGCCTCATCACCGCCACCGGTACCACCAGCTCCTACACCGACACGACGGCCAACAAATCCACCAGCCGCTATTATGTCGCGTACGTCACCGATTAAGCCCCGCCTGGTTCCTCCGGGACAAAGCTGAACGAAACGGCGGTCATTTTTTGGCCGCCGTTTCGGTTTTTCCCAGTTCTGTTTCAACCGGCAGGAGCGCGTGCCCGGCTCGCAGTTCTTCCACAGCGCAGCGGGAGAGCTGAATTTTGTCCTACAAACCGGCAACCGGCGCATCAGGCTTCGTTCCCGTAGTTTTTCAGGCTTTTACCCGACTGTGGGTCGGGGCAAAGGTGGCTACACTCTCACCCTGCGGCCCCGTGCCGCGCAAAACAAACACAGATCAAAATGAAAGGAAGAAAAACGTTATGAAAAAACAGTGGTTAACCAAAATAGAAACCGCCAGCGTGTGCACTGCCTGGATAGCTTTGGCACTCGCCGGCGGCCAGAACTTGTCGAGAGCACAAGATTTGACTCTCGGCAACGCTCCGTCGCAGAGTAGCGCCACCAGCTACAGCGGTCAAGCGACCCTGATCAACCTGTTTAACATCCACAACTTTCCCAGCCCGACCGTGGTCATCGGCGACACCGGCCCGCTGCCGTCCACGGGTGGCACGCTGGAAACAAGCCTGGACTCGACGAACGTGGATAACGGGGCGTTGACGCTGGACACCGGCGACGCCATCACCAGCGGCGACAGTTCGGAGTCATTCTCGAGCACGGCGATGGCTGACTTCCAACTCCAGATCATGGCAACCAACGGGACCACCACGACGGTGACCGCCGACTTCATTGGTTCCGGAGCTACCGCCACTTGTAAACAAAACGGCAATGTCAGCCTGAGCGCGAATGTGGACATTGAGAACCTGGTCGTCAACGGCCAGAAAATAGAAATTACCGGTGCCGCCGGCCAGGTCGTCAATTTCCCCGGCGGCCAGATCATTATCAACGCACAGACGCGGACCGTGGGCAATAACAGTGGTGACATTGGCGTGGCTGCCCTGCGGATCGATGACTTCGGTTGCATGCAAGGCACCGTTGGGTTTGCGCATGCGGACATCACCTGCGGCGCGGGCGGACCCCCGCCACCACAGGAATGCGGCAAGCTGACCGGCTGCGGCTGGATCACCGGCACGCCGAGTGGCGCTAAAGGAACCTTCGGCGTGAGCGGCGGCATCCGTTTCGGCCAGTTCTGGGGTCACTTGAACTACATCGACCACGGTACCGGCATGCATGTCATCTCCCAGGACGTCAGCGCGTTCACCATTGATCCAAACGATTCGGATTGCGCGGACATTACTTATGACGTGACGATTGACGGCAATCCGGGGACGGCGTACGTCGTGGCCTGCGACAATGATGACACCGGCAACGGTGAACAGGGAACCAAGGACACTTTCAGCATCACGCTGTCCAACGGCTACTCGGCCAGTGGTGATCTGGGCAACTCACAACCGGGTGGCGGCACCATCCAGATGCACAAGTGCCCGCCAGGTTGGCTGAAATAATCACCGTCAACCGTCACTGCTACGGCAAGTTGGCGGACTGAACGCCGGGCGCGGGAGCATGGGAAGAACCCCTTCCGCGTCCGGCAGAAAGCCCGACGCTTAACAACCTTCAAATACGATTCCCATGAAAATACCAACAGCAATCCTGCTGGCCGTCTTCTCGTTTGAATTGTTTCACATTTCCGTCGAAGCTGACCTGGTCACGGACTGGAACTCCGCCGCGATCGACGCGATCCGGCGCGATCGCACGCCGCCGCCGATGGCCGCGCGCAACCTGGCCATCCTGCACGCTTCCATTTTTGACGCCTGCAACGGCATCGGACAAAATTGCCGGCCGTATTTTGTCACGAACAAAGTTGCGGGGGTCGCCTCGGAAACCGCCGCCATCGCCGCGGCCGCACATGAAGCCTTGATCCGGCTTTATCCCGCGCGGCAAACCAATTTTGACGCCGCTTACGCCAGCAACCTTGCGGACATTCCCGACGGCGAGAGCAAAAATGCCGGCCTCGCCTGGGGCAAATCCGTGGCTGACGCCATTTTGCAGTGGCGCAGCCACGACGGTTCGGGCGCGGTGGTGAATTATACGCCGGGCAGCGGGCCGGGTGTTTGGATTCCCACACCACCGGCGTATCTGCCTGCGCTCTATCCGAACTGGCCATACGTCACCTGTTTCGCCATGACCAACGGCGCGCAATTTCGTCCGCCGCCGCCCCCGGCGCTGGACAGCGCGCAATGGGCGTTTGATTTCAACCTCACCAAGGACCTCGGCCAGGATGACAGCACCAACCGCACGCCGGAGCAGACGGAGATTGCGCTGTTCTGGAACGACAACGCCGGCACGGTCACGCCGCCAGGACATTGGAATGTCATCGCCCAGGAAATTGCCACCGCGCGCGGCAACACCCTGGAACAGAACGCCCGCCTGTTCGCCTTGTTGAACATCGCCCTGGCCGATGCGGGCATCGTCGCGTGGGACTGTAAATTCGCCTACAATTTTTGGCGTCCGGTCACCGCCATCCCCAATGCGGACATCGACGGCAACCCGGATACCACGCCTGACGCCCAGTGGTTGCCGCTGATCGTGACGCCAAATTTTCCCGAGTATATCTCAGGCCACAGCACCTTCAGCGGCGCGGCGGCGGCCGTGCTGTCGGATTTTTATGGCACCGACGAGATTCCCTTCACCACCGGGTCTGACGAATTGCCCGGGGTCAGGCGCCACTTCGATTCCTTTTCCGCAGCGGCGCAGGAAGCGGGCATGAGCCGGATCTACGGCGGCATCCATTTCTGGTCGGCCGACATGCACGGCCTCCTCTGTGGCGCGAAGCTGGGCGATTACGTTGTAGAAAATTTCCTTTTAGCCAGACCGGGCAACTCGCATCGCGGGCACTGAAATGACCGCGAACCAACCGAACCAAAAACAAGGAGAGAAAGGAAGAAAATGAAAATGCACATAACCATACCCCGCTCAGCAAGGCAACACCCGACAAAACGATGGGGAAGGTTCCTGTCGGAAATTGTTCTGGGAGGAATCCTGGTATGTACGGTTGCCCTGCCGCAGTTGGCGCTGTCGCTGCCGGCCGCGGCAACCTTCCGTGATGACCGCGTGCTGGTCAAACCCCGCGAAGGCGTTTCACCCGAGGTTTTGACGAACTTGCACGCGGCGCTGGGCGCTCAAGTCCTGCGCGTCTTCCCGGACATCAAGAACTGGGAGGTCGTCCAAATCCCCAGCACGGCCGGCGTTTCCAATATCCTCCGGGCCTACGCGTCCTGCCCCCTGGTGGATCGAGTCGAACCGGACTATCTCGTCCATGTCACGATGATGCCGAACGACTTCTACTTTCTGCAAGGCAACCAGTGGAACCTGATCAATGCCGGCCAGAACGGCGGCACGCCCGGCTGCGACATTGATGCCACCAATGCCTGGAACATCCGGACCTCGGCCAGCAATATCATCGTTGCCGTGGCGGATACCGGCATCCGTTATACACATGAGGACCTGGCGCCGAACCTGTGGCATAACCCTCAGGAAAACCTGGATGGCTACACCAATGACGTTTATGGGATCAACCTGGTGGATAATGGCCGCGGCAATGGCGATCCCTGGGATGATTACGGCCACGGCACGCACGTTGCCGGCATCATCGGCGCGGCAGGGAACAACAGCGTCGGAGTCGCCGGCATTTGCTGGAAAGTGCAACTCATGGCCCTGAAATTCATTGATACCAACGGTATCGGCTCCATTTCCGATGCCATCACGTGCATGGACTTCGCCGCCAGCCACGGCGCAAATATTGTGAACGCGAGCTGGGGCAGCTTTGACTTCACCTCTTCCGCGTTATGGGACGCCATCAATATGCTCCGCGACCAGGGCATCATTTTCACAGTGGCGGCCGGCAACAGCGGGATCGACAACGACGCCACCGGGTTTTATCCGGCGGATTACTCCGCCAGCCTCGACAACGTCATCGCCGTGGCGGCTTCGGATCGCAATGACCAAATCCCCTCGTGGTCCGACTATGGCCCGGCCACGGTGCAACTGGCCGCACCGGGCGACCCGGTCTTCTCCTGCTGGAACGGTTCCGACAGCGACTACGAATATGACCAGGGCACCTCGATGGCCGCGCCGCACGTGGCAGGTGCCTGCGCACTGGTTTGGGGGCAATACCCCAACCTGACTGCGTTACAGGTCATGAACCAGGTGCTCAGCAATGTGGACGTGGTGAGCAACATGGTGGACAGGGTCGGCACGGGAGGACGGTTGAACCTTTACAAGGCCCTGGCAAACTCGCCGAATTCCAACCAACAGCGGCCGGCAACCAATATCTGGTTTGACGACACCCTGCCGGCGGGGGCTGCGGTCAACACGACGTACGTGACCAACTACGACAGCAATGGCAAGGTGGAATGGGTGGACGAGCCGTGGTTCTGGGTCACCAACAATCCGGCCCCCTACTCCGGTGCGGCCGCCAGCCAGGCACCGGATCTGAGCGGCATTCACGACCACTACTTCGTGGACGCGACCAACACACTGCCGGTTTATCCGGGCGATACGCTGTTCGCGTGGGTGTATCTCGACCCGGCGGATCCACCCGACGAAATCATGATCCAGTGGAATGATGGTTGTTGGGAGCACCGTGCGTTCTGGGGTGCGGACGAGATCCCGTGGGGTGTCTACGGCACCTCCAGCCGGCTGGACATGGGCGCCCGGCCGCCCACCGGGCAGTGGGTGCAACTGGCAGTGCCGGCCAAGGCACTGAAGCTGGAAGGCGCAACGCTGCGGGGCATGAGCTTCATGCTCTACAACGGTAGCGCCACGTGGGATTACGTCGGCAGCGCTGCATCCCCGTAATCGCAGGCGGCACTCAAGTAATTCCTTCTCTCCCGCTCGCGGGAGGGGAGGAACTTTTTTCGTCTACTGGCTGGGGCAACTCACCGCTTTCATCGCGGGTTTTACCCCACTGGGCGATGCCGTCAATCATTGTAAACTAGCCAATACGATTGAATGCTTTCGGCGTCGTATGTGATTTGGTCATGAAAATGAGGAGGACCTTATTTCTCGGCATCAGCGTGGCGTTACTTTGCGAACGCTGCCTGGGCATGATTTATCCGCCGCTGACCAATGACGCGTCGCTGCACATGCCGTTGGTGGGCGAAAACGAACTGCACATCCTCTCGTCGAACCTGCTGGAGCTGCGCCTGATCACCACCAAGACGCTGGTGCAAAGCGTACAACAATGGAACTTCGTGAGCGGGCTGGGGCTGGCAAATAACATGCCCGGCCCGCAGGAATTCGTGGTGCTGGTCAATGGCACTCCGGACGCCGTTACGACGGTGGGCTTCAAGCGGCGTCCGCTTTATGCCCCGCTGGCCGACTATGACCTGCGGATCGACAATCTGGTCTATTTGCAACTGGCCACGAACATTACCGCCAACCAGACGGTCATCGTTCAGAACCCCGACGCCTCGCTCTGGGCGCCGACCATGCAATTCAAGGCGACGGCCAGCCCGTTGCGATACAGTCCGGCCATTCATGTGAATCAGGTTGGTTACATTCCGACCATGCCGAAGCAGGCGATGGTGGGATACTACCTGGGCGGCCTCGGCGAAATGGCAATTACGGCCACCAATTTTCAAATTGTGGACGCGCACTCTGGCGCGGTGGTTTTCAACGGGGCGCTGACGCCGCGCCCGGACATCGGTTACAGCTACACACCGATGCCGTATCAGAATGTGTATCAAGCCGATTTCAGCAGTTTCACCAACTCGGGGGAATACCAGATGGTCGTGCCGGGGCTGGGCGCGTCGTATCCGTTTTTCATTGACGACGGCGTGGCGGCGGCCTTTGCCCGCGCCTACGAACTCGGGCTTTATGAGCAGCGCAGTGGCACGGCGACGACCCTGCCGTTCACTCGTTTCACCCATGCCGCGGACCACACCGCGCCCGCGAGCGTGCCGGTGCCGCAATCTCAATTTACCGACGCCTGGAACATCATCGCGAGCTACGGCGCCGCTGCCAATGGCAACAACCCGCCACAAACCGCGCCGTTGCTCACCAATGCCGCAGCGCAACTGTATCCCTTCGTGAACACAGGAGCGGTGGACGTGGCGGGCGGCCATTTTGACGCCGGCGACTACAGCAAATACACCTGGGACAGCGCCCAAATGGTCCACGTGCTGATGTTCGCTGTGGATTCGCTGCCCGGCGTCGCCGCGCTTGACAATCTGGGCATTCCCGAAAGCGGCGACGGCATCAGCGACGTGATGGAAGAGGCGAAGTGGGAGGCGGATTTTCTGGCGAAGATGCAGGACGCCGACGGCGGATTTTATTACCTGGTTTATCCGCGCAACCGCGAATATGAAAACAATGTGTTGCCGGAGAACGGCGACCCGCAAATTGTCTGGCCCAAAAACACGGTTGCCACGGCAGCCGCGGTCGCGGCCCTGGCACAATGCGCTTCATCGCCGCTGTTCAAGAAGACCTATCCCCAGGCCGCCAGCAATTATTGGGCGAAGGCGCAGATGGGCTGGCAATTCCTGACCAACGCCGTTGCCAGATACGGCCTGGCCGGCTCGTACCAAAAGTTGATCCACTATGGCGATGATTTCACGCACAATGACGAGCTGGCGTGGGCGTCTTGTGAAATGTACCTGGCGACCGGCAATCCGCAATATCAGCAGGCGCTGTTTCAAATGTTGCCCGATCCGACCAGTCCGAGCACGTTCATGTACGGCTGGTGGCGGATGTACCAATGCTATGGCAACGCCATCCGCGATTACGCGTTTGCCGCCCGAAGCGGACGCCTGTCCACCAACCAGCTTGACCCGACTTACCTGAACCAGTGCGAAACGGAAATCATTGCGGCGGCCCAGGACCAGTTGACCCGGTCGCAGGATAACGCCTACGGCACCAGCTTCCCGCTGGAAACCAAGGCGGTCCGCACGGCCGGCTGGTATTTCTCGATGGACCAGGCCTTTGACCTCGCCGTGGCCTCGGCGCTGAACGATTATCCACCGCTCAATGATCCCCGCCCGCAATTTCTGGCGGCCCTCTTGAATAATATGAATTACGAAGGCGGTTGTAATCCGGTCAACATCTGCTTCGTCGAGGGGCTGGGCTGGAAACGCCAGCGCGACATCGTAAGCCAGTACGCGTTGAATGATGGGCGCGTGCTGCCGCCATCGGGCATTCCCGTCGGCAACATTGTCGGCGGTTTCGATTATCTCGCGCTCTATCAGGGTGAACTGGGCGGGCTGACTTTTCCTTCCGACGGCGCCACGTCAGCGCCCTACCCGGTTTATGATCGCTGGGGTGACAGTTGGATTGTGGAAACTGAGCAAACGATCGTAAACCAGGCACGGCAACTGGCCACCGCCACCTTTCTCATGGCAAAAACAACGGCGGCCAGCCAAGCCTGGAAATCAGCTTCAGCCCAAATCAACGTACCGGCGACAGCCGCGATTTCCAATGCCGTCACCGCTACCATCACCGTCCCGAATTTCAACCTGTCCCAGGCCCGCGTGGTTTGGGAGGCACAGGGGCAGGAACCGGTCTTCGGCACTAATTTTGTTTTCACGCCGGTGAATCCGGGTTCGAACTGGATTGAGGTCGAGGCGCAATGGCCGGATGGACGGCGCGTCTTTGCCGCCACCAATTTTTTTTTGACCAACGGGCCCCCAATCGTCACCGTCGCGGCCACCGCCCCGCTCGCGGTCATTGGCTCCACGAATTATGGAACGTTTACCTTCACCCGTAACGGCGACCTCGGCACCTCACTGAGCGTATATTACCTGTTCAGCGGCGGGGTTGATTTTGAGCAGTCCGTTACCATCCCCGCTGGCGCTGCTTCCTGCACCGTGAACATCGTGCCGGCGGGGAATTTCCCGACGGCGGACCTGGAAACGGTCGCCCTGACGCTGGTGAACGGCACGGGTTACAATGTCGGTTCGCAGAACAACGCGACGGTAAGCATTGTCAACCCGGCGGCAAACATCCTTCATCTGGCGCGCTCGCCCCCCGGTGGCGTGACACTCCAATGGACGAGCGTGCCCGGATTTGTTTATCAGGTGCTGGCCAAAAACAATCTGGGTGATGCTAACTGGACGGTTTTGAGCGGGGACATTCTGGCCGTTTCGACGAATTCATCATGGACGGATGATTCCACCACCGGCGTGCCGCAGCGGTTCTATGTCGTGCAAGGGTCAGCTGCGGATGGGGTGCATATCTTTTCACTTGTCCCGTCCGCTCCGAATCCGGCTTCCGGACTCGCCGGCGGCATGACCCTGAGCTGGACCAGCCTTCCCGGCCAGGTTTATCATGTACTGTTCAAAAACAATCTCACCGATGCCAACGGGACAGACTTGAGCGGCCCGCTCATTGCGACAGACACCATCACGTCCTGGATGGACACTTTGACAACTGGCATACCCCAACGGTTTTACCTCATCGAGGAAACACAATAAAGGAATCTGTACACAGGACTTTCCAAGGTGGAATTGCTCACGTCTCCAATCGGGCGCCGCTCTCGATGATGCCCCGGGAAATCGCGTAGCGGGTCAGACCGGCAATGTCATGGATGTTCAGCTTGTTCATCACCTGCTGGCGGTGTTTCTCGACCGTCTTGATGCTGATGCATAGTTCGGCGGCGATTTGTTTGTTGGCCCTGCCTTCGGCGATGAGCTGCAATACCTCCGCCTCGCGCGAGGTCAGCAGGTCAATCCGTTTCTTGACCGGCGCGCCTTGCAGGAAAGCCTCGCGGTAACGTTCCACCAGCCGTTTGGAAATGGCCGGACTGAAAAAGGCATTCCCGTTCCGGGCTTCGCGCACCGCCTTGATCAAATCCGTGGCGGCAGTTTGTTTGAGCAGATAACCGGTCGCGCCCGCTTCGGTGACCTGGTGCACGTACTCGTCGTCGCTGTAAGACGACAGCACCAGCAGCTTGGCGGCGGGCATTTCCCTGGCGATCTGCCGCGTGGCTTCCAATCCGTTTAGATTGGGCATCGCGATGTCCATAACCACAACGTCAGGCGCCAATTTCCTGGCCAATTGCACGGCCTGCCGCCCGGTTTCAGCCTCGCCCACGACGGCGATGTCCGGCTCGGCTTCCAGCAAGACGCGTAATCCCTGCCGAACGACCGTGTGATCGTCGGCCAGCAACACTCGAATTTTATCCATAAATAACTCCTTTTCCTTGTCCATTAATCATGTCCGCTTTCACAGATTGGAATGGGATGGTGACGCGCACCGTCGTCCCCCGGCCCGGTTCGGGCCTGATGCTGAATTGGCCGTTGATCAATCTCACCCGCTCTTGCATTCCGAGCAAACCGAGCCGTTGCTTTTGTTTGGCGGCAGTGTCCGGGTTGGCGCGGAACGATTTGCCGTTGTCGGCGATTTCCAGACAAATGCCATCACCGGCCCGCTGGAGGGAAACGGTTACCCGGCTGGCGCGGGCATGCTTGGCCACATTGGTCAGGCTTTCTTGCGTGATGCGAAAGATCGCGATCTTTTGCTCGCCGTTCAAATTTTCGGCGGCGGGATCGGTATGAAGTTGGGCGCGCAAACCGGTGCGCTCCGAAAAAGTTTTCACATGCGATCGAAGCGCGGGCAACAACCCCAGTTCGTCAAGCATGGCCGGCCGCAGTTCACGGGCGAAACGATGCACCGTCTCCATCGTCCCTTCGAGCAGGCGCTGGGTCCCGGCGACCATTCGGGAAAAATTGTCAGATTTGGACCCGCCGTGGTTGCGCAAGGCAGCGAGCGTCACACTGATGGCCGTCAGTGACTGGCCCACCTCATCGTGCAATTCGCGGCTGATGCGCCGCCGTTCCCATTCCTGCGCCTGAAGGATTTTGCGGGAAAGATTTTTCAACGCTTCCTCAATCTGCTTGCGTTCGGTGATATCCCGGCCGATGCCGAAGACGCCGACGGGCTGGCCGCCCTTGAGTTCACGGGCCAGGGTAAACTCACCCACGACATACTGGCCATCGGCCTTGCGCACGCGGTACTGCCATACTTCCGGCCGTATTCCCCGCAACACTGCGTAAAAACGCTCCACCGCCAGTTCCACCTCCTCGGGATGAATCAGCGCCGCGAATGATCTTCCCAGCCACGCCGGGCGCGACCAGCCCGTGATTTTTTCAAACGCCCGGTTGAGCGCCGCGAACCGGCCATCCGGTGTCAGCGAAAAAATGACGTCATGGGCCGTCTCAATCAATCGGCTGTAACGCTCTTCGGATTCCCGGAGCGCCTGCTCGGCGTGCTGGCGTTCGGCGATCTCCGCCGCCAGTTCCCCGTTCCGTTTCAACAATTGGGCGTTGGTCTCGCGGAAACCGCGGTGTGTGGCTTCAAATGGCGAAAGCGATTGCAAATAAAATGTACCCGCCAAACGGGAGATGCGTTCGCGGTTTTTTTCACCGATATCCGCCTGCAGCAACTTTTCACGCGCTTCCAGATGGACCCGGGCCATGTCCAAAATACCCAGTCCGTCTCCGATCGCTGCGCGTCCCAGTTCGTAGGCCTCTTCCAAAACTGCTTCCCGTTCTCTGGCCAGATATTTTCGGAGGGTCGCGGAGTAATGCCGCCCAAACCTATGCAATTTTTCCCGATGCTTCATAACGGCAAGCCGGTGTAACGAACCACCAGCACCAGCGCATCGTCCGTGCCCTTGAAGTGCCGGCGCAAAATCCCGTCGGCGATCTGCTGGACCGGGCCGGTCAAATTGACTCCGCCCTCAAAGCCGGTCTGAATCCCATCCGTCGCAAAAATCAGCAGGTCGCCCGGCGCGAGCGGCATCATGCTGGCCTGCAAGGACGGCAGTTGCAGGCCAATCAGCCCGCTCCGCAACAATATGTGCTCGCAGGGATGGCTGATGCCGGTTTCCGCGCGGAACAGTCGCGCCTCGACGTTCCCCACTCCCATCCAGGTCATCGTATTGTCCACGGCGTCCACCGACGCCAGCGTCATCACCGCGCCGCGCGTTGGGGCGAGCGTCGCGTGGCAGCGTTTAACCAGTGCCATGACCGACTCCCCGGCGTGTTGTCTCAAAATATCCGCCGCCTTTTGCGCCGCCGCGCCGGCCTCGCGGCCGTGCCCCACACCATCAATCACCGCCAGCAGCGCGCTGCCTTTGTAGCACTCGACTACATACAGATCCCCCGAAACCGTCTGGCCGGTCAAAGGCCGGGCGGCGACGCCCCATTCGATCAATCCGGGTTTCTCGATGATGGCAGTGCCCATTTCAGTGCAGCCATTTTTTCATGGTTATGGTTGTGCCCTTGCCCACCCGGGTGTCAATCTCAAAGTCGTCCATCAGCCATTTGGCGCCCGGCAATCCCACCCCCAGCCCTTTGTTGGTCGAATAGCCGTATTGCATCGCCTTGGCCACGTCCTTGATGCCGGGCCCTTCATCGCGCGCCACGACCAGGATCCCGCGCTTGCTGCTGTGATTGACCGGGGCCAGGGTTATCTCCCCTCTCTTGGCATGGTTGACGATGTTACGCGCCACCTCCGAGATGGCGGTAGCGATCAGAGTCAGGTCCGATCCGTCAAAGCCCAACTCTTGCGCCAACGCACGTCCCCTCTGGCGCGCCGTGACTATGTCGGCCGCCGAGTTGATGGAAACGTGTGCCTCATTATTTTCCATGTTTCACAGGCTTCTTGCCCAGCCGGTCCAGATACGCCAACCCTTCTTCCAGATCAAGGGCGGTTCCGACTCCTTCCAGCGTCAGGCCCAGTTGCACCATCGCAAAGGCCACGTCCGGTTGGATGCCGACAATCACCGTTTCCGCACCGCGCAACTTGAGCATGTGGGCAATCGCCCGCAGCGTCCGCGTGGCAAATGAATCGATGACATCCAAAACCGTAACATCAATAATCACCCCGCGCGAACGGAATTGGCCGACCCGGTCCGCCAGGTCATCCCGCAACTGCACCAGGTCCGCGTCCGACAACACGGATTGAACGCTGGCAATGAGATAATCCCCCTGTTTAAGTACCGGAACGTGCATGACAGCTTATGGCTTTTCTTCCAGAGCGGCCGCTTCCGCGGTGGAAATGACCTTGTACCCCAGCAGCCGCTCGGCCTCTTCGATGCCGCCCTGCAGGTCGCCCACCGCGTTCATCTTGCTCAAATCCACGCCGATGGTCACGAGGGTCTGCGCGATTTCCGATGACAGGCCCGTGATGATGACGCTCGCGCCCATGAGCCGCGACGCTTCCACCGTCTGGACCAGGTGGTTCGCCACCGTCGAGTCAATCGTCGGCACGCCGGTAATATCCACGACCACCACCTTCGCGCGGTTGTTCCGAATGCCCCGCAGCAACTGCTCCGTCAACTGCCGGGCGCGCTGTGAATCAATCACACCGATGATCGGCAGAATGAGCAGCCGCTCGCGCACCTGCAACACCGGCGTGGAAAGTTCGCGGATGGCCTCCTGTTGCTGGCGGATGACGCGTTCGCGCTCCTGCACGAAGCTGACCGCCACGGTATTGGCAATGCGGTTGGCCGCCGGTTCGTAGGCGTCGAGCACCTGGTTGAGCAAATCAAAGTCCGCCTGGTATTTTTTGAACAGTGACCGCGCCAGCACGTCGCGCAGCAGCAGCACGATGCCGACCACTTCGTTGGTTTCCACGCCCCGGGGAATGATGCGTTCGGACAGGTTGCGCGCGTAGGCCTGCAGCGCTTCCACACTGCCGGTTTCCAGCACTTCGACATAGTTGTCATACACCGACGTGGCTTCGGTGAAGATTTCGTCCTTGGTCATCGCGATGAGCAACTGCGCCTCGGTGATGCGGCGCGCCCATTCCTCGCGCAATTGCGTCCGGTTCTGGCGCAGGTGGGCGACCAGTTCGCGCAGCAGGGCGGCGCTGGATTCGCTGACCACCGGATTGGCGGGCGACAGCGAACGGTTCGAGGCGGGGAGAGAATGACTGAGGCCGGGATTTTCTTTTCTGTCTTTGCGTTTCATTTTAGTTCCGACTGGTTTTTGGTTAAGACTTCCGGATGGACGGATTCACATTCCTACACGTAACAAGAAACAATATGGGGAGTTGACCGGAAGGGATAGGTAGGTATACGCCCCATAAACGTGACCGGGGGGCAGGCCGGCATAATGGAGGACAGCGGCAATGGCTCATCACCTGCTCCGCGTTATCCGTCTTCCATCACTCGTCATCCGGGCGGGTGGGGTTTTCTTCTGTCGCCTATGCGGGCTTCACCCACTTTGAAGAATTCACACGTTTTTTACATTGTTATCCAGAATGTGGGACGCTGAAGTCACAGATTTAAAATTGCTGTTCGTGCATGAACGATTCGGCGCGCTGGGCGGTGCCGAGGCGAACCTGCTGGCGACCGCCCGTGCGTTGCAGAAACGCGGCCACGCCGTCAGCCTTTTGCATGGCGCGCCCACCGGGAAGGGCGAAGCCGGCTGGCGCGAAACGTTTCAACACCGCATTCCGCTGGCGCCAAATCGGGGCGCCGGGTCTGCGCGCGCAGCGTTGGAGGCGTTTCAACCCGACATCGTGTACCTCCATAAAATGGCCGACCTCGACCTGCTTGAGGCGCTGCTGGCTGCGGGCCGGCCGCTCGTGCGCATGGTCCACGACCACGACCTCTATTGCATGAGAAGTTACAAATACAATTTTCTGACCCGCGAGATTTGCGAACGCCCCGCGTCACCGTTCTGTCTCTTCCCCTGCGGCGCATTCATCGCGCGCAATCACGACGGCGAGGTTCCGTTGAAATGGGTCAGCTATCCGGACAAACGCAGGGAAATCGAACTGAACAAAAAATTCAGCCGCCTGCTGGTCGCCAGTGAATTCATGAAGCAGGAACTTGTGCGAAACGGTTTTGACTCGGATAAAATTGAAATCCATCCCCCCGTGCCGCCGTGGGACGACGATTCCCGGCACAGCGATTTTGGCGGCCGCAACCTGGTGATTTACGCCGGCCAGATCACGCGCGGCAAGGGCGTGGACGTGCTGCTCGAATCGCTGGCATTGGTGCACACCCCATTCGAGTGTTTCATCTTCGGCGACGGCAACCACCGCGGATATTGCGAAAAACTGAGCCGCAAACTCGGTCTCGACCGCCGGGTTCATTTCAAGGGATACGCGCCGCCCGAGGAGTTGAAAATCTTCTACCGCGAATGCAGCGTGGCCGTGGTCAGTTCGGTGTGGCCGGAACCGTTTGGCGCGGTGGGTTTGGAGGCGCTACGCCATGGCGTGCCGGTGGTCGCCTTTGACGCCGGCGGCATCAAGGAATGGCTCGTGGATGGCGTCAACGGTTTCCTCGTGCCATGGATGGACCGCCATGCTTTCGCAGCACGGACCGAGCAATTGCTTTGCGACGAACCGCTCGCCCGCCGGCTGGGCGAACAGGGCCGGCAGATGGCGGCGAAAGATTATGATTTTTCCAGGTACATCGATGGGCTGGAAACATTGTTCGCACGCCTCACGGGCCGGATGCACATGCCCGCACGCGTCATGACCTCATGAAAATGAATCACCGAATCAAATTCATCGCCATCACCGGCGGTAGCGGCGCGGGCAAAACCTGGCTGGCCGAGCGGGTGCAATACGCGCTGGGCAACGCCGCCAGCCGGCTGTCCCTGGATGATTTTTACCTCGACCGCTCATCCCTGCCGCCGGCCGAACGGGAAAAAATCAACTTCGACCATCCCGACGCCATTGACTGGCCACGGTTCGAAAAGGTGCTGGAGGATTGCCGACAGGGACGGTCGACCCGGGTGCCGGGTTATAATTTTGCCACCCATACGCGGCGGCCGTTCTGCGAAAACTTCACACCCGCGCCGCTGGTGCTGGTGGACGGCCTGTGGCTTCTCTGGCGGCCGCACATTCACGAGTTGTTTGATTTGAAAATTTACCTCGATTGCCCGGCACAGCTCCGGCTGGAACGCCGGCTCGCCCGCGACGGAGCCGAACGCGGCCGGTCGGAGGACTCGGTCCGTGCCCAATTCTGGAATCATGTTGCGCCCATGCACGATCAGTTTGTTGCGTCCCAGGCCAAGTGGGCCAACCTGATTTTACAGGCGCCCGTCGGCGAATCCGGGTTGCGCCAATTAATCGGGATTCTCAAAAGCGAATTGCCCGGCGCTGCGCTGCCGGCAACGCGGCTGCCCGACAAGACCATGGCATTTCCCGCCCCGGCAAAGAGAACAGGCCAGGCCGCCAGGGCCAGTTTTGACATTCCCAATTTTGTACGTTCAGCAACCGCCCGCCGGGTGAAGGAAACGGATTCACGCGGCGGGTTAAATCAACCTGATTAAATATGAACTATTCGCACCTGCGGTTATCTCTCCCGCGCTTCACCGCCGCCCTGTCCCTGCCCGGTCGTTGGTGGCTTAATGCGCGCGCCCACGGAAAATGCCGGCTATGGCGTGTGTTGGTAAACGGAGCCGGGGAAGCGAAACGGACGTTTGACATCGTCGTAAGCCTGGCCGCGCTCGTTTTGCTCGGCCCGCTCTTTCTGCTCATCGGGCTGCTCATAAAAATGGAGGACGGCGGGCCGGCCATTTTCATCCAGACGCGAGTCGGCCAATTCGGCCGCGAATTTAAAATGTACAAATTCCGCTCGATGCGCCCCGACGCCGAGGCGCGATTGCAGGAGGTGCTTGCGCAAAACCATCACCGGGAGGGCGTGACGTTTAAAGTCAAGGACGACCCCCGCCTGACGCGCGCCGGGAAATGGTTGCGCAAATTTTCCCTCGACGAACTGCCGCAGTTCTTCAATGTCCTCAAAGGCGATATGTCACTGGTCGGTCCACGCCCGCCCCTGCCACGGGAAGTGGCGTTTTATTCGCTCGCGGACCGGCGCCGGCTGGCCATTCCGCCCGGCATCACGTGTTTCTGGCAAATCGGCGGGCGCAGCGACATTGATTTTTCCGATCAGGTGAAGCTGGACGTGCAGTACATCGAAAACCGGAGCCTGGCCACCGATTTCAAAATCCTGCTCAGGACTGTGCCGGCGGTCTTGTCCGGCAAGGGAGCCTGCTGATGAAAGCCCTGTTGATTTGTCCGGCGGAACGTGAACGGGTCGCCGCCCTGAAGGAATCCGTTCCGTTAGCGAATCTGCCAATCCTGGGTAAAAGTCTGATCGCTTACTGGCTCGAGCACCTTGCCAGCCGGGGTGCCCGGGAAGTCTATGTGCTGGCCGCCGACCGGCCCGAACAGGTGCGCGCCCTGGTGGGCGACGGAGCGCGTTGGGGTCTGCGCGTGTGCGTGTTTCCTGAAATCCGCGAACCAACGCCCGCGGAAGCCCTCGCCAAATTCGGCGCGGTGGCCGGCAACGGATGGCTGCCGGCGCCCGACAATGCCCGGGTGATGGATTGTCTGCCCGGCTTGCCGGATTCCCTGCTTTTCACCAGTTATACCGATTGGTTCGCTGCCCTGACCCAATGGCTGCCGCGGGCCGCGACGCCGGACCGCATCGGCGTGCGCGAAATCAAACCCGGCGTCTGGGCCGGCCTGCATGCCCGCCTTGCGCCCGACGCTGAATTGCGCGCCCCCTGTTGGCTCGGAGCAAACGTCCGGATCGGCTCCGGCGCGGTCATCGGGCCGATGGTGGTGGTGGAAAACCGGGCGATGGTGGAACCCCGAACGGAAATCTCCCACAGTGTCATCGGTCCCGAAACGTTCGTTGGCCAATGCACCGACATCCACCACTCGATTGCCTGGGGCAACCTGCTGACCAATTGGAAACTGGATTCCTGCATTCGCGTGGCCGACCCATTTTTGCTCAGTTCACTCAACCGGAAAAACTGCCCGAACGCCGCCGCCGGATTGCTGGGCCGCACAGCGGCACTTCTGGCAATATTATTGACCCTGCCTCTTGCCCTGGCGGCCATGCTAAAGGCCTGGCTCCGGGGACAGCCCGCGATGCGGCCGCTGATCGCCGTGCGCCCACGATCGGCCGCCACCGGCTCCACTCCGGTAGAACGATTGATCTACCATGAACTGACAGGTCCCTCGGGCTGGCTGCGGCGCTGGCCGGAATTGTGGAAAATCGTGCGCGGCGACTTTTCCTGGGTTGGCAACCGGCCGTTGAAACCGCATCAGGCCGCCAGCCTGACGAATGCCTTCGAGCGCCTCTGGCTCGCTGCGCCGGTGGGGCTGATTTCCCTGGCTGACGTCGAAGGCTGCACCGATTTTCACAGCGTCGAAACCCGCGCCCATGCCAGCTATTACGCCGCCAAAGCAAGCCGGTGCCTGAATTGGGGTATTCTTGCGTGCGCGCTGTTTCTGCTGGTTTTGGGTTTTCCGTATTCGCAGGTCCGCGAACAATTCGCACGCCTCCTGCAGCCGGAGCAGCTTGAGGAGGGCCGGACGTCGCACTGAACATGGAAATTCAAAGACAAAATGGGACGCTGAACATCAGCGGCGTTCGTGAATTGAGCGCGGCCAATGCACGTTGGTTTCGCAACGAAGTCTGCGCGCGGCTGGCGCCGGAACTCAAGAGCATTGAAATTGACCTGTCGCAAACCGGTCTGGTGGACAGTTGCGGCCTCGGCGCGCTCGTGTCACTCCACAAGGCCGCCAACGACCAGAGCTGCAACGGCGGCGTCGCCGTCCGGCTGCTCAACCCGCCGCCGCCGGTTCAGCAGGTATTCGAACTGACGCGCATGCATCATCTGTTCGAAATTATATTCCAAAACCAACAGCCGACCAACGGCTCTCATTCTGCCTGACGCCTCTGCCCGGGACCTGGAACTGAATGAAAACCATCCTGCCATTGTTCGTTTTCATTGACGCGTGCGGCTGGGAAATCATCAAAGACGACCCGTTCGCACGCGATTTGGCGCCGAATCGCCGGCGGCTCGAATCCGTTTTCGGCTACAGCTCGACCTGTGTGCCCTCCATCCTGTCCGGCCGCTGGCCGGACGAACATCGGAACTGGTGCTACTTCGTTTATGACCCCGCGCGTTCGCCGTTCAAGTCCCTGCGCCCGCTGCGCTGGCTGCCGAAATTCGTTACCAGCCGCCGGCGATTCCGGCGCTGGCTTTCAAAATTCATCAAAACGCGGCTGAATTTCCGCGGCTACTTCGACCTCTATAACATTCCATTTCAATTCATCTCGCTCTTTGACTTTACCGAGAAAACAAATCCGCTCCAGAAGGGTGGCATGAACCGCGGCGCGAACATTTTCGATTTCCTGGAATCGCGCGACATCGCCTATCACGTCAGCAACCCGGCCAAAGGCGAAAAGGAAAACCTCAACGAACTGCTGGCGTTCATCCGCAGTGAACGGGGTGATTTTGCCTTTGTTTATTGGCCGGAACTCGACGGTCGGTTGCACCGCGTCGGCAACCAGTCACCGGAAATCGCGCCCAAACTCCGGCAGTACGAAGAATGGATTTCACAACTGCTCGAAACCGCGCGCGAACACTACCAGGAAGTCCGGCTCTATATTTTCAGCGACCACGGCATGGCCAATTGCGACGAACACCTCGACCTCAAATCCAAAATCGGCGGGCTGCCGCTGCGTTTCGGCCGGGATTATGCGGCGGTATATGATTCCACCATGGCCCGGTTTTGGTTTTTCAACGCGGAAGCCCGCGGGCGCATTACCCGTTGCCTGGAACAAATTCCGCAAGGCCGCATTTTATCCGATAATGAGTTGAAACGGTTGCATTGCCTCTTTCCCGACCGCTACTTTGGAGAACTGATTTTTCTGGTCAAGGAAGGCGTGCTCATCGTGCCGAGCCATATGGGTGAGCGGCCAATCCGCGCCATGCACGGCTATCATCCGACCGACAAACACAGTTACGCTGCGCTGCTGACCAACCAGCCGGAAATCCCCGGGCACATCACCGCCATCCCGGATATTTACAGGCTGATGACTCGCGACGCCGAACTGGCACAGGAACGCAACCGCACCCCGGACCCGGCCGCCGAACTTTCCCTGCCATGAAAAGTCCGCCCTGCCGGCAAAGTTTCGAGGCATTCCGGACCCGCCCCTACTTCAACGCGCTGGACGGCTTGCGTGCCGTCTCCATTTTAATGGTGCTCTTCCACCACGTGACGAAGTATCCCGCCCGGGATTTCCTGCACACGCTCCAGGAAAACGGCCGTTATGGCGTGGCATTCTTTTTCGTCATCAGCGGTTTCCTGATTGGCACACTGCTCCTGCGCGAGGAGGAAAAAACCGGACGGATTGACCTCTGGAAATTTTACGGCCGCCGTGCGCTGCGATTGCTGCCGCTGTATTACGTGGCGCTGTTGCTGCAGGCGGTTTTGGTTTTCGTCCTCCACCAATATACGCCGGAAAACCAGCAGCTTTTCCGCGACAAGCTGCCGGCCTACCTGTTTTACTACAGCAACTGGCTGGCCACCGCCACGCAGGGGCCTTTTTTTCAGGCCTGGTCGCTCGCGGTTGAGGAACAATTCTACCTCGTGTTCGGATTGCTTCTGTTTTTCACCGGCCGCCGACTGGTCATCGGCGCAGCGCTGGCCGCGCTGCTCGTCAAATTTTCGGTTTATTCGGTGTTTGGCAATGTGGACGTCGGCTCCACCCTCTGGCGCGTCGTCTTCAGCTATCAGGAACCGATCTTGTTCGGCGTCCTAGCCGCCTTTGCACTGAACTGCCGGCCCTATTACGAATTCTTTGCCCGCTGGCTGGGCCATGCGTGGATGCCCGCCGGCCTTGGTGCGGGAACCGTGGGGTGGATTATTCTGCATCCAATGCAAACCCAAAGCTCCTGGGACGCGCAATTGCTTTATCTGCTGATGACGCTGATTCTGATTGGTCTCGTTGTCCGGGCAACCACACCCGTGCTCGGCGGCCGGTTCATGGTGCACGTCGGGAAAATCAGCTACGGCATTTACCTGCTCCACATGTTTGTTATCAGCGCCGTGAAGAAACTGCCGGGTGGAACTGCCCCGGTGTTTTGTTTCCTGGTCAGCGCCGTCGCCGTCATCGCCGTGGCGTCGCTGGTTTACCAATTTTTCGAGCACCCCATCATCGCGTTCTACAAACGCAGGCTTTCGCCGTTGAATTCCGTTTCCGTTGCGGCAGCGTCTTCGGAATCTGTTTCCCACAGGCAGCTTCAATCCAACCCCTCACCCGTCCTTCGGCCACCCTCTCCTCATCCGATGGGGAGAGGGGCGGGGTGAGGGGACATTCGACAAATCAGGTTACCGCCCTGCCGCCGCTGGCCACGTCGTCGAAGGAAGTTACTTTGACATCCGGCTGATCCGCCAGCCACCTCGCGGTTTCGTGCAGGATGCCGATAAACGCCTCATCGGGTTGGCCGCCCGGGAAATATTCCCACCAATGCGTGACCAGCACCGTCAGCCGCCGGCTGGCAACGGACTGCTTCACCGTGTCCAGGATCGTGGCCCGCGGTCGTTGATGTGACAACAGGCAGCCGGGATGGGTGAGTAAAAGCGTTTGGCCGATGCGCCAATGCGGCGCGCGGGCGAGTTTGCAGAGCGCGTAGTTCGGCCACCAGCAAACGGGCAGCCGCTCCAATTCAAACCAACCGGTGGAAATCACGCGAAACCGTTTCGCCGTTTCGCGCAGGCTGGCAGCGGAAAATTTATCATAAGGCGCGACAAACGCTTGCGGCCGGGCAAACCCCGCGTCCGCGAGCAGCCGCGTTCCCTGCTCCAGCCGGTCGCGAATGTCATCGGCGTTGGCCGAGTCGAATTCAAAATGGGAATGATCGTAACCATGTTGCGCAATATGAAAATCGGGATTGGCGTGCAGATAACGCACGAGTTTTTCGTTGTCGCCGATGGGCATGGTCAAGTCGGTGGAGCCATTCCTGGCAAAAAGAAACTGTTCCGGCGATCCATCCGCGCGGGCGGCGTCCAAACGAACGTCCGGGATGACAGCAAGGTTCACCGGCAGCCCGCGTGTCAAAAACGGACGGTAAAGCCGTTCCAGGCAATCCACCGGCGTGAGCGCGTTGGTGTCATCGTCGCGCAGAATGACGTAATGCATGTCTTTCCTCGATAATTTCGGCGTAAAGATTTTTGACGCGCCCGGCAACCGCGCTGAGGCTGTAACCGGCGGCCAGTGTTTTCCCGGCCATTGCCAGTTGCTTTCGCAAATTGGAATTGGCCAGGGTCGCGTCCACCGCGGCGTGGAAGACGGCCGGATTCTCCAAATCAAACAGCCAGCCGTTTTCGCCGTGCTTCACCAGGGCGGTGGCGCCGGAAGTACGGCTGGAGATGACGGTCGTCCCCGCCGCCCACGCTTCGAGCAGCACCAGACCGAACGTTTCCGAAATCGAAGGCAGCACCACGGCCTGCGCTTCCTGGAACAATCCGATCAGACGCGGGTCGCCCGGTGGCAAACCGCCCGTCAGCAGGATTCTTTTCTCCAGATTGAACTCGCGAATCTGTTTTCGCAGCCGGTGGCCGTAAATTTCATCCGTGCAGGCACCGGCGAACACGAGCTGCGCCTGGGGATGCTTCCGGAATATTTCCAGCGCCTGCGCCACCAGCCAGCCCTGATTCTTCACCGGGTCAATTCGTCCGACGGCCAGCAGCACCTGCCGGTCGCGGATTTGGGGGAACGCCTTGCGTGCCGCGGCGCGGCAATCCTGTTCATCGAGTGCCACAGGAATGCCATGCGGTTGCACCTGGATGCGTTTGCCGGGAAATTTTTCGCGCAGCAGCCGCGCCTCGTTCGGGTTACAGGTGAGGATGGCATCGGCACGGGCGAGCATCCGGCGCGATTGCAGGAACAGTCCGAAAATTTTCCCCCACTCCCAACCGGCATGGCTGGCCCGGGCAAAGCGGTCTTTCAACGCCGGCGGCAAATCCAGGTAACCGCCATGGATGGTGACGACCAGCGGCAATTGTCGCGCGCGGGCGAGGGTGGCCGCAATGCCGCCGAGCCGGCCCAGCGTGTGCGAGTGAATCAAGGCGATGCCCGGCTCGCGCCACAGCGCCAGCGGCAGCTCAAACGACATCAAGTTGCCGCCGACAGCAATCATTTGCCGCCGCTGTTCCAGCGAAATTCCCAAAATGGGCAGGAAGGCCTGGAAGCGTTTAACCACACAGCCGTCCCGGGCAAGCGGTTCGCCTGCAGCGTCGTTCAAGCGGGGGCAATAAACGGTGGATTTTACTCCCTGTTCGCCCAATCCCGCGGTCAGGCGCTGGATGGCCGTTTCGGTGCCACCCCATTCGGCCGGGTTGAATTTCCGCAAAACCTGCGCAACCCGCAATCCGGAGTTCGAAGTTCGGAGTTCGGAGTTCGAAGTCTCGCTTCTGTGTTCCGCGCTCCGCGTTCCGCGTTCCACTTCAAGCAACGGCAGGTTCATATTCCGGTTCCTCTTCTTCGAACGTCTCGTGAAACTCGCCTCCAGGCTCCTCCCGCCTCGGCTTTTGTTTTTTCAACCAGTAAAGGGCAGCGAGCGTGCCGAGCAGGACATGGAACGTGATGAAAATTTGCTCCTGCCGGTACACCCACTCGGTAATGCTTTGCAGGAAAATGCCGGAGACGCAGAATAAAATCCCGACGCCGAGCCGGCGGGCGGGGTCCGGCGCGCGCGGCCTCAGAAAACTCGCGCCCATTTGGAACCAGCGCAGCCAGACGAGCGTGAATATCAGCAGGCCGGGCACGCCCAGCTCACCCACCGTAAGCGCGAGGAGGCAATGCGCCGGCGCGGCGTAATGAAATTCCGGCAGGAACTCCTTGCTCGGCACGTAGGTCAGGTCGTCATAATCCTCGTAGGGTGTGCCGAGCTGGGCGCCATATTTTTTGCTGACCCAGTAGGACCAGTTGTTCAGGCCGACGCCGAAGAAGCGGTCATCCATGATGACCCTGGCCAGGCGCAGAAAATAGCCGCGGCTCTCGAAATAGTTCGGGTCCTCGTATTCCTTGGCCAGCGAGTCGTGCGACCAACGGGCTTCGATTAAATACGCCTGCTTGGCGAACAAGGCGCCAACGGTGAGCACGACCAGCGCAAGACCGGCGAGCTTTTTGGGCGTCAACCGCCAGGAAACACAAAACATCGCCGTGCCCAGCATAATGAAGGCAAAAATGGGAATGCCCGCGCGCGAAAGCGTCAACACAATGGACACCGTGGCCGCGGCAGTCGCCAGCACGGAAAACCACCGGACAAATTTCGGCAGGGTCGAGGCGGCGGCCGCGATGAAAACGGGCGAAACGGTGCAGAGATACATGGAAAAGCTGTTGGGGTCGTCGAGCGTGCCGGCCACGCGGTACAGCCCGTCGAGCAATCGTTGTTTGAGGGCCAACGCGCCTTCAAAACACATGGCGCCCGCCAGCGCCACGATGAGCAGGGACAGTTCGCGTTCGGTGCGGACAAACATTGCCGCTGCCAGAAAAAAAACGAAGCCGCGCAGGATTTTAGAAAGCTCAAACAGCCCGTAAATCTTCGGGTCGGCACAGGCGACATTGCCGCAGGCGTAGGCGAAATACATCAGCATCAGGCCGAATCCCGCCGGCCAGAACCAGCGCTTTTCTCCCGGACGCGGAAACAGCACTGAACCGGCCAACACGCCGACGGCCAGCACATCCACGACCGAATATTCAAAACCGCGCGTCGTGCCGCGATACCAGAAATGGCTGAAGAAATTCATGTCGAGCTTGAAGGCGATGGCCGCGAGGCCAATCATCAGGCAGAAAGCCACGTCACGGGCGCGTGGCGAGACGCAACAGACGATGACGCTTGCCGGAATGGCAAAGAGCAGCAAAGCAAAGCCAATAATATCTTTGGTGGCCATCGTCGTGTGCCTGGGTTCAACTTAAAATCACCCGGTATTTTCCGGCAGTAGGTGAAAACCTGCCGGCGATTCGTAAAAGACCCCATGCCACCGGGACGCCAACTGATTTAAGGTGGCAAAGTGAAAGAGTCCTGCTCCCCTTTCTCGCTGAACGAGATGACGGCCGCGCCGGACGCCGTCGGACCGAAAACGCCATGGTCACCCCACGGCCTGCGCCGACACTTTGAAATCCTTGCGCGGATCTCCGCCGTTTTCCGGCGGAAAAGAATGAGGAAGTTTTTCCACCTTCTTCAACCGGCGCAACAAACGAACAACATCGATGTCGGCGGCCTGCCGCGCCTGTGGGTGGATGCCCCGGTGGCAGCGCAGACAACCATCGTGAATCTCGAACCGCTGCCAGCTCACGAAGCGTATTTTCTGACGTCCAATCAGAAGTTTGTACAAGGCAACGGAACCCGGCTGGCCGGGAAGGACAAATCGTTCGACATTGGCTTCTCCAATAGCGTCATCGAGCATTTGGGCACCCGGGAAAACCAGATTGCCTTTGCGGGCGAATGCCGGCGTGTGGGCAAAGCGTATTGGATTCAGACACCGGCGCGGGAATTCCCGATCGAGCCGCATTTTTTGACGTTGTTCCTGCATTGGCTTCTCAAATCCCCCCAGAAGAGGTTGCTCCGGTGGTTCAGCCTCTGGGGCTGGCTGTCGCGCCCGCAACCGGGCGCGGTGGCTGCTGCGGTTGCTGAAGTGCGGTTGCGGACATTGAAAGAACTCAAATGCCTGTTCCCCGACGGTGAAATTCTGGTCGAACGCTGGCTGGGACTTCCAAAAAGCTATATCGCCTGCAGGCTTCCACCTCCAAACGGGGAATTACCGGATCCCAAACCGTAAAGTTCATGAGCGATCTGCCGGTAACCATTATTTTACGTTCCTACAATGAAGGTTGGGCCTTGCGCGAAACACTACCGGCGCTCCAGGCACAGGAATATAAAAATCGGGAACTCATCGTCATTGACTCCGGCTCGACCGACGGCTCGGTGGAACTGATTCGTCTTGCCCGGCCAAAACATTTCATCCAAATCGCACCACACCAGTACAATCCGGCCCGCGTGATGAATCAGGGAATGCAACTGGCGCATTCCGAATTCGGACTTTTCCTGAACGCCGACGCCACCCCGCAAGGAAATCACTGGTTGCGCCCGCTCGCGGGGGCATTGCTTGATCCGAAAACCGCCGCGGTGTTTGGCCGGCAGATTCCCCGGCCGGACTGCCAGGCGGTTTTCGTGCACGACTACGAACGTTGCTTCGGCCCGAACCGCGAATCCGCGAGATGGGAGCATTTTTTCAGCATGGCCAGCAGCGGCATCCGCAAGGACATTTGGGCCAAACGCGGTTTTGATGAACGGATGCAATACTCGGAAGACGACGACTACACGCGCTGGTGCCGGGCCCAGGATTGGCGCGTGGTTTACGTTCCGGAGTCGGTGGTCGTACATTCGCATAATTACACACCCGCCCAGGCTTACAGACGCAGTTTTGGCGAGGCGCGTGCGCTGGCGGCGGTATGGCCGGGACACCGGACGGATGTTAATTTCCTCCGCACCGTTTTGCTCGGCTGGTTGAATGATGCCAGGCGCGATTTGCAGTTTTGTGTCCGCACGCAACGCCTGCACGAATGGCCCCACGCCCTGCGAATCCGCTGGCAACAACGTCGGGCGAAACTCGCAGGATTCAAAACCGGCTGGACAACTTATCGTGAAAATCCCGAAGCGGGTCCAATCGACCTGCCGGCGCCGATCACCGCCGTGGCTTCGTTTGAACGCAAATGACCAATGCTAACTGCGTTGAATCCAATTCGAAACCTCGCGCCCGCCACGGAAACGGGTTTGCTCGAACGACCAGGCCGGACAAAGCGATTCACGCTGGACGGCAGTGAGGATCTTGAGAGCCACCTCACTCAGGTGTGTGAGCAAGTTTCGGCCGACATCCAAAAAGTCATTCCGGCGCGGAAGCTCGAAGCGCTCGTCCTGGGCGGCGGTTATGGCCGTGGCGAAGGCGGTGTATTGAAAACTGAGAAAGACGATCGGCCGTACAACGATCTGGAATTTTATGTCTTTCTGAGAGGGAATCGTTTTGGAAACGAAAGAAAATACGGCGATGCGTTGCGTGAATCAGGCCGGCGGCTTTCGCCGAAAGCCGGTTTGCACATCGAGTTCAAAGTGGATTCGCTCGCGCGACTCCGGCGCAGCCCGGTCACCATGTTCAGTTACGATTTGGTTTCCGGTCATCGCGTGCTGGCAGGGAGCCGTTTCGTTTTCCGTGGTTGCGAACATCACCTGAACGCGGACAAAATTCCTCTGACGGAAGCGACGCGTTTGTTGATGAATCGCTGCTCCGGCTTGCTCTTCGCGCGTGAAAAGTTGACACACGAGCCGTTCACTGCCGATGACGCCGATTTCGTCGGCCGCAACATCGCCAAAGCCCGGCTCGCATTCGGTGATGCCGTGCTGACCGCTTTCGGCCAGTATCATTGGAGTTGCCGGGCACGCCATGACCGCCTGCTGAGATTTTCACCGCCGGAAATTCTGTCCTGGTTGGATGAAGTGCGCCGGCACCACGCCGCCGGAATGGAATTCAAACTGCATCCGCGCCAGACGTTTGAGTCGGGTACTGCGCTTAAGGCACAACATGCCGAAATCACCACCTTTGCGCTGCAAATCTGGCTCTGGTTGGAAAACCGGCGTCTAGGCAGCCATTTCGAATCGGCGCAGGACTACGCCTTGAGCCCTGCTGATAAATGCTCCGGCACCCGGCCCTGGCGCAACTTCTTTGTTAACGCAAAAGTTTTTGGGTTGCCGGGCTTATTCCAGCCAAATTGGCAACGCCATCCGCGCGAAAGAATTTTGAATGCCTTGGCACTCTTGCTGTGGGAAGGCCATACTACCAAATCCACAGTGCGATCCCAACTCCACAACGCAAGTTTGTCGTTGGACGATGATATCGCAAAATGGACTGCGGTTTATCAAACCCTCTGGTCGAAGCTCTGTTAAACTATGATTCGGCGAAATTGAATCATGTGCAAGCACGCGCAAAGGACGCCTATTAGAGGCTTTGGACTTCATGCCGCGAACGTAACGGTCGTGAGTGGATTCCTTGCCGTGCGTTTGAATTTCGTCCGTGACGTTCTGCCAGGTACGCGTCATATAACGCTAGTTCTGGTGGAGTAGTGACTTTGGTGTCCGTTTTGGTGTCCGCTGAACCTTGAAGCCGGCTGTTTCCCCTGCTGCACAAGCAGTTGAGAATGGCTCCAGAGGCAGGGCTCGGCCCCGGCGAGGATCGGTCTCAAGCCCTTGCAACCGTAACAGTTCTGCTTAAATCATACGTTTTCAAGGGCTTTTGTCAATCTGAGATGGTTGAGCGGTAACAGTGAAACTACGAGGCTTAACGGATTGGTAACAGTTTCAATTCCATTTCCCCTACAGTTTCCCCTACACCCCTTTTTCTCATCTTCGGTCTAAAAGAAAACCCGGCCATTCACCAGTTATGCCTGGTGCGCATTTCCACCAGTTGACAAGTGTATCATTTTTGATACATTGACTGGCGGATGAACGCCGAACGCCCGCTT
>DASZAB010000183.1:0-19387 GCA_035945675.1 Verrucomicrobiia bacterium | reverse complement strand
ATACCACTTTGAGCATGTAATTGCACTATTCTCGGCAGCGATAGCGTTTGCTTGCTCAACGAGCCAGGGGTGAGAAACCAACCTCCGCACAGCGTCGGCGTTTTCACACAGCGGGCGCAGTTCCTCGCTGATGGCCTGCTCCAAATCGGCGAAGCGGTCCCACAGCACATTGCCAATCCGATCCTTGATCACATCGCCGATGGCTTCCACCGGATTCAGTTCCGGGCTATACGGCGGCAACGCCACCAGATGCACCCGGTCGGGCAGGGCGTGGATTTCCGGCTTGAGATGAAACCCCGCCTGATCCCAGATTACGATGTGTTCGGCCTCGGGGTCACTTGCCGCCAGATGGGTCAGAAACAAGCTGCTCATTTCCAGGCTCACGCCCGGCAGACATAAAAACTCCGCCGCGTTTTCCCCGTCCACCTCCAAGGCTGAATACAGGTAGCTCCATTCATACTTCGTCCGATACGGCACCGTCGGACGCATGCCCCGCAGCGTCCAGCATTTGCGCACCACCGGAATCAGTCCGTAACGATGTTCATCGGCCACCCACAACCGCACCGGTTTTCCACCAGCCACGTTCAAGCTCGCCAACCGTTCGCAGAGCGTGCGCTGGAATTCCTCGGCCGCCGCCGCGTCTTTTTGCGCGTGGGTCTTGCGCGGCACTTTCAAGACCCCGCCCAATTTTCCCAGCCAGTAATACACGCCGGGCAATTTCAGACCCACCGCGTGCCGTTCCCGCAACCAGTGCTGAATCTCCTTGGCCCGCTTCCATCGGCCCGAGCGTAGGCCCTCCTGCAGTTCTTTGAGGGCGGCACCCTGCACTTGGGGTACGGCCCCGCCTCCGTGTTGACGTTCCAGCAATCCGGCTAACCCGCCCGCTTTCAGCGCGTTCATCCAGTCGAAAAAACGGCGGCGGCTGATCCCCAATTGTTCGGCGATCTGCTCTGCGGTCATCTGTCCGCTGGCGGCCAGTCGCGCCGCCAGCAGACGCTGCTGGCTTTTGACATCTTGGCAAATCCGCAATTCATCCGCCACGGCCTGCGCCAGATCAGGCCGCTTCAGGTGGTATCGCTTCGGCATGTCCTTCTTTGCCTGCATCTTCAGAATAGTGCAATCTCAAACTGTAATTGGTATCATGTAACTCGTCCCTCCCAATTCTGATTTATGCCAGCAGCGACTTGTGCCGGTAATGCAAAATTTTGAACTCCGCTTCGTCGCGGATTTCTTCAGCCAGAACAAATTTCTCTTCAAATGGCGGAAAGAAGGCGTCGCCCGACACCACGCGTTTGACCAAAGTCAGGTAAAGGTCGGAACAGCGCGGCAGGGCCTGTTCGTAAATCTGCGCGCCGCCACAGATGAAGATGTCGTTCGGAAACTCCTCCGGACTCAACCGGTCCAGTGAATTGAAAATCAAAATCTCGGTCCGCTGGTTTTTCTCCAGCCGGGTGAAGTGAAACTGGTAGGCGCGCTTGAGGTAACGCCCGCCGCGCCACTCGTGGTATTGGCCGAAAATCTCCGGATGCGTCTTGATGAGCCGTTGCGGGTGGCGCGTGAGAATCATGTTCTGGCGGCTGGGCAGCGGCCGGCCCAGGCTTTCAAACGTCTTGCGTCCCATCACGACGACATTGCCCAGCGTCATTTTTTTGAACCACTTGAAGTCCTCCGGCAGATGCCACGGGATCCGGCCGTCCGCGCCAATCACGCGGTTCAACGACATGGCTGCGATGGCTTGAAAGTGTTTCATGGGCTGAGTTTTAACGCAAAGCCGCAGAGCCGCAAAGAATCTTTACTTTGCGTCTTCGCGTCTTTGCGTGGCAGGTATTCTATACTGCGATCGGCGCCTTGATGGCCGGGTGCGGGTCGTAGCCGGCCAGCTCAAAATCCTCGAACTTGAAGTCGTGGATGTTTTTCACGGCTGGATTCAATTTCATCTGCGGCAGCGAACGCGGCTCGCGCGAAAGCTGCAGCTTTGCCTGTTCGAGATGGTTTTGGTAAAGATGCAAATCGCCGAACGTGTGGACGAATTCGCCGGGTTGCAGCCCGCACACCTGCGCCATCATCCGGGTGAGCAGCGCGTAGCTGGCGATGTTGAACGGCACGCCGAGGAATAAATCTGCGCTGCGCTGATAAAGCTGGCAGCTCAACTCGCCGTCCAGCACGTAGAACTGGAACAGCGCGTGGCAGGGCGCCAGCCGCATCTGAGCCAGTTCACCCGGATTCCAGGCGGAGACGATGTGCCGCCGGCTGTCGGGATTCTTTTGGATTTGCGCGATCACGTCGTCAATCTGGTTGATGGAATGGCCATCGGGCGTGCGCCAATTGCACCATTGCGCGCCATAAATCGGGCCGAGGCTGCCGTCCGGGTCCGCCCATTCGTCCCAAATCGTCACGCCATGCTCGTGGAGATATTTGACGTTCGTGTCGCCGCGCAGAAACCAGAGCAGCTCATAGATGATGGATTTGAGGTGTAGCTTCTTCGTCGTGAGCACGGGAAAACTCTGGCGCAAATCGAACCGCGCCTGCGCGCCAAACACGGAAACCGTGCCGGTACCGGTGCGGTCGGCCTTGAACTTGCCGCGTTCCAGAACCAGCCGGAGCAGATCGAGATATTGAACCATTGCGGCGAAAATTTAACCGCGAAACCGACGAAAGACACGAAAAGAAATGGTGCGATGTGCCAGAGGGCGGCCGGAAGCAGGTCCTCTCCGGGGGGAGAGGAAACAGGTGAGGGCGGTCCTGGAAAACCAACTTTATCTTTGAGCCGTATCTTTTACATTTTCCATATGCCCAACATCGAACGCGCCCGCGCTCTCCGCAAAAAAGAAACCTGGGCAGAAAGGCTCATGTGGCGCTGGCTGCGTGACCGGCGGTTCAGCGGCTACAAATTTCGCCGCCAGCATCCAGAAGGAATTTACTATCTCGATTTCTTCTGCGAAGAAGCGAGACTCGCCATCGAACTCGATGGTTCATGCCACGGCCATTCCGGCCAGCAAGGTCACGATGCCGAACGAGAGAAATATCTGACTTCCCAAGGAATCCAAGTTTTGCGGTTTTGGAATTCTCATTTAAGGCGGAACGCTCAAAGCATCCGCGACTCAATTTTTGAAGAGTTGCAGGGGCGTGCATCGCATCCGTTGCCGGATTACACAAAGCCGGCATCGGGGAAAGTTGGTTGAACATCCACCCTCAACCCGGCCTTCTCCCCCAGGAGAAGGGGAACAATTCGGCGCCTCTTCGGAACGAGTAAGCCCGGCTTTGGTGGACAGCCTTCGCAAATCCAAAGACGGCCGATACCTGTTCCTTCTCCCGGGGGAGAATGTCAGGTTGAGGGCGAGAATAAAACCTGAACCCAAAATTCCAGTTATCTTGACGATGGGAGTCATCGGCCACGCCGCGTTTCTTTCGACTGTTGAATTTTGCTTGCCCAACGACGCCGTTCCCCGGCCTATTGCTGTGATGCGTGAATTGCCTCACACCCATCATTGCTTCGTTTGCGGCGAAAGCAACGCTGTCGGACTTAAACTGCGTTTTACGACCGACGGGCGCACCGTGCAGACGCGTTTCCGGTTGCGCGCTGCGCATATCGGTTTCCGCGGCGTCGTCCACGGCGGCATTTTGACGACGGTGCTGGATGAAATCATGGTCTGGGCCTGCGCGGTACCCACAGGACGATTTGCATTTTGTGCCGAGTTGACGGTGAGGTTTCTAAACCCCGTCCGGCCCGACGATGAAATTATCGCCACGGGCGAATTGCTGGCGAACCGTAAGAACCGGATTTTTGAGGCCAAGGCGGTCCTGGTCAATTCCGACGGCCAGCCGTTTGCCGAGGCCACCGGCAAATATCTGCCGATTCCCAAAAGCGATTTGACGGGCATGATGGCCGATTTGATTGGCGACACCAGCTGGTTGCGGGACGGCGCCGATTCCTAGCCGCCGGCGCGCGGCGGCGGCATTTGCCCGGAATGCGCCATCCTTTGACCGTCTCGTTGCCTCGGCGGCTACTTGGCGGCAGCGGTTAATCCGTGGTTGTCGAAACGCGCCGTAAAAAGTAACCTGCAGATGAATTGACTCAATGCGCATCCTCGCCCTCGACCACGGAACCAAACGCATCGGCGTCGCCGTCAGCGATGAAACCAAAACCATCGCGCAGCCGCTGGAGTACATTCCCGCCGAGCCGTTCGCGGGTTTCCTGGACCGGTTGAAAAAACTGCTCGTCGAAAAGGAAATTGACCTGGTCCTCATCGGTCTGCCGCGCAACATGGACGGTACTTACGGTCCCGCAGCGCAAAAGGTCGAGGCATTCGCCGCCGTATTGCGCAATGCCATCACCGTCCCGATCAAGCTGTGGGACGAGCGTCTGACCACTTCGCAAGCGAACCGGATTTTAATCCAGGGCAAGGTCCGGCGCGACAAACGCAAAGAGAAGGTGGATAAGACGGCCGCGGCGATTTTGCTGCAAAGTTATCTGGACGGGATGTAATCCGTTGAATCAGTTAAATGAGCAATTGGTTAAATGAGTGACACGCGCAGCCACAAGTTATTTAACCAGTCGCCAATTTAACCGATCACAAGTCATGGGAATGAAATTCAAACTGACCATCGCCTATGACGGCACGGCGTACGAAGGCTGGCAGACGCAAAAGATCGGCACCGGCGTCCAGCAAAAGGTCGAGGAAGCGCTGGCGAAATTATTTCCCAGCCGCCCGATCGTCCACAGTTCCAGTCGCACGGACACGGGCGTGCATGCCCTTGGCATGGTGGCGCATTTTGAAGCAGCGGACGCAGAATTCAAAATGACGGTGCGCAAGCTGGCGCTGGCCATCAACGCCTGGCTGCCGGAAGACATCCGGGTGTTGTCAGCCTCACGCGTACCGAACAAATTTCACGCCCGGTTCGACACGGCCGGCAAGCAATACCGCTACTTCGTTTGGAACCACACGGCCATGAATCCGCTGCTTCGCCACAGCGCCTGGCAGGTGACGCGCCCGCTCAATCTACAGGCCATGCGCGCCGCCGCACGGCAGTTGGTCGGACGACACGATTTCAAATCATTCGCCGCCAATCGAAATTACGAGATGGAATCCACCCGGCGGAGGCTCACGCGGTGCGACATCAAAAAATCCGGTCCGCGACTGACCTTCATCATCGAGGGCGAGGGTTTTCTTTACAAAATGTGCCGCGGTATCGTCGGCACGCTGGTGCAGGTCGGTTTGGGCAAGTTTCCGCCGGCGGAAATCAGGGGGATGTTGGCCAAGAAAGACCGGCGCGTGGCCGGCATGACTGCACCGGCGCATGGCCTGGTGCTGTGGAAGGTTTTTTATAAAAAGTCAGCAGTTCGTAGTTAGCTGTCAGTAGCGAACTGTCCGCGTGTGGCTATCCATCACCAGCTACTGACCACTAACTACTGACTACTGACTAACATGAACATCGTATTGGTTGAACCGGAAATTCCGCCGAACACGGGCAACGTGGCGCGGCTTTGCGCGGCCACGAAGACTGCCTTGCATCTCATCGAGCCGTTCGGCTTCAAGCTCGATGACGCGCAGCTCAAGCGCGCGGGCATGGACTACTGGCAGCACGTTCGATGGCATCGCTGGCCGAATTGGAAAGTGTTCCAGGAAAAGCTCCCGGCAAACGCCGTGCTCTGGTTCATCGAATCGAAAGGGCCTAAACTTTATACCGAGGCGAGATATTCGCCGGAGGATTTTCTGGTGTTTGGGCGCGAGACGGCTGGTTTGCCAAAGCCGTTGCTGGAACACCATCGCGAACGCTGGTTGCGGATTCCGATGTTCAATGAGAAATCGCGCTCGCTGAACCTGTCGAACTGTGCGGCCCTGGTGTTATTCGAAGCGTTGAGGCAGCAAGGTTTTAGCGGGGAGATTTGATTCGATTATTTCATCGCGGCCTGCCGGCTTGCCGAGCCGTAGCTTTGAGCGGTGGTAGGCAAGCGTACGACCCGGCCCGCCTCCGCTTTCAGCTTCGGCGCGGCAGCCCCGAAAGCGTTCGGGGCTGGTGGGCGCTGAGGGATTCGAACCCCCGACCTACTCGGTGTAAACGAGACGCGCTAGCCACTGCGCCAAGCGCCCGACCGCAATAACTTTACCGAAACCAACCCCGGCCGACAAGCCGCACCATTCGTCCCAGGCGATTGAAGGCCCTGAACCAGTTGGCCGGTCTTTCGCCCATCACTAAATTGTCGCCGCTGGTGTCCATTTTGAAACAAAAGCCCATCGAGGCCGGCAAGCGTCCGGTCGATCCGAACAAAAGCTGCCTTTATCTGTCATATACTTGCCGGATATACATCCCGATTCGCAGGCTGGGCCATTCCAACTCAGACGTCAGGATGCGTTCGCCATACGATGGAAGAAAATTGCCAGTTGCACCCAAAGAGCCATCATGCGCGTCGTCGGGCGAATAGACTTGCTCGTTCGCCCATTTGAACCACGACATGAAAATTCATGCTGCGCTTGTCCGATGCCTGGTCGCATTGCCGGCGGTGCTGGTGCTGGCGGGCTGCGTCACCTCCGGTCCGCGCAGCCAGTACCTGGAGCGCATCGAGCCGGAGAGTATTACCAATCTGACGAGCTATAGCACCGGGAACACTCTTGAGATTCGCTACCCGCTGCGAGGCAAGGACGCTTTCGCACACGCCACGTGGACTTCAACGGAAAGCAATACCCCGGAATACCAGTGCCAGTTCGCGGTGCTTACCTTCGAGAAAGAGAAGCGCGCCGCCCGCAAGTCGGTGGTCAATCCGGGCAATCGGCTCATCATTCGCGACGCCGCGGAATGGAAACAGCTTCTGCATGCCGTGTTTGCCGGTCTGGCGCCGGACCAACCCGGCCACGGTGTGCTGCTGTTGGTCCAGGACATGGAAATCGTCGTTTACCGGGATGCCACCAATGCCTTGAAAGTGGTCAACCTGGAAAATGAGCCTCCCGGTATCACGGTTGATCACACCTACAGCGATGCGGATTTTTCGCGGGCAGCCGTCAATCGGCTGGCCGCCAGCGTCAGCGCGATTGACCCGACGCAAAACCGCTTTTTATTCCTGACGGGCGAAGATCCCGCCTATGTGCTGGTGGACCTCCACGAGCGGCTCATTGTTTTCCTGAGTTACCCGGCCGATCCGGAAGCGGCACCCATCGCCGTGCCTGGTTCGTTTGCCTTACGAGCCTTGAATTCGCTGCTCATCAAAAGCCTGGTCATCACCGCCATCAAAAATCCGTTCACCCTGGTCAGCCGCGGTCTTTGGCACCTCGGCAGTTCGGGCATGACCGTGCTGGATGCGATGCCGGCGGATGCCAGTGGTCCGCCGCCACCGCTCTACACCGGGCCGGGCATGGACCTGGCGGCCTGGGAAAAGGAACTGGACGGCGTCGTGTCGGCCCGGCGGTATAAAGGCCAGGTGCAATTCTTCGTTAATGGAAATGCGTTTTTCCCGGCGCTCGTTCAGTCCATCGAAAATGCCCGGCACAACGTGGACGTCATGGTCTATATTTTTGGCGCCGATAATTACGCGGTGAAAATAGCCGACGTCCTCAAACAACGATCCCGTTCCGTCCACGTCCGGGTGTTGATGGATGACGTCGGGTCGTTGTTCGCCCAAGGGGCCCCGCCCTCGGCCGTGCCGCCCGATTTTCAGCCGCCGGGCGACATCAAATCCTATCTCCAGGCCGGCTCTGACGTGCATGTGCGCGTGAACACTGATCCGTGGCTGGCCACCGACCACCGGAAATGCTTCATCATTGACGGCCAGCAGGCTTACGTGGGCGGCATGAACATCGGCTGGGTGTACCGCTACCAATGGCACGATCTGATGGTCGGTTTGACGGGGCCGGTGGTTGGCCGGCTGGAAAAGGATTACCGGAAGGCCTGGGCGTTCGCGGGGCCGTTCGGCGATTTTGGCTATGCCTGGGCCACGGTGTTCGACCGCGAACATCCGCGCCGGAACACCTCGCCCGATGACATTGACATCCGGGTGTTGCGCACGGCGACCGGCAAATTGCAGATTTACCACGCACAACTGGCGGGCATTCGCCGGGCCAAACGTTATATCTATATTGAAAGCGCGTATTTTAATGACAGCACGATCCTGCGGGCGCTCATCGCGGCCCGGCAGCGCGGCGTGGACGTGCGGGTCATCGTGCCGGCGGAGAGCGATGTTGGCATTATGCAGACCAGCGATCTGGTGATGGCCAACGCGATGGTCCGCAACGGGATTCGGGTGTTTATCTATCCAGGCATGACGCACGTGAAGGCGGCGATTTATGACGGCTGGGCATGTGTCGGCTCGGCCAACCTGGAGAAGATGAGCCTGCGCGTCTCGCAGGAACTGGACGTTGCCTTCTCGGATCCCGCCACAGTGGACAACCTGAAACAGGAATTGTTCGAGCCGGACTTCAAAAGCTCCCGGGAATTAAAAGCTCCGGTGGGTTTGGATTGGCTGGATTCATTGGTGAAGGCATTTGCCGAGCAGTTATAGTCAATCGGGTGACTCGCATGAGAAATAATTCGAAGCGGCGCATTGCCGTCACGGTGTTTTGTTTCCGGCTGGCTGGGGTCGGCGCGGGCGCCACCCCGCCGCAACTGTGAATCTGCAGAAGCGATGCGGCCCCTACGGGAAGACCGGGCTGAACAAGAGTCCCGCGCCCGCCACCGCGCCAAGTGCCCAACTTTGAAAAACTAGCCGGTCCGTTCGTCTCCGGCGTTGGTACCTGATGTCCACCGGAAAGGAGTCCAAGTTCCGCCCGCCTTGCTTCGATCAAATCCGCGCACGCTCCCAAACTCGCGAACTCGCTCATCCTGGTTTGCGCCATCTTGTTCCGAAGCCGTCCGAAGGGCGGAACAGCACTCGAATCAGCAGCGTTCTTTTATAATTTCAGATTTTCTGCTTTTATCTTGAATTCCACGAGTCATCCGGGTTATAAGTTCGTTCCACGCAGAGATCCGATTTTTGCTGTTTTGTTCCGGGATCAGGAGACAGGTTTCTGGTTATTGCATGAGTAATCCGATGCAGGGTCACTTTCGGCGTACCGTCATTTTCGCTGTCAGCGCGGTGGTGTGGTTCGCCACGCCAACGGCGCACAGCGAAGTTGAAGCCCAAACAAACATGGCGAAGGGCATCGGGGAACATATTACTGTGCCGGCGATGGAGCCCACGGACCAGGAGATCATCCGCCGACGCAGGATCACGCTGGAACAGATTAAAGGGTTGCACGAAAGATTCAGCCTCTCGAACCGGGAAATCGAGCGAGTGCCGGAATCCACCTTGCAGATCATGCTCTGGCAACTCGGGCATCCGCAGGTGGATCTTCATGCCGCCGCCATCGAATTTCGCCTGCTCAAGTTGCGTGATGAACACGGGCAAATCCCGACCAACGCCTGGCTCAAGGCGGCGCGACAGCGGGCGCAAATAATTTCTGGTGTCAGGCTGGGTGCGGCCGCTAATAATCTGTTCCCGGTGGTTCAAAAGTCGGGTGGTTCCCGCTCCTTTATCACACCCGATGTCGCCGGCATCCAATCCTCGGGCTGGACCTGGTTGGGACCGGGAAACATCGGCGGACGCGTCCGGTCTATTCTGGTTCACCCTGCCACCAACGGCATCCTGTGGGCGGGAGGCGTTGATGGCGGGGTCTGGAAAACGACCAATAACGCAGCGGGTTGGTTTCCGCTGGATGATTTCATGGCCAACCTCGCCATTTCCTGCCTGGCGATGGATCCGACGAATCCGAATATCATCTATGCCGGCACCGGCGAAGGCGTTTACAATTCTGATTCGGTTCAAGGGGCCGGCATCTTCAAGACGGCTGATGGCGGCGCGACCTGGACGCAACTTTCGTCCACGTCCACGTCCTCATTCTTTTACGTCAACCGCCTGGCCATCTGCCCCACCAACAGCCTCATTCTCCTGGCCGCCACCCAAAGCGGTCTGTTCCGGAGTGTCGATGGCGGGACCAACTGGACCTCGGTCAGTACCACGGAAACCCTGGACCTCATGTACCACCCCACCAACGGAGCCCAATGTGTTGCCTCGGGCTGGAATGGGAACGCTTTTTACTCCATGGATGGCGGGGTTACCTGGTCGGCGGCTACCGGTCTGCCCGCAGTCGCGGGTTTTGCGGCCGGCCGGGTGGAATTGGCCTACGCCCGCAGCAACCCCGACATGGTCTTTGCTTCGGTGGACAACAATTCCGGCGAAATTTATGTGTCCACGGATGGTGGCCATTCATACAGCCTGGTCAACACCGGGAACAACTACCTGGGCAACCAGGGATGGTATGGCAATTGTATCTGGATCGATCCGACCAGCGCGAACACACTGATCGTCGGAGGCATCGACCTGTGGCGCAGTTCGGATGGCGGAACCACGCTCACGAAAATCAGCGATTGGACGCTGGCCCCTTCCTCGGCGCACGCCGACCAGCACGCGATTGTGAGCGCAGCGGGTTTCGATGGGGTGAACAACACAACCGTGTTTTTTGGCAACGATGGCGGCATTTATTGCGCGACCAATGTTTACACGGTTACCACCAGCAGCGGCTGGACGGACCTGAACAAAAACCTCGGCATCACCCAGTTTTATGGTGCCGCCGGGAACGCGACCAGTGGTACCATCGTGGCCGGCGCCCAGGACAATGGCACGGTCAGTTACACCACCGGCGGCGGCGTGGAAGGCTGGACCACCATGTTTGGCGGCGATGGCGGCTTCTGCGCTTCGGACCCGACCGACCCGAATTATTTTTATGGAGAATACGTTTTCCTCCAGGTCTATCGCAGCACCGATGGCGGTGCCTCCGCGAACTACATTGACAGCGGCCTGAGCGATGCCAACGACAGCAGTCTCAATTTCATCTCGCCGTTCATCCTCGACCCGAACAATCCCAATACCATGCTGGCGGGGGGGTTGAGTCTCTGGGTTAGCACCAACGTCAAGGCGGCTACGCCTGCCTGGACGGCGATCAAAGCCAGTATCGGCCAGCCGATCAGCGCCATCGCGGTGGCGCCCGGCAATTCGGACATCATCTGGGTGGGCTACAATGACGGTTCCGTTTACTTCACCACCAATGGCACTTCCGCAAGTCCCGCCTGGTTTCAAGCAAACCTTGGCACGCCCAACCTGCCGCAGCGCTATTGCACGCGCGTCACCATTGACCCAAACAATTCAAGCATTGTCTATGCAACGTTTGGCGGATTCAGCAGCGGCAATGTCTGGCGCACCACCGACAGTGGGACCACTTGGGCCAACATCGCCGGCGGACTGCCCAGCGCGCCCGTCAATTCGCTCGTCATCAAACCGTCGGACAGTGCTTCGCTCTACGTGGGGACCGAAGTGGGCATCTTTGCCAGCGCCGACGGCGGCACAACCTGGTCCGCCTCCAACGACGGCCCGGCGAATGTTGACGTGGACGAGTTGTTCTGGATGGGCGATACCCTGGTCGCGGCAACGCATGGCCGGGGCTGTTATTCCATTGTCATCCCGTCCGACACTCTGTTCATCACACCGGCAAGCGGCTTTAGTTCCAGCGGCCGGTCCGGCGGGCCGTTCAGTCCAACAACGCAAAACCTGACCCTGACCAACGTCGGAGCTTCCACGCTGCAATGGAGTCTGGTCAACCCGTCGTCCTGGCTGAACGTTTCACCCAGTAGCGGCACACTGGCGGCCAGCGCCAGCAGCACAGTGACCGCCAGCCTGAATGCCACCGCTTATTCTCTCCCCGTGGGCTCTTATTCCGCCAGCGTGCTGTTCAGCAATCAGACCACTCATGCCACGCAAACCCGTGCATTCACGCTGACGGTGCAGTCGCCCGAGCTTATTCAGAATGGCGGGTTTGAAACTGGTGATTTCACCGGCTGGACGGTCGTTAATAACGACGGCTATACTTACGTTGACACCGGTAGCCAGATGATCCCACCGCATTCGGGTTCTTATCTTGCCCTCCTCGGCCAGGCGTCCAGCGACGGGCTATGTACCATTTCTCAAACCCTGACGACGTCGCCGGGCCAGCCTTATCTGCTTTCGCTATGGTTTGACAGTACAAGCCTCAATGGTGGGATACCCAATGAATTCAGTGTCTCCTGGAATGGAAACGTGCTTTTTGATCAGGCCAACATCGGGTCCACCGGTTGGACAAATTTGCAGTTCATTGTCACCGCCACAAATTCCAGCACGGTCCTTCAATTTGGAGAATACAACGATGCGTGGTACTTCGGTCTGGATGACATCAGCGTCTTGCCCATTCCGCCCACGGTGTTCCAGGCCATGCCGGTGACGAACAACCAGTTCCAATTCTCCTGGAATGCAATGACCGGGCTGGTCTATCAAGTGCAGTACAAAACCAATTTGCTCTCGACCAACTGGCTGAATCTTGGCGGCCCCGTTACCGCCTCCAGTACCACCCTGACCACGACCAATGCCATCGGACCGGACCGGCAGCGGTTTTACCGCACCATGCTGTTCCCATAGCTACGACTTGAGCCGACCTGTTTGGCCCGCAACTTCGGTGTTTTGCCTCAGCCTTTTCCCGTGGGCAGGGTGACGTTCAGATCATCGGTGTCGTCGGAGGTCATGAAGCCTGGGCCTTTGGCGGCGATGGACGCGGTTTACCTGGTTTCGAGCAAAGTTCCATCGCCGCTCATTTTCATTCGTTGTCCGCGCCACTCGACGGTGTTACCCGCATACGCCCCGAACCAAAGCGCCACTTGCAGCAAATCCTTCACCGGCCCGAGAAGCGGCCACGCGCCAGCAGGCGCTCGAGTGAACCGATGCAGAAGATTTTCTATAATCAAGGCGCGAATAAAAAAACTCGCTGCCAAAAAACCGGCGGAAAATCCATTCGGAAACAAAGCAAACCACATAAGTGGCCACAAAGTTGAGTTGCTTAGGATGCTGAAAAAGTAGGGCAGGGGCTGGCACGAGCGAATGGTGCGCGCCCAGCGAAGTTGATGCTGCCAGACGTCGCGCCAGTTCATCGGCGCATCCCAGCATTCCACGACCACGGGGCAGAGCGCAATCCGATGGCCTTTTTTGGCGATGCGATGACCCAGCTGGTAATCGTCGGCGAGACAATTGGCGAGGGACTTGAAGCCGCCGATTTCAGCCAGCGCCTTGCGGCGCATCAGGATGGCCGCGCCGAGCGCGAAATCGAGTGGCTTGAGGCTGGCGGCCTGCAGTACCTGACTCCAGAAATCGGCGTTGATGGCGATGGCCTCCCAGCGCATGGCCGTGGTGACGGGGTTCGCCAACCGGTAAAAACAATTCACCAGCGCCGTTTGCTCATCCCGCAAAAACGCGGCCGCATTGGCGAGAAAATCCGGCGGCACGCGCACGTCGGCGTCGCTGACGAGGATTAATTCGTATTTGGCCAGGCGCTCGAGTTGGAGGAGCGTGGAAATCTTGCCGTTCGTTCCCAATGTTTCACCACAGATGACCAGCTGGATGTCGCGCCCCGGATTGTTTTCAATGAGTCCACCCACAATTTTGCAGACCGGGTCATTGGCCTCGGCGACGCCGAACAGGATTTGCACCGGCCCGGGGTAATTTTGATGGAACCAGCTTTGCAGTGAAGCGGCGGTCGTTTCGTCGCAGCCTTTGAGGGGTTTAAGCAAAGTGACGGCCGACGCACAGGACGGGTCGGCGACGCGCCGGTGGAGGGGAAAGCGCCGGGCGGCCAGCCATTGCCAGAGCACAAGCGCCAGGCTCAGGAGGGCGAGGGCGGCGAAAATTGCGTTGGGAGAATTCACCCGTGAACAGGCAACCGGACTCAAACCGTAGCGGCGGTATCCACCGGCTTGGCTTCGATGCGTTCGTCAAGGACCAGCACGCCGTGCGGCGGGATGTCGTAGTTGCCGGAGAACGTATTGCCCGTGAGGAAATCGTGCATGGGTTTGTAGAATTGGATGCGGAGGGGCGAGTTCTGGTGGTTGATCAGGAAGTAAACGCGCACGCCTTCCTTTTCGCGCATGCTGACCTCGACGTTTTCGGGAACCTTGAGCAACGGTTGCAATCCGCACATCTGGCGCAGCCAGACCACGAGGTCGTGATAAAAATGCTGATGACTCATGGTGCCGATATAGACGGCCCGGCCGAGGCCGAAGGTGTTCATCGTCATGGCCGGCCGGCCGGCATAAAAATCCTTCGCGTACGTTGCCAAAATCTGGCAACCCTTCGGCTCGATGATGTCGCACCAGAGCCGCGCGGGATGCACGTGGCTGGTGGGAAAGGCGCCCTTGAAGGTCAGGTGATTTTCTTCGCCGGGCGGGATGGGATCAAATTCCAAAACCTCCAATCCGAACAAATCGGTCATGTCGTTCGGGTAACCCGTGTCGGGAGCGATGCTGTGTTCGTTGACGAGGCCGGTGTTGAAGGTGCTGACGAGGGTGCCGCCGTTCTGCACGTAAAGCTTGAGGCGGTCGGCCTCGCCGGCGGCCAGCAGGTGCAGCGACGGCGCAAAAACAATTTTGTACGATGACAGGTCTTCGGTCGGACGCGCAAAATCCACGGGGATGTTGCGGTCATGGAGCGCGTTGTAAATGAGTTGAATATGTTCGCGCAGGTTGAAAAATTTATTGGGCTGCATCGGCTGTTGCAGCGTCCAATCGTTGTCGTGGGTGTAAAGGATGCAGGTTTGCGCCACGACTCGGGTGTCCTTGAGTGCGGGCGCCAACAGCTTCAATTCCTCGCCGATCTGGCTGATTTCCTTGAAGGTGCGGTTGCTGCCCTCGAGGTGATGTGGCAGGACCGCGCCGTAAAACTTTTCATTGCCGATGCGCGGCTGGCGCCAGTGATAGTACAGCACGCCGCACGCGCCGCGCGAAATGAGCTGATACGTGAACAGCCGGATGATACCGGGCCGCACCAGTGAGTTGACGTCCTGCCAGTTGACCTGGCCGGCTTTTTGTTCAATCACCCAGAAACCGCAGTCGCCGTCGGGCGTTTTGATGTCGGTTTTTTTCAGCGAGCGGAGAATGTCAATGTCGCACGCCAGTTCCGCGGATTTGGTCTTGATGGCCGGCCGGCTTTCCACGGAAACAAAGTCCACGGCATCAGCCATGTCGAAGTGGTCGAATTTCCGGTGGAGCGCGCGCAGGTTGACGGTGACGGGATGGTCGGGGCAAAGTTCGTGCAGCACGTCGGCCTGCATGCGAACAAAGGCCACGAGGGCGTCGCTGCAAAACCGGTGCCAGTCCAGTGACAAAGCCGCGTTGTGTGACGTGGGTGCGGACATGGGCATGGGCACATCCTCGAAGGAGGAGACAATCTGCCCCAGGTAACGCAGGCCCAACTGGTCGTTCAGGCGCTCGACGGTCTTGTATTTCAATTTCAACCAGTTCTGCCATTCCAAACGCGAATCCTCGTTGAACGACCATTCGGTCTGATGTCCGCCGAGGCCGCTGTCGATCTGCCAGGCGATCAATTGCGGATGGTCCCCCAGCGCCCGGGCCATGTTTTCGACCAGCCGCTTGGAGGCGTTCCAGTAGGCATCGTTGTTGAAGCAGGCCGCCCGGCGCGTGCCTTCGTGTTTGACCAAACCGCGCTCGTCGAGCGGCAAAATGGCGGGATACTTTTTCGCCAGCCAGATGGGTGGAGCTGCGGTGGGTGTGCCCAGGACAACCTTGATATTTTGATTCTGCATGATGTCCATGACGCGGCGCAGCCACTGGAAATCATATTTACCCTCTTTGGATTCGCAGAGGCCCCAGGAATATTCGCCGATGCGGACAACATTGATGCCGGCCTTGGCCATCAATTCGGCATCATGTTCCCAAGCACCCTCGGGTTTGTCAGCGGTGCCGCTGTAAGGGAAGACCCACTGCTCAGGATAATAGTCAACGCCAAAAAACATAACCTCACCTCGGGTTTCATCAGGAGTCTAAAGCAACCCGCCACGCTTGCAATCTCAAAATCAGCGGCGTTACCCGGGACAAAACGACGGACGGATCCTACTTCCCCAGCAACTTGTCGAATCCTTTGATGAGGTTGCTGGCGCCGGCCCCCGCATTGTTGCCGGCGCCTTTCAGCAGGTTCCCCGCATTTTTCCCGACGTCGGTGCCGGCTTTGCTGACGGCCTTCAGGGTTGCGGTCACAACCGCGTCCAGCACACTTCGCGTCAATTCGGTCGCCGTGATGCCATCCCCGTTTTTGCCCAGATTGACCAGGTGAATCGGCGGCAACGGAAGCGTCATTTCCTTTCCGCCCAGGTCCGTCAGGCTGACATGCACCTTGGCGCCAGTGATCAGGAGATCGTCCACTTCAAGTTTTTTGGACGGTTTGGTTTGCGCGGGTGCGTTGGTCGAGACCACGCCGGGTTTTGCGGCGGTGCGGGCCGAGGCGTTTACATTGTCCAAAATCTGGCTGAGATTATTGCCGCCGAGACCACCTTCAAAGGTGATTTCGGGCGATTCAACGTGCAGCGAGCGCACGACGATTTTGTCGGACAGCACGGACATGGGATTCACGCCCACGGAGATCAATCCGGCGCTGATGGCTTGTGGGGTTTGATAACCTTTCGGGTTGCCGACGACCAGGCCCTTGACGCTGGCCGATCCGGTCAGCAACGTCAGGCGCACTTCATCCACTTTGACCGGTACCTGGGTGATCCTGGGGCCGACCGTTTCAACGCCTTTCTTTACGATGTCGCCGAGAAACATGCTTGCGACAATGGCGCCCGCAATCGCCAGCACGACCAGGATCAGGACCACACTCCAGAATATTTTTTCGAGCTTTTTCATAATCGTACTGAATCAATACTGCGTCCGGCTTCGCGGAGCAAACTCGAATTTTCTCACGGCGCGAGCAGGGCGCGAATCACTTCCACCAGTTTGTTGATTTGATACGGCTTGGCCAGAAACCGGTCCGGTTTGACCGGCGAATCGAGGTAAATGTCTTCATCCACCGTGCCGCTGAGCAGGATGGTTTTTTGCCGCGGATTGAGCCGTTTGCATTCGCGAATCAAATCCATGCCGTTCATCCGTCCCATGGCGTAATCGGTGACGACGACGTCCGGGGGGGATTGGGCGGTGGAGTATTCCGCCAGCGCCTCCTGCGGATCGCGGAACAGGCAAACCTCAAAACCCGCCGGTTCCAGAATCATTTCCGCCAAATCCAGCAATGTTTGTTCATCGTCCACCACGTAGATTGTGGGCGGCGAACCGGTTACCCCGTTGCGTTCAGGCGGACTCATGCTGGCCAGCCGTCAGAAAAACATAATTTGTTCCGAACGGCAAGCGCATTTGACCGGTGAGATTCCCGTTGCGTTGCGCGGATTTCCGCCGTAAAGTCCCCTTGGCCATGAGGACATCGCCACGAAACAGGGATTTGCTGCTATGAAAAGAAAAACGGCAACCGCATCCATCAGGAAGAAGACAACCACCCAGACTGAACCTCCTCTCCGCGCTGCCGAACCTCCGCCCGAAGACACCGCCGCCAGCGACAGCCCGGCCACACCGGCCAAAGCCAAACGTTCGACGGTGAGAAAATTGAAAAGACGCATCGCTTCCGCCTTTGAAGCCGTTACCGCTCCCCTGAAGACCAAACGCGGCATCAAACCCAAAATCGGCGGAGCCTCCCGGCGCGAAAAAATTCAGATTCCCCCCATTTTGCTGGAAGGCGACCAGCCGGCGCCCTCTCCCATCAGTGGTCCGGGCCAGAAATACGCGCTCGGCCCCGTGCCGCCGACGCAACAGTTTGAAACGACCGAGGCCGAATTGCCCGACGGTTACGGCACGCGCCAGTTGTTTTTGACCGCCCGCGATCCGCATTGGCTTTACGCGCACTGGGACTTGACGCACGAGCAGCAAACGCGCTGCAACACGCAATCGGCCGACGGCCATCTGGTGCTGCGTGTTTTTGTGCACAAAATTGAAGGCCATCCGGTCAACGAAATTCACGTCCACCCCGAATCGCGCCATTGGTTTGCGCACGTGGAACGCGCGGGAGATGCCTACGCCGCCGAACTCGGCTACTACTCGCCGGTCGGCAAATGGGTGCGGGTGGCGGCGTCGGCTGCCACGGTCACGCCGCCCGACGCGGTTTCGCCGGAAGGCAGCGCTGAATTCGCGACGATTCCGTTTGAATTTCCATTCGCCCGGTTGTTGGAAATCATCAAGGCGGCGGTGCAGGAAAATCTCCCGCTGGCCCAGGCGCTCGAAGAACTCCGGCGGCAGGGCCATCGTGATCTGCCGCGTACAACCTTGCATCCCTCCTCGGCCTGGACGCCGGAGCAGGAACGGGCGCTGGCAAAAATCATCAATATTGACGACGTCCGCCGCGTGTGGATGGGGTCGCTCGAAATCACGGAGCTCATCCGCCGCCGGCTGGCCCACGAAATCTCCTCGCTCGGCGCGTCGCGGTTCGGCATCTCCAGCCTCTCCAGTCCGTTTGGCGGCATCGGGCAAGCAAAGGGTTTTTGGTTCAACGTCAATGCGGAATTGATCATTTACGGTGCGACCGAGCCGGCGGCCAGGGTGACCCTCGGCGGTCACGAAATCAAATTGCGTTCCGATGGTTCGTTCAGTTACCGCTTTGCGTTGCCGGACGGAAAATACGATTTGCCCGCCGTCGCCGTTTCAACCGATGGCACGGAGGCCCGCGCGGCGGATTTGAAATTCAGCCGCTCCACCGAATACCTTGGTGAGGTCGGCGCGCATCCGCAAGACCCGTCCTTGAAAGCGCCACTGCCGGAAAACGTTTGACCTTCATGGACGCGCCCCACCGCGGAGCCTTGATGCTGGTTCGCTTTATCGCCGTCGCCTTGATCGGCCTCGGCGTGATTGAACTGAGCTTGTCCTGGATCCAAAGCTCCGCGCACCATACACCCCTGCGAATTTTTGATTTTGTGCTTCCGGCCATTCTCGTGGTGGCGGGGGTGGCGGGTTTGTTCAAGGCCAATTCCCTGGCCGAATGGATTTCCAACAAACTGGACGAGTGACGGCAACATTCTGACCGACTATGCAAGGCTATCTGTCCCTGGTGTTGCACGCGCACCTGCCGTTTGTGCGGCATCCCGAGCACGAAAAATTCCTGGAGGAATCCTGGCTGTTTGAAGCCATCACGGAGACCTACCTGCCGTTGCTGCAAACGCTCGAGGGCTGGCGCCGCGACGGCATGGACGCGCGCCTGACGCTTTCACTCTCGCCCACCTTGTGCGCGATGCTGCTCGACCCGCTCTTATGCGGGCGTTATGAACGGCACTTGAACAGCCTCGTCGAACTGGCGGAAAAGGAAATCCACCGCACCCACTGGGACCGCGCCTTCCGCGAACTGGCGTGGATGTATCATCACCGGTTCACGTTGATTCGCGACGCCTGGCGGGGTTGCAGCGGCAATCTCGTCAACGCCTTCCGCAAACTTCAAGACGACGGCCGCATCGAAAACATCACC
>DASZAB010000182.1:0-20659 GCA_035945675.1 Verrucomicrobiia bacterium | reverse complement strand
CCCGTGATACTCAGCCCTGGGGTGGCCGCGAAGACGTTGGTGCGGTTCCATAGCCAGAGCGCTTGCCAGTCGTTGGTGCCGACCGCGTAGGCGCCCAGCCCGGACACATACGGATTGAGCGTGATGTTGCCCAGCACAATCCAATCCAGACCGTTGTTGGTAATGTTGATGCTGTGCGGACCGGCGGCAACCGGAATGGTCGCGGTGAAATTCGTGGATGTGTCGCCGTTCGTATTGCGAGGAAAGGCAATGTTGGTCCGCAGGTTGCCATCGAGAAACATTTCCAACCCGGCGCCGGAGGAGGCAATTTGAGTCACCTGAACCGAAAATGTCCCGTTTTGAGGATAGTTAACCAGAAATGTGTATCCGTAGGGCGTCATGGAAAGGTGGTAGACGCCTTGGAGGTAGCTGGGCGCTGAACCAATGCCATCCGGTGCGGCGTCACCGACCGTAAACGCGGACTGCGTGGCCGTGGCCCAATTGCCACCCGGCGAAAAGGCGAGCGGGCCGAGCGGGCCGCCCGTAACTTGCGGGGTGGATTTGGTCAAGGCGTTCTGGTCAGCCAGGCCGGAAACGGTGACAAAATCGGCGGCGGCCTGGATCAAAAAGTAATCATTGTTCGGATCAATCGTGTCCCACCACCACGGCTGCGCGCCACCGGATTGTGCCGCCATCAAACCGGCCCACACCGGAGGACTGATGCCGACATGTGCGTTGGTATTGATCCCGCACTCTCCGCTGAAATCGGGTGCGACCGGTTGTGACGCCGTGATGTCCTGAGCGTCGCGAATTCCGGTGATCAAGTCCGACGGATATTCGTGGTGCTGGTAGTAATCCGTCTGGTCCCAAATCGGCTTGGTGAGGTCTGAACTGCTCGTTATCAAATGATGATAAACGTCGTTCGTGCGGATGAACTGGGCCATCTCATTGTGCCAGGCCTCGATATTGCTCCATTGGTTTGCGTAGGCGGCATCTGTGAATTGGACCTCATTGAACAACTCAAAAGCCATGATCGCGGGCGAATAGCCCCAGCGCGCCACGATGTAGCGCAGTTTGCGTTTGGTCAATGCCTTGGCAGTGGCATCGGTGAAGAAATTAGTCGCGTTGGAAAGAAATCCGCCATTGGCGACGTTGTAGGGGTTGTCGGCCCAATTGGCATCGACCTGTGTTGAGTATTGTCCATGATGTTGCAACACCATCTGGAAATGGATGCCGGCCTGATCGGCGGCGGCGACAATCGCGTCCCAGTGGTGCGCGTTGGTCAGACTCAACTGGCCGAAGGTATGATTGACCTTGGGCCAGTCCAGATTCAGGCCGAGGGTCGTGCCGTTGTCATAGAAATGGGTCATCCACACCCGTGACCAGTTTTCATGTGCCGCGCCCATTTTGGGGAAGATGTTGAGAATGTCGGAGGACGGCGAGCTCCAGGCCACGTCCTGGCCCACGGGAAAATATCGCCGGCCATTGCTGGTGATGAAACGGCGCGGGTTGGCGGGGTCCACGCGCACAAAACCGGGGCCGGTGGGAAAGCCGGTCACCGTCCAGGAAGCCGGCGTCAAATTGCTGAATGACAGCGGCGAACCATTCAGCGTGATGTTGCTGATGCTGTAAACTCCGGCCATGGTCGGAGTGTGCCGCACACGCCAGGTGGTGCCGCCGTCGAAAAAGGCGGGCAGGGAAATCGTGCTCGCATCCGGCTGAACCATCAGCACGCGCACGTCATTGCTATAGTCAAACGGATCCGCAATCGGCGTGTTTACGGTGAACGACGCCTCGATTTTCGGATAGGTGCCCTGGGCGTAAATTTGGGCCGGAACGCAAATGAAAAGAAGGGCCAGAATGGAGGCCTTTAAGGACCAGACGCCAAAAGCGGCCCTTGGAAACGACGGGTGCATTATGTTTAAGATGCCTTATCCTGGGGGCTTACTCAAGCCGGAATCCTGAATCAACCGCCGGATTCGCAACAAAGGTGGGAAAGCTGTCGGAGAAACGGTTAGCGCCCGGAGATGCCTGCAGCATTTCGGTGAAGACAGGCGTGGGCCGGTGGTTCAAAGCTGCAGCAATTTGAACTGTTCGTTGTCCTTCTCCACCGCTTCGCCCAGCGTTTGCGCGTGGCGGCGGCGGTGCTCGATGATGTGCTTGTCCAGCACCGGATCGTACGGCACGGGATAATTTCCGTCATAACACGCCATGCAGAATCCTTCCTTCGGCAGGCCGGTGGCTTTGACCATGCCGTCCTGGGACAGATAATACAACGAATCGGCGTTCAGATATTTGCGGATTTCGTCCACGCTGTGGTTCGCGGCCATCAACTTGCTGCGGTCGGGAAAATCAATGCCATAGACGCACGGGTTTCTGTGCGGCGGACAACTCACCAGCACGTGAACCTCTTTGGCGCCGGCTTCTTTGAGGGTCTTCACGCGCGCCTTGCAGGTCGTGCCGCGGACGATGGAATCATCCACAATCACGACCCGCTTGTCCTTCACCAGCGAGGCAATGAGGTTCAACTTCACCCGCACGTCGAAGTCGCGGATGAGTTGCGACGGCTGGAGAAAGCTGCGTCCGACGTAGTGATTGCGGATAAACGCCATCTCGAAGGGGATGCCGGATTGTTCGGAATAACCGATGGCCGCGACCACCCCGCTGTCCGGCACGGGAATGACCAGATCGGCCTGGACGGGATGTTCGCGCGCGAGCTGGCGGCCCATTTCCTTGCGCACATCATAAACACTGCGCCCGCCGATGTTGCTGTCCGGCCGCGCAAAATAAACGTATTCAAAAATGCAAAACGCCCGGCGCTGGTGGTCGGGAAACGCCTGCAGGCTGACGATACCCTTTTCGTTGATGATGACGATTTCGCCCGGCTCCACGTCCCGGACGAATTCCGCCTGAATCTGGTCCAGCGCCACCGATTCGCTGGCCAGCACCCAGGAACCGTTCACCCGGCCCAGCGCCAGCGGACGGAAACCGAACGGATCGCGAGCGCCGATCAATTCCTTTTCCGTCATGATAATCAGCGAATACGCGCCTTCGATGCGACGGACCGTCTGCACCAGCGTGTTTTCGACGCCGTTAAGCGACGGTTGCGCGAGCATCATGATGATGATTTCGCTGTCCACGCTCGTTTGAAACACCAGCCCGTGGTTTTCCAGCTCGTCGCGAAGCTGCGCCGCGTTGGTCAGGTTGCCGTTATGGGCGATGGCAATCTGGCCGCGCGTGCAATCCACCGTAAGCGGCTGGGCATTGCGAAGATTGGACGTACCCGTGGTCGAATAACGCGTGTGACCGATGGCCATGTTGCCGACCAGGTCGTGCAGTAACCGCGGATTGAACACCTGCGACACCAGTCCCATGCCGTGGTGCTTGAAAAACTTGCCGTCGTGGCAGGTAACGATGCCGGCGCTCTCCTGACCGCGATGCTGGAGGGCGTAAAGCCCGTAGTAGGTAAGTTCCGCGGCATTCGGATGGCCGAAAATGCCGAACACACCGCAATAATGTTTGGGGTAATTTTGTTGCATCGTTTGCTCGCGCCCGCCGCTGAATTGTCGCAGACAGAAACGCGGTGCGCAAGGCGGAAGGGGACGAATGAAGAAGGCAGAAGGCACAACGAGAAAACGGGCTTGCCTCTTCTGTAGCGCAGGCATCCTGCCTGCGGGTTCAAGCGGCTTCCAGCCGCCAGTTTCAAGAACAGTGCCAGGTTGCACTCCTTTACAGCTCTTTGCCTGCTTTATTCTTGACCTGCAAGTTGAACTAATGATAAACAAGAATCCTCCAGAAGAGGATTTATGAAGATCCAACACGCACTTCGGGCGGCAGCATTCCTGACGTTCCTCAACCTCCATGCCCTGGCGGCGACGCACTACGTGTGAGCTTGAGCAGCACCAATCCCGTGCCGCCCTACGCCGATAGGAGCACAGCCGCGACGAACATTCAGGACGCGGTGGATACCCCGGCGCATTACGTGTGTTTCAACTCGCAAAAGCCACTGACACAACACGGATTTTGCCGAAAGGTGGGCATTGTTTCTTAAACGGGAGCACAAACCATGAAGACGCTAAACAATCGAATACAGATGATAATTTTTCTATTCGCGGCTAGTTTCGGTCCGCCAATGATAGCGGGAGGCCAAGAAAGTGTTTTGAACGGTGGGTTTGAGACTGGAGATTTCACCAATTGGACTGTGGTGGATAATTCTGACGACACCTTTGTTGACAACGGATTTTATACGGGGATTGCGCCGCATTCCGGTTCCTATTTCGCAGCATTGGGGCCGGTCGGATCACTTGGTTATCTTTCACAAAGTCTGACCACCGCTATTGGCCAGTCTTATTTGCTTTCGCTGTGGTTGAACAGCCCCGATGGAGATACTCCAAACGAATTTCTTGTGAACTGGAACGGAACCACAGTTTATGACCAAACAAATTTGCCAGCGACAGGTTGGAGAAATCTCCAATTCGTTGTAACGGCCACGGGGGCAAACACGGTCCTTCAGTTTGGGTCTCGTGATGATTCAAGCTTTTTTGGCCTCGACGACGTCAGCGTGATACCCACTCCAGCCGGCACATTGAAAACCACCCTTGAAGCGAGTTATACGAATGTGGCGACAGGCTTCACAGTGAATTTCACCGGTCAAATTGTCGGGCAGGCAACGTCGAGCTACTTGGATTTCGGCGATGGAACCGTGTTGTCCAATCTGACGTTTCAATCGAACATTGCGCACGCGTGGGTGACTGGAGGAAATTATACCGTCACACTAACCGCTTACAATGATAGCAACCCAGGCGGCGTCAGCGCCATAACCGTTGTCCTGGTGGCGGAAGGTATCTCATATGTTCGTCTGGATAGTAGCAATCCGGTCGCGCCTTACACATCATGGGCGACCGCGGCAACAAATATTCAGGATGCCGTGGACGCAGCGTTTGTGGGAGGAACGGTGCTTGTGACCAATGGCGTTTATGTCAGCGGCGGCCGGCCCGCCAACGGCTATGCGCTCACCAACCGGTTGACAGTGGATAAGCCGCTGACCATACAGAGTATCAACGGCCCGGCGGTGACGATTATTCAAGGTTATCAGGTGCCAACGAACATCTGGGGCGACAGCGCGGTGCGGTGTGCCTATCTGGAGAACGGGGTAATGTTGGGAGGCTTCATGTTAACCAACGGAGCCACGCGGATGGCGGGGGAAACGAGCGGAGGCGGCGCATATTGTGACGGGGCGGTCACACTGACCAACTGCATTTTGATAGGCAATTCTGCCGCCGGGTTCGGCGGCGGGGCGTATGAGGGCACGCTGAACAACTGCACCTTGAGCGGGAATTCCGCCACCAACACCTACGGCGGTGGCGGCGGGGCGGATTTTAGCACCCTGAACAACTGCACCTTGAGTAATAATTCGGCTTGTTATGGAGGCGGGGCGTATTACTGCACATTTAGTGATTGCACCTTGAGTAGCAATACGGCAATTGGACCCTATGGCTCAGGCGGTGGGACATATTATGGCACGCTGACCAACTGCACCCTGAGCGGCAATTCGGCCTCTCACTATGGTGGCGGGGCGTCTAAGGCCACGCTTAACCACTGCAACTTGAACAACAATTCGTCGGCCTACGAGGGAGGCGGGGCATATAATACCACATTGAACATCTGCATCCTGAGCAGCAATTCGGCCTATGAGGGAGGCGGGGCATATAATGGCACGCTGAACAACTGCACTTTGAGCAACAACTCAGCAGGCTACGAGGGAGGCGGCGCGGGATTCAGCACGTTGAACAACTGCATTCTGAGTGGTAATTCCGCCGTTGGAAACAATGCCAATGGAGGCGGGGCTTCAGCCGGCACGTTGAACAACTGCACGTTGAGTGGAAATTCGGCTTCGTATTATGGCGGCGGGGCGGCCTGGGCCAATCTGAACAACTGCACGTTGAGTAATAATTCGTCCACCTACGATGGCGGCGGGGCGTATACTGCCAGACTGAACAACTGCGTCTTGATCAACAACTCGACAACCTTTTATGGCGGCGGGGCGTATGGCTGCGAAATGACCAACTGCACTTTAAGCGGCAACTCGGTCAATGACCCAACTGGTGCTGGCGGCGGTGTATTGGGGGGCACGCTGAACAACTGCCTCGTATATTACAACAGGGCATCCAGTAGCGCGAACTATGCCTCTGGCAGCTTGTGCTATTGTTGCACCACGCCCATGCCTTCCGGTGGCCCCGGCAATATCACTAATGCGCCTCTGTTTGTGGACACCAACGGGTGGAGCAACCTGCGTTTGCAGTCCAATTCGCCCTGCATCAACTCTGGCAACAACGCTTTTGTCGCCAACACCACGGACTTGGATGGCAATTCGCGCATTGTGGGCGCCACGGTAGACATCGGTGCTTACGAGTATCAAACGCCGACTTCCGTTATCTCCTACGCCTGGCTCCAGCAGTATGGTTTGCCCATTAACGGCTCGGTAGATTACAAGGATTTGGACGGTACCGGATTTAACGTCTATCAAGACTGGATTGCCGGCTTGAATCCCACCGATGCCTTGTCCGTCCTGGCCATGTTATCGCCCGTGCCCACAAATAATCCGGCGGGCTTGGTTCTAAGCTGGGAAAGTGTGAGCAACCGGACCTATTTCCTGCAAAGCAGCACCAATTGGGGAGCCCAACCGGCGTTCTTCACCATCCAGAGCAACATCCTTGGCCAGACCGGCGCGACGAGTTACACGGACACCAATGCGGTGGGCAACGGCCCGATCTTCTATCGCGTCGGCGTACAACAGTAAAACCAGAAATTTCTGCGTAGCGGCTTTCGGCAGAAAGCCGGCACTTTGTCTCTTTGAAGAATGCGTGCTATGGTGAAGGAACTACCTGTTTTTTGGCCCGAAAATGGCAAAAAATCCCCGTTGCGCGAATGGGCTTTGAGGTTATGTTTGCGAGGAATAGACGCGGACATTTTGTGTCAGGCACTTGCTTATTGAACTTTTTGAGATACTGTTTCCATCATGGCTTTAACCAAAGTTAGTTCGACGGTTCACTTCATTTCACGCGGCGCGACGGTGGGCGGGCGCGACGAAACAGCCAGCGGCCACTGGGTCCCCAACACCGATGTTTACGCCACGGACAGCAGCCTGGTCATCAAGGTGGAATTGGCTGGCATGAAAAGTGATAGCTTGGAAATCACAGTGGAAGGCAATCGCCTCCGCATCGCCGGCACCCGGCCGGATGGCTGTCGGGCCAATAAATGCAATTTTTTGGTGATGGAGATCAGTTACGGGCCGTTCGAAAGTGTGTTGGAACTGCCGCCCGGTTACGATCTCAGCCAGGCCAAAGCCATCTACGTGAACGGGTTTCTGCGGATTGACGTGCCCATGGCACAACCGCATCTCAAGACGACCAAGGTGCCGATTGCCGAGGGGAATTAGCCGCACGCGCGAACTTTTCCAGCGCGGCGGCATCTAATAGAATAACTGGCAGGAACGACGATGACATCGCCGGAGACAGAATTTGTCAGCATTTTAGGCACCGAAAATTCCGGACCGCCCCCGCGAATTTCTTCACGGTCCCTGCCCGAAGCCTTGCCGATCCTGGGCTTGTCGGACATTGTCATCTTCCCCAGCGCCCTGGTGCCGCTGCTGGTCGAGACGGGGCCGAGCCTGAAGCTGATTGACGACGTGGTGGCCGGCGACCGGTTGTTGGGCGTGGTGTTGCAGCGCCAGCCGGAAATCGTCGAGCCCAAGCCGGAAGACTTGTACGATGTCGGTTGCGTGGCGCGCCTGGTGAAGATGGTGAAATTTCCCGACGGGACCGCGCGCGTGCTGGTCGAGGGCCTGTGGCGCATCCATATCACGGATTTTTCAGCCTCCTCGCCCTATTTGTCCGCGCGTTTCGAACTGCTCCGTGACGAAACCGAGGACTCCGTCGAATTGCAGGCCATGCTGCGCAACGCGCACAAACAATTCGATGAAATCGCCAAGTTGTCGCCCGCCCTTTCGGATCAGGTCAAAATCGCCGTGTTGAACACCGAACATCCCGGCCATTTCGCCGACCTCATCGCCGGGAATTTGAATCTCAGCCTCGAAGACCGGCAAAAGCTGCTGGAAACCATCTCTGTCCGCGAACGCCTGCAAAAATTGCTGCCCATGCTCAACCGCGAGCATGAGGTGCTCACCCTCAGCTCCAAAATTCAGAACGACGTCGCGTCGTCCATCGCCAAGACGCAGCGCGACTTTTTCCTGCGCGAACAGATGCGCGCCATCCAGCGTGAGCTGGGCGAGGGTGAACCCGGCAGCGGCGAAACCCGCTCCTTGCGCGAAAAAATCGACCAGACACCGATGCCCGACGAGGCCCGCAAGGCCGCGTTGCAGGAACTGGAGCGCCTGCAATTGACGCCGCCGGCCGCCGCCGAATACGCGGTGGCGCGCAATTACCTCGACTGGATCCTGAACCTGCCGTGGGAAAAGGAGACCGAGGACAAGATTGATTTGAAGGATGCCGAGCGCATTCTGGACGAACAGCACTTTGGTTTGACGAAAATCAAGGAGCGCCTGCTCGAATTTCTCGCGGTCATCAAGCGCCGGAAACAAATCAAGGGGCCGATTCTCTGTCTCGTCGGTCCGCCGGGCGTCGGCAAAACCTCACTCGGCAAAAGCGTGGCCGACGCGCTGGGCCGCAAGTTCGCGCGCATCGCCCTCGGCGGCATGCGGGACGAGGCGGAAATCCGCGGTCATCGGCGGACTTACGTCGGCGCGATGCCCGGCAGAATCATTCAAACGCTGCGCCGTATCGAAAGCCGCAACCCGGTGATTTTGCTCGATGAATTGGACAAGGTGGGCGCGGATTTTCGCGGTGATCCGGCGGCGGCGTTGCTGGAAGTCCTGGATCCGGCACAGAACCACACGTTCACCGACCATTACCTGGATATGCAATTCGACCTCTCGCGCGTGCTGTTTGTGGCCACCGCCAACTGGCTGGAGCCGATTCATGCCGCATTGCGTGACCGGCTGGAAGTCATCGAACTGCCCAGCTACACCGAATCGGAGAAGCTGGAAATCGCCAAGCGGTATCTGGTTCCGCGCCAGATTGAGGAGCACGGCCTCACGCGGCAGGACATCAAATTCACCGACGCCGCGCTGCGCAAGCTCATCCGCGAATACACCCGCGAAGCCGGCGTGCGGCAGTTGGAACGGGAAATCGCCGCGCTCTCACGCAAGGCCGCGCGCAAAATCACTTCCCGCAACGGCGCCACCGTGACCGTCAAACTCGACGCCAACGGCCTGAAGAACTATCTGGGCCACGCGCCGTTCGTTTCGGAAACGGCGGAACGGATCACCGAATACGGCATTGCCACCGGTCTGGCTTGGACGCCGGTCGGCGGCGATGTTTTGTTCATCGAAGCCACGCGGATGCGCGGCAAGGGCAGCCTGCTTTTGACCGGCTCGTTGGGCGAAGTAATGAAGGAGAGCGCGCAAACGGCGGTGAGTTATTTGCGCAGCCAGGCCAAGCTGCTCGACCTGGATATGAGCAATTACGGCAAATTCGACGTTCACATTCACGTGCCCGCCGGCGCGACACCCAAGGACGGGCCGAGCGCGGGCGTGCCGCTCGTGGCGGCGCTGGCGTCGCTGCTGACCAAGCGGCTGGTGCGTTCCCGCCTCGCCATGACCGGCGAAATCAGTCTGCGCGGCCGCGTGTTGCGCGTCGGCGGCATCAAGGAAAAGGTGCTCGCCGCGGTGCGCTTTGGCATGCGGGAAATCATTCTGCCGGAACAGAACAAGGCGGACTGGCTGGACGTGCCGGAGGAGGCACGCGCGCGACTGAAAGTCCATTTCGTCCGGCATATTGCGGACGTGCTGCGCCTGGCGCTGGAACCGAAATGAATTTCTTTTCCTGGGATCGCCGGCACCTTGCCGGCCGTTTGCACCGTTGTGCCCGGGGAAATTCGCCGGCAAGATGCCGGCGCTCCCAACGGTGGAATGCCATGGCGCAGCTCGCAGGAATTTTCGCCACCCTGTTAACTGCCATCGACGCGGTCACAGCCACGACGAACGAATTACCCGACGCGGAAATTCAAGGCCGCCAGCTCGCAGAACACATTCTGGAACAGCGGCCGGCGGAAGACCTTACCAACACCGGTGAACTGGAAATCCGCAACCGTCACGGAAATCACTTTCAAATTTCAGTGACGTGCAAAACCATTGTCACGGCGGGGGATTGGCGAAGTATTTACGAAGCGAACCTGACCAACCGAATGGTGACGCTTTTGGTCATTCACCCCGCCGCCCAGCCAGACATCTATTTCTACGACACCAATTTTACCGGACAGGTTCCCGTGTTGGGTGATATTCCGTTGCTCGGCCACCTCTTTCGCAATCACCAAATCTCCGGCGCAGCCCTCATGTTGCCTTTTGCCGGCTCGGACTTCTGGATTGCCGACCTGGGCCTGGAATTTTTCCATTGGCCGGAGCAGAAGATTTTGAAGCCCTACGAGATGCGGCGCGGCCGGGCATGCAAGGTCCTGGAAAGCAAGAATCCCAACCCTTCCCCAGACGGCTATTCACGTGTGATTTCGTGGATCGACAATGAAACACTCGGCATCGTCCAGGCCGAGGCTTACGATGCGAAAGGAAAATTGTTGAAGGAATTTTATCCGAAATCGTTCAAAAAGGTGAACGGCCAATGGGAACTTCAGGAAATGGAAATCCGCAACGACCAGACCGGCTCACGCACGCGGCTGGAATTCAACTCGAAGCCACCGGATTGAGCCTGGGAATAAGTCATCAATAAGTCATCCGGGCGGGTGCTTGACTTTGACAGCCCGGCACCGCAGGCTCACCGCATCGGAATGAGCGTGCTGGTTCGTCTCAACTTTTTGACTGTTTGCGCCTGCTGCATTTTTGGCGTCGGGCCGGGCCAGCGGGCTTTGGCCGATAACACCAACTCCGCCGATCTTTCCCCGCGCCAGGCCGGAGACAAAACCGCGCAGGACACGTTAAACGCCTTTCTCCAGATTCAGGAACAGCTTCACACCACGCAATTGCTCATCGAAAGCAATCAGGTGGCCGCTGCCGCCGAGGCGCAGCACAATGCGGCGAAAATGGCCGCGCGTATCCAGGTGCTCGAACAGACGGTGGCGACGCAGCGCGCCGGCGAAATCGAGGCGACACAAAAGGCGCAGCGGCTTACGCTGATTCTGGCCGGCGCCTTCGGAGTGGTCGGCCTGGCCGCCGTGCTGTTCATGGCCTACTTTCAGTGGCGTGCCGTCACGCGGCTGGTGGAATTATCCACCCTGCACCCGTCCACGCTCGCCTTGGAAGGACGGGGCGCGTCACCGATGCTCTCGGCGGGTGAAGTGCCTGACGCGCCGGGGCGGGCGGCCGTGGCATTTTCGAACGCGCGTTTGTTCAACGTGGTCGAGCGTCTGGAACAGCGGCTGCTCGAACTGGAACACCTGGCACGCGCCCCGCTGACGGAAACCGTGTCGCCACCGGTTGACGGGCACAACGTCGCGCCGCCGACATCCACTGACCGTGACCGGAACGTTGCCAGCCTACTGGCGGAAGGCCAATCGTTACTGAACGGCAATCAGCCGGAAAAAGCCCTGGAGTGTTTCGAGCAGGCCCTGTTACTCGACCCGAAAAGTGCCGAGGCATTGATCAAAAGGGCGGGAGCGCTTGAAAAATTGAACCGGTTCGAGGAAGCCATTGCCGGTTACGACGACGCCATTGCCGCGGACGGCTCCATGACCATTGCCTATCTTCACAAGGGGGGGTTGTTCAACCGCATGTCACGCTACGAAGAGGCGCTGCAATGCTACGAACACGCGCTGCACACCCACGACCAGAGAACCACCGGCGTGAAAACCGCCGCGTAGCCACCCGGGTAACGCAGCGGATCGAACTCCATATTTCCTGAGGATACGTACCGTCTCCGGAAGTCGGCGGCTGTTTTCCAACGGCGGCTAGTTTGGAATGAACGTGAGGCGGTTGTGAACGCGTTCGACTTCCAGCTGGTGGCGGATCATTTCAATCTTGAGCTTCAGCAATTCGCGGTTTTCCTCGTTTAACGCACTGAGTTCCTTCTCCAATTCCTGAATGCGCGTTTCGTAGGAGCGCAACCGCTCCTGCAGCGGCGCCTGCACGGAATCGAAACGGCGGATCATCGCGGCGATTTCCAGGGCGGCTTCTTCCTGCGCTTTCAGCAATTCACGGCGTTGCATGGCCAGTTCCTGCACCACGGTTTCTTTAAGCATCTGCGCCAAATGCGGCGCGAGACTGGCGCGGGCCGCGGCCTGAGCCTGGTCGGCGCGGCGCTCGGCGTCAAAAGCGCGTTTGCGCCATGCCTCAACCTCGGCGTTAACGGGCGTGACCTCGGCCGGCGGAGATTGGGCCAGTGACCGTGGGCGCAGGATCAGCGGGGACGGTTGTGCCTGGAGAGCGATCGCGATGATTTCATTGGCCACCGCCGTGCCGTCCAGGCCGCAAACCGGACACTTTATCGGCGACGGCATACAGCCGTTCAGGGGATAGACGTCGAAGGCGTATTTCTGCCCGCAGCTGCAAACGATTTTGACGGGTACTTTGACGTGCATCATTCAGGCGCGGCCAAGTTTATGACCACGATGGTCGGTGATGTCAAGTCAGACGTCAAATCCGGGCCGAACGCGGCGGTTACCATAGAAATGACTTTTGCTCGCCAAGCAATTGGTTGTCCGCCCGGAGCGTTACGCGCCAGGCGACGAGTTCGCCGAAATTCTTGTAGTCCCCGCCGCCGAGCGTCAATGAATCCCAATGCCGGAGGAAATGAGGTGTGACGGTCTGTTGGAGCGTGGCCTGACGGGGCATTCCATCCTGGCCGATGCCGCGCAATTCAACCCGCAATTTCAGTTTCGCGCCGCCGGCCTCCGAGGCTTTCCACAGAACATCGAAACGGATGGCCGAACATTGATCCCCGTGGCGGCGAAGGTAGGCCTGGTAAGCATCGCGGTCGTACAGGCTCGGGGACAAGGCGTCATGACCTTTGAGGTCGAGAAAAAACGGCAGGACTTTGACGACGCGGCCCGTGACGACAGCCCCGGCACAGGCCGTTGCCAGCGAAGCCAGCAAAAGCAAACTCATCAGCAACCGGCGCATGACAAAACGATAACGGGCGCCCGCGCGAACTCAACTGCAATTTCCCGTTATTCCCAGTAAAAGCTCAGAATCTGGATGTCGGTGGGCGAGTTGCGGTAGAGAATCGCAACATAATCGCGATGATAGTCACCAATCCGGGCGGTCACGTGAACTTCAAAAGTGGAACTGCGCACGGTGCAAATCCTGGCAAGTTGAGCAACAAACTGCTGATTCAGACCTGCGTTGACGAGCTGGCCGACGTTCATCAAGGGAGTGTCATCCGCCGTGCCTTCCTCGCCATCGGGTCCGGCGCGCAGTTTGATGATATTTTGGGCAGTGGCATCATCCACGCCCGGAAGCATTTGCAGCACGTTTTCGTCGGCGGTATTGATGTTGATGTGTCCGTTGGAAATGGCGGTGAAGATATTCGTCAGCCCGAATGGATAATCCGGCACTTGAAACGGTGAATTCACCAGGCCCAGTTTCTGTTGAAACCTGGCCGGCGGGCGATTGGTGGGGCTGCCGCCCCAATATATTTCAGGGTGATCCCGGATGCCTCTCACCAGCAGTAATTCCGACAGGTCGTCCATCGGCGCATTTTTGGCATAGTAGGGCGGGTCCAGACTTTGATAATAATCGCTCTCCGCCCCGGCGGGGCGGGGATCCCTGGGCGGGCCAATCCAATCCAGAATGGAATCGGAGATGACGGAAATGCCGTCGGCGCCCACGCCCATCAGGGTGAGCGCCTGTTGCAGTTCCGCCGGATTGACCGTGTTGATGTTCACCTTGCGTTCGAGATCAACAATTTTGACCGAAACGGTGCCGTCCCCAACCTGGAAGTTGTCCAGCGAAATCCCGGACAGCGGACTGTTGGATTCACCGATGCCTCCGGGCCCGCCGGCCCAGATTTGATTGAGTGCGTCGTAAGGCTCGTTGGGAATGGTCATTTGTTCCGACAGAACGTAACGTGCCAATTCCACCCCCGACCGGCCCAGCCAGAGCAATTGCTGATCGTGGTCGGCGTTCTGCGCCAGTTTGGTTTCCACTTTCATTGACGTGGCAAAGATGGCCGCCATGACCGACAGCACGAAAATGGCAATCATCACAATGATGAGCGCAATCCCGCGTGGCCGGGTCTGGACAGATATTTTCATCGCGTGACCGGGAGCATCGGCGCAGGACGAGGCCCCGGGCCGCCACCCGATTGCACCACCGTCGGCACCATGACCGACGGAATGGCGACGAGGCGCGTCACGGCCAGGGCCGGGCCGGTATCACCGAAATTGTTCAGCTGATTGCCGCCGAGGACGAGCGTAAACCGCACCATCGTGGGGATTTGATTCGTGTTGTCCCATTTGTCCGACCAATCGTTCTGGGTCGGGTCCCAGCATTCGGCGGCAAAACTCTTTACATCGCGGGCCAGTACCAGCGGGTGTTCCTGCTCGTCCTTGTCCATGTCCATCAGAATCGGGTTTTGCCGGAGGACCAGATCCTTTTCTGAATTGGGCCCGGCCTCCACCGTAAAGGTCACCCGCCGCATATTGAAATCGCCGAACCGGCCATTGCGCGGAAAATCGTCCGGCAATCGTGCCGTGAAACTGAGCAGCGGTTCGTCGCCGTTCTGGACGACAAAGCTGTAATACTGCTGGGAGGCCTGAAAGGACTGGACACACATCAGCGCGCTTTCAATCGTCCGCACGGCGACCCGCCGGCGCTGGACCTGGGCCGCCGCCGCCTCGCCCACCTTCGTGGCACGCAGGATGAGCATCCAGGACGAATAAATCGCCGCCATCACGAGGCTGAAAATCGCGATGGCCAGCATGAGCTCGAGCAGCGTGAAAGCAGGTGGGTGACGCGTGTCAGGTGACACGTGACACGAAAACATTGCGCGCGCCTCGACGCCTTTCCTGCCACCTGTCACTGGCCACCTGTCACCCGTCACGCTCATCTTGTGGCTCCATCAAGACTGCCCGCCGGAGAACCGGGGCGGAAAAGCAGAATGCTCATTTTGGAAACGACCGGCTTGTTGCCTGAGTCACCTTGAACGATGAAATCCACTTGAAACAGCTTGTTCGACTGCACTTCCTCGATGTCGCGCGTCCAGGTATAACCCCGGTACGAATCGCCCAGCAGTTCGTCGAGACTGCCCGACTTGACGCCTTCGACCAACTGATTGGTCTGTGACAATTGAGCCGCCAGTGCCCCGGCGTCCACCATCGGCCGCTGTAACCGGCGGGCGTCGGCAAGCGTATTGGAGACCAGGGCCAGAATCACAAACGTCGCCGTGCAAAACGCCACCATGGCAAACATCACTTCCAAAAGCGTGAAGCCACTTCGCGCAGTTCGCGTCCGCTCAGTTCGTGTTTTCATTGGATCGTTTCCACGGACCCCAGGCCGGTGGTTACCTCCAGTGTGATTTTCCGGTACTGACCGCCGCAGTGTATGATCAGTGTCATTTCATCACTGGTGCCGTCCGGGAAAAAGCGTACCAGCGCCTGGTTCGCGTCCTTGTATTCCGACAAATTGACGTCGAGCATATCAATGGCGACGCTGTCATCGAAGTGCGCGGAATTCAACGCCGACGCGTTGGCAGCGGTGGTTGTGGTTTCACCCGTCGGCGCGAAGCCGTCCGTCGAATTGGTGGTGGCGATGCCGGCCAGTATCACGTCCCCCGACCGGGGATGAAAAACGACGGTGGTGGTGACGCCATGCAAAATCGCCTGGGCGCGGGCATGGCTGCAAATATTCAGCACATCATTGACCGCCTGGCGCAAAGGTTCCTGGTGCATCGTCCGCAGAATCGCCGGCACGCTCATCGTCATCATCAGGCCGATAATGGCGACCACCATCATGATTTCGAGGAGTGTAAAGGCCTTTTGGGGTCGAGCGTCGAAGGTCGAACGCCGAGAGCAAAAATAATTTCGCGCGCCGCGTGCCGGCATTCGACTCTCGACGCTCGACTTTCGGCCATGTTGCATCAGGACCCTCCTGACGAGGTGCTGATGCTGGAAATCATCGAGAACATCGCCCCCAGCACCGCCACCAGCAAAAAGCCAACCACGACAGCCATGCCGATGATCAAGGTGGGTTCAATCAGGTTGGTCAGCACCCGCAAGGCAATATTCAACTCGCCTTCGTAGGTTTGAGCGACGTTGTTCAATGCGCCCGCCACGTCGCCGGTGTCTTCACCGATTTTCACCAGGTCCACCATCAATTGAGGAAACACCTTGCTCTGCGCCAGGGGTTGGGCGAGCGTTTTGCCATCCGTCACCGCGTCCCGGGTTTTGGCCGTCGCCTCCTTGATGACGCAGTTGGGGATGACCTGTTCGGTGATTTTCAAGGCCGTGAGCACCGGCACGCCGTTCTGAAGCAGAGTACAAAGCGTCCGCGCGAATTGGCCGTAGAGATTCAAACTAATCACCCGCCCGAAGAGCGGCATCTTCATTTTCCATTCATCAATCCGGCGCCGTCCGGCTTCCGAGGCCTGGAACCGCTTGAACAAAATAACGGCCACGATGAGGAGCAGGATCATCAACCACCAGTAGTATTTGAACGCGTTGCTGATGCTGATCAACAGCAGGGTCATGGTCGGCAGGCGGGTGAACCCGACGCTGCCAAAAATGGACATGAATCTCGGCAGGATGAAGGTCATGAAAAAAATGATGATGCCCACGCCCACGGTGCAAACCACGGCCGGATAAATCAACGCGGAAGTAAATTTCGCCTGGACCTCGGCGAATTTTTCGAAGTGGTCGGCCATGCGCCGGAGCACGTCCACCAGCGCGCCGCTTTGCTCGCCTGCCCGGACCATGTTGACATACAAATCGGAAAAAATCCGCGGCTGCTTGGCCATCGCGTCGGACAAACTCCGGCCTTCGGTCACTTCCTGCCGGAGCTGGCGGCTGACCTCCGACGGAATACCCTTGGCCTCCAGATACGTCATGCTCTGAAGCGCGGTGGCCAGCGGCATTCCGGCCTGAAGCAGATTGGCCAACTGCTGGGTGAACGTGGCCAGTTCCTGTAATTTCGGCTTGCGTTTCTGTTGCAGCTGGGCACGCACGGTCGGCGGCAGGAACGCCAGGAAATCCACTTTTTGGCCGGCGCGTTTGCCATTCACTGCCGGGCCTCCCTTGGAGGTGTCCACCGCTATGGGAAAAAGTCCAAGCCGCTCGACTTGCGCCAATGCCGCCGCGCGATCGGCGACGTCCAAAACGCCCTCGACCAATTCACCACTGCGGCGACGAGCCCGATACGAAAATTGCGGCATAGCTTCCTTTATCTAAAACCGTTGCCGGTCAAAAGTTTCAATCGGGTTGCGGCGGCACCGCGTTCACAGCCCCGCGACGATAACCTTCCAAATCCAGCGTCACGTGCGCGTAGCCGATGCCTTTCAACGCTGCGGCAACTTTCACCGAAATGCCGTCCGCCAAAAAGCGTGAAATTTCCGCCAGCCCGAGTTCAATGCGGGCCAAATGGGTGACGAGAGGCGAGTGGCGAGTGGCGGGAAACGGCGCGCCCGTCACTCGCCACTCGCCACTCGTCACTCGCAGTTCGTGATGCCTCACCCGCACGTCATAAAATCCCAGATCCCGCAGCACATTTTCGGCCGCCTCGATCATCCGCAATTTTTCCGGCGTCACCGGCTCGCCGTGCGGCACCCGCGAACTCAGACACGCCATCTGCGGCTTGTCCGCCGTCGGCAGGCCCAGTTGTGCCGACCACTCGCGGATTTCCGCCTTCGTCAAACCCACTTCCTTGAGCGGCGCGCACACTTGAAATTCCGCCGCCGCCATTGCGCCCGGCCGGAAATCACCCGCGTCGCTCGCGTTCTCGCCATAGGCAATCACCGCGAGATGCTCCGCGCGCGCCAGCGGCGTCAGCTGTTCGAACAACTCGTGCTTGCAGAAATAGCAGCGGTTGACCGGATTGGCCGTGTAACGTTGGTCTTCAAATTCCTTCGTGGGGATGACGCGCACCGGAAAACCGGATTGGCTCGCGACCGCCAGCGCTGCGGCCAGCTCACGGCGCGGCAGGCTCGGCGAATCGGCGATGACCGCGAGTGATTTCCGGCCGAGCACCTCATGCGCCACACGCGCCAGAAATGCCGAGTCCACGCCGCCGGAATAGGCGACGAGGCAGGAACCGTACTGGCGCAACCGGGCACGCAACGCTTCAAGCTTGTTCGCGACCATGGCTTAACTCTGGCATTTCTTCAGACGCTTGTCGAGCCGGCGTCCGGCGGGGCCGTGTCCTGATTCGGAGTTTGGAGTTCCGCGTTTACGCGGTTCTGAGCCGCCGGCAGGCGGAACTCCGGGCAAATTCAGGACCGTACCGCCTGCGAATCAGGCTTGACGCGCGCGGTGGTTGTGATTGTCTTGGGGCACGATGAAAACAAAAATTTTTATGGCGTTCGCGGCCGTCGCCCTCATGACCGCCGGTTGTGTCACCACGGTGAGCGATACCAAGGTCGCCGGCAACCCGGTGGGGAGGGATGCCGTGGCCGGTCGTTATCAACGCTCGGTGGACGAGGTCTATCGCGCGGCGGTTCAAGTGATCAACAACGACGGGACGTTGCTTACCGAATATATCCCGCATGATACCACAAACACCGTCCGGGCGTTCATGGGCCGGGTGAACCAGAACAAGGTGTGGATGCGGGTCGAAGCGGTGGATCCGCAAATCACCCAGATCACGGTGGAGGCCCGCACCAAATGGGGCAACCAGGACCTCGACATGGCGCACGAACTGGAAAAGGAAGTCGCGCTACAACTGGCGCGGTGAGCCGTGTTTTAACCCGATGTTCCGTTCGTAAACGCCGAGCTTCACGCCCGGCGTTTCTTTTCGTCCTTTGAGTTCGAGCTTCAACCGCGCCAGGCGCGTTCGCGCCAGCTCCCCCGCGGCCAGATCGGGAAAACGTTCGATAATCTTCTCCAGCGTGCCACGCACCGTTTCGTAATCCGCGCCGTGCTGAATCTGCAAATCCGCCAGCAGATTCAGCCAGTGCGCCACCCGCTTCCCCGGCTGGTTCGGCATTTCAATCAACTGGTTCAATTCGCCTGCGGCCAGATCCAGCCGCTGGTAATGCTCGGCGTAAATAAGGGCCAGTTTCTCTCGCGCCTCGGTATCGAGCGGATGCTGTTCCAGATGTTTCACGTAGGCGGCGGCGAGCTTCGTCGGATCCGCTTCCGTCGGACGCAAATGCTCCGACGATTCCAGCAGGCCGACACTTTTGACGCCTTCCGGCACGGCCATCGGCTGGCGGTCGAGCGATGCCAGCACCACTTTTTCCGTGCCGCCCAGATGGGCGATGCGTTGCGCGGCCTGCAACGACAATTCCGTGTCGGGAAAGCGCGCGACGATTTTCTCCAGGGCGGCGCGCGCGGAATCAAAATCCTGCGCCAGCTTGATATGCCAGTCGGCCAGATGATTCATCGCGGCGGCAAACTGTTTGGGCGGCGGATTCGGCTGGTCGCAGAAATGGCTCAACGTCTGTTCCGCCGAGGGCAAATCCTGCAAATCCTCGGCCTGGATGCCGGCCAGCAACATCACGCCTTCAAAATCGTTCGGGAATTTGGCGAGCTGTTCGCGAATGGCCACCACTGCCTGGAGAAATTCACGCCGCTGTCGCCGGGCCTGGGCAATGGAATAATATGGCTTGGGCTCCGGCGGTTCGTTGCCGCCGTCATACAAACTCGTCAGCGGCCGGGAAAACCATTCACTGATATGCGGCGTCCACATGATCGACAGGATGATTCCCATGAAAACGATGAGGAACGGGCCAAATGGCCCCAGCAGGCGGGCCATCCAGATGCAAAAAAGCACGAAGGGAATTGTAAATCCCCATTTGAAAAGAATTTTCGCCGGGTCTTCGGAGCGCCGGAGCGCCCGCACGGTAAGCCAGATGAGACAGGCCAGGCCGACCACTGACAAAGCTGTCTCCGCTGTCATTTTAATAGTCTGGCTCATGGCTGGTGCTCCTTCAAGATGTTGCCGGATTTTGCCGGATGCGGTCCGGATGTCGGGCCCGGCTGACGGCGGTATCGTAGCTGATCGAACATTTGCAATACAGGTCGTACAAACAATCATCCATTAAAATCATTCCCTCCTTGCGCCCGGTCTGGATGATGTTTTCCAGTTGGTGGAATTGGTTTTCGCGGATCAAATTGCGCACGGCGCCCGTCGCGATCAGCAGTTCGTAGGCGAGCACCCGGCGTGTCCGGTCCGCCGCCGGCAACAGGTCCTGGGAAAGGATGCCTTGCAGCGCGTTGGCCAGTTGCAGGATGATTTGCCGCTGCGCATTCCCCTCAAAAACCCCGATAATACGCTCCAGGGCGTGCGAAACATTCGGGGAATGCATTGTGGCCAGCACGAGGTGGCCGGTTTCCGCCGCCGTCAACGCGGTGGCAATCGCCTCGTGGTCGCGCATTTCGCCGATGACGATCACGTCCGGATCCTGTCGCAACACGTGAATGAGGGCGCGATTGAACGAGCGCACGTCCGTGAGCACCTCCTGCTGCACCACGATGGCCCGCTTGTTCTGGTGGACAAATTCGATCG
>DASZAB010000181.1:0-1845 GCA_035945675.1 Verrucomicrobiia bacterium | reverse complement strand
GAGAATTTGGCTAAACAGACTGCCGGTGGCATTCATTTGGATCTCCGTTGATGATGAGTTGTGGTTTCAATTTCACCCTCATCTCATCAAAGACGGCGATCCTTTTCAGCTCATTTTCGAATGCTATTTTGGACACTAGTGCCCTATGGACGTGAACGGGTCAGTCCCACACTTTTACAGTTACCTGATTTCCGAGGTAAACCGGTAGGTCCCGGAGCCAACTTTAAAATCAACCGTGTCTTTTTCCTGTCTCAGGAATTTCACGCCTTCGGCTTGATTCACGGGCCTGCCGCTTTCCGTGACCTCGGCGACATCTTTTGCCGGCACACAGACCGTGGCGGTCGTGTTCACCGGCACGACAACTTCCAGGGTCAGCCGGTTGCCATCCAGTTTCCAGGCGGTGGCGATCTTTCCGTGAATGGAATCGTAACTGGTCTTGGCCCAGGTCAGGCCGTTGCCGATGACCGGGTCGATCAGGAGGGTCTGGTAGCCGGGGCTGGCGGGGCGAATGCCGCCAATGTCAGCGAACAGGAATTCGCCGCAGGAGCCGAGCGCATAGTGATTAAACGAGTTCATGCCGGGATCTTGAAATCCCTTGTCCGGCGTCCAGCCGTCCCAGCGTTCCCAGATGGTCGTGGCCCCGTGCTCGACTGGAAACAGCCATGAAGGATAAGTGTCCTGCAACAACAAACGACAGGCCGTCCGGGCATGGCCCACCTGCGCCAAAACCGGCAGCAGATAACCGACCCCGAGAAAACCGGTCGAAAGATGCCAGCCCCTCGCCCGGAGGTCGTCCTTGAGATATTGGGCGGCCTTGGCGCGGAGATCATCCGGCAGCAGGTCAAACTTGAGGGCCAGCAGGTAGGCGGTTTGAGTGTTGCCTGCGACGCGGCCATCGGCAGTGACATACCGCTGGTCGAAGGCGGCTTTGATGTCTTGAAACAATTGTTCGTATTTGGCGGCGTCGTCGGAACGTCCCAGGGCCGCGCAGGACCTGGCCACCAGATGGGTGGACCAGGCGAAATAGGCTGTGCCAATCAAATCCTTGGGTGTGTCGGCATGGAGGGAAAGCCAGTCGCCATAGTCGTTGCCCCGGTCCCGGTCGCGAATGAGGTTGTCACTGTGTTGACGCAGGTATTCCACCCACTTGATCATCGCCGGCAGATGCTGTTCTAAAATACGTTTGTCGCCGTAAACCCTGTAAATCGTCCATGGACAGATCACGCCGGCATCACCCCACCCCGGAGCGCCGTAACAGTTCATGGTGTTGGGACTGACGTCGCTGAAGGCGCCCTGGGGCGATTGCCCGTCGTCCACATCCACCAGCCATTTGGTGAAGAAGGCCGCGACGTCCGCGTTGTAAGTGGCGGTGCGGACAAAGACCTGGGCATCGCCCATCCAACCCAGACGTTCATCGCGCTGTGGACAATCGGTTGGCACGCTTAGGTAGTTGCCGCGTTGCCCCCACTGAATGTTGGATTGAAGCTGGTTGAGGCGCGGATCGGAACAGGCAAACTCGCCGGTTCGCGGGATATCGGACCCGATGACGATCCCGGTGACCGCACCAATATCGGGCGGACCGTACAGGCCGGTGATTTCCACATAACGGAAGCCATGGAACGTAAAGCGGGGCTGCCAGATTTCGACACCAGTGCCTTTGCAGACATAGTGGTCGATGGACGGCGCGCCGCGGAGGTTGTTTGTGTACAGCGTGCCGTCGGGATTGAGCATCTCGGCGTGGTGCAGCGTCACTCTGGTTCCTGCCGCCGCGGACACTCTCAATCGAACCACGCCCACCATGTTCTGGCCCAGGTCGTAAACCCAGCAACCGGGCTTGGGTCGTGC
>DASZAB010000180.1:0-4631 GCA_035945675.1 Verrucomicrobiia bacterium | reverse complement strand
CGCGCACAAAAAGTACGCGGTGGCGGTGGCCAGGCAATTTGCCGATTTGGGATTTGAACTCGTGGCCACGAGCGGCACGGCGGCGGTATTGGAAAAGGCGGGATTGAAAGTTCAGCGCGTGGCCAAGCTGCTGGAAGGCCGGCCGAACGTGATTGACCTGCTCAAGAACAAGGAAATCCAGCTCGCCATTAACACGCCCAGCGGCGCCGCGCCGCGCGAGGACGAGGTAAAAATTCGCACCACGGCCATCTACACCGGCACGCCCATCATGACGACGTTGGGCGGTGCCGCCGCCGCCGCCCGCGGCATCGCCGCCCTCAAGAAATCCGGCTACGGCGTGAAGACGTTGCAGGAGTATCACTGATCCGTTTCCATTTCGCCGCTTCGATGTCCGCCTGGCGCGTCGGTTCCGGAAGGCGATAGCGCGTGCAACAGGTCAAAACCAATTTGATGGCGGAATGCAAATCCACGCGATGGCCGATGCTCACAAAAACCGGCCGGATGTCTTTTTGCGTCCGTAGCACGACGCCGATCTGTTCGGCTTCATCCATGAGCGGCGTGGTGGCGCCGGCATTCTGCGCCAGTTTTCCGAACGTCCCAATCAACCGGCTTTTGCCGATCCCGATGCCAGGCCGGTCCAGTTCAATCGCCAGATGCGACGCAATGCCGCAGCGGCGCGGGTGCGCGAAACCCTGGCCGTCAAAAAGCACCGCGCCGAATTTATGCTTCAGTGCGCCAATCGCTTGTTTGATGGCCGGACCCTCGCGGAAACTCAAGAAGCCGGGGATGTACGGAAATTCCGCGCGCCGCGTGGCGTGTGCCACTTCAACGATGCGTTGCGTCTCGCGGTCATAGATCACGGCGGCGGCGAAGATGGTTTGTTTGTCGGCGGAAAACGCGCAATCCGCCCCGGCGACAAATCGCGGCAATGGTTCAAGCGGCGTGATCACCATGCGTTGGCACAGACGTTCCTGCGTCGCCTTCCATCCTATCACGAGCGCCGGCCAGCCCGGATCATGTTTTCCACGCAATGCCATCGGAAGATTTGGCACTCAACCCGGCACGCGGAGTGAAGCCTTGAATTTCCTGAGTATGATCTGCCAGCGCGCCCGGGTCCTGGACGGCGATGGGCCTCCACCGCTTTCGCCGGCAGGCTCTGGTCGTTCAAAGCGCCAGAGGCCTGGCGCAGTCCAGGACCTTGCGGCGGTTCGAATATTCATGAAATAATTTCTTTTGTCGCGCGCAGCATGCGGTAACGGTGCGTCCACGGATCAATCCGGCAGACGGTACGATAATCGCAAAACTCGCACGCCGTTTCGAGGCCTCTGCGATACGGGTCAACCCTGGCTTCGCCGGCAAAAATTGCGCGGCCCATTTCCGTCAACTGCGTTTCCACCTGGTCCAGCAACGCTTCAAATTCTGCGCGCGGCAAGGCTTCGGTGGAACCTTTATGCAACGAGCCGTCGTTGTTCCGGCGGTAATTGAACTGGTCGCCCGCCTTCGCCTCGGCCCGGTTATCCAGCTTGGGCAAGGCGTCCACGCTGAAACGTCCGGTGTGGCGATAGGCCAGGCACCGTGATTCCTCCGCTTCGGCGAGTGCCTCGGACCGCGTATTGCCGCCGCGGTATTTGCCGCGCAGATTTACATAAAAAACACCTGCAGGGACCAGGTGTTCGACGCCCAGCCGCGCGCGCGGATGGGACCAGCGCCGCAGGGCGGCCAAGTAACCGGGCAACTGCAGTTGCACACCGTGCTCCATCAGTACCGGGTCGAGCTTCCGTTGGCCGGATTTGTAGTCCATTACCACGCACCACGCGCGGTCCGCGGTTTCGCGGTACAAATCAATCCGATCAATCCTTCCGCGCAACGCCAGCTTATGGCCACCGCCCAGGTCCATCTCCCAGGCCGGGACACCGTCCGCTTCAAATCCAAATTCGAGCTCGGCCACCGCCGGATCAAATTCGTACTGCCCGCGCATCCACGAGACCAGGGTTTCGACAAAATCCTGCAACGACTCCGCCAGCACACGCGCCGTGAACCGGCCCTGGTCGTCTGCGCGCAACAACCCGCTGCGATAGTCGGGCGCGAGTTCGGCGGCGATTTTCCCGACGCGCTCGCGGGCTTCGGCCGGTGTCAGGTCGCGCCAGCGTTGACCTTGCCTGCTCAAGTCATCGTGGAATGTTTTCAAAACCTCGTGCTGAAAACTGCCGCGTTCGCGCGCATCCAATTCAAAGACCTTCCGTTCCTCGGCGCGCAGGCCCGAATGGATGAAGAATCGGAACGGGCACTGGGCGAACTCCTCCAGGCGGCTGACTGAGCTTTGCAGGGCGGAGCCGTAGAGCGCTTCGGACAAATCGGCCGAAAGATTTTCCATCGGGTCCGGCTCGCGCAATCGGCGCAGCCCCTCGGCGAGCAACCTGAGCGCGGGAAGTTCAAGCAGTGCGGACCAATTTGAGTTTGCCGGAGACGACGTGAGGAGTCTCTGACTTCTTTCAGGTTTGAGACTCGTTACCTCGCCTCCTGGTAAATTTGAAATTTCCACCAGCGGTAAAACCAGTTCATTCACGTGTTCCGCGTGGCGCCACTCCGCGCCGGCATGAAATTCTTCAACCTCCAATCCGGGAAACAGTGTTCGCAAATGGGTGATAAGCGATGATGGATTGAGCGTTTTGCCATTTGCATCATGGCGAGAGAAGGTCACGCAAAGTTTTTCACCGGCGCGGGTGCAGGCGACGTAGCCAAGGTACCGTTCGCGCGCAAGCTGGTCGCGCAGATTCGGCCCGAGCGCGAGGTTGTGTTGTTCCAGTTCATCGCGGTCGGCCTGGGTCAGGATGGGCGGCGCGGGCGGCGCGGCGGGAAAAATCCCCTCGTTCGCGCCCAGCACCAGCGCGAATTTCAAATCCGGATTGCGCGCCCGGTCCACGGCGCCGACGAGGACCTGATCGAGCGCGGGTGGGACCACCCCCACGGTGAGGTTCAGCAACCCCGCTTCCAGAATCGGCAGCCAGTCGCACAATGACAATGATTCGTTGGAGAACGCGAGGGCGACATTGTCCAGCCACGCGTTCATTTGCTCCCAAACGGTCGAATGGAGTGACGGGTGGCGGATGGCGGGTGACGCACTTTCCAGTTCGGGCAGGTTCCACTTTTCGAGCGCCCGTTCCACCTGGAGTTCGTCCCAAAGCTGACGCAAGGCGGCGGCGAGTTGCGGGCCGGTTGGCTGACTGTGATGACGTGCCAGTTGCGCGGCAAAATTTTCAAACGGCGGCAAAATTTTCTGACGCAGCTGTTCCAGCGATTTGACCAATCCCGAATCGTCGGCCATTGGAATCGGTTCACGCCAGCTTTGGCCATGCCAGCCGAATTCGAGCGCGGCATTTTCGAGGCGGTCAATTTCCATTTCGTTCACGGGTGAAAACCCGGCCTTGAGCGCGGCAAACCAGTCGTCGTGGTGCCAGTCGAACGCAACCGTGCGGAGGGCGCTGCGGGTCAATTCCGCGAGCGGGTGATGGGCGACGGCCGCGCGTCGGTCAAGGAAGAAGGGAATTTCGTAGCGACGGAAAACCCGCGCCAGTGGTTTGTGATAATCGTCAAGGTTCCGCACCAGCACGGCACAGTCGCGGAAGCGGTTTCCGGCGCGGACGAAGTGCAAAATATTCCGGGCGGCAAACATCGCTTCAGCTTCGGGATTGGCACAAACCGCAAGGGAAACGGCAGATGGCGGGTGGCGGAGGGCCGAATGGTTTCGCCGGGGCTGCGACCAGCTTTGTTCCAGACGCCGCAGCATGCTATTCCCGGCAAAGCGGTTTTTCTTCGCGTCACGCCTGAGCCGTTCGACGGTGATTTTGCCATCCGGCCGATTTTCGATTCGTTGCCGGCATTGCTGATATGTTTTGGCGAGGGCGGACCAGATCGAAAGCCAGGAATGCCTGGCATCGGGTTTCGAAGAGGTCTCGAGACAGAACGCCAGGGTCACCTCGCGGCAGCAGGACAAAACGACGGCGAGCAAATCCAGCTCCTGTGGTGTCATTTCGGCGAAACCATCGAGCCACAGGCCGTCAATCCGGAGTTCGGAATTCGGAGTTTGGAATTCGGAACGAAGAGCGTTGGTTGCCGAGTTCAACAGAACATTGGCATCCTGCAATTCGTGCCCGGCCAGCCAGCGGGCGTAGGCGTCGCCGAGCAGGGCGAGGTCGTGGAGTTTGTCCTGAAGTTCGCGATCTTCGGCAAAATAACCCGCGAGCGCCTTAAGTTTGGCGGGCGTAAATTGGTGCTGTTGCAGTTCACCGAGCAGCTGGCTGAGTTGTTGCGCGAAGCCCGGTCGGCGGCAGCTTTGCCGGAACAACTTCAATTCCTTTTCATGCCGGAGCAGCAGCGCCCGCAGCACCATGACGCGGCCCTCATCGTTCAATTGGTCGGGAAGCACGGCCGACAGCTTCTCCAGAACAAATCGTGCCAGTCGATCGAATGAAAAGATGTGCAGCCGCGTGTAACCCGCCAATTCCCGGTTGGCGAGCAATTGGCGTTCGAGCTGGAACGTTGCCTGTTTGGGCACCAGCAGGATCAGCGGCCGGCCTTCGCAGGGCTTCGGCGCGGCGGGCGGGCCATCGGCACTTTCGCGCAACGCGGCG
>DASZAB010000179.1:0-9483 GCA_035945675.1 Verrucomicrobiia bacterium | reverse complement strand
GTCAGTTTCTAAAGATACCGGTTCGATTGAAACTCACGGGCGGGACGCCCGTGCCACCACGCCACGCGAAAAATTCGCCAAGGAAAACAAAACTTTCATGGATAGTAGTGCAAAGACTGAATCTATTTTTATTCCGCAGCGGCAAATCGGTCGCAGAAATCCTTGAGCGCCGCAGACAGCTTTGTTTTCAAAACCGCCTCAGGCAGCAGGAATGACTTTTCGGTGATGGTGATTTCGGCGTTGCCCGCCATCAGCGCGAAACGCCCGGCCAGTTTCCCCATGACCTGGCCGGTGAAATCGCCACGGAGGTCGCCGTTCGGTTCAAAGGCATAATGGCCGGTGACCCTGGGCTGCTCCGGGTCGGGATGGCAGAAATCTCCGGCGAGTTCGTTTCCGTGGATCTGGACATTATGCTGTCCGGCCAGGGCTTGAAGCTCGGCAAAAGTCGGCGGCCGCTCCAATAGCTGCGTGATGGTGAGGTGCATGGTTTAAAGATTGTCTTTTATGCGGTGTACAGCAAGGCGTTCTCGCGGCATCCATCCGCCATTTCACCGGTTCGAGATGTCCGGGTCGGAATTCGAGTGGACACCGCCCCGGTTTGTGCGATGCTTAGTCCTTTAATTTCTGGCATAAGGTCATATATTATACGATAATTCGATGAAGGTTTCTGCTCAACGAACGGTCGGAAAGTGGTGTGGACTCGCTCTGCTGGTCAGCGGGTTGTGGTTGCCCCAGGCACGGGCGGTGAATGTGCTCACGCAACACAATGACCTTGCCCGCACGGGGGCCAACACGTCGGAGACCATCCTGACGCCCGCCAATGTCAATTCGACCAACTTCGGCAAACTGTTCGCCGACAGCGTCGACGCCCAGGTCTATGCCCAGCCGCTTTACGTTGAAAACTTGAACATCGCCGGCGGGACGCATAACGTGGTTTTTGTCTGCACGGAGAACAACAGCGTCTATGCGTTTGATGCGGACACGCCCGGCATCACTTACTGGTACACCAATTTGGGCGCGCCATTTGTTCCAACTACTTGCAGCGATCTGGTGCCGGTCGTCGGCATCACCGGCACGCCGGTCATCGATCTAGACAGTGGCACGCTCTATGTGGACACGAAACTGGCGGCGGGCCCGACGCAAATGCTGCATGCGCTGGATCTGGCGACCGGCGACGAGAAATTTGGCGGGCCGGTGACCATTGCCGCCACAGATTTCAGTGCCAGTGTGGAGCACCAGCGTTTGGGCCTGCTGTTGCTGAACGGCGTGGTGTACGTCGGCTTCGGCTCGCACTGCGATCAGGGGAGCTATCATGGCTTTTTACTGGGTTACAACGCCACGAACCTTTTGCAAATGTATGCTTTCAACGTGACCCCCACCGGCAGCGAGGGTGCCATCTGGTCCGGCGGGATGGCGCCCGCAGTGGATACGAATGGCAGCATCTACATCATGACCGGCAACGGGACGTTTGATGGCACCGCCAATTACAGCATGTCCTTTGTCAAATTGAGCCCCGGCCTGTCGGTGCAGGATTATGCGACGCCTTCCAACTGGCAATTCCTCAGCGGAAATGACCTGGACCTGGGCTCCGGCGGACCGGTGCTGATACCTCCGCATTACGTGGCGGGAATGGGCAAGGATGGCGACATGTATCTGGCCGACATCAACAACATGGGGCAGGTGGGCAACTTTACGCAAGTGTTCGCGGCTGAGACGCAGGGTGACACGGTGGGCAAGTCGCCGGTTTACTGGCAGGGACCGGTCCTGCAATATATCTTCGCCCTGCACAGCTACAGCCCGACCAAAGCTTTTGAATTTACCGGCACGAATATTATCACCACCCCCCTGGGCACGTCGTCTTTCACGCAGGACGACCGATGCGGCGGGCTTTCACTTTCGGCCGACGGAACCACCAACGGCATTTTATGGGAAATCGGCAGCGATAGCAATCTGCGGGCGTATGACGCGGTTAAATTTCCCAAGTTGCTGTGGAGCGGGAGTGTGGGGACCTATGTGAAGATGACCTGCCCGACGGTCGCGAATGGAAAGGTCTATGTGGGAACCGCCAGCGATTTGGGCGTCTGGGGATTGACCAACTGCCTCTATATGCAAACCGGCGCTGTTAATCCGGTGTTGACGTGGGCAGGCGGAAGCCTGCTGGAGGCAACCAACCTGTCCGGACCGTGGGTCACAAACTCTGCCGTTTCACCATTCACGATGGTGCCGACCAACGCGCAGATGTTCTATCGGCTCTCGCTGGGTAACGGCCAGTGAGGGCGCCCTGTTGAACTTGCCACGCCTGTGAATTGGACGCCTACGGACCACGAATTGTAGGAGACGACGTGAGGAGTCTCTATCTTTTGGGAATGAGTCTCGTCACCTCGACTCCTACGAGAACAGCGGTGCTGGTGTTGATGCATTGAGATGTAGTGCCGCTGCACGCCGTCCCAGCTTTCAAACCAACCCTCTGCCACCACCCGCCTTTTCACTTGTCTTGGGGGTTCGCTCTGTTATTCAAATTGCAATGAACAATTCGTTTCGCCTCGGCATCCTCGGTTCCGGCGCCGGTTCGAATTTTGTCGCGATTGCCGGGGCGTGCGCGGCCGGGAAGATTCCGGCACAGGTCGCGCTGGTCTTGAGCGATGTGGAAACAGCCGGAATTTTGAAGCACGCGCAGGAGCGGAAGCTTTCGGCCCAATTCATTCCGCCCGGGAAATTCCGCACCAAACTGGACGAGGAAGCGGAGCAGGCATTTGTGGGCGCGCTGCAGGAAGCCAGGGTGGACCTGGTGGTGCTCGCCGGTTTCATGAGGGTGTTGAAGGGCGATTTCCTCCGCGCGTTTGCCGGGCGCATCGTGAACATCCATCCATCGCTGTTGCCGTCGTTCCCGGGCCTGCAAGCGTGGAAACAGGCGCTGGATCACGGCGTGAAAGTGACGGGTTGCACGGTGCATTTTGTGGACGCGGGCGTGGATGCCGGCCCCATCATCGGCCAGCAAACCGTCCCGGTGCTGGACCACGACACGCCCGACAGTTTGATTCGGCGAATTCATGGCGCGGAACATGAGCTCTATCCCCGGTGCGTGGCCGCCATCGCGCGCGGAGATATTTCGGTTGTCGGCCGGCGGGTGATTTGGAAGAAGAATTAAACCGCGAAATACTCAAAACACACGAAAAGTTTTTTCAGGTCCGATACCGGATCGGGCTTGTTTGCGATTGGGCCTGTTTGATTTTGTGTATTTGGCGTGTTTCGCGGTTATGGAAAACAAAGAAGAAAGTGGCTTTCCGGGGCGGTTCTTGGCAGATTGAGTCGCTGAATGGTTGAATAAGTTAAATGAGCGAAACCGCTGCCGGCTTCCAGCTTGGCCGCCTTGTTTAGCCCTTTTAACCCGTTCAGCCATTTAACATACCCAAATGAGCAAGAAATTACGATTTGGTCTGCCGAAGGGCAGTTTGCAGGACGCCACCATCCAAAAGATGGCCAAGGCGGGCTTCAATATTTCCGTCAGCAGCCGTTCCTACGTGCCGTACGTGGACGACGACGAACTGGAAATCCGGCTGATTCGCGCGCAGGAAATCAGCCGCTACGTCGAGCACGGCTACCTGGATTGCGGCATCACGGGCCGCGATTGGATCGTCGAAAACGGTTCCAACGTGCACGAGGTGGGCGAGTTTCTGTTCAGCAAGGCCACGCGGCAGCCGGCGCGCTGGGTGTTGGCCGTGCCCGAGAATTCGAAAATCAGGTCCGTCAAGGATCTGAAGGGCAAACGCGTCGCCACCGAGGTGGTCAATCTCACCAAAAAATATCTCCGCAAACATGGCGTGAAGGCGGACGTGGAATTTTCGTGGGGCGCCACGGAAGTCAAGGCGCACGAACTGGTGGACGCAATTGTGGAATTGACGGAGACCGGGTCGTCGCTGCGCGCCAACAAGCTGCGCATCGTGGACACGTTGCTGGCCTCGACGCCGCGGCTGATTGCCAATCACACGGCGTGGAAGGACGCGTGGAAGCGCAAAAAGATTGAGACGCTGGCGTTGCTGCTCAAGGGCGCGCTGGAAGCCGAGGCGAAGGTCGGTTTGAAGATGAACATCGCCGAGAAAAATCTGGTCAGCCTGCTGAAATCGCTGCCCGCGTTGCGCAACCCGACCATTTCCACCTTGAGTCAGAAAGGCTGGGTGGCCGTGGAGACGATCATTGACGAGCACGTTGTGCGCGAGTTGATTCCCAAACTCAAGGCCGCCGGGGCGGAAGGCATCATCGAATACCCACTGAACAAGGTGGTTTACTGACTCACTGGTACAGCTCGGTGGGGCGAGGCTCCTGACGAGCCGGCCTTGGTGCGTCAAAACCTGGAGCCACGGCTCGCGAGGACGCCCCACCAAAAGTTGCGCAATGTAAAACCACCTTTACTGATTGTATTTCTGGGAAAATAAGATACGCTTCAGGCGTGAAGCCGAAAGCAGTGGTTGGCCTTCTGCTGGTTTGTTTGTTTGAGTTTGCCTCGGTGGCTCAGTCGGCACCTCAGTTCATTCAACTTACTTCCGCCCAGTTATGGCAGCGGCTGGAGTTCGGCATTACCAACGTGCCCGCCGCCACCAATCCGTTTGACCCCGACCAGATACGGCTCGACGCGACCTTCACGCTGCCGTCGGGAAAAACCATGACGGTTCCGGCGTTCTGGTTTCAGGATTACCAGCGCGGATTGTCGTCCGGCTATGAATACCTCGACCCGATCGGTTCGCCTCAATGGCGGCTGCGCTTTACACCGCCGGAGTCCGGCGCCTACTCGGTCAGCCTGGTCATTCAGACCAACAATCAATCCGATGGCTTGCCGACGGTCACGAATTTCGACGTACCGATGGGAACGCCACCGGCGGATTCCGGATATGTGCAGGTGGCGGCCAACCAGCAGTATTTTCAAACCAGCGACGGCCAGGCTTTTCGGCTCATTGGCATGAATTGCGGGTGGCCCGGTGGCCGCGGCACATACGATTACGACGGCTGGTTTCCTGCGATGCAGGCCGCGGGCATGAACTTCGGCCGCATCCTGACCACGCCCTGGTCGTTTGGCCTGGAAACCGATTCCAACTCGCTGAACCATTACCGGCTCGATCATGCCTGGCAACTGGACTACGTCTTTCAACAGGCCGAACAACACCATCTCCGGCTCGCGCTTTGCATCGAGTTTCATCTGATGCTGCAGCCGGTTCCCGACATCTGGGGGCCGGATAATTACTGGCAGAGCAACCCCTACAACGCCACCAACGGCGGGCCATGCATCAATCAGGAGGCCTTTTTTACCAATACCGTCGCCCGGACAATTTTTGAGAAACGCTTGCGTTACCTGATCGCCCGGTACGGCTACAGCCCCGCATTGATGTCCTGGGAATTCTTCAGTGAAGTGGACAACGAATACCAGTGGCTGAATCCGGCCGATGCGGCGGTCTGGCACGGGATCGTGGGCGACTGGATGCACACCAATGATGCGTTTGGGCATCTGGTAACGACCAGTCTCACTGGCGGCAGCGATCGTCCGGAAATCTGGACCTTGCCGCAACTCGATTACGCCAATTACCACTGCTACGGCGAAGCCTTTCCGGCCACGCGGCTTAATGCCGTGGCGCAGTCGTTTCACCGGAATTACCACAAGCCGGTGCTCATCGAAGAATATGGCACCAGCAGCCTGAGTTGGAACCGGACGAATGATCCCTATCTGCGCGGCTTTCGTCAGGGCCTCTGGGGCGGGGCGGTGGGCGGATCGGCTGGCACGGCCATGTCGTGGTGGTATGAAAATATTCACAACGAGAATGATTATCCGGTCTATTCAGCGCTCGGAAGGATCCTGAATCGGACCGGCTGGGGGAATGGGATGTGGACAAACATTAATCTCCAGACCTCCGGCTCACCGCCGACAACGGTTGGCGATCTGGTGCCAGGCGGTCAGCCGTTCAATGTGGTTCTGACGCCCGGCGGCGTCTGGGGTGTGCAGCCCGCCGGACGGCTGGCGGTGCCGTCAACGCAATCGGCCGTGTATGCGGGTGCCAGCTTGAACAGTTTTGTGCAAGGGGCGTGGCAGCCCACACTGCAGGCGCCCTTCGCGCTGAACGCGTGGTTTACGAACAGTGCCCGGGTGGTCCTCCATCTCAATTCGGTTTCCGTAAGTGCCAACCTGACGGTACGACTGGATGGTTCCTCGATCTACACCACCAACCTGCCGGATATTGACGGCCTTAACGAGGTAAACAACGAATACAATCGGGATATTCCGCTGAATATCCCGCCCGGCAAACACCTGATTGAAATCACCAACACCGCCAACGGTTGGATTTATCTCGACTGGGTGCGGCTCGAACAAGTGCTGCCGTCAACGTATGCGGGCAACTGGCAGCCTGCGCCGGATGCCATCGGTTTGCGCGGGCCGCGGGAATCCTTGCTTTATGTCGTGGCGCCGTGGGTGTCCTTCTCCGGCAGTTCCACCAACGCGGTTTTGCCCCTGCAACACGGACAGAGCTTGGTGCTGACCCATTGGCCGCCCGGGAAATTTTTGGCCGACTGGTATGATCCGCGGACGGGCACGAATGCGGGATCCACGCAGGCAGTCACGGCCAACGGCAGCCTGACGCTTCCGTTGCCGGATTTTTCTGAAGACCTGGCGGGCGTCGTCCATCCACCGGCGACACTGGCGGTGTTGGGAATGGGGCCGGCCGGCACATTTCAATTCCGCCTCGATTCGGAAACCGGCGGGAACTACCTGATTCAGAAGTCATCCGACTTGTTGACCTGGCTGGATTTTGAAGGTGTGAGCAACAACACCGGGACATTTTTGTTGTCCGATTCGATCGCCGGAGCGGCCTCGCATGCCTTCTATCGGGCGGTGCCCGGTCAATAACCGCGTGCGTGCGTCCTCGCACCTGCAGGTTTTTCTCCCTCTCCGCCCGGAAGGAGGGCAGGGGCGGGGGAGGAGATTGTTTTAATTTCTGGCGCAACTATCGCCAGAGATTTGTTGACAAAGCACACCGGCAGAAGTAATCCATTCGCGCATGGGTTCACTCAAAAAGCGCCGCAAGGCGAAAATTAACCGACACAAACGACGCAAGAAGCTGCGTTTGCATCGTCACAAGAAGCGCACCTGGCAAAAGTAGGTTTCCTTTTTGCCCGGAAATGGGTTTGCTGTTTAGCCCAATTACGGATGAAAAAAGGCTGTTTCCTTTTTGCCCGGAAATGGGTTTGTTGTTTAACCCATTTACGGATGAAAAAAGGCTGTTTGTCGGTCGCGACTTCATTCACCCGTTCCAAGGCGTTTGTGTTTGTGCAAGCGCCCGGAAGGGTATTTATTTCGATATTGGCGGTGATTTTTGCCGATGAAACATCGTTTTAACAAACATTACACACGCGACGAGGTGCGGGGGTTGCTGCCGCAAATCCGCAAATGGCTGGAGCGGCTCACCCAACTGCATCAGGCCCTTGAACGCCAGGAAAAGCGCCTGGGCAGCCTGATGAAACAGGGACACGACACCGGCGGCCAGACCGTCAATGACCAGGTCCGCGCGCTGGCGGACGTGCAGGAAATCCTCGCCGAGTTTCAGCGCCGCCAGATTTTCATCAAGGACCTCGAGCGCGGGCTGGTGGATTTCCCGGCCATCATCGGCGGCCGGGAGGTTTTTCTCTGCTGGGAACAGGACGAGGAGGACGTGGAATTCTGGCACGACCTCGAAAGCGGTTTCGGCGGCCGCGAACGCCTGTAAGCCAAACAAATCGGGGCGCAAGGGCAGGGTGGCCCCGCCGGGGATGGTGAATTCAGGAAAGTGCCAATGGACGCGTTGACGGAACAACGCACATTTCCTAATCTCCGTTCATGGCAAAGAAATCTGCTGCGCCAACACCCGGAGGGACGAGTTACACGAGTCCCCCATCAAAACCGCCCGCGGAAAAAGGCGTGACTGAGGTTTATGGCTTTGACTGACATCAATAGTTGTCGCCCAGCGCGCCAACTTCCTCAACTCATGCCTTCTTTGGGTCGTTAGGCATCATTCGCGCGACATGACATTCTCACCCATTTTGTTTGTTGGAGCGGCGATGTTCCTGTCGTCTTGCTGCACACCGCCAAAGGAAAATGTTCAGCAGGCAGTTCAGTCCGACTATACTCAGGCATATTGTTCGTTTCTCACGCTGAAGCCAGCAGACGCCGGTGATAGAGCCAAGACGCGAGAAATGCTCATGACGAGCGTTTTTCTAAGTTTGGACAACGTGCGATCATGCTGCGTCGAGGGCATGACATCACTGACGCCGAATGAGAGGCGGGATTGCACGACTCTGGCGAGCCAGGTTTTGGATTATATGCTTCTTCACAAGGGCGATTGGGATTCGAGGCGTCTGGACGTGCAGGCCGGTCTGCGCGGGTTGCGCTATTTTCTGACGACACCGAAAGACGTTCATCGGCTCGATGACTTGACAGACTATTTAGCGGCGGCAGCGAAGAAGAAGTCGGAGCACCAGAAGCCATGATGCCTAACACCTATTAATCCCGGATTGTCAACCGGCAAAAAATCACCCGCGGAAGAGGTTTTCCCTTTTTCGTTGGCGGACCTCGAACCGGGAACTCCCGCCTTGGCCAATGCTACGGCGAGGCAGGCCGACTTAATTTCAGTTGGCAGCGCGGACGAGGGCCTTCCGCCTTCGCCAAGGCTGCGGCGCGACGGGCCGGCTAAACATCCGCCTTCGCCCAGAAGCTATGGCGAGACAGGCTTACAGGGACTCCATCGAGCCGGTCAGAGTTCATCCGGACCACCCGGAAATGATCGGCGTGCCAGTCCACACCCGGCTTGAGCTGCTCGATGCGGACAGCCGTTTCAAGGTTTGCTTGCGTTTCAGCGTTTACGAGCGTATTGGTTTTCATAGGCATGATTGAGGTTATTAGTTTAACTGTCATTAATAGTTGTCGCCAGCCGCGTCAACTCCCTCAACTCATGCCTTCTTTTGGTCGTTAGGCATCGTGATCGCACCGACATGAAAATCAAGAAGTTCAAAATCATGGTTGGAAAGAAGGGAGACGAGTTCAAAGCGTGGTGCGAGCAAGTGCCGGGCGTTTATACACTGGGTCGCGATAGGGAAGATACACTCAAGAGGCTCAAGATAGCCATTTATAGGAAGCTGAAGATGTGGACGTGGTGTGATTCGGATGGCGGCGGTGCTTCGGCGGCGCGCCCAGTTTCGCCATCGCCACGCGGCCCGGTTATTTTTACAGAGTCACACGAAAAACCCGATGCCTAACCACCAAAGGATCGGAAAGGACTGAGTCGCGAGGGAGCGTCGCCTTGGGTGAGAGTGTAATTGCGCCGAACCTCCTTTCCATCCGTTGTTGAACCCGCCCGTCGAAGTTACTGAAGTCGCCGCCCTTGCCTTTTGCTTTTGCCTGCGTTTCCTGCCAGAACCCCGAATCGTTTGCCGCTTGGGCCCGCGTTCTGAGGCCAAGTGGGTCTCTCG
>DASZAB010000178.1:0-18131 GCA_035945675.1 Verrucomicrobiia bacterium | reverse complement strand
AGGCGCGGATCGGAACAGGCAAACTCGCCGGTTCGCGGGATATCGGACCCGATGACGATCCCGGTGACCGCACCAATATCGGGCGGACCGTACAGGCCGGTGATTTCCACGTAACGGAAGCCATGGAACGTAAAGCGCGGCTGCCAGATTTCAACGCCATCGCCTTTGCAGACATAGTGGTCTATCGACGGCGCGCCACGCAGGTTGTTTGTGTAGAGCGTGCCATCGGGATTGAGCATCTCGGCGTGGTGCAGAGTCACTTTGGTTCCCGCCGCCGCGGACACTTTTAATCGAACGACACCCACCATGTTCTGGCCCAGGTCGTAAACCCAGCAACCGGGCTTGGGTCGTGCAACCGTTTTCGCCTTCAATTCACAAATCTGACGCACCGGTTCCATGACTTGCGACTCCAGTTTGCGGAAGGATTCGTCCCGCACCCCCACGGGAAGCCACCGGCGTTCATCCAAACCCGGCTGATCCCAGCCGTCTATTTCCAATCGGGCATCATAATCTTCTCCGAGCATGAAATCCGAAGACCGGATCGGACTGTCGTGCCATTTCCAGGTGTCATCGGTCACGATTTGTTCCGTGTGGCCATCCGCGTAAGTCAATTCAAGCTGCGCCAGGAACGCCGGTTCCTTTCCAAAAAACTCGTAGCCGCCATTGCCGATGTGTCCGCTAAACCAGCCGTTGGCCAGCAGTGCGCCCATCGCATTACGGCCGGCTTTCAACAATGCGGTAACATCATAAGCCTGATACCGCACCCGCTGGCGGTAATCCGTCCAATCGGGAGCGAGCACATGGTCCCCCACCCGCCGGCCATTGATGTGCACCTCATACAAGCCCAGCGCAGTGACATAGAGAACGGCCCGTTGAACCGGCGCCTGCAACTCAAACGATTTTCGCACATACGGCAGCGGCGACGACTCCGGCAATACCAGGGTTTGATTCTCATTCACCTCCCTGGTGAAAGACTGCCGGCCATACTGGTATTCAACCCGCAAATGCTTCACCACGTCAGGAGCGGGATCCACTCCCATGGTCTCGTTGTTCACCACCACTCTTAAATGGCCGTGTTGGACATGACTCGCCAGGGCGGCGGTGACATCCACAGCGTGCCTCCCCGTAACCGCCCCGTAAGTTGCCCGGCGGATGATCAATCGTGGGTTCGTGTCGGCGACGAGGGATTTTGGGGCAATCCATTTTGCGCTCCAATCCGCCGGCTCCAGCAGACCCATCTGCCATCGGGCAACGGAACTCCAGGCGCCGGGATGACCATCACGACCCCAGGCCCGCACTTTCCAAAAGCAACTTTCACGCGAAGCCAGCGCTTTGCCGGCATAAGCAATCTGACAACTTTCATCCGACGCCACCTTGCCGCTGTCCCAGAGATCCCCGGTGTCCGCATTGAGCAACCCGGCGGAGGAGGCTACCAGAATTTGATATGCCGTCTGTTCCTCATCCCTTTGGTCTGAGGTCAGAATCCAGCTTAAACGCGGACTGGCGGCATCAATGCCAAGCGGGTCGGTGAGGTATTCGCACCGCAGGTTTTTAGTGGCCACTGCCGCCGAACAAACGCCGGCCAGCAAAACCACCCCTAAAGTCAGTATCTGCTTTGATCTCTTCATGCCGGCGCAACCCTGCACCGTGCTGGAAACAAAGCCCAGCAGTTTTAATTTTTGATTCAACATAGTCATATCTGGCAAAGCTCCTGGGCCGGATGATTATTCTCCCGAAGGCGGCTGCAAAGGAACTCCGGGCGAAACCGGGACGCCAAAATCCGGCGAGCCGTCCGGGTTCCAGGTAAAACGCTGGATGCGGATGTCGCGCTGCCCTGTGCCCGGACCGATGTGCGCGTGATAAACAATCCAATCTTCCTTGCCGTCCGGCGACTCGACGAAGGAACAGTGCCCGGGGCCCAGGACATCGGCAGAGCGTTGAAAAACCGGTTCAGGTTTCTTGATCCAGGAATGCGGGTCGAGCACGTCGCCACCCGTCCAGGTTAATTGGCCCAGGCAATAGTTGTCGTCCCAAAATCCACTGGCCGAATAGATGATGAACAGGTGACCGTTGTGCCAGAGCGTTTCCGGTCCCTCATTGATGTGGGGGGAATCGCGTTGCTCCCATTTCCGGTCAGGCTGCGAGATACAGACGCGTTTGCCACTGATCGTCCATGGATTGCTCATGGGTGCGATATAGAGATTTTGCACGCCGTCCCCGGTGCCGGGCCAGCCCGACCAGATGAAATACAGTTTCCCGTCCGGCATCTGTAAAACAGTGCCGTCAATGGCCCAACGGTCCGAGGGCGGGGCGATTTTGCCTTTGAAAATAAACGGCTTTTGCGGGTCGCGGGCAGTCCCTTCCAATACGTACATGCGATGATGGGCGTTATCGCCATCGTCCGCCGCCACGTAGATATACCATTTGCCCTCAAGAAAATGGAGTTCGGGCGCCCAAATCTGTTTTGAGCAGGCGGTTTCCGGCGGCGGCTGCCAGACGCACTGCCAATGATCCTGGCCGATGTTCTCCAGCCGCGCCGCCCGGTTGACCCAGACGCCATTGGCTCGGCCGGGGCGGGATTGGCAGAGATAATAATTGGTTTGCCACCGAATGACCCATGGGTCCTGTCCATGTCCAACCACGGGATTGGTAAATGCATCACCGGCGGGGAGAGCGGCCGGCATGGCGTTCCGGTTGAATCCGGCGAACAAGCTTAGCAGCAAGAAGATCTGTCGCATACCGGGTTATGGCACCGCGTCTATTTCCCCGTCTCGTCCGACTCCCGGGCGGTCTGCGGCGCGAAGATGCCCACGTCAACGCCCTGCCCGCCGACCGTTTGATGGCAATGGACGGCAATCGTGTTACCTCCGGGGTGAAGCGCCGCGGCCGCTTCCTTCGAAATTTCAAAGTCGCTGTAATCGGTAATAAAACCGGAAAGTTTCACGGCCAGCACCCCGTTCAGATAGACGTCCACATCTTCATCGTGAAAAATCTGCAGTTTGATGCCCGACAGGTCTTCCGGCTCCAAAGTGAATTCCCGGCGCAGCCAGATGTCTGAGGTATTCCAGGTGGTATTCATAACGATACCCGGCGTGCCCGGGGCGCCGAATCCAGCCACACCGTCTTTCCAGGCGGAATCGTCAAACCCGGCTTTGAACCAGTCCCCGATGGGTTGCTCCGTGGTGTATTTCCAGGTGGCCCGCCCGAACAGGGCGTCCGGCTGAATGATTTTCATCGGCGTTCCCCAAAATCCGCCGCGATTGGCGATCCGCAGAACTTCCGGGTCAATTTTGGCCACCGCGCGGTCATAGGTTTGCAGACCGTTGCATTCCGTTTCCACATCGGCGAGTTGGGTATAGACGGCCGCACTCAATCCGCGAAGCCGGTGCAATTCCCAGACCCGCTTCAATGCCTGCGCATAACCCGCCGCCAGCTCATCGCGGTTGGTCAACATGACATACGCCCAGGAATTACTGGACCAGAGGTGGTCCGGAACCGCCAGCCCCAACCCGCCAAATTCGCCCAACACGGCCGCGCGATGGGGTTCGGGCGCAGGCGAATCCGGACCGGGATAATTATGCATGTCAACGACGTCGCCCACACGCATGTCCGTCCAGCCGCTGGCATCGTCCACCAGCCGCGACGGGTCCACCGCCTTGATCCATTTCGTCAACGACTCCGTGTCGAACTGTCCCCAGCCTTCGTTGAAAAGGTCCCATTGAACAATGGCCGGATGATTATACAGTTCCCTGATCATGTGTTGCAGTTCAATCTCAAATTCCTGACGCGAAGCGGCCGTGGCGTTGTTGCCGCTGGGCATGTCCTGCCAGATCAAAAGTCCCAGCTTGTCGCACCAATAATATCCGCGCGCCTGTTCCACCTTGACGTGCATGCGGACCAGATTGAAGCCGGCCCGTTTCAGAAATTCGAAGTCATGGCGCAGGGCCGCGTCGGTCGGGGCCGTGTAAATGCCATCGGGCCAGAAACCCTGGTCCAGCGCGCCCAGCTCAAAAATAAATTTGTTGTTCAACGCAATCCGCGTGATGCCCTGATCATCCGCGCGCAATGCGATCTTTCGCATGCCAAAGTAACTGGCAACCGAGTCGAGAACCTTATTGCCGTCTTTCAGCGTCACTTTCAAATCGTACAGGAACGGATCGTCCGGCGACCACAGGTGCGGATTGGGCAGGTTCAAAACCAATTCGGTGTTGGCCGCGCCCGAGATCCGGGCGACTTCCCCGGCGCCCGCCGACGCCACCGCCTCAACCTGGAGATTATCCGAAAAGCTGCTGACCGCCACGCGGAGACGCAGCGCGTGCGCGTCAATATCCGGAGTCAGGCTCAACCGCTCAATGCACACGGCCGGCACCGGTTCCAGCCAGACGGTTTGCCAGATACCGGAGGTGGCCGTGTAAAAAATGCCTTCGGGCTTGAGCGACTGCTTCCCGCGCGGCTGGTCGCCGTCGTCGGTGGGATCGGACACGCAAACCACCATGTCCTCCGCACCGTTCCAGCGCAGCCCATCCGTGATGTCCAACGTGAACGCGTCGTAACCCCCCTGGTGCTCTCCGATTTCATGCCCGTTCACCCAAACCCGGCAGCGCCAGTCCACGGCGCCGAAATGCAGCCGCAACCGCCGCCCGCGCCACGCGGCCGGCACGGAAAAGGTCCGATGATACCAAAGTTTGCTGTTGCCATCGAAACGGGCCATCACGCCGGAAAGCGCGGACTCCGGCGAAAACGGAACCAGGATTTTTTCCGCGAACGGCGGCGGCTTGACCACCGACGCCGGCGTGACCGCGTAATCCCAAAGCCCGTTTAAATTCTCCCAGTCCGGGCGCACGAGCTGCGGGCGCGGATATTCGGGCCACACGTTCGTCGGATTGATCGCCGCCGCCCAATGCGTCATCAGCGGCGCCTTTCCGGGATTCCAGCCCGCGCCCTCACCGGCGCGCGTGAACAGGATCATCGCCAGAATCAAGGCCGCCCGGCCGAAAACTTTCACGTTCAGGTTGGGGAGAAGGAATTTCATTTCTGCAGGAATTTGGCCACGGCTTCCGTGCGCGTGTGGACGTGCAATTTCTCGTAAATGCGGCGGATGTAATTCCGCACCGTGTGAATGCTCACCCCCAGTTCATCGGCAATTTGTTTGTAGGCCAGCCCGGCCGCCAGCCGGTCCAACACCGACCGCTCGCGCGGTGACAGGTCCATCGAATCATCGCCGTGCGCCGGAGCGGCTTTGAAGGACTGGACCACCTTGCGCGCAATCGGCGCCGACATGGGCGAACCGCCGGCGTAAACTTCTTCAATGGCTTCCAGTAATTTTTTTGGCGATAAGCGTTTTAACAGATATCCGCTCGCCCCGGCGGCCAGGGCGCGGAAAATCTGCTCGGTGTCTTCAAAAACGGTGAGCATGAGCACCTGCACTTCGGGCACCAGGGCGGTCAGGCGGCGGACACACTCGATGCCATCCATGTCGCCCAGATTGATGTCCATCAGAATCACATCCGGCTTGTCCTGCGGCAAATGTTCCAGCGCTTCGGCCGCGCTGGCGTAGGCGCTCTGGCACCGGATGTTGCCGGCCGCGGCGAGATAGCCGGCGATGTGCTCGCGCAGGTCGGCCTCGTCGTCCACGATGGAAACGGTGATGATTTTTTTCATAGTTCGCCGTCGGCTTTCTGATCGAGTGGGATACGCATCGTGACCGTGGTGCCGGACCCGGGCTGGCTGGCCACCTGACACTCGCCGCCGATGGCCGTCAACCGCTGGCGCATATTTTTCAGTCCATTACCGCCCCGGCCGGCGCGCGGCTGATCGTTCGCCGCTGCCGATGCTTCAAAGCCCCTGCCATTATCGGAAACTTTGAGTTCAAATTCCAGCGCCTTGACGGTCATTTCCACTTTCACGCGGGTGGCGCCGGAATGCTTGAGCACGTTGTTCAAGGTTTCTTCAAAGGTCAGGAACAGGTTGTGCCGCGTGTCCGAGGACAACGCATAATGGGGAATCTGCTGGGGCAACCGCAGTTCGCATTCGATGCGGGTGTTTTGAAAATATTCAACGGCGTAGCCGCTCAAGTAAGCGCTCAGATTTTCCAGCGTGTCATTGCGCGGATTCACGACCCAGACGATTTCATCCATCGTTTTCAACAAATCCCGCGATGTCTGGGCGATCACCTCGATTTTTTCGGCGTGCGGCCCGGGGGATCCTGCATCCATCTGCGCGCGTTCGCTCAAAAAGGAAATTTTGGTCAGCTTCGATCCCATCTCATCGTGCATGTCACGGGCAATGCGCATCCGTTCCCGTTCGAGCGATTGTTGCGCTTCCAACCGGGCCAGGGCGCTCCGCAATCGCCGATGCGACACCGTGCGGACAACCGCCACGATCAAGGCAATGGCCGTCAGGCAATACAGCCCGATCGCCCAGGTTTGCAGATAGAGGGGCGTGGGAACGATAAAAGCAAACGTTTCCGCCACGTCCCGCCACTTGCCATCGGCATCGCGAACGGCCAGACAAAAACGGTAATGGCCATACGGCAGCCGCCCGTAATGGGCGGACCGCGTACTCCCGTCGTCCACCCAGTCGGAGTCAAAACCCTGCAGCTTGTGCCGGAATTGGATTTCTCCCGGCGCGATAAAGCTCAAGGCGGTAAAGTGAATTTCCAGCGAGCGCACCTCCACGGGCGCCTTGAAAGGCGTGTGATTGCCAGTGGCCGCCGACCATAATGCGCCCCGGAGGAGGGAAATCGGCGGCTGGCGGTTGAAAGCGGCATCCTCAATATAAACCGGAAACACCGATGGCTCAATTCCCGACTGGCGGGCGTCCACGGTCAAAACGCCTTCCGAAGTCGCAAACCAAAGTTCGCCGTCGGACGCCAGCGCGGCGCGCGCCCCGCCGGCAACGGTGGGAGATTCCGGCGCCGTCTTCGCGTCGGAAATCCATTGGCAGGTGAGCGGACTGCGGGGATGAGCAAACGACTCGCGGAAATCGCTGTGGTTGACGCGGTAAATGCCCGCTCCCGTGGCCAGCCATAAATTCCGGGCGTCGTCTTCCGTCACTCCGGCCACGATGTCGCTGGGCAGGCCGTTGCTGGTGCTCCAGTTCATGGCGATGCCGCCGGCGAGACAGGACAGGCCGTTGCCATCCGTGCCAATCCAGAGACGGCCTTGTTCCCCTTCGTGCAGCGCCAGCACGGCCTGTGCGCCGGAGGTTTTTGCCGTCTCGAGGATGCTGAATTTTCCGTTATTTTCGCGCAGGATTTCACCGTCCCGGGTTCCCAGCCAGAGTCCGCCAGCCGCCGATGAAATCATGGCGGTCACGGGCGTTGCCGGCAAACCTTGCGCCGTGTCGAACCGGGTCAGGTGATCTCCCGAAAAACAATGAACGGGACCGGCGCTCGTGCTGGCCCAGAGATTCCCCTCGGCGTCCACGCATACCGCCAACACCGTGTCATCGGCCAGGCCGTCTGCCGTGGTCAAATGAACGCTGCGTCCGTTTCGCAGGCCAAATAATCCATCGCCCAGGGTCCCTGCCCACACGGTGCCATCGCGAGCGACGCACACGGACGAAATCAAATTCTGCACTTCCCGACCATCGTCGCTGCCGAGCCGGTCGAATCTTCCGGATTCTCCCACGAACAGGCCGCCGTGTTGCAGGCCCAAATAAATCCGTCCGCTGGCGTCGAGGGCGAGCGCGGTGGGCGGACTGGCCGGCAGACCTTGTCCCGCCTGCATGATATGCACGGATTGGGGGTGCAATTGCATTAAGCCGCCGCCGGAGGTGCCGAGCCAGAGATTGCCTTCCTGGTCTTCGCAGATGGCGCGGACATCGTAGGGCCGGCGATCTTCACCGAGGATTACCGACCGAAAACGGTTGTTTTCAAAGCAGAACAAACCGCCGCCGCTGGTGCCGATCCAGATCCGTCCATCCCGTCCTTCGCACAAACTCCAGATGCGCACGGAGGACGGTTGGGAACCGCGAAAATAATTCAACCGCTTGCCCTCGGACAGATTGATCAGATATGTATCACCAAAAGCCCACAAATTCCCGCTCCGGTCCTCATAAACGCCCAGGTATTCAGGGCTGCGGCCCTGGCTTTCGGTCCGGAATGTGTAAGGCATGAGGTGCCCGTGGATGAACCGGCACATCCCGACGCGGGTCGTAATCCAGACCGTCCCGGAACGCGCCACATTCACCCCCGAAACGAACTTGTCGGGCAGGCCATCCTGCGAGAATGATTTGAAACGCTCCCCGGTCCAAAGGTTTAATCCGGACGGGCTGCCGATCCAGACCCGTCCTTGATTGTCCGCCGCGAGGCTCGTGACACGGTTGTCCAGCAGCCCCTGCGCTTTCGTAAAATGCCGCACGGTTCCCTGCATCAATTCAAACAAACCGTGCGCTTGCGTGCCAACCCATAAATGGCCGTGACTGTCCTCGCACAAGACGGTGACGCGAACGGGATCGTTGGTGACGGAAACGGCCAGATTCATTTCCGTGAATTTGACGCCATCGAACCGGACCAGCCCCGCGCTGGTGCCTACCCAGAGAAATCCGTCCCGGGTTTGGATAACGGCCGCCACCGAATCGGAGGGCAGGCCATCCGCGGTTTGCCAGACGCGCATGGCCTCCGCGCGTTCCGCCGGATCGGGGTCCGCGCCGCCAGCCCGAACGGCAACCAGGGCCACTCCGGCAAGGCACGAAACCAGAAAAACATATAACTTTCGCGTCGGGTTCAAATCTGCACCATCTTACGCCACACGCGGATTGCGTAAAGGGGTTTGCCGCAATTTATCCCGGACGCGGCCAGACCGGCGGGCCGTGAGCCGGAAGTGATCGGGATGGCAAGGTGGAATTGTCCGTTGACGATTGGCGCCGGGCCGGCACCGGCAAGTCCAGCTTGAACCCGAATCTGTATGCTTTTCACTTTGGACAACCTGCTTCCAGGGTGCGCCCAGGTATCGCCCGGGTTTTAAGGACCGACCAGAACCTTGAAGAATTGAGTCCCGGCCGTCACCGGAACGGTGTACGGCGGGACCGCAGCACCGTTGGTGGTCCAGGGGCCGAGCAAGGTCGGCGCCTGCAGGAGCGTTCCTGTCTGCCAGCTGAGCACAACGTTTGATCCGGAGTGTGTCACGCTCAAATTCACCGGCCCCGCGTAAACCCCGGCATGGAGGTCCTGCAGCTGAATGGCGGTGAGGGCCCGGGGATAGATGGCCGCGTGGGCAATTTTGGAGTTTATCAACCGTCCCGTTCCATAATCCGGCGAGCCGCCAATCCATACGTCAAGATTGTCGCCGGCGGGAGCCGTCGTCACAGTTTGGCTGGCCATCAGTGCCCCATCCACGTAGAGCAGGCCATTATTGTTCGACCCGGGAATTCCCGTGTACGTGTAGGCAATCATGTGCCAATTGCCGTCCAAAATACTCATGGACGAGGTCGCGTCCAGTGCGCTGCCGTCTGAAGCGCCTGGCTCGCCACTGCTGTTGATACTCATGCGCCAGGAAGCGTCGCCGTGCCCGAACACTCCCGCAAAACTCGGATAGGACAAAACATTGGCCCAGATCACCGTGGTGATCGGACCGGTGATATTGAATGGGCCTTCGGGAATGTCCACGTATCCGGACGTTCCGTCAAAAAGCACCGATCGGCTGGGAGAACCAAAGATCGAGTTCGTCGGTCCGGCCTGAGCCAGGGTGCAACCGGCAACGTAAGTTCCGTTATAATTGCCGACCAGATCATGGGCGACGGTTCCGCCGGTTTCAGTCAAAGGCCAGTAAGCAATCGGATTGAGTGACAACAGGGACTGCTGATACCTGGTGGGAGTGACCACCGTGAGGTTTAACGCCGAACTGGTGGCCGCGCCGTACTGATTGCTCACCACGCAGGTATAACTGCCCGCATTGGCCGATTGCAGGTTGGAAATCGTCAACACAGGGATGCTGGCGGTGCTGATGGGGTTCGCGCCGTTATTAAAGTACCACCGATAGATGAAAGGCGGGTTGCCAATATTGCTTAGGCTGGCATTGAGCGTCGCGCCGGCCAGCAGAGTCTCCGAAGTTGGAGGCTGTTGCGTGATCACCGGCGGGCTGGACGTAACGGTGATGGCAGAGCTGGTCCCGGTCACGCCGTTGAGGATGGCGCTGATGGTGGCGCTGCCCGTGTTGACCGCAGTGACCAGCCCGCTGCTGTTTATCGTGAGAACGCCCGGATCGCTGCTGCTCCAATTGGTCACGAAACCGGTGACCGGCACCCCGGAAGCCGCGGAGAAATTTCCCGTCGCCGAAGCCTGCTGAGTAAATCCGGCGCCCATGCCGGAATTGGGGACCGCGACGGCGAGCGACACCGGCGTCAGGTTTGTGGCCACGACCGCGGGTCCGGCGACCGAGCTGACGGCCAGGTACAAGGGCGAAACGACGCCATTCCATATCCGAAACTCGTAGATGGTGCCCGAAAACTGTTCATCGCCATACACGTCGTTCCCCAACATGTTTTCGGTCGTGCCACCGGTGCCGCCAATGGAGCCAGGGGTATAAGTGCTGTTGGGAAGCGTCAGCGAGGCCACCAGGGCGCCGTTGGTGTAGAGATTGCCCACCAGACTGGAGGCATTGTAGGTCAGGCAGACGTATTGCTCCGAACCGCTCGGGAATGAAACCGCCGACTGCAGATCCTGTTCGCCCCCATTGGGGGTAAACGCCACCTCCATGTTATGGCTGTTATTGTTCGGGTAGGGAATAAGCCCGAAGTTCTGGCTGCCGCTATTGCCGAAGTCCCAAATCTCGGCCCAAACATTGGGTTGATTCTGGGTCATCCAGCATTCAACGGTCAAATTGGTGGTGGCCGACAACAGGCCGCCGGGCAGAGACACATAACCTGAATAACCAAATGCGGCTGTCGTGCTCCCCGGCAGGCTAAGGCCGTGATTGATCGTGGCGGCGCCTCCGCCGTTGGGGGCCACGACCGTTCCATCGGCGCCGCCCACCGAATCGGAGGCGTCACTGACGAAGCTGTAGCGATGCAACAACGTCAGCGTCGGTTGCGCGACCGTCAAGGTCACCGAGCTGGTAACGCTGCCGGCCGCGTTCGAGACCACAATGCTGTAATTCCCCGCGTCACTTAAGGCGACATTCGTCAGGATCAGCGTATTATTGGTCGCGCCTGGAATCGGCGTGGTGTCGAAATTCCATTGATAACTCAAATTCCCGCCGATGGCCTGCGCGCTGAAAGAGGCCGTCCCGCCGATGTCGGTCGTCTGGGAAGCGGGCGGCAGCAGGATCGTGGGCATCGTTTGCGGGAACGCGCCGTTGCTGTATAGCGCGGCCACTTCGTGGTTGCCCAGGGCCCGATCGAAGATTTCAATCTCATCCAGGCTGCCGTTGAAATAGCCGCCGCCGGAGGCAATTTGCCCGAACGTCAATAAGCTCGAGGCGTTTAATGCGTTGGTGTTGCCGGTCCCGGTCGCCTGCAGATTGCCATCCACATAAAGATTGATCGCACCAGTCGCTTGCACCCGGGTGGCCACGCATTGATGCCAGTTGCCATCGTTGATCGCGCTGGTGGACAGAATCGTGGTGTCCGGATTCCCGACGCCGAAGGCAAGCTTGCTGCCCAGCAAGGCCGTCCCGAAGTCATTCGCGATTCCCGAATAATTCCCGTCCACCAGACCCGTTCCGTTATACCATTGCCCGGTCCCACCGGTGGTCTGGGTGGTTTTCACCCAGAACACGATGCTGAAATCATTGCTGACCGGGTCGGGAATCTGGACATCATTATTGAGACCGTTAAAACTCAAGCAGCCGTTGACTTTGCCATTGGGATTCCAGGTGGCTCCAGACACCGTCCCGTTGTAACCGTCCCCGGTGGCGTCCACCGCCACGGTTCCGCTCGTGGCATCCAGCGGCCAATAGCCGATTTCATCGGTTGGAATCGTGAAGGTATTTGCCACCAGCTGCTGATCGGAAATGCCGACATCAATAAATTGCCCGCCAGTGCTCTGGTAGCAGGACACAGCCAAAAGGTTGGTGCCATTGGGAATGATGGCCGCTTGCGCTGGCCGGCTCATCGGCAGGCTGACGTAAGCCGTGGAGTAACCGGGAGCGGCACCGGCAGAAACACCATTGATATAAATCGCCACATCCTCGTCGTGATAAGTCGTGAAGCCGAGGTCGTTGAGCTGCGGCGGGCTCAGCGCACCGGGATTAAAGGTGCGCCGCAGATAAATATAGCCGGGGGTGTTCCAGGCTGTGTTCGGAGTGACATTGGGATCGGGAGTGCCAAAACCGGCCAATCCCGTGCTCCATCCGGAGTCATCAAAATTCGTGGTATACCAGTTCGCCGCCGGGGTGTTGGTGGTATAGCGCCAGGTCTGGGGGACGACCTGGGACGTGGGCACCACGGAAGTCACGGTCATCTGGCCGGTGATCGCTTTCAAATTGGAACTGTAGATTCTGTCCATGTCCGGCTTGACCAGCCGGTCATAGGTCATCAGACCATTGCATTCGTTCTCCACGTCGGTGATCTGCGTGTAGATGGCCGCATTCAACCCGCCGTTGGCCGGGGGTTTGAAGTTGATGACCTCATCGATGTAGCCATCATACAGGGAGGCAAAATTGTCCAGGGAACTGGCCAGCAGGTAGCCGGTCCCGGCCTGGGCCGGGTTCCATAAATGACCGGTCACATGCCAGGCAATCCCGCCGAATTCACCGTCCACTGGCGCCTGCGTGTTGCTGAAGGGATCCCCGGGATCGGGATAACTATGGGCATCGAGCACATCCCCCACCCCGAAATAACTGCCCCCGCTGGCCTGGTTCACCAATCGCGACGGGTCGAGCGTCTTGACCAGATTCACCAGATAAGCCGTGTTGGTCTGACCCACGCCATTGCCGCTGCCGGCCTCGCCCTGGCCCTCGTTGAAAATATCCCACATGACGATGCACGGATGGTTCCAATGGTTGGTGACCATCGCGCTCAATTCAGCGATGAAGTCCAAAGGATCCACCGGCGGCGGATTGGGATTGCCCGTGTAAGAATTGCAGCTCGGCATGTCTTGCCAGACCAGCAACCCCAGTTTGTCCGCCCAATAATACCAGCGCTGCCGCTCCACCTTGATGTGTTTGCGCACGGCATTGAAACCGAGCGCCTTCTCCAACTGCAAATCATACTTCAGCGCGTCGTCGGTGGGCGCGGTGTAAATGCCATCCGGCCAGAAGCCCTGGTCCAACGGTCCCATTTCAAAGTACGGTTGGTTGTTCAAAAAGATTTCCGGCACGCCACCGACGAGGTTGATGGAAATTTTCCGCATCCCGAAATAACTGGTCACACTGTCATTGGTCACGCCATTGTGAATCGTCGAGACCTGCAGGTCATAAAGAAATGGATTCTCCGGCGACCACAAGTTCGGGTCCGGCACCGGAATGTCCAGTTCGGACTGCGGATTGCCGGTCACGGTGTTGATGGCCGCGCCATTGGATGACACCGTCGCCACCACCGTCACGCCGCTGGCGGCGTAGGTGTTGACCGTCAATCGCACTCGCGAATTATCCACATCCGGTACGATCTGCAAATTGTTGATCCCCGAGGCGTCCACCGGCTCCAGCCACGCCGGCTGCCAGATGCCGCTGCTGGACGTGTACATGATGCCGCCCGGATAAAGCGTCTGCTTGCCGCGCGGCTGGCCGCCGTTGTCTTCCGGACTATAAACGTTCACGATCAACTCGTTGGTCCCGCCGTTGAGATACGATGTGATGTCATAGCTGATGGGATCGTAACCGCCTTTGTGCGCACCGACTTTCTGTCCATTGACGTAAACCGTCGCCTGCCAATCCACCGCGTCCAGGTGCAAAATAATTCGTTTGCCGCTCCAGGCCGGCGGCACCGTGAACGTCCGCCGGTACCACGAAAATTCGTAATAATGCATGACTCCGGAAATCGCCGATTCCATCGGATAAGGAACCAGAATCTCGCTCGACAACGCCTGCCCGGTCGGCACCGGGTCGTTGGTGGCACCGGGCTGGAACTGCCAGATCCCGTTCAGATTGAGCCAGTTGGTTCTGACCAGTTGCGGGCGCGGATATTCGGGCAGCGGATTGTTGGTGTCCACCAACGCCGCCCACCGCGTCATCAAGGGTCCCTGCTGCATCTGCCAGGCAACGGTCTTGTCAGCGGTGATCAGAATCAGCTCAAGCAGGCATAACCAAATCAATTTCCGGGGGAAGCTCGAACTGCTTTTGTTCATGAAACTTATACAGGTTCGCAGATAAAAGCGCGTTGTCATGTGGCATGAAATGGCCACACGCTATGCCATTGAGCCAACCGCGACCGTGCCGCATAGTAACCTGTGGAGCCACCGCGGTCGCGGATTGTTATGGACGAAGGCATCACCTGGCTTTTTGTTCGCTTTCCAGCGATGCTAAACGATAAAATTCACTTTCGAAATGCCAGCTAAACGTTTTGTCAGGCGAGCCACCGCAGCCATTGCTGCGGTTTTGACTTTCACTGGAGTCAACGGGTACGGAACAGACACCGACTTCAATGCCGACACCCACGCGGCCATCGTCGCATTACAACAGTATTACAACCCGCATGGCCTTTGGGACACGGTCGGCTGGTGGAACGCGGCCAATTGCGTCGATGCCCTGGAAAACGACATTGCCGCCAATAACGACACGAATTATCTGGCGACGCTGCAAAACACCTTCACCCTCAATTCCAGCGGCAATTTCCTGACCGGCGCCTACGATGATGAAGGATGGTGGGCGGAAGCCTGGATTCGCGCCTACGACCTGACCGGCAATGTGACCTACCTGAACATGGCCAAAACCATTTTTACCCACCTGACAACTGCCTGGGACAGCCATTGTGGCGGCGGACTTTGGTGGAGCTCAGCCCGCACTTACAAAAACGCGATTCCCAACGAACTCTTCCTGCTCCTGGCCGTCCAGTTGCATCAACGGACCCCCGGCGACGGCGGAACCGGCAGTTACTTTTACTGGGCCACCAACGAGTGGCGCTGGTTCCAAAACAGCGGCATGATCAACGCCCAAAACCTCATCAATGATGGCTTGACCGCCGATTGTCGGAACAACGGCCAGACCACCTGGACCTATAATCAAGGGGTCATCCTCGGCGGCCTGACCGAATTGTATAAGGTCACCGGCGACACGAATTATCTGGCTGAGGCCGAAACCATCGCGAATGCCGCCATCGCCCGGCTCACCTCCGCCGGCGGAGTGCTGGAAGAACCCTGCGACTGCAGCGGACCTGATGCCCCCGAGTTCAAGGGAATTTTCGCCCGCAATTTGGCCTGCCTTTATGACGAGGACCACCAGCCTGCCTATTACCATTTTCTGCTCATCAACGCCCGGTCGGTCTGGTTCAACGACCGCAACCGCTCCAACCAGCTTGGGATGCGGTGGACAGGGCCGTTTGATTCCGCCGATGCCGGATGCCAAACGTCGGCGATCATGCCCGTCAGCGCCCTGGCCGAGCCGACGACGGCCCTGCTCCCATTCGCCAAAGGCTCCGGGGATCCGGCCTTCTGCCATTCCGTCGGCGCGGCGGCCGGAACGCTGGCGTGGTCCTGCGGTCCCGCCACGCCCCCCGGTTTGATGCAATCCGGCCCGGATCTGACCTCGTTGCCGGCGGGAAACCATGCCGTTCATTTCCGGATGGCCGTCAACGCGTTGAATGCCTCGACGTCCAATCTGGTCTCGCTGGCGGTGACCCAGAACGGAACGGCGCTCGCCGGCACGAACGTGGCCTGGAATTCTTTTACCGGCACCAACCGGTTTCGCGATTTTCCACTGGCCTTCACTGACTCCGGCGGCATTCTGGAATTCCGCGTCAACTGGAACCAGGTGCCCGGGGCGCCCACGCTGACCTTGAGTGATGTGACCGTTGACGGCGCGCACAATTGGGTGGCGGCCAATCTCCCGCACGACCTCGGACGCCTGGATGGATTCAACGCCTGGGAAGCCGATCCGATCCGGGACCGCACTTCGGGTTACCTGACAAAAGGACCGGGCACGGATGAATTGCCAAACGGCGAATATTGCGCGAGCTTCGAACTAAAAGTGGATAATTTTAACCTGGACAAGTCGGAATTGGCCACGCTGTCCGTTGTGGAATGCGGCACCGGCAAAGTCATCGCCTCGCGCATCGTAAAGCGCAATCAATTCCCCAACATACTTTACCAAACGTTCACCCTGGATTTTAAGGCCGTAAACGGGAAACGTTACGATTTTCGAACCTGGTGGCGTTATTCGCCGGACGCGCCGCGACTGACCGAACGCAGCGTGGTTGTCCAATTGAAGACACCGTGAACTGAATCCCATTTCGGCGTGACCTCTGCAGAAACTGCTTTGAACCAGCCGGCCGCCACCCCCCAGGCGTGGCCGCTCGATCCCAAAATCATTTTTCTGAATCATGGCTCGTTCGGCGCCTGTCCGCAGCGGGTCCTGGAAGTTCAAAATGAATGGCGCGCGCGGCTGGAGCGTCAGCCGTTGCAGTTCCTGGTGCGCGAACTGGAGCAGGAACTGGACACCGCCCGTGAAGCCCTGGCCCAATTCGTCGGAACCGATGCGGATGACCTGGTTTTTGTGCCCAATGCGACCAGCGGCGTAAATTCCATCTTGCGCTCGCTGGAGTTCAAGCCCGGCGATGAATTGCTCGTCACCAACCACGAATACAACGCCTGCCGCAACGCGGTGGATTTCGTCGCCGAACGCTCCGGCGCGCGGGTCGTGGTCGCAAAAATGCCGTTTCCCTTCCACAACGCCGACGAACTGGTTGCGCCGATTTTGGAATGCGTCACGCCGCGAACCAAACTGGCGCTCCTGGATCACATTACAAGCCAGACGGGCATCGTTTTGCCACTCGCCGGAATTGTGGGTGAACTGGACGCGCGCGGTGTGGACACACTCGTGGACGGCGCGCACGCGCCCGGAATGGTTCCGCTGAATCTGGAGGAACTCGGCGCCGCCTATTACACCGGCAATTGCCACAAATGGCTGTGCGCGCCAAAAGGCGCGGCGTTCCTCCGCGTGCGCCGTGACAAACAAAAGCGGATTCGTCCGCTCACCATCAGCCACGGCGCCAATTCGCCCCGCCAGGACCGCTCCCGATTTCTCCTCGAGTTCGGCTGGCCGGGTACGTTCGATCCCTCCGCATTCTTGAGCGTGCCCGAGGCCATCCGTTTCATCGGCTCACTCATGCCCGGTGGCTGGCCGGAAATCATGGGGCGCAACCATGCGCTGGTTTTGGCCGCGAGAAAACTATTATGCGGCGCGTTGAAAATCATCGGGCCGTGCCCGGCGGAATTCATCGGCTCGCTTGCGGCCGTCCCTCTGCCCGACGCCACGCTATCGCAATTCCCACAATTGCCGTTCAACGAATCACCGTTGCAGGACGCGCTCCGGACCAGACATCAAATCGAGGTTCCCGTGATTTTCTGGCCCGCCCCGCCCCATCGCGTGCTGCGCGTTTCGGCACAGGTTTACAACTCACTGCCGCAATACGAGCGGCTGACGGCAGCGCTCCAGGAAGAATTGCGTCGCATTTGAGCAATTCACGGTGGGGCGAGAGCCCTCGCGAGCCGGGACCTGATATTTCCCGGTGGGGCGAGAGCCCTCGCGAGCCAGGACCTGATATTTCTCGGTGGGGCGAGAGTCCTCGCGAGCCGGACTCAACTTGTCCCGTAGCCGCGGTTGTCAAACGGCGCAACCTTCCAAGACCAATCTATAACCGCAGATGAACGCGGATGAACGCGGTTCTTCTCCCTCTCCGCCACCGAAGTGGGGCAGAGGTTCCTTCGCTCGCGGGAGCGGGAGCTACGGTGAGGAACTCGCGTCCATCATTGGGCGCAAGGTGGATTTTTGTTCGCGGTTGCACCCGTTGATTCTGGGCCGGGTCAAGGACGAGTTATTGCCCGTGTATGAGCACGCATGACGCAGAAGTGACGTTGCGGCAGATCGTTGAGGTTTGCGACAAGGCGGTTGAGTGTAAGCGTCACGCCAAGCACCTTCTTGACAGAGCAACCGTAGCGGAGTCGTAAGTGTGAGAGATATTAAGCTACGACGTTTATGACGCGAGCCGATGCGCCGGCAGTTGGCTTTTATTCCAAGCTTGGGGCGTGACTTCGT
>DASZAB010000177.1:0-47786 GCA_035945675.1 Verrucomicrobiia bacterium | reverse complement strand
GAGAATTTGGCTAAACAGACTGCCGGTGGCATTCATTTGGATCTCCGTTGATGATGAGTTGTGGTTTCAATTTCACCCTCATCTCATCAAAGACGGCGATCCTTTTCAGCTCATTTTCGAATGCTATTTTGGACACTAGTGTTGTCAGTGAAGACCGGGGTCAGTTTGGACTGTTGCCGGATTCGCATCTTGAACCCAATCTCTGCGCCGCATAGAATTTTCTTTGCCCATGACAGCCGAATTCCGTCTGCCCATCTCCGTTTGCCTCGTCGCCGGGAACGAAGCCCACCGCATCCCCCGGGCGCTGGACAGTGTGCGAGGCTGGACAACCGAAATCATCGTGGCCATTGACGACAAAGTGACGGATGGCACGGACAAAATCGCCCGGTCTTACGGCGCGAAAATTGTCAGCCAGCCGTGGCGCGGCCACGCGGTGCATCGCAATTTCGCCTCGACCCATGCCACGCAACCCTGGCTGCTCGCCATTGACGCCGACGAAGTCATCCCGCCGTCATTGCGGGATGAGATCATCCGGTTGTTTGAGCAAAACAAATTCAAACCGCCCTGCGCCGCTTACCGCTTTCCGCGCTGCACCTTTTATCATGGCCGCTGGATTCGCCACGGCGACTGGTATCCCGACCGCAAAGCGCGGCTCTGGCAGCGTGAGCGGGCCAACTGGGGTGATAAACACCTGCACGAATCGCTCGTGGTCAAAGGTGACATCGGTAATTTAAAAAATGACCTGCTCCACTACAGCATGGAATCACTCGAGCATGAAATAAAAAAAACCATGGTGTCCGTGGGCTACTTCGTGCAGGAATGTGCGGCGCGGAAAAAGCAGGCCCATTTCACCGATGTGCTCTTCCGGCCGTGGTGGGCGTTCTTGCGCTCCTATTTTTTGCGGCTCGGTTTTCTGGACGGCTGGCAGGGGCTGGCGGTCGCGCGCGGTATCGCCATCTATACCTTTCTGCGTTACTTGAAGGTTTACCAGGTGCAGAACGAAAAGTCGCCGCCGGAATAAACTCATGGATCCCAAACCAGTTCTGGTCTTCGAACCCAGTGTGGACGGCCATCATGTCGGTTGGCTGCGGTTCGTCACGGAGGATTTGCTGGCGGCAGGCTTTACCCTGACGCTCGCGCTGGACACGCGGTCGGCTGCCATGGAACGCATCGCCGGGCAGATGGCCGACCTGCTGCCGCGCGTGCAGGTGATTTCAGCGATCCCCCCGGCCAGTGATCGGACCCGGGTCACTTCTGCCGCCCGCGTCGCTGCTTGTCTAAAGGAATCCAGCGCGGCGGTTGCCTTTCTGGCGAATTTCAACGACCTCGCCTCCAGCGTGCTTCGCCGCGCGGCACTGGGCTGGATGCCGGAGGTGAGCTTGCGGGGCCGGCTGGGCGGGATTTATTTTCGCCCGTTGTTTCTCAATGCCGGGGCGTTGTCGCCCAATACCGCCCTGAAAAAAATCGGCTTCCGCCGGCTCGTCCAAAACGGCTGGTTGAATCCGATTTTGATGATTGACCCATTGCTGTGCGGCATCGCTCAAAAAAATTTCCCTGGCGCACCCATCCATCTGCTGGCCGATCCGCATCCGGATAACTTCTCTGCTGACCGCGCCGCCTCGCGCCGGCAGTTCAACCTGCCGGACGACAAATTTGTTTTTCTCTTTTACGGTGGCGGTTACAAACGGAAGGGATTGCACCTCGTCGCCGAAGCAATGCGCAAAATGGCCGCGCCGGGCCGTGCCTTTCTGCTTTGTGCCGGAGTACAGCCCAAAAACGAGCGACTCACCCACGACCTGGAAACGCTTCGCCGACAGGGCCGCGCGGAAATTGTGAATCGCTACGTTTTTGCCGAAGAGGAGAAACAATTGTTCGCCGCCTGCGACATGGTGTTGCTGCCCTACCTCCACCACCTCGACGGCAGCGGCGTCCTTTCGCGCGCCGCCGGCGCCGGCAAACCGGCGCTTGCATCGGACGAATATCTGATCGGACACGTCGTCCGTTACTACGGCATGGGCCTGCTGTTCAAATCCGGCAACGTGCCGGAATTGCGCCACGCCATGCTCCAGGCGGCGACCGCTTCCGATGTGGAGATCGCCCGGTGGCAGGCGGGCGCACAGAGCTATGCCAAAAATTGTTCGCGCGACGCGTTCCGTTCCGTGCTGATCGCTGCCATCCGTTCCGCGCTGGCGGCCCAAAAATGAATCCGTGCAAAAATATCCTGCTCATCCGGTTCAAGGCCATTGGCGACGTGGTTTTGACGCTTCCAGCAGTCCATGCCATCCGCGAGAATTTTCCGGACGCGCACATCGTATTTTTCACCATCACCGAAAACGCGCCGTTGTTGCAGGGCTTTCGCGAGGTGGACGAAGTCATCGCTCTCGACCGCGCTGCCTTGCGCAGCGGCAATCCGTTCCGCGTCCTGCCCGAATTTTTCAGGTTGCTCCGCCGTTTGCGCGCCGGACAATTTTCCCTCGTCGTGGATTTTCAAGGGTTTGGCGAGACGGCCTGGCTGGCGCGCTTCACCGGCGCGCCGCACCGCTGGGGCAGCGTCTATGGTTCCGGCCGCGCGTGGGCGTACACCAAAGGCGTCCGGCGGGACAACCGCCTCCTCATCGCCGATTGGAACCTGTCGCTGCTGAAACAATGCGGTTTGCACGTCAATAACATCCGCAACGAATATATCTTGCCGGCAGAGGTTCTGGATGCCGCCCGGCGAATTTTCGCCGCAAACCGGCTTAATCCGGAACGTCAGACCTTGTTCATACAAGCCTTCACCAGCACACCGCACAAAAACTGGCCTTTTGAAAATTACCTTTCGCTGGCGGCATACTGGCGCAATCGGGGAGTGCAGGTGATTTTCGGCGGTGGACCCGGCGATATCGCCGCGCTGGAACCGGCCCGGGCAATGGGTTGTTGCGTTGCCGCCGGCAATCCGCTGCTGGTTTCTGCCGGACTGGTCAAGCTATCCACCGTGGCGATCGGGGGAGTCACCGGATTATTGCACCTCGCGGTTGCTATGCAGAAAAGGGTGGTGATGCTGGTCGGCCCGGCCAACGAACCCGGATTCCCCTATCAGCATCACGATTGGGGGCTGACCCCAACAGTCGGGGAAAATGTCTCGGGCATTGAAATAGGTAATGTCATCAAGGCTTGCGAACGCGCGTTTGTCGAGCAGAAGCCTAGATAACGAGACTTAAACTGAAAAATCGGAAACCGGAAATGAATCAGAGCCTCACGTCGGCACCTACAGTTATTCAGCGCGCGAGATGGTAATGTTTCTTGTTGAACTTCAGGCCGAAGGTTTTTTCCAGCCACAGCATCCGCAGGCGTTTTTTTACGCACCGTCAATCCCTGATCCGGTTTGGCTTGAATAATCCCCCCCCCGCTTTGGGTTGGCTTCCGCTCAATCCCTGGATCATCACAGTCACAATTCGATTTAGAGTCGGGAACAGACCCGTTCGGCAATTTTCTGCCCAATGGCCAGTGACGCCGTAGCCGCCGGAGACGGCGCGTTGACGACGTGCAATATGCCCGGGGCCTCGGCAAAATGAAAATCTTCGACGAGTTTTCCATCCGCCGTCATCGCCTGCGCCCGGACACCCGCGCCTCCCGGCTCGAGATCGTCCTCCTGGATTTCCGGCACCAGCTTTTGCAACGAGCGGCAAAACTCGCGTTTGGAAAACGAACGAAGGATTTCATAACTGCACACCGACGGATACGCCGTCAAAAATCTCCACAGGCCAGGGAAGCAAATTGATTCCGATAAATCGCGCAGATTGATATTTGACCAACGATACCCCTCGCGGGCCAATGCCAATACCGCGTTCGGTCCGGCCTCAATGCCGCCGTGAATGAGCCGCGTGAAATGCACACCCAGAAAAGGGAACTTGGGATCGGGCACGGGATAAATCAAATGGCGGACCAGACGCTGGCGGCCCAGCTTGATTTTGTAGTATTCGCCGCGAAAGGGAATGATTTTTGCCGCCGGGGTCTGGCCGGCTGCTTTTACTAATCGGTCGGCATGCAAACCACCGCAGGTAACGACAAACCGGGCACCAATTTCACCGGAAGAAGTTTCGGCAATCCATTCATTATTGCGGGGAACCAATTTCAACACCCGAACGTTGACCCGGAGTTCGCCTCCCTGCCGGCGGACCAATTCGCCGAATTTTTCGCAAACGGCGGGGTAATCTACAATCCCTTCCTGCGGCACATGAATCGCGGCCAGACCGGCGGCGTGCGGCTCGATTTCCCTGATTTGTTCTGGTGTGAGCTTGCGCAAGCCAGCCAGGCCGTTGGCATTTCCCCGTTGCCAGAGATTCTCCAGGCGGGGAAGTTCTTCGGCGGTCGTGGCGACGACAATTTTGCCGCATTGTGACCAGGCAACGCCATGCTCGCGGCAAAACGCAACCATTTCCTGCAGGCCGTTGACGCTTAACTTCGCCTTTTCCGAGCCGGGTTTGTAATAAAGGCCCGAGTGTAGCACGCCGCTATTGTGGCCGCTCTGGTGGCGGGCCAGGGCGGCTTCTTTTTCCAACAACACCACCCGCAAACCGGGACGGATTTCCAGCAATCGCATGGCCGTTGCCAACCCCACGATCCCCCCGCCGATGACCATCACGTCGTGGGCCATAAATTAATGATGCCCACGGTGGCGGGGGTCAGACACTTGAGCATAAAGTCAGCGAACCAGCCGGTAATGTTTCTTGTTGAAGCGCAGGCCAAAGGTCTGTTCCAGCCACAGCATCCGCCGATGTTTCTTTTCGCGGGCAGTCAACCGGTGATTCGGGTTGGCTTGAAAGATTCCTTCCGACGCCGGTAGCCAGTCCTGGATTGCTTTCGGATGCGTGCCGGTGAACAATTTCAGCGTTGCCGGATCAACCTGCGTGTAATCCGCCACTGGCAGTTGCCGGTCATCCCAGAATCTGTGCGTGGCGGAGGCCTTTAAGTCCATCTGCGCCTCGCTGCGCACCCAGCCGTAATGATAAATGGTCGCGCCTGTGTGCGCCGCGCGCGGGTAACGTGATTTTTTGTGACTGTCCACCACGTTGAAAAAAAGCGACTCGCTCGACCACGCGGGAATCGTGTTGCGGATGATGCGGACTTCGGTGCGATACCAGCCCGGCGACCAGGCATACGTGTTGGCGTTTCCGTAAAAGTGTAGATAATCAAACGCGAGTGCTTCGACGCGTTCATCGTCCAGATACTTTTCCATCGCCGCGCGGATTTTCGGCAGGTCGTCCTCGTGCACGACTTCGTCGGCTTCGAGATAGAAGGCCCAGTCGCCCGTGCAATTGAACAGGGCGATGGATTTTTGCTGACCAAAAACGTAGCCCTTGACGCTGTAGCCGGACCGGATGTGCTCGTTCCAGTGCGTCGGAACGATGCGGATTTTGGCATCACCGATTTCGGACAGCATTTTCTCCGTGTCGTCATCGCACGGACCGAGCGCGATGACAAACTCGTTCACAATCGGGAGGATCGAGCGGATGGACGCAACGAACGGATAACCGAGCTTTTGCCCGTTGCGCAGGAAGGTGAAACCGCTGATTTTCATTTTTGATTTACGATTTACAATTTACGCGCAAACTGAAAAGGCATACAACGTTAACAGCAACCTTTCCTTCCACAAATTCCCAGGAACTCCGGCATCACGCCGGCGCTCCCGGATTAATTGCCGAACAGTTTTTTCAATTTCTCTCGCGCGGCGGCTTCGCGCGAATTGCTTTCCGCTTTCGGCGTCCATTCGCGCAGGGCAAACTCAAAGTATTCGCAGAAGTTGCCGACGTGTTTCTCAAGCACCGGCTCGGCCCGGCGTTCGCGGCATTGGTGCGCCGCCCGCGGGTCGTAATGCGCGCAGTTCAGGCAGACCCGCAGGTCGGCCCGGCATTTCATGCAGATTTCGCCGCGCCCCGGCTGGCCGTTCAACGTCCACGGCTCACCACAGTTGTGACAATGACGGGTCATGGGGATTTACGATTTATGATTTACGATTTATGATTTGAACAGCATTATCGTCCGCACGCCAATCATCAATCATAAATCGTCCCGACCCGGATGAAGAAAACGATTGCCGCGCTGTTCTGGTTTCTGCTTGCACTGCTTGGCGCAGCGGCTTACGCGAGCATAGCCCTGCGCCGGGACGAGCCGATCAACTCCGGCTATCTGGTCATTGCGGCCGTTTGTACCTATGCCATTGGCTACCGGTTTTACTCGAAATGGATTGCCGCGCGCGTGCTCGCACTCAATGACCACCGGGCGACTCCCTGCGTGGTTCACGATGACGGCCGGGACTTCGTCAAAACCAACAAGTTCATCGTTTTCGGCCATCATTTCGCGGCGATCGCCGGACCGGGGCCGCTCGTCGGACCGGTGCTCGCGGCGCAATTCGGTTACCTGCCCGGGACGCTGTGGATATTGATCGGCGTCGTCCTCGGCGGCGCAGTGCAGGATTTCGTCATTTTATTTTGCTCGATTCGGCGTGACGGCAAATCGCTCGCGCAAATGGTCAAAGAGGAATTGAATTCGCCGGCGGGTGTCATCGCGTTGCTGGCCGTGCTGGCGATCCTGGTGATTTTGCTCGCCGTCCTGGCGCTGGTGGTCGTGAAGGCGTTGGCCGAAAGTCCGTGGGGTGTGTTTACCGTCGGCGCGACCATTCCCATTGCGCTGGCGATGGGTTGTTATATGCGATTTGTGCGCGTGGGCAGGGTTTTGGAAGCATCGGCCTTCGGCATCATGCTGTTGTTGCTGGCGGTCTGGGGCGGCAAGCTTGTTTACCAAAGCCCGGCGTGGTCGCAATTCTTCAGTCTGCACGGCATCACGCTGGCGTGGGTGATCATTGGCTATGGCGTTATTTCCAGCAGCCTGCCGGTCTGGTTGCTGCTGGCGCCGCGCGATTATCTGAGCACGTTCATGAAGCTCGGCACCATCGTCGCGCTGGCGCTCGGCATTTTGCTCGTGTTGCCGGTCCTGCAACTGCCGGCGCTCACCCGGTTCACGGATGGTTCCGGTCTGGTGGTGGCCGGGAAAGTCTTTCCGTTTTGTTTCATTACCATTGCCTGCGGCGCGATTTCCGGTTTCCACGCGCTGATCGCCAGCGGCACGACACCAAAAATGATTACGCGCGAAAGCTACGCGCGGCACATCGGTTACGGCGCGATGTGCTGCGAGTCCTTCGTGGCCATTATGGCGCTCATTGCCGCCTGCGCGCTCGACCCTGGCGTCTATTTCAGCATGAATGTCAAAGGCGACCCGGCCGCGACCGTGGCCCAGGTGACCGCGCTCGGTTTTCCGGTAACGACCGGTCAAATGCATTCGCTGGCGAATCAGCTGGGTGAAAAGACCTTGTTTGGCCGCACGGGCGGCGCCGCGACGTTGGCCGTCGGCATGGCGCACATTTTTTCCAATGCCGTCAACGGCCGCGGACTCGACCTCTGGTATCACTTCGCCATCATGTTCGAGGCGTTGTTCATTCTGACAACCGTGGATGCCGGCACGCGCGTGGGACGTTATCTGATCCAAAGTGTCCTGGGCCGCGTTTGGAAACCGTTGGGTGACCCGAAAAATTCATTCGCCACGCCGGTGGCCGCCACGCTGATGGTCGGCGCGTGGGGCTATTTCCTGATTCAAGGCGTGCGCGACCCGTTGGGGGGTATTAACTCGCTCTGGCCCCTGTTCGGCATCGCCAACCAGATGCTCGCCGCCATCGCGCTGTGTCTCGGCACGACGATCATATTGAAGATGCAACTTGGAGCGCCGAGCACCGTCTCGGCGCGAAGCGAAACGCGCCAACGTGCCGGGTCAGAGACCGGCGCTCCGCAGCGTACGTCCTGGTTTGCGCTCATCACCTTGATTCCACTGGTCTGGCTGGTGACGGTGACATTCACCGCCAGCGTACAAAAAATGTGGCATGCTGATCCGCGCATCGGATTTCTGGCGCAGGCAAGCGTCCTCCACCAAAAGACCCCGGAATTGGCAGCGAATCTGATCGCTGCGAAATCGGCCGGCGACACAACCGCCATTGATGCGGCGAACGAATCACTGCGCACGAACCGGATGCTGGAATTTAACAACGTGCTCGACGCCGCGGTGGCTGGGACTTTTTTGGTATTGGTCACGGCCATTATTCTTGTGAGTGTACGCGAGTGGATTCTGCTGCTGTCCCGGCGCAAGCCGGCGGTGCTGCATGAAATGGAGCCGGTCTGGTTGCCGGAGTATGCCGTGAAAGAAGCCGGGCCCAGTCTGCGGACGGCGGCGGGAGCCGCAGTCATTGCGCTCGGACTGGCCAAGGAATGGTCCGGCGAATCGCACTTTGAGCGCGCGCAGCAACCGTGTGGAAGGCATTGCTATGTCAATGCCCTGACTGAAACGGAGTCCAGTGAACCAACGGAGCCGACGGCAACGGGGAAGCGGCAAAGCGCCTCCCTCCAAAAAATTTATGTCGCCGTCACGGAAGAACGATACAACGGGGTGCGGCGATGTTGCTGAAACAATTCATTGAGGACTGGTCAGTGCTCCAATCAAAGAATTTGGGTAGCGACGAAGCGCTGCCCTCCAATCCAAACGATGAACGAACAGAGTTCATACTGGCACATTGGGCGCAAGCACCCGGTTCATAACCCTACGGTCGAGTCAGGCAATCAGGCGATTATCGTTTTTGTGACAGTCAACACGCATCGACGAAAGCCGATTCTGGCTGAGCAGGATGCGCGCAAGCACTTCTTAAAGCTTGGCATGAAGCAGATACCTGGCTGGTCGGACGTTATGTCATTATGCCTGATCACATTCACTTTTTCTGCGCGCCTCGCGACCGGTCGGTAAACTTAAGACGTTGGATGAAGTATTGGAAAAGTCAGGTTTCTCTGCGCTGGCCACGCCCGGCAGAAAAACCATCTGGCAACTGGATTTCTGGGATACTCAGTTGCGGCGTGATGAGAATTATCATGAGAAATGGGATTACGTCTGGCGCAATCCTGTCCGAAAAGGATTGGTCGCAAAACCAGAGGATTGGCCTTATGCTGGCGAAATAAATATCCTGGCGTGGCATGAAAGGTAAATGTCAGGGCCTTGACGAAGCAGTACTGGAAGGCATCGCTTCGTCGATGCACTAATTTGATTGAATGGGGCACTGACGAAGCAGTGCCCTCCAGAATAAAATGAAACTCGGATTATTCGGCGGTTCGTTTGACCCGGTGCACCTCGGCCACTTGCTGGTCGCGCAGGCGGCCATCGAGGAATTGGGCCTGGACCGGCTGTTTTTCATTCCGGCGGCGCAAACGCCGTTCAAGCCGGCAAACCAGCCCGCGCCGGCAGCCGCCCGGCTGCAACTGCTCCGGCTCGCACTCGCCGGCAAAACGAATTGCGAAATTGATGACCAGGAAATCCGGCGCGGCGGCGTTTCCTACACGATCGAAACCTTGCGCGATTATGCGAAACGATTTCCGCGGGCGGAATTGTTTTACCTCATCGGCGCCGACAACGCCGCCAAGCTCAATGAATGGCGCGAAGCCGGAGAACTGGCGCGGCTGACGCAGTTTGTGGTCACACCACGCCCCGTTTGGAGTTCCGGCTTCAGCCGGCTGGAACCGCCTGAAGGCGGGACTCCGAACTTTCCAGCGCCGTTTCGCGGGCGGGCGCTGAAAGGTTTTCCGCTGGCGGTTTCGTCGTCGGAAATCCGGGCGCGGGTGAAGGCCGGCCTGCCGATTGAGCCGCTGGTACCATCGCCGGTCGCCGAGGCCATCCGCGCCGCCGAACTTTACCATTGAGCAAATTTGCGATTTACGATATACGATTTACGCGCCAAGCTGGTGGCGGTTCGTCAATCGCAAATCGAAAATCATAAATTCACAAATGGATTCCCGAAAACTGGCTTTGCTTTGCCGCGAATTCGCGGACAACAAAAAGGCGGAGAACCTTGTCATCCTCGACGTGCAGAAAATATCGTCGGTGACGGACTATTTCGTGATTGCATCCGGCACGAGCGAACCGCATCTGCGCGCCATCGTGGAGGAAATCACCGACCAACTGCGCCAGGAGCACGGTGTGCGGCCGCGCGCGGTGGACGGCACGGTCCATGGTGCCTGGGTGGTGCTGGATTTCTTTGACGTGATTGTCCACATCATGCGGCAGGATGTGCGTGAACGTTACGACCTGGAAGGTCTCTGGGGCGACGCGAAACCGGTGAAGCCGAAAAAAACCAGAACCGCGAAGCGATAAGGTCAAAATCTTATTGCGCCAGCAAGCTGCGGACAGAAACGTGCTCGTCAATGTCTTCCCAATGAATGCCTACGCCGCCGCCGATAAGCCGCCAGTTTTTGCGCTGCTTGGCAGTTGCGCCGCGCAAACGCGGAAACCACTCCAACGGCGCGGACACTTGCCGTCCGTCAACCAGCGTCACGACAAGCGAATCTTCGGTAAACATTACGTTCACCGCGTCTGCCACCGGTTTAGCGGTTGTGATATTCATGCCAAGCCGGTATAAACTGTTCCCGATATTCTTCAACCATTTCGCGCAATGCCGTCAACTCATGGCTGCGAAACGCGCGCGATTCGGCCAGTTCCACCTTCGGTTTGAGCCGGAATTTTGCGTATTTCTACGCGCGCTCCACGTGAATGTGCGGCGGCTCATGCCCTTCGCGACTGAAAAAGAAAAACCGAAATCCGCGCCTTCGCATTACTTCCGGCATAAAGCGGAGTGGATTGCCGGAAGCTCTTGAAACCAGCAGAGAATTTCAAAGCTGAAATCCTCGTGCCGGAACAAACGGGTGGTGAAGATGTGGATTGAGCGCCGTAGGCGCGAAATCTTTGTAGAATCGCATTACAAAATATTTTCAAGCTCCGCCAGGAGCGGCATATTCCGGCGCAGCACACAGAAGATATCGCTCCTGACGGAGCTTGGGATTCTTGTGGAAAGGAAACTACAAATATGCCGCGCCTACGGCGCTCTACGTTTTTAATCCCTGAAATTCACGAACTGGACGGCCACGGGGAATTCCTTCGCGCGCACGGCGGCGATGACGGTCTGCAATTCGTCCCGGCTCTTGCCGGTCACCCGCACGGCGTCGCCCTGAATCTGCGTCGTCACCTTGAACTTGCCGTCGCGGATGAACCCCGTGATCTGCTTGGCTACCGTCGTTTCAATGCCTTGCTTGATCTTGATGAGCTGCCGTGCGTGGCCAAGCGGCGAGATGTCCGGCTCGCATTGTTCCACGCTCTTAAGGCTGATGCCGCGCTTGGCGAGCTTGCCGATGACCATTTCGTTTAGCGTGCGGACCTTGAAATTGTCCTCGGCGGAAAGCTTGATTTCACTTTTCTCCAGAACGATTTCGGCCTTGCTGCCCTTGAAGTCGAAGCGGTTGGCCAGTTCCTTTTTGGCCTGGTTCACCGCGTTTTCAATTTCCATCGAGTTGACCTGCGAAACAATGTCGAATGAAGGCATGGCCGAAGCGTAGAAAAGTCTCCGCCGGGAGGCAAAACGAATCCACCGCGGTCGGGGCCGCAATCCAGGTAGCGCAGACTGGCAGTTTGTGTACCCTGAAAGCTTTCGGGGCTGGTCGCGGATTGGCAATCCGCTGACATACCAAATGCGAGAGATTGACCGACTGCCAGTCGGCGATTCCGCAGGTTGCCAACCTGCGCTACAAGCGAGGGTTGCATCGCCGGAAAATCCGGCAAACAAACGAAACTTTCAGGAACGGCAGTTCAAACAGCCTCTTGGTCTTATGGCGCCTTCTGCGGCATCTCACCGGACGCCTTCACCATGTCGTCGAGGAGCTTTTTAAAATCCTCCAGGCCGGTGGCGGGTATGATAATGGTGTCACGGCGGCCGCCGACGTCTTCGGTGATGCGCAGAAATCGGCCGCGGGGATTTTCCTTGAGCGTGAAGAGGAAAGTTTTGCGCTCAATCTGAATTTTCTCGGATTTCAGAGTATCCTCGTTGACCGGCGGCTTGGGTTGCCCATAAGGACGCCGCCCGTAAGGCGATGGCCGTTCGTTTGAGATCATATTTCCCGCTGAAGGCGCCCGCCTGCGTGGCCGAAGCAATTCCCGAGTCAGTCAACCATTCCTGCAGCCCAATCGACCGGAGCGGAAGGATTGACGCACTTCGACGCGCCGAAGGCCCGCGCTGGCGTTCCATCCAGCTAATGGAAAATCTCGACCGTTCTGGCGGTTTGTCAACTGGTAAAATCTACAAAATATTCGCCGCCCGCTCGGCCAGTTCGGAGCGTTCGCCTTTTTGCAGTTCGATGTGCGCGGCGATGGCCTCGGCGCGAAACCGGCTGACGACATAGTTAAACCCGTTGGACGACGAGTCAACATACGGATTATCAATCTGATACGGGTCGCCGGTGAACACAATTTTCGTGCCGGTGCCGACGCGGGTGATGATGGTCTTGGCTTCGAGCGGCGTGAGGTTCTGCGCCTCGTCAATAATCATGAATTGGTTGGCGATGCTGCGTCCACGGATGTAACTCAGCGCTTCGACGACAATGCTGCCGGAACGCATCAGATCGGTGCTGCGGCGATGGTCATGGCCCATGTTCAGGTCGCTCAACATTTCCAGCGCGTCGTGTATCGGCTGCATCCACGGCGCCAGTTTTTCTTCGAGGGAGCCCGGCAGAAAGCCGAGCTCCTTGCCCATGGAGATCGTGGGGCGCGCGACGACGAGCCGGCGGAACTCGCGGTCGTTCACAGTGCGTTTCAAACCGGCGGCCATGGCCAGCAATGTCTTGCCGGTGCCGGCCTTGCCCATGAGGGTCACGAGCTTGACGCGGTCGTCGAGCAGCGCGTCGAAGGCAAAATGCTGTTCCCGATTTCGCGGTTTGATGCCCCAGACACCTTCACGCGAGTCAATAATGGGAACGAGCTTCGTGCCGGTGGGGTCCACCTTGGTGAGCGCGGCTTTTTTGGAATTGGCTTCGTCCATCAGCGTGCAAAACTCGTTGGGGAAATAGGTTTTGCCGGCGGGCAGTTCCAGTTCGCCCTTGGCGCGGAACGAAGCAATTTTGTCCGAACTGACGGCCATCTCCATCATGCCGGTATAGAGGTCGGTGATGAACACGCGATCGGTCTCGTAGTCCTCCGCCTGCAAACCCAACGCATCGGCCTTGATGCGCAGGTTGATGTCCTTGCTGACGAGGATGGTCGCGTTTTTCGGCTGCGCCTTCTGGATGGACGCGGCGAGCGAGAGAATCCGGTTGTCCACGGTGTTGCCGTGAAAGTGGGCTTCGCCGTTGCTATGGCCGTTTTTTTGGAAAACGATCTTCAGTTTGCCGCCGTTGGGCAGCTTCACGCCTTCGCTCAGGCTGCCGTCCCCGCGAAAACCGTCGAGCATCCGCGACACCATGCGCGCGTTCTGGCCCAACTCGGACGATTCCCGCTTGAACCGGTCAATTTCCTCGATGACTTCGATGGGAATTAAAACGGCGTTGTCCTCGAAACTGAGCAGCGAATTGGGGTCGTGCAGGAGGACGTTGGTATCAATGATGTAATTCTTCACTCAGGACAAAAAATAAATCTTAACCGGTTAAAAACAAGCCGCCTTGTGCAAAAAGGAAGTGAATTTATCATTTCACCGTTTCCGCCGGCCCAGCCGGCGGTGCCAATCCTTGATTCGAGGGTGCACGGCGGGCAATTCGTAATGGCCGGAATACAGGAAGTTCTCGAGCATTCCGAATAAATCGAAGTCCACAAACCGCGGCTGTTCGCCGAGCAAAAAGGACTGGTGCGCGAGCATTTGTTCGAACGGCAGCAGTCTTTGCTCCAGCAGCTTGAGCCAGTCGTTCCGTTGCGCATACCACTGGCCAATGCAGCCGCGGCCAAACTTGCGCTCCTTGAAGCGCAGAAATTGGAGCTGCTCCGCCGCCGGAACGTTTTCCCGCCAGTAAATGTCGTTCAACCGGAACGCCGCGCCTTCAATCTCGTTCTCAATGTAGCGCCAGAGGATGGACTGGACGCCTTCGAGTTCGGGCGGCAAAAGGCCGAGCCCCAGTTCCTCGTCGAGATATTTGGCGACAACCTGCGAATCGTCGTTGAGTTCAAACACCACGTTTTTGCCATGCTTGATGATGGGCACGCCGTAATAGCGCTGCTTCGTCAATTTCCAGACCAGGGAACGGTCCGTGCTGGGAATATTGGTGATTTTGAAAGGGGCGCCGGAAAATTCCAGGATGCGGCGTTGCACAATGCAGAACGGACTCCACGGAAACTGAATCAATTCAATCATGGCAGACCTAATTCTGGGACGACTCTAGAGCCGGTGTCGGAGGTTGACAAGCGCGAATTCGCCGAGTGCCGATCAAATGAGTAACTGGTTAAATGAGTTAAATCAGTGCTTGGTTAAAGCAGCCGATGGCGGTTTCAATCGATTTACCGATTTAACCAATTAGACATTCAACGAATCACACTTTCTCAACGGAATCATCGCTTTACACTTCCGCCGGGCGGGACTAAAGTCGCGCTATGGCATCTGATTATGACGCAACGGAGTTTGTGGACACCGATTTTCAGGCGCACAAAACACCCGGGCCGTCCGCCACCGACCCGCTTCGCCCGCCCACGCGCGAGGAAGTGGACCGCAAAGTTGTCGAGGCCCAGCAAAAACTCGCCGAATTAAAACGTGCGCAGGAGGATTTGGAGCGCGAACGCGCCTCCCTGGAGGAATTGCGCCGCCGCCAGACGGAGTTTCAGACCGGCCGGCAGGAAATGATCCATAGTTTGACGCGCGGACTGGGCCTGCTGGAGGAAGCCGAATTCAATACCCGCCGCGACGCCGAGCAAATGGTCAAGACCATCGGTGATTTCCGCGACGCGCTCACCAAAATCCAGGCCATCCACGACGAGGTATGGACCAAGGAAAATTTCAACATCGAACTCACCCGCGCACTGACCACCATTGAAAATGCGCGCATGGAATGGAACGCCGCCCGGCTGAAGGTGCCGGTCCTGTCCGGCCCGGCTCCGGAGAAACCATCCATCGAAAATGCGCCGGCCCCGGCCGCGTCGCTGCTGGCCGATGCCAGTTTCGGCCAGTTGTGTAAAATCGGCCTGGCGATGACCTGGCCGCTAATCCTGGTAATTATTCTGGGTGCCATCGGTGTGTCGGTGGCGATTTGGATGACGACGCCGGTGCCGGTGCCCGTGCACCATTGAAATCCGTCGTATGGCGCCCGGGAAGAAAAAGCCAAAGAAAAGCGACCCGATTTCCGAGCGTGCCCGCGCGTTGAACGACCAGATTGCCTCGCTCGAAGCTCAAATCAAGCGGCTCGACAACCAGTTGCAGCACACGCCCGCACCCCGGCTGCGCTCCACCGCCGTGCCGCATGGTGCAACAGTGGCTCGCGCAGCCGAACCGCTGCCTCCCGCCCACGTCGCCCATGAGCCGGTCTTTGAAGAAGTCAAACCTTTGCGGCCCGCCGACGAAACCACCCCCCCGGACCAATTCAACGAATTCGGCGTGCGTAAGTATGATTTGCCCGGACTGTTTGGCCGTCTTCGCCAGCACTTCCGTCGCCCGACCACTTCCAACCCCCGGCTGGTCACCTATCTCGCCGCCGGCGGCGTCCAGGGATTGCGCCCGTTGCGTTACGAAAAACGCGTCGCCCGCAATCGCTTCATCTTATTGGTGGCGGTGCTTTTTTTGATTTTGCTCGGTGTCATTTCTGTCTTCGTCCACAACCGTTGAACCGGCCTGAACGGATTTATGGCTTTGCCGGGTTGACAAGTTGCCTCGACCGTTGAAATTTCGACCTGTGAAAAATAAATTTTTTGAACTGCCCATTCCCACACGCGATGGCCAATTCACCGCGCGCTATTCCGAAAAGGGTTTGGCGGGAATGGATTTTCCCTTCCGTAGCGCAGCCGTCCCGGCTGCGGGTTCGCACGCCGTCCCGGTGCGCGATTCCCGGTCTGGCAGCAAGATGCCGCCAGCACCCGCAGGCGTGGGCGTCCGCGCTGCCACAGCCCGGACGCTCGCGGTCAAGACCGGTAGAGTTCCCGCCCGGATCCGCGCATGGCACCGCACGGCTGAAGCCGCGCTCAAAAGCATCCTTGCCGGACGCGCGGCAAAGGTCATGCCGCCGCTTGATTTGACCGGCGGCACCGAATTCCAGCAGGCCGTCTGGCGGGAACTCCGGAAAATCTCCTTCGGCAAAACAAGAAGTTACGGCGAAATCGCCCGGGCGATCGGCAAAGCCGGGGCCGTCCGCGCTGTCGGCGGCGCGTGCGGGGCGAACCCGGTTCCGGTTCTGGTCCCCTGCCATCGCGTGCTGGCCGCGCATGGAAAAATCGGCGGCTTTGGCGGAGGGTTGGATTGGAAACGCCGATTGCTCGCGTGCGAAGGGGTTCGTCTGTAGCTGTCAACGAGATTGCGGCCACGAAAGTTTGTTCGTGCCTGGCTCGGGAAGGACAGTTTCTGACTTCTGACCTCCAGTCTCCGCCTTCTGACTATCGGCCTCCGGCTTCTGATTTTCGGCTTTCGGCTTGAGTCGCAGAGCGCCCGCGACCGCCTGCGCCAGTTTTTGCTGGAACGCCGGCGTTTCAATCTGCCGCGCATCGCCTGGATTCGACAGGAAGCCTGCCTCGATCAGCACGGCCGGACGGTGTTGTCCATGCAGCACGCCGATGAAGCGTGCCCGGCAGACACCGCGGTCCTCCAATCCGGTTTCATGGAGCAAGGCGCCTTGCAACCGGACGGCCAGCTGCAAGTTCTCGACGTCAAAGGCGTTGTTGGGGAAATTTTCAGACCAATAGTCGTCGTAACCCCGCGTCAACGTCGAAGGCATTCCGGTGGGGGTAAGACAATAAGTTTCAATCCCCGCCGGAGTTTTGTCCGGCGCGAGCGAATTGAAATGGAGGCTGATGAACAAATCGGCATGATGCGCCTCGGCGAACGCGACGCGGTTGGACAGCGATTCGTCCACGTCATTGGTGCGGGTGAGATAAACCTGCCAGCCTTCCTGCGCGAGCAACGGCGCCAGCCGCCGCGCCCAGTCCAGCGTAAATTCCTTCTCGAATCGCCCGTCCAGAATGCTGTGTGTGCCGCTGTTCATCCCGCCGTGGCCGGGATCAATGACAATGACCGGATCGGCCGGTGGCAGCACCAGGGGCGGGTCGCAGAGCAGCGGTTCCAGATTCTTTTGCACGTCGGGTCCGTACACAAGAATCTGGCCGTCAATGATTTGTGGTCCAAACCCGAGGTGAACTTCGATTCCATTCCAGGCCGCTTCCCGGCTGCCGATGGCGAGAACCATGACACCGTTGGAGGAACCAATCGCGTAAGTGGTCACCGGCATATTTGACAGCAGATGCGGCTTGCCGAGGCCATGGTCCACCGCCCAATTATCGAGGGAAACCCAGGTCGTCAGGGGTCTGACCGGTGCTGGTTTGGGAGCCACGGGCGGTTGCCATTCTTCCACCGGGGCGGCCGGCGCATTCGACGGGACGACCGGCACCATCAACTTGACCGTCCCCGGCCCGAAGGGATTGCGAACGAGGTTGGTGTTGACCCAGGTCAACGCCGGGTATTTGCTCGCGGCAACGGGTCGGGCCGGACCGGCGATGCAAAAAAACGCCACGGCCAAAATGATTCCAGCAGACTTGAACACGCTCCTATTGTGCGGAACCGGAAAGCCGACTCAAGCTGTTTCCTCATTTACGACTTACGATTTACGATTTACGATTTTTGTCCCTTGAAGATTCTTGTTGCCATCACCGGGGCCAGCGGCGCGCTCTACGCGCAGCGCCTGCTCGATAACCTGGATGCGCACACGCACGAAATCCACGTCGTGCTCAGCAACTACGCGCCACAGGTCATCGCGGAGGAATTGCCGGGGGGATTGAAACTTCCCGCCGGGGCGAAGCTCCACAACTTGAAAAGCATGAACGCGCCGTTTGCCAGCGGCTCGAACCCGCCCGACGTCATGGTTGTTATCCCCTGCACCATGGGCACCCTGGGCCGCATCGCGCACGGCTACAGCGAGGATGTCCTGCTCCGCGCCGCGGACGTCGTGCTGAAGGAGAAGAAAAAACTGATTCTGGTTCCGCGTGAAACGCCGTTGAGTTTGGTTCACGTCCGGAACATGGAACTGCTGCTCCAGGCCGGTGCGACCCTCCTGCCGGCGAATCCGGGGTTTTACGCAAACCCGAATACCGTCCAGGAAGTCGTGGACACCGTCGTCGCCCGGGTCCTGGATCATCTTGGCCTGCCGCAAAAGCTTGTGCCGCGCTGGTCGGAAGAGAGGGAATGAGAATGGAGGATAGCAGATGGAAGGTGGCAAACTGACAACACTAAAATCGTATGGCGATGATCAGGAGTTCTCGTGATTTGCGGGCCTATCAGGGGGCTCGCAACGAAGCGAACCGCGTGTTTGAAATGACCAAAACGTTTCCGAAGGAAGAAAAGTTTTCCCTGACCGATCAAATCCGGCGTTCGTCGCGATCGGTAAAGTCCATGATCGCGGAAGCTTGGGGACATCGCCGTTACCCCGCTTCCTTTGTCAGCAAGCTGACTGACGCCATCGGCGAGGCTAATGAGACTCAGTCATGGCTGGATGATGCACTGGATTGCGGTTACATCCCGCCGTCGCAACATCAGGAATTCGATTCTGCATGGCAATCCATCGGCGGCATGATTGCCAACATGATCGTCAAAGCCGATGATTTTTGCCTGAACGCACACTGAATTTGCCATCCTCTATCTTTCATCCTCTATCCTCGCTTCGAAAATGGGGCAGCTTCATCCGCTTCCCGCATACCGCCTTCGCCCTGCCGTTCGCGCTGGCGGCCATGGTGGTGGCCGCACGCGCGGATCATGGCTGGCCGGGCTGGGAAAAATTCCTGCTGATTCTCGCCGCGATGGTCTGCGCCCGGACCTGCGCCATGGCGTTCAACCGCATTGCGGACCGCAAATTGGATGCGCTCAACCCCCGCACCGCCAGCCGCCATTTGCCCACCGGACAAATCTCCCTGGCCAGCGCCATCGCACTTTGCCTTCTGAGTGGCGCGGGGCTGGTCGCGGCCAGCTATTTTCTGAATCCGCTGTGCTTTTACCTGTCGCCGGTCGCGCTGGCGGTGATTTGCTTCTATTCGCTCACCAAACGGTTTACGGATTACACGCACGTTTTCCTCGGACTTTCGCTGGCGCTGGCGCCGGTCGGCGCCTGGCTGGCGGTTAAAGGTGCGAATGTATCGGTTCTGGAAATCTTGCAGATGGCCGCGCTGGCACTGGCAGTCGTGTTGTGGCTGGTCGGCTTCGACATTATCTACGCCTTGCAGGATTACGAGTTCGACCAGTCGCACGGCCTGCACTCGCTCGTGGTGGCGTGGGGGCCAAAGAACGCGCTGGCGGCCGCGTTTCTCGCGCACATGCTGATGTGCGGACTGCTGTTTGCGTTCGGCATGCTGTGCCGGTTCCGCATCGCCTACTTTGTCGGCTGGCTGATCATCGTCGGCTGCCTGGTGCTGGAACACTGGATTGCCCGACGCCGCAGTTTGAACTGGATCAACCTCGCCTTCTTCCGGTTGAATGCCGTGATCAGCACGGTTTTCCTCATCGTCACCGCCGCCGAGGTGATTTTTCAGGGTGGGTTCAGGCTGCGATGAAGCGGGGAAAACATCCAACATCGAACAACCAACATCCAACTTCCAATAAGTTTTCCATCGGCGAAGTCTTTGGATGTTCGGCGTTGGATGTTGGTTGTTGGATGTTTTCCCACTTTCTCGCGTAACATTTTGGGGGTTTTGCTTCTGAAGCAGGCATGGACACGGTAAAATTGAATCCGTCCATGCCCGACGGAAACAAATGTCCGCAATGCGGCACGCCGTTGCCGGCCAACGCCCCGGCGGGCCTTTGTCCCGCCTGCCTGCTCCGGCAGGGCGCAGCGGCGGACACCGTGACGGACGCGAAACCACCGCCATTCCAACCGCCAACCGCCGCCGAACTGGCCGCCAAATTCCCGCAGCTCGAAATCCTCGAACTCATCGGCAAGGGCGGCATGGGCGCGGTTTACCGGGCGCGGCAGAAGGAACTGGACCGCATCATCGCGCTGAAAATTCTTCCGCCCGGCATTGGCGATGATCGTGGGTTTGCCGAACGCTTCGCCCGCGAGGCCAAGGCGTTGGCGAAGCTCAACCATCCCGGCATCGTGACGATTTACGACTTTGGCCGCGCGGATGGCCTGTTTTATTTCCTCATGGAATTCGTGGACGGCGTGAACCTGCGGCAATTGCTCCACGCCGGCCGCGTTTCGCCGCGCGAGGCGCTGGCCATCGTGCCACAGATTTGCGACGCGCTCCAGTTCGCGCACGACCAGGGCATTGTCCACCGCGACATCAAGCCGGAGAACATTCTGCTCGACCGGCGTGGCCGGGTGAAGGTGGCGGATTTCGGACTGGCGAAATTAGTGGGGAATGTAGCGCAGACGTCCACGTCTGCGGGTTCCGGCGGCGTCCCCGCCGCCGGTTTGGGAAACGCGGAACAAGGATGTTCCGCAAACCTGCAGGCTGGGAAGCCTGCGCGACCAGACCTGACCGAAGCCGGCAAGGTGATGGGCACGCCGAATTACATGGCGCCGGAGCAAATTGAGCATCCGAGCGAGGTGGACCATCGTGCGGACATTTACGCGCTGGGCGTGGTGTTCTACCAGATGCTCACCGGCGAACTGCCCGGCAAACGCCTCGAACCGCCGTCGTCCAAAGTGCAAATTGACGTGCGGCTGGATGAAATCGTGCTGCGCGCACTGGAAAAAAATCCTGAACTCCGCTACCAGCAGGCCAGCGTCCTCAAGACGCAGGTGGAAACGATTGTGTCAATGGATCACGCGAGCATTCCGCCTGTCGAACCATCGTGGCTCCGCGCCACATTCGGTCCAATGGTCAAGTCGATCTTCGGCGATGAGGCCATCCCACCGGCCAATCGAAGCGGTATGGCCAGTCGAGTCAAGCAAGTCCTGTTGTGGCTCGTCGCCCAACTCCTGCTTTTGTTCGACTTGACCGCAAAAGGGCCTCGATTGTTTGAACGCGCGGGACGCCGGCGTTTCAACGTCTGGCCGTGCTTGTTGCTGCTCTGCTCCAGTATGGGATTCGGGGTGAGCGTTGGTATTCTTGCCGCCAGAATAATCTTGTGGCTGCAAAACGTGCCTTTTTCATCCGGGAATATTTTCGGGATCCCGACCACAGTGCGGCTGATGCTCCTGTTGTTGACGGTCAGTGCCATTGGACGCATCAGCGTATTGAATTTTTGCTCCGATGATGCGGCTCGAATCGGCTTGGCTCAAGCAGGCAGGAGCATCACACGGCGGAGAATCTGCTTTGTGCTTCTGGAGATGGTGATTCTGGTTGTTGTCTTGTTTGGAGCGCAGCTCTCCGCCGGGGTGAAACCCCACGGAGTGGCGACCGCACCCGTCATCGCCCGAACAGCGTGGCGTCTACCCCTATTGATCCTGGTTGGATTTTTCATCGCAATTTCTGCCCGGGTTTTATCCCGCGTCGGGCCGGTCGTGAAAAAAGAAATCGAAGCCAGAACCAATTCAAAGGGCCTGCTCGCTGTGGAGGCCTGGCTGGCGAAGGTGGACGGAGGAAATTACGCGCGAAGCTGGGAGACGGCGGCCGCGTCGTTTCAACGCACCAACAGCAGGGAGGAATGGGTCAGACGCCTGGAAAAAGTCCGGCGGCCGCTGGGCAAAGTCCTGTCCCGCAAATTGAGCGGCACGGAAACCATCTCATTTTCAACTCGTTGGGGAGCGAAGTTCACCTTTGACACTTCGTTCGACGGCCTGCTGGCGGCAAAAGAAACCGTAACGTCCGTCATGCTGCGGAACGGCGAGTGGCAGGCTCTCGGCTACCTCATCCGGCCGGCGGGACACAGACACAAGCAATCCGATCGGTACTGGAAATGGTTTGGAATCACCGTACTGGCCGCCGCTGCGATTCTGTTTTGCATTGTGCTGGCGGGTGTGGTTATTCCCAATCTGCTTCGGGAACGGAAAATCGCTTTCGTGCAACACCAGCGAGAAGCGGTTGCCCGCAAATTCGGCCCGGTGATTCCCTTTACCCCGATTGCCAACCCGAAATTCGGCCCGGTCGTAGAACTGACGTTGCCACTGCACGACCACGGCTATTCCGATTCTCTCGATTTGGATTCAGGGAAAGTCATTACGACACCGGAAATGGGAACGCCATGGGATTGGACGACAACTTTGTTGCCCTATGGAATCATGGTGATACCTCAAAGTCAGGCAAACCCCACCGCAGTGGCCGGCACCAGCACGCAGGTATGGCCGCTGCCTGCCGGAACAGATTATTGGGGCGGACGGATGGCGCTTGCGGATGCCACGGCTCCGGGAACCGGAAGTATAACGCTTGGGCAAACCGTCATGGCCTCAAGCGCCGGTGGCCTGCCACGATTGTTTGCCTTCCAAACTCCCTTGGGCAAGCGGGGTTTGTTGGAAGTCACCGGTTTCACCGAGAATCCGCGCGGCGTGAAAATCCGCTACAAACTGGTGCAAACCGGCAAACCAAATGTCTCCACAACATCCGAAACGGAACGGAGCGCAAATCACGAAATTGCACGCTTGAAACTTGAACAGGCCGAACAGGATGTCAAAACTGCTGAGGCGCGGTTTGCAGTGGGAACAATGACGTCATCCGACCTGGAAAAGGCTCGGCTGACCCGCGACATCGCGGCGACGGAAGTGAAAGGGGACAATCTGGAAGTTACCCGCCTGAAACTTCAAATCTGCGATTTGAATCTGGACGTTGTCGGAAAAATGTTCGCGGTCGGCAAAGCCACGCAGCGGGAATTCGAAGCAGCGAAACTGGCTCGCGACGAAGCGGCGGTTTATTTCAAAGCGGCGCAATCCAACAGCTCAATTATTCCCGTAAAATGATTCTGCTTTGACCTCCGGACCTTCCAGCCAGTCCACGAGCGCGCCGGGCGACGTCTTCGCCACGACGCACTGGACGGTCGTGCTCGCGGCGGGCAAACGGTCCACGCCGCAATCCGATTCGGCGCTGGAACAGTTGTGCCAAACCTATTGGTTCCCCCTCTATGCCTACGTCCGCCGCCGCGGCCACACGAAGGAGGACGCCGAGGATTTGACCCAGGAGTTTTTCGCGCGGTTCCTCGCCAAAAATTATCTCGACGGCCTGAGTGCCGAACGCGGCCGGTTCCGCGCCTTCCTCCTCGCGTCGCTAAAACATTTTCTCGCCAACGAATGGGACAAATCACAGCGCCAGAAACGCGGCGGCGGCACCACACACCTCTCGCTCGACTGGCAAACCGCCGACACGCAATTTCAGGTCGCCGCTGTGAACGCGCCCGCGCCCGACCGGGCCTTCGACCGTGAATGGGCCGTGGCCCTGCTCGCCAGGGTCATCCGACGGCTGCAGGCGGAGTGTGCCGCCGACGGGAAGGCAAAACTGTTCGAGCAGTTGAAAATTTTTCTCACGGCCGGCAAGGGCGATTTGTCCCACGCGGAAGCCGCGCAGTCGCTCGACATGGATGAAACCGCCGTGCGGGTGACCGTGCACCGGCTGCGGAAACGTTACCGGCAGCTGTTACGCGACGAGATAGCACAAACCCTGGCCTACGCTGCGGACGTGGATGAGGAAATGCGCGCGTTATTCGGCGCGTTTTCAACGTAGGACGGGCGTCGCGCCTGTCTCCATTTGTATAAAAAATCAGAAACCCGTCAGGATGCTGGTCCTGCGATTTGCCTCTTTGCCCGGACACCGTCACCTCGTAGCCACGCTGGTGAAAGCGCGGAGGGGACCGCCGATTCACATCGGCGGCTACGCAGCCTATCGCCAGTTCCGGCGCGACGGCGCGGGCGGCTTCTGTCGGCGCCTTAAATCCGGTTCACGTCCTTTTGCGGAACGCACCGTTTCCTCGCCACCATCCCGAGCCAGCCGGAAATCCACCTGCTTTTTGAAAACGTCCACCCTGGCCACCTGCACCCGCACCTTGTCACCCAGCCGGATCATCCGGCGGGTGCGCCGGCCGACCAGCTGGCTCCGCTCTGGATCGAACAAATAAAAATCGTCCTCCAGAAATGAAAGATGCACCAGCCCGCTCATCGCCAGCCCCGGCACATCCACAAAGAAACCAAAATTGCGCACATCCGTCACCAGCGCCGGATACGGCGTCGGCCGCGACGATTTGAGCTGCGCCTTCAGGAAGGCATACAGCTTCACGTCCTTGCTGTCCCGCTCGGCGTCGGCGGAATTGCGTTCGGTATCGGAAATATGTTCGGCGGTTTCCTTGAGCGAATGCGTCGGGCCATGGCTCTTCTGGGACAACGCACGATGCACCACCAGGTCGGCATACCGTCGGATGGGCGACGTGAAGTGCGTGTACTTGGCCTTGGCCAGGCCATAGTGGCCGAGCGGCTCGATCGCGTAACGAGCACGCATGAGTGACCGGAGAAACCCGATCTTGAGCGCTGCGCCGATGGGGATCGTGCCGAGCTTTTGCAGCAGTTTCTGGACTTCCGTCCGCTTCGTCAGATTGGCGCACGGCACGTGATGGCTGAGCACCTCTTCGCGATATTCCTGCAACCGCCGTTCGTCTGGTTCCTCGTGCACCCGGTAAATCGCCGGCACATTCCGGCCCATCAACCGGCCTGCCACCGCCTCGTTCGCCAGCAACATGAATTCCTCGATCAACTGGTGGGAAACGTCGTTCTCCACCTTCTCGATGCGCGACACGCGGCCGCGGTCGTCCAGCCGGATTTTCATTTCGGGAAAATCCAGGTCCAATGAACCGGCCTTGAACCGCAACCGCCGGATCCGCTGCGCCAATGTGTTCGCGTCCTGCAACATCTGCTCAATCCGGTCGTTTGGTTTCCGCTGTAAAATCGCCAGCACTTCCTTATAGGTAAACCGGCGCTGCGAATGAATCACGGCCGGGTAAAATTCCGTCCGCAGCACCCGGCCCTCGTCCGACACCAGAAACTCCACGCACTTGGTGAGGCGATCCACGTCCGGTTTCAATGAGCACAATTCGTTGCTCAATGCCTCCGGCAGCATCGGGATCACCCGGTTCACCAGATAAGTTGAATTGCCCCGCCGGCGTGCTTCGTCGTCCAGGGCCGTGCCCGGTTTCACATAATGCGACACGTCCGCAATGTGCACCCACAACTTCCATTGTCCCGGCGAAACCCGTTGCAGACAGATTGCATCGTCGAAATCCTTTGCGTCGTCCGGATCAATGGTGACCACCTGATGCCGCCGGCAATCATCGCGCCCGGCCAGTTCCTGCGGCGAAACGCTTGTCCCGATGGCCCGCGCCTCGTGCAACACCTCCTTCGGAAAATGCAACGGCAGGTGGTACTGGCGCAGCACCGACAACATGTCCACCCCTTCCTCGTCCGGGGAACCGAGCACTTCGATGATTTCGCCCTCCGGGTTGGTGTGCCGCGATTCCCACTCGCGCAATTCCACCACCACCTTGTCGCCGACGCGCGCGGGCCGGCCAACGTCGCGCGGCGGCGGCACATAAATGTCGTGCGGCGGCGGCACATAAATGTCGTGCGGCATCCGCGGGTCGTCGGGAATCACGTAGAGAAACTTGCGGCCCTGCTGCAACGTGCCGACGATTTGTGTCCGCTTCCGTTCCAGGATGCGAATCACCGCGCCCGTTTCCTGCGCGAGCTGGCCGGAACGCAGGCCTTTCGGCCGGACATCCCGGCGTACGAGCACGCGATCTTCGTGGAGCGCGGTGGACGTCGCCTCCTCCGGAATCATGATTTCCTTTAACGCCGGGTCGTCCGGCTGCACAAAGCCTTTCCCCTGGCGATTGATGCGAATCCGGCCCGGAACGAGGTCCGCCTCGCGCGACTGGATGTAACGATTCCCCTTCGTGCGGGCGATCCGGCCGTCCTGTTCCAGCCGGCGTAATACCCCCTGCAATTCCTGCTGCCGATGGGGCGCCAACCGGAGCTGCCGGAGCAATTCAGGCACATTGGCCGGCGCGTAATCCCGCCGGCCCAGTAATCTTAAAATCTGATCTTCCATAAACTTGTCCCGCCGCCCGTTAAAGCCATCCGTGTGATTATGAATGATTTTGGGCGCATTACCAGCGCCGACTGGAATCGGGTTGCCGGATTATTTCAGCATGAATCGTTAACCCAGGAAGGCGTGCTGTACTGGCGTTTCCAGCAAAAGACAGGCTGGACGCCTGCCGTACGGTAAGTTTGCCTTGCCGCCCGAAAGCTGCTAACCCTGTAGCCGCGCTTGTCAAAGCGCGGAGGGGTCCGCCGATTCACATCGGCGGCGACTTGAAAAATGATTTTTTTTGTTCAACGCAGCGAATTGCGCGACATCTACGACAAGGTGGCCGCCGGCGAGCGGATTTCGGAGGCCGATGCGCTCCGGCTGTTTGAATCAAAGGATCTCAACGCCGTCGGCGCCATCGCCGATTTGGCGCGCCAGAAAAAAGTCGGCAACCGCTCCAGCTACATCATCAACCGCTACGTCAATTACTCGAACTATTGCATCCTGTCGTGCCAGTTCTGTTCATTCGCGCGCAAGAAACGCGACGCCGACGGCTTCCAGTTTTCCGTGGATGAGATTGTCCAGAAAGCGCGCGAAGCGTTGAGGCTCGGCATCACGGAATTGCACATCGTCGGCGGACTGCATCCGTCGCTCCCCTTCAGCTATTACACCGACATGCTCAAGGCGCTCAAAGCACTGTCGGGTATCGCAGCCGTCCCGGCTGCGGGTTCTGGCGGCGTCTCGCCGCCAGACGCCGGGAAAACAGGTGCATCCGGCACCGGGACGGTGCCGGAACTCGCAGGCGCGGACGCCTGCGCTACGCCAAAGCTGCACCTCAAATGTTTCACGGCGATTGAAATTCTCCACCTCGCCTGGCTCGCGAAAAAATCCGTCCAGGAAACCTTGCGTGAATTGAAGGACGCGGGGCTGGATTCGCTCACCGGCGGCGGGGCGGAAATCTTCCGCAAGGAAGTCCGCTCGGCCATCGCCAAGGGCAAGGAATCCGCCGAGGAATATCTGGACGTGCACCGTACCTGGCACAAGATGGGCGGACGCAGCACCTGCACCATGCTGTACGGCCTCGTCGAATCGCTCGCCGACCGCGTGGACCATCTGCGGCAACTCCGTGCGTTGCAGGACGAGACCCATGGGTTCGTCGGCTTTGTACCGCTGGCGTATCAGCCGCAGGACAACGACATTCCGGTCGAAAATCCGCCGACAGGTTTCGACTCGCTGCGCACCATCGCCGCCAGCCGCATTTATCTCGACAATTTTGACCACATCACCGCGTATTGGGTTGGCTTGGGTCTGAAGCTGGCGCAGGTGGCGTTGAGCTACGGCGCGGACGATTTGCACGGCACCATCGTTGAGGAACACATTTTCCATATGGCCGGGGCGACCTCACCGCAATTGCAGACCGAGGCGGACATGCTCAAAGCCATCCGTGAAGCCGGCTGCACGCCCGTCCAGCGCAACACCTTTTACGAACCGATCAAAGTCCTGGCGGACCGCCTCCCGGCCGAACCAACGGAAAATGCCGCGCACTCAAAAGTGCTGGAAGACAATCTGGCGACGGCGTGAACACCGCCGCTGAAAACGATTGCCCTCCGTGGCAACCTCTTACGAATGTCTGTTGGACATCCTCGCCAACAACCTGCGGGGACGCGCGGTCAAGGTAACGTGGATCGTCTCGCGCGAAAGAAACCCTGCTGTTGCGGGCCGGGGACCGGCAGAGTCACGATTTGAGGACTGTTCGTAAGCACAAAATCAGGCACCACGGGAAGCCACATTCCGGGATTTGACAAACTGTCATTCGACTCGATGACGTAGCGGAAGCCGGGAATTCCAGTGACGGTCAGCTGAACAACCGGCATGGGAACGGGATCATTTGTTATCACAATTTGAATACCAAGAGAGAGGGCAGTGAAGGGATCCGATTGCAGGATCGTTCCGTAATCACCCACGGTTATCAGGGAGTTTCCGAAGGTGGTCACACCGTACAGGGGGTTGTAGCTCGGCGTGGGCCGATTGGTCCAGGTCATGCCGTTTTCCGATGAGGTGATGACCGAGGGAAAGGATGATGAAAGATAGCCCAATGAGACTACTCCCACGGCAACGAACTCGCCGTTACCATAAGTCACATCAAATAAGCTTTCGGGAAAGCCAGTTTGCGGAACCGTTGACCAAAAAGGCGTCCCGAAGAAGGGGGCCGTGGCCCGCATAATCGTGCTCTGGTCGCCGACGGCGACGAATTGGTCATTTCCATAGGCAACGCCATAAAGGGGATTGGAGGTTGAGACCAGATTCGTCTGCCACTGCGCCAGGTTTGTGGAACTGATGATCAGTCCGTTCTCCCCCACGGCCACGAACAGGTTCGTGCCGAAGGCAATGGCATTCAACCAATTTCCTTCCCGGATGACGCTCCAGTTGGTGGCGTCAGACGAACGGAGAACAACTCCATTTCCCACGGCGACGTACGAGCCGTTGCCATAGGCGATGCCATTGAGGCCGGCGACTGTGCCGGAGTCGCGCGCGACCCAATTTGCTCCGTTTGTCGAAGTCAGTATCGCACCCTCGCCCCCCACGGCTATGAAACGCCCGTTTGCATGGATCACCTTGTTTAAAGGCTCGAATGTTCCGGAGTTCTGGTTGGTCCAGGACACTCCATTTGCCGACGTCAGGACAGTGCCGCGGTATCCCACCGAGACCACCGTGCCGCCTCCCGAGGCGCAAGAGTTAAGAGGTTGTGGCGTGACACTACTGCTAATGGCAGTCCAGGTGATCGCGTTGGAGGATCCCAGGATCAGACCGCCCTTTCCCACGGCAATGAATCGTCCGCCGCCGCCCGCTACGCTTGTCAAGGTGTAGCCACTGAACGCAGCCGTGTCGGCCGGTGACCAGTTGATTCCGTCCGCCGAACTGATAATCGTTGCCCCGTCGCCAACGGCCACAAATCGGTTATTGCCAAAGGTGATCTTCCACAGAGAGTTTTGCGTGGTCGAATTGCGCAGCGTCCAATGAATGCCATCGGGCGAAGTGAAGACATCACCTTGGTCCCCTACGATGACAAACAATTGATTCCCATAAGCAAGGGACTGGAAGAACCTGCCAACATAGTAACCGCGCGAAGTCCAATTGATTCCATCAACGGACGTAAAGATTTCTGAACCGGGGTTGTTGTAGGTGTAGCCCGCCGCCACGAAAACTCCATTGGCGAAGACCAGATGCCCGACACTAAAGGATAGATTGACGTTGCTGTTAGTCCAGTTGACGCCATCGGTGGAGCAAACGGCGCCATAGGGCGGGTCTGTGCCTGCGTAAACCCCGTTGCCATAGGCAACCGAGGCAGCACCGTAGAATATATTAGATCCGCTCCAGGTGATGCCGTCGCCGGACGAGAGCAAACTGCTGCTGCCGGCAAAGAACTGGCCATTCGCAAAACTGAGCGACTGTAAATAATTGAATGGCAAGCCTGCTGGCAACCGGGAAACCCCGCCAAGTGAAGTGCCATCGAATAAAACGCCCACGACTCCATCAACCGTCGCTAACACAAACCTGCCGTTGCCATAAACCACGTCAATGATGTCGTTACCCTGCGGAAGGGGATTGCGCCAGTGCCAGAAATCAAGCGGGAACGTGGCTACCACCGTCACGGTCGCAACGGCGCTGGAATCAGAACCGAGCGCATTGGTGACCGTGACCGTGTAGTTCCCGGCATCCGATGGCTGAACGTTCGTGACCGAGAAAATCGAATTGACGGCTCCGGCCACGTTCGTGCCATCCTTAAACCATTGGAATTGCAGCGGCGCCACGCCGGTGGCCACCACACCAAGACTGATAAAGTCTCCAGGTACCGTTGTCAGACTCTGTGGCGATTGCATGATCTCGGGCCGGCCATTAAGCGCGCCCGATTGCAGAATCGTGGAATAATCCCCCACGGCCACAAAACTGCCGTTGCCGTAAGCGATGTCATTGAGATTCGGCGGCATAAACACTCCCGAATCGCGCTGAATCCAACTTGCGCCGTCCGTTGATGTGTAAATAGCTCCATTCCACCCCACGGTCACGAACACGCCCTCTCCAAAACCGATCCCGCGAAACTCAGAAAATGCACCCGGGGAATAATCTGTCCAGTTCAGTCCATCACTGGAGCGCCAAACGGAACCGGACATTCCAACCGCTACGTAATAACCATTCCCATAAGCGACCGCGTTGAGGTATGGTGATGGGAACGGAAGTGTATTCGTTTGCCATGTTTGGCCATTCGTGGAAACCATTACTCTACCCATGTCACCCACTGCAACGAATCGTCCTCCCCCAAAGGTGATCCCCTTCAACGAGTCCATTGTGGGAGGCGGATAGCTCGTGCCATTGAATTGTGTATCCATTATAAAGACTGCTCCCATATCGCCTACCGCGACATACTTCCCGTTTCCATAAGCAACCGCCCTGAGTCCGGCTGGAGCAAACAAGCCGGTCCAATTCGTTCCAGACGTTGAATGTCCAAAGAATCCCAGGTTGGGGTAGCCCGCCACGTTACCGACGGCCACATACGAGCCGTTGCCGTAAGTGATGCCTTCCACACCTGTCAATTCGGGGATCGCAAAGCCCGTCCACTGGCTGCCATCCGAAGACGTCCAAACATTGGATGATGCGATTCCTGGCCCCGAAGCCAGGGCCACGAACGCTTGATCGCCGTGTGCCAGACAACCAAAAGAAAAGGATGGTCCTGACAAGTTCGTAATTGATCGTGAAGTCCAACGGTCCAACGGTCCTGCCTGCAAATCCGGAACCACCCCTGAAGCCAGACAGTAAATCAAAAAATAAACGCCGCGGAGGGAAGGTTTTCTTGTATTCATAAGGAAGCCTCGGGAAACTGCTTTCAACCCAAACTATGAACCCTGCTGAATATTTGTCCAGTATGAAAAAGTTTTAATTATCCTGCGCTGCTTTGGGGTTTGGGCGTGAAAAAGCGGGAACTGCGGCCGCCTCAACATTTCAACCACGGAGGCACACCGATGGACGCGGACGCCAACCAAATGGGGAATAGCAATTAATTCCTTTTGTCCTGAAAATGAAACCGTCGCGCACATTCCGATTTTTCGAGCCGCCCAGCCGGTTCGCATTGAGATGATTTGTCCGAGATTTCCATGATTGCGGGTCACCTTCGATAACTACGATGCCGCGCCCCCGGCGCTTTGTTGCGTCCCGCAAACCTGCGCCCGGAGGACGATGTCTTTTCGTTTCTCTTTGAAATAACTCGCGCCGCGGACACCGCCAGAGCAAACTATCAGCACCATGTCATTCAATGGTGCAAAATTTCGTATCAGTCCGGTGAAATACCTCGAGGTCGTACCCGTTGGCCGTCTGGTGCTGTTCCTTTCTTCGCTGTTGCTGCTGACCGGTTGTTCGACCGCGGTGACCTATCAAGCCCGTCTGCCCGCCGGGCAGGCCAAACCCGCCGGCTATCCCATTCCCGTTTATAACGAAAACATGACGGTTCCCCGGCCATGCGTGGTGATTGGAACTGTGTCCGTCGGCGGCGGACATTTCGCCATGCGCGGCGGATCGGCCGAGGCCGAAACGCAAAAGATAATAAAAACCGCCTGGGAAGAAGGCGCCGATGCCGTGCAGGTAAGGTCGGTCGAGGAGCCGGGTTATACCAGGGGAAATTACCGTATGGTGGCCGACTTGCTGCGGTATGCGGATGTGTGGGAAACCATTCCCATAACGAGCCAGGCGTTCGTCAACTATCTCAGTACGCACCGGCAAAGCCTCGACCCGATTGAAGGGGTTTGGGACGGGACCGGAACGGCGCCGCATCGCATCGGCATCCTGCGCGACCATTCAAGACCCGGCCGGGATTTTGTCGGGTTCATCCTCAACACCGCGGACCCCGCCTGGCGCGAGGGCTACAAGAAGGTCGACATCAAACGCGGAGTGCAACCCGGCAGCTACGTCATGGATTATTACCTCGACGATTTCAGCAAAAGAGAAATCACCGTCATTCTCGGGCAAAACGTGGCGTTCACGCTGAACATGCCGATCTCCGACGAAGATGCCGACATCGTCACCTATGCCAAACGATGGTAGATCCCCGGACCCTAAAATGACTGACATGCCTGCGGCTGAGGCCGCCAAATTCCGCATCGGGTCGGTGAAATATCTGAACGCCGTGCCGCTCACGCGCGGCATTGAGAACGAGGTGTATTTCGCCACGCCTGCCCAACTGGCCGAACTGCTCCGGCGCGATGAACTCGACGCCGCCCTCGTCAGCATCACCGAGGTCCTGCTCCACGATCGGTATGACATCCTCGACGGCGTGGCCGTCGCCTCGCTGGGCGAGGTTTACAGCGTGTTGCTGGCGCATTGCGTGCCAATGGAGAAAATCACCGAGGTCTTTTGCGACCCGGCTTCTCTGACCAGTGTGAACCTGCTGAAGGTCCTGTTGGCGGAACGCGGATTACAGCCGGAATTCAAGCCGTTGCCTGACTATGAGTCCGCCCCGGAACGGGATGCGGTGCTGCTGATCGGCGACCAGGCGATTGATTTTCAACGCGCCACCCACGTGCACGACGTTTTTGATCTCGGCACGGCGTGGTATGAATTGACCAACCTGCCGTTCGTTTTTGCCGTGTGGGCTTTGCGGCGGGGCATCGAAAACAAGGCGTTGCGCCGCGAATTGATCGAGGCGAAACAATTCGGCCTCGAAACACTGGATTACCTTATCGAAACCCGCGAAGAGTACGACGAGGATTTCCGCCGGGATTATCTCGGCTGGCACGTGCATTACCATCTGGCCGCGGACGAAAAACGCGGCATTGCCAGATTCATCGAATTGCTCCGCAAGCATGGCTTGGGCCCGGTGTTTGAGCCGAGGTTTGTCTCCTGAAGGATTTTCGAAGGAACATCGAATATCCAACATCGAACTCCAAACGCCCGACGATTTCCATCGATTTTCGGCGTTCAGTGTTCGATGTTTTCCCCTTCCAATCTCGCCAGCGTTTCCGGGTCACGCACGTCCACCCAGCGGCCGGGGACTTCCAGCCCGGCCAGCTTCTGCCCGGCGGCAATCATCGCACTAATGGCGTCGGTCAGCTCGTATTCGCCGCGCGGGGACTTTTGCAGCCGCGCCGTAAAGTCGAACAACGACGGCCGGAAAATGTAGATGCCGGCGTTGTACCATGCCGGCGCCCCGGGCGGGAGCCAGCCGTCCCGGCGCAATTGCTCCAACTGTTTTGCCGACGGTTTTTCCACGAGCCGCTTCAGGCAAAACTGTTCGTCAAAAAAGTTCAGCCCGCCCTTCGTCACGTCCTCGCCACGCGTAACGGTGATGACGCCCGCGAAATTACCCTCGCCGAACCGTTGCATCATCTGCAGGTACGTTTCGGGCGGAACCAGAATGTCACCGTACGTCAGCAGAAACGGCGAATGACCGATGAATTCCTTCGCGGTTTCCGGCGCTTTGCCCGTGCCGTCCAGCACCACCTGCCGTCCAGACACAATCCTTGCGCCGAATTCCCTGCCGCCGGCAAAATGCTTTTCGATGACGTCGGCACGCCAGCCGGTGACGATGAAAATGTCGCAAATGCCCGCCGCGCGGATTCCCGCAACGATGTGTTCGAGAATGGGTTTGCCCTGCACGCGGAGCATCGGCTTGGGCAACTCGTTGGTGAGTTCCCTCATGCGCGTGCCCTTCCCGGCGGCGAGAATGACGGCTTTCATTTACGGCACAGGTGAACACAACCGGACCGGGATGAAAAAGAAAATTTCACGCGTCCCACTCGCCGGTACGGAGATACGGCTTTAATTTTTCCTTGAGCGTTTCGCGTCCGCGATGAATGAGCGATTTGGTGGCCGAAAGCGAACAGCCCAAAACCCTGGCGATTTCCTCGTAGCTTAATTCCTCCTGCCGGCAGAGCAAAATGGCGGTACGCTGGTTTTCCGGCAGTTGCGCCAGCGCTTCCTCAATTTTCTGCGCCAGTTCGCCGTGGAGCAATTTCTCCGGCGGGGCGACGCTGCTTTTGTCCTCGAATTGCTGGCGCGGCTGGTCCTCGTGCTCGGCATGGGCTTCCTCGATTGAATCGGCGGGATGGCGCGAGCGGCGGCGGATTTCATTCAGGCACAGGTTGCGCGCGATGGTGAACAGCCAGGTGGAAAACTTGGCGCGCGATTCATAACGCCGGGCGGATTTGTAAACCTGCAAGAAAACATTTTGCGCGAGGTCCTCGGCCTCGGTTTCATCGTGCAAGGTGCGGTAAACGAGGTTCATCACCGGCTGTTTGTATTTTTCCACCAGCTCCGCGAACGCCGCCCGGTCGCCGCGCTTGACGCGAAGCATCAGGACAGCATCAGGGTCGGGATTGGCCGGCATCGACGAACTTTAGAATAGACAGGCGGCACGCGACAAGGTTTTCGCTGGCAGCCGGTTTCCCGGCCGGCCGGTCGTAGCGTCAGCGCGGTGCGCCAATCTCAAGCCACCGGCTCGACCGTGTGAAGAACCGGTCGTTTTTCGCAGGCGGTGGTGCTTGATTTCAGGCCGTTTTATTCGCAACTTGTGCGCCCGTGCAGGACCTGATCAGGAAAATCGAAGGCGACGCCGAAGCTCGCCTGCAATTCCCGGCTGAGGCCAGCGCGGCCGAGAGACTTTCGCGCTACAAGGGCTTTCTCAAGGTGGAAACCCACCGGCTCAAGCTGTGGCACCGCGGCGGCGAGGGCGGGCGCGAAATCTGCCGGGCGCGCGCGGCAATGCTCGACGCGCTGTTGCGGCATCTCTGGACGACCGCGCGCGGCAGCTTGTCGCTCCGGGCGCAAAAGGAATTTCCGCCACTGGCCCTGGCGGCCATCGGCGGTTATGGCCGCGCGGAATTGAATCCGTACAGCGACATTGACTTCATGTTTTTGCACGACGGCCAGGTCGCCGCGGGCAAGCCGCTTCCCTGCCTGTCCAAGCTGATTGACGGTGTGCTCTATCCGCTCTGGGATATCGGCTTGAAGATCGGCTACGCCGTCCGCAGCATCGGCGATTGCGTGAAGGTGGCCAACACCGACATGCAATCCAAGACCGCGCTCATCGAATCGCGATTGATCATCGGCGACGAGAAGCTGTTCAAGAAATTCCAGCGAACGCTCATTGACAAGTGCGTTGACGGCTTTAAGGAGAAATACATCGCTCTGCGGGTCGAAGACCAGAAGGCGCGCCACGGCAAATTCGGCAATTCCGCCTGCATGCAGGAACCGAACATCAAGAACGGCTGCGGTGGCCTGCGCGATTTTCAGAACCTGCTCTGGATGGCGTTTTTCAAATATCGCGCGCTTTCGCTGGACGATCTCGAAAAACAGGAATTCGTCAGCCGGTTCGAGCACCGGCAGCTGGAGGCCGCCTACGACTTCCTGCTGCGGGCGCGGACGGAATTGCATTATCAAACCAACCGCGCGGTGGATGTGCTCGGCAAAAATCTGCAGCCCGCCGTGGCGCTCGGCCTTGGTTATGGCGATCGCTCGCCCAGCAAACGCATTGAAAAATTCATGCGCGACCTTTACACGCACATGCGCAACATCTTCCTCATCACGCGCACCCTGGAACAACGCATGGCCTTGCTGGCTCCCGCGCCAGGGAAACTTTCGCTGCGCGCGTGGCTGCCCAAACGCAAGGCGCCGGATCCGGTGGACGGCTTTCTGTTTGTGAACGGCGAAATCCGCGCCGTTTCCCGGCGCATTTTCCGGGAACAGCCCCAGCGCCTCATGCGCGTTTTTCTGCAAGCCCAACAGCGGCGGCTGAAATTGCATCCCGACCTGGAGCAGCTGATCCGCAATGAACTGTCCCTGGTGGACCGCGCATTCCTGAACGACGCCCATGTGCGGGAGACGTTTCTGACCATCCTCGAACAACGCGGCAACGTGGCACCCGTTTTGCGCGCCATGCACGAGGTCAATTTCCTTGGCAAATACATCCCCGAATTCGGGAAACTCACCTGCCTCGTGCAGCACGAATTCTATCACCAATACGCCGCCGACGAGCACACGCTGGTCTGCCTGGAGCAACTCGACCGCGTCTGGGAGGCCAACGAATTGCCGTATAAAAGCTACGCGCCACTTTTCCAGAACCTCGAGCGCCCCGGCGTGCTGTATCTGGCGTTGTTGTTGCATGATGTCGGCAAAGCGGGACACCACAAACGGGGGGACCACCCGGAAGCCAGCGCCGAAATGGCCATGCGCGTTGCCAGGCGGCTGCGGCTCAGCGGCCCGATGGCCCACACGCTGCGGATCATCATCGAGAACCACCTGCTCATGGCGGGCATTTCGCAACGACGCGATCTGGATGATGCCGCCGTCATCCGCAACTTCTCACGAAAAATTGAGACGTCCGAAGCGCTGGACCTGCTCACGCTGCTGACGTTCGCCGATTCGCAGGGCACCAGCGACAAACTTTGGAACGGGTTCAAAGACGCGTTGCTGTGGCAGTTGCACACGCGCGCCCTGGTTTTGCTCACGGGCGGCACGGAATTCATCCGCGCCGAGGTGGAACAGCGGGAATCCCTCTTGTTGGAAGTCCGCCAGCTCGCCGCCAAATCATTGAGCGACGAGGAGATCAACACGCATTTTGCCACGCTGCCGGCGCGCTATTTCCAGGTCCGCACCGCGCCGGAAATCATCGACGACCTGGAACTGGCGCATCGTTTCATGCAGCGGCTCCTGCTTGAAGACAGCCGCGTCCTGTCGCCGATTATCGCCTGGCGGGATGAAGCGGATCGCGGCTACAACGCCGTCAAAATCTGCACCTGGGACCGCGCCGGGTTGTTCAGTAAAATTGCCGGCTCGCTCAGTGCGGCTGGACTCAATATTCTGGGTGCGCAGATTTTCACCCGTGCCGACAGCATCGTGCTCGACACCTTTTATGTGAACGACGGGCGCACGGGCAACCTTGCCACGCGCCCGCAGCACGACCAGTTTGCCGAACTGCTGGAAAGAGTCCTGACGGACGAAGCCATTGACCTGCCTGCGCTCATCAAACGCCAAATCACCCAGCAGCCGGTTTACCAACCGTACACGGGCGAGCACATCCAAACGCAAATTCACTTTGACAACGAGGTGTCGGAAACGCGCACGCTGATTGAAATTGAAGCCGAGGATCATCTCGGCCTGCTTTACATGATTTCCCAGACTCTTTCCAGGCTGGCGGTGGACATTGTCAGCGCCCGGATCGTGACCGAGCGTGGCGCAGCGATAGACAGCTTCTACGTTTGTGAGCTGAACGGCGGCAAAATTGTTTCCGCGGAACGGCAGGCTGCCATTGAACGCCGGTTGCGCGAAGCCATTCACCGCCTCCACGCCGCCGCGTGACGCCCGTAAACCTGTTGCCAGTTGTTGAACGGTCTGATAAGAAGCAACCAAGCCGAGCGTGCCGCGCTCAAGCGCAGCAGAGGCGGGTGTGGTTCAGTGGTAGAATGCGGGCTTCCCAAGCCTGAGATGAGGGTTCGATTCCCTTCACCCGCTCCAAAGTGAATTTGAGCCAATGATACCAATGGCTTTTCGCGTTTTCAGATTTTTCAAAATCCCAAAGTGAGAATAAAAGTGAGAATAAAGGCCCTGCAATTCATAGCTTTCGGCCAGTAAAAGCGTCTGGTTCCAATTTGTTTTGCAGCGTGGAAGATTTGACCAGTGAGAATGCCCTGGCATCCTATTTCCAGTTCCGACATTCCTCAATGAATCGAACCAGCGCGTCATTTTGGACAACTTTCATCTTCTCCCATACCGCTTGCGGAATCGGCAGCGAGAGAAACTGTGCAATGTCCCGGCGCAGTCCCTCCAACTTGATGACCAGTTCATCGTTCGTGGCGTAATAGACGCTACCGATATGGAGAATTACCATCGTGACAAACACCCGTTCTGCGTCGGAGACAGGCTGCTTTGCCGTGTCCGCACCGGTGTCGCGGACGCGCTTCAGTTTTGGGTTGTTCAAAAACTCTTTCCAGATTTCGCGGTGGTTTGCAGTAATCGTCAGTAGATTGGCGACCCGCTGCGACTTGGTTGCAGAACGCAATGAAAAAGCCGTGAACCAGAGACCGCCGATGATACCGCCGGCACTTAAAAGATTGAACCAGTTTTGAGAAATCCACCCCCAAATCTCCATCCCCCCATTCTAGCACAACATCAGGGCCGGTCGGGAATGTCCCGCTTGGCGTTCACCAAAAGATTGCGCGGCAACCGGACAATTCGCTCATCTGGCCCGCATCCGGCAGTTGGCGGCAATTTCGCAATCGCAGCAGCCGTGATGTCTATGCCGATAATGGCGAAGTCGCCATTATCGAGTTCCCAAATGTCGGGACACCCATCGCATCCGGCGCTTTTCGCGCCGCCCGCGTGCGGATCTGGGCCAAGCCTTCGGGCAAACATATCCAATACATAACTACTGTGAAGTATGTTGTCAAATCCTTTTTCGCGTAATCCTTGGGCGTGCCATCGGGTAACAAACAACGCGCCATCTGCACACAGGCAATTCGGCTACTTCGCGAGGAACGCGAGAGGCGCGGGATTTCTAAATATGCGCTATCCGCTCAGTGCGGCCTCACACAACAAACCATTAGCTATATGGAGCGCGGCCTGCGACATCCTTCATTTGAAACGGTGTTGCGTATCGCTGATGGTATTGGTGTCAATTTGGAGGACATTCTTAAACGGGCGCGTGCAACAGTGAAAGCGAAATGATCTACCATCTTTTGTGTTGCCAATCCGCGCCAAGGACGTCGCGCAATACCATTTCAACACGACCAAAGCGGCATAGGCGTTTTCCGAAACTCTGGCAGCGATCCCTCTGCCCGACAACATCGTTTCCGCCGCGATGGAATGTGGTGCCTCTATGTTTTGCGATTGCCTAAAATCTGCCGCAGCTTACGATGCTGGTCAATCTGCATGGCAATCGGAAACATTTCGGAAATTAAAGATTCATTGCGGGAACTTTACGTTGCTGATTCTCGCCCGTGGCTCGTCGGTTTCAGCGGTGGCAAAGACAGCACTTTGGTCGCCTCGCTTATTTTCGATACGGTCCAATCCGTTCACGCAGAGAAGCGGAAGAAGGAAATTGCCATCGTCTGCACCGATACTCGCGTTGAGATACCGGCCATTGTGGAAATGATCGAAACGTCGCTGGCCAAGATGCGGAAATGCTCCGCCGAGCAAAATCTCAATATCGAAATTCACCTCCTTCGCCCACCTCCGGAACAGAGCTTTTGGGTGAATATCATCGGGCGCGGTTACCCACCGCCGAACCGCACATTCCGGTGGTGCACGCAACGCATGAAGATTGATCCGGTCACCCGCTTCGTGGAACAGCGCATGGGGCGGTGGAGCGAGGCCATACTCCACTTGGGTGCCCGGCGGGCCGAGAGCGCAACGCGCGCGCAAACACTTGCCGGACGTGAGACACGCAATGGCCTCACGCGCCATCCCGACTTGCCGCGCGTCTGGGTCTCGAATCCCATTCAATTTCTCACCACCGAGGAGGTCTGGGCCTATTTGCTCCAATCCGCTCCGGCATGGGGTGGATCGAATCGCGACCTCTACAAGCTCTACAATGCAGCCGGTGGCGGCGAATGCCCCATCCAGATTGACACCAGCACGCCCGCCTGCGGTAACTCCCGCTTTGGCTGCTGGACTTGCACCGTCGTTGATCGGGACAAGGCTAGCGAGGGTTTGCTCGAAAGCGGTGATGAACGCATGGAACATTTACTTGATTTTCGTGCGACGCTTCTTGAATTCCGTAATCCCGACAACGGCCACCGCGATATGAAACGAAAGAATGGTGCCGATGGCCCAGGGCCGCTCAAGATAGAAAGCAGGCGTGAACTATTAAAACGTCTGCTCAAGCTGCAAGAGGAAACGGCATTGACACTTATCACCCCGGAAGAGTTACTATTGATCCAACAGATGTGGAAAGCGGCACGCGATCCCGATGATGGTCGCGGCGTTGCCCGCATCATCAACAAACAGCGAGGGATAATTATGAGCGCTGACCTGAGAGAGTTGAATCGCCTGCGCGAAATGGAACAAGAAGTCGCTGGTGAAAAAAACGTTAATGCCGACACTCTCCGCCGGATGCTCGCCAAGGTGGAAGAATACAGCGAAAGTCACCGCGCCCACGGATTGCCCGACGACTTGCTTAATATCTTAAAAGATGATTTGGCGGAACAGACAGTGAAAAAGGGTTAATCATGGCAGAGGTCTATATTGATTCGTTGACGCTGCAAAACTTCGGGCCGTTCTATGGGGAGCACACACTTGATTTCCGCAGTTTGGAGGGCAAGTGCGGAATTCTAGTCGGCGGCAAGAACGGCGCTGGCAAGACACATTTGCTGCGCGCACTTTACCTCGCGGTGGTTGGTGAAAGCGGTGTTGGTGATTTGAGAAAAGTTGAGCCTGGTTCCGACGCAACAAGATTTGCATTTGAAAAATCTCTCAATCGGCGCGCAATGGCTGAAGGTGAAGACACGATGCGCTTCAAGGCTGTCGTCAGTCTTCGTGATGAGAAAGTAGGCAGCCGAAAAGTCGAACTCTTTCGTGAAGTCCGTTTTCGTTCCAATTCATCGCCGGTGTGGGAGCATTTCGCGACACGCTCTGACACGCCGGGTCGTATTGAAGACGAGCAAGTGATTCAAAAGCTGCGGGACTCTTTTCTGCCAAGGCATCTGGCACGTTTCTTTTTCTTCGATGCTGAGCGTAGCCAAAGCATCAACTTGGGACAGCAAGACATTGTTGAAGGTGTAAGTCGAATCCTTGGTCTTTGGACATACACTGAACTGGAAAACGACCTGCGCCAACTGATCAATTCAAAAATCCCGCGCGTGTTTAATGCCACAGGCGGCCCTGACCCGGAAACAACACTTGCCGAGTTGAACGGCAAGGTCATCACCGCCGAGGGAATTTTGAAAGCCCGGCGCAGGGAACACGATACGTTGGATCGCGACCTGCGCGAAGTTGAAGTTGAACTACTGGAGGTCGAGGACGACTTGAAGACACTGGGCGCGGTTGACCCCGACGAGTTGCAGAGGGCACAAGAACGCCGCACCGAGCTTACGGAAACCAAGGCCAAACTCGAATCCAAGCTCACAGAGGCTTGGGAGTTGGCCTTGCCGATTTCTTTACTGGGTGTTTATAGAAAGGAATTGCACGACGCTCTGTCTGCTGAAGAACGACGTCGCGAATGGGAAAGCGCCAAGTCCACGGTCCAGCCGAAAATCCCACAGGTGAAAGAGGACGTGTTCGGTAATGCGCCAAAAGAGTTTGAACTCCAACCAGACGTTGAGTCCTTCTATATGAATCGGCTGGAGGATGCGCTCGCTCGGCTTTTTCATCCCCCGCCCAAAGGAATGCCTGAACGGGTTTATTTAGCAGACCGTAACGACGTGAGCGCACAAGTGCGGTCCCGGCTGGCCACAAATCAAAGGACGCTTCAAGATTTGGCTGAATTATGTGTCAGCATTGAAAAGATGGACGTGGAGTTGCGTGAACTCGACCAGAAGCTGAAACAGATGCAGCAAAACACAGCGGCCTACAAACGAGGTGTGGAACTTCATGAGAAGCGGGGTGGACTTATTACTCGCCGTGACCAAATCAGCAAAAGGCTAAAGGATATTGATGCCGAAATCGCCCGGCTGGATGTCGAACTGACGGACTTAAAACGGCAGGAGACGACACAACAGGAAATTGCCGAGCGTGCTGAACGCGGCGAAAGTTTGGCGGCGATGGCAACGCGCTACCGGGAAGCCGCTGGGGAAATCCGCAGTCGTGCGGCCATACAAATGCGCCGCCAGATTTCCGAAGAGGTCGGCAAGCTCTGGGTGGAAATCACCGAGCGCGAACGTGAGTTTGAGGGCATGGATTTTGACAGTCATTGGCAGTGCTGGCTCGTGAGACGCGATGGCAAGAAGGTTACATGGGAAGAAAGCAATACGTCTGCAGGACAGCGACAAGTGCGGATGCTTGCGTTTTACGAAGCCTTGCGCCGCCTTGCCAAACTCGTGCCGCCACTTGTCGTGGATACACCGTTGGCACGCCTCGATAAAGAAGTCCGCAACAATGTTCTTGACCGGCTTTACCTTAGTGGTCACCAATCCATTATTCTTAGTACCAATGCGGAGGTTGATCCCGAAGGCCAGTTGTTTGACCAGATTCGTGACCGGCTTGCCCGCGTTTACACATTGCACCCACATGGAAAACCCGATGGCCCAAACTATGAAGTGCGCGTCACAAGCGATTATTTCGGGCATGATCTCTGATACTTAAGTAAAGTGTATGAAATTCGACACCAGTACCGAAGCTCACGAATTCATCGAGAACGTCTTTGCCCGCCTCGGCGCACGAAATCAGGCAGTCCTTGGACGCGCCGCCCTCTTTTTGGCGCTGGGTGAGAGCGTGCCAACCGAGTTCAAGCCCAAGGACGCAAAAGGCGTGACGTTGAACGATGAACAAGTTGTCGGCGACGATCTTCGGGACGTTGTGCGGGCTGCATTGAACCACCGCGCCGGGCACAATCTTGATGAGGGCGGCTATCGGCAGGAGTTTCGTCGACATTTTGAGTTCGGTTGCCAACGCTTGCGGCAAATCTGGGAAGAGTCCGGCAACGATCAGGCACGGTTCGTATCAGCCTTGCTCAAATTTGCAGGTGGCGATCTTGGGCTTGTCAGCGTCATGAAGCCAGCAGTGCCCTCGATGCCGGTTGTTGAGACCGAGGTAAAACTCAAAGTCTTAAATGACGCCCCTGAATGGTCAATGAATGGCCCTGGCACGTCCAATGGACTACTTGTGGTTTCCGGCCAACCCGGCAGCGGCAAAAGTCAGCTTGTGCTCGACCTTCTGGGGCAACTTAGCAACCACGGCGTGCGCTTTGTCTTCTTTGATCTAAAGGGTGAACTGGAGGACGACCCGAGTAATGCGCAATTACGGAAGAACCGCACAAGCTTTCTGGAGCAGACCGGAGCACGCTACGTCCGACTTATCCAGAACGACTTGCCTATCAATCCGCTCTACCGGCATCCGAATCCGACACAGAACACACAAATCGCCTACGAAATCGCCAATTTAATCCGTTGCTTTGCGCCACAACTCGGCGCGAAGCAGGAGCGCAACATCAGCGATTGCTACCAGCGCCTCAATGCGCCTGATTTCACATCGCTCGCACTTGAGTTGGAAAACAGTGGAGCGACCGGTGTTGACCTTGCGATCATACAGAAGATCGAACGCTTCAACTTGTTCGCAAGCGCACAGACCGCCATTACGCCGGAGGAATGGCTGAATAGTTCAATGGTGATTGATTTTAAGGATTTCAGCACGGATAGCGAAACCAAGGCTCTCGCCGTCGCGCTCATCCTAAATTTCCTAATCAAGAAGTTGAGTCAGCAACTGGCCGTAAAGAATGACATCCAGCCGCTCAAAATGGTGTTGTTCGTGGACGAAGCGCACTTGTTGTTGCCGAAGGAAAACAAGGCCGGGTTGTTGAGTTCATTGGCGAGGACAGGCCGATCATGGGGCTTCCCCGTTTGGCTCGCTTCGCAAGATGCCGACAAATTCCTAACCATCGGTGCGAATGAAACAAATTTTGCCGACTTGGCAGAGTGCGGCGTCCACTTCTCACCGCAAACATTGAGTCCTGCAGATCAAAAGCAAATCCTTGGCGGCGTCATTCACCAAAAGTTCAAGAAAGCCGAAGCAGCTTTACGCTTAGGAGGAAAACTCCAAACCGGCATGGCGCGGCAGTTTTGGAAGGATGGAGGAAGAATTCCATGAGAATACCCACTATATTTTGCATTGCAGTATACATTCTTTTTGCAGTTCTCATTTCTGCCCATGCTCAACAGAAAACTAATGTTCCCACGTCGAATCAAGGACCTCAATCAAATCTCTTGGCCAGTGTCCAAAGCAACCAATCCGCGTTTCTTCAGCCAAGCCAACGGGAGGAGCCCAAAGCCTTTTCTTCTGATCCAGGAACGTTCCGGAGTTGGTTCTTCGACGGCGCAGCCGCAATTTTTGGTATTCTCGCTGTGTTCTTCGCCATTGTTACCGTTGTGGCAACCGTAGTCGGAGTCATTACTGGTATCTCTAAGTTTCGTGATCTGATTAAACGTGTAGAGTCCGACCTGAAAGACAAGATAGTTCTGGAATTTGGGAAGCGTCTGAACGAAGTCGTGGAAAGAGAGATTGAGCCGCAGGTCAAAGAAATAATTGAAAAGCAGCTAAAAACTACACTTGAAACGGGCAAACAGCGAATCGAGGAAGAAATTAGTCGCTCAATCAAAGACTCCGACCTCAAAGAAATTCTAATCAATGAAGTCGCTGCGGAAATTCGAGCCAGATTGAGCGCACCGCCGCAGTCGCCTAAAGTGGAACCGAAGGAGTTTGGCCAATGAGCGAACATATCGAGTTTCCTTGTGTCGAAGTAAAGCAGGGTGACCGGACCCGGCTTTATTTGGGTTCAATTCAGTTCGGGACACTGTTTCCTTTGTTCACCGTAACACCGCGAACACCACGAACAGACGACCCATATTTTGCTGACACCCCGGAAGTCCTGACGCGTTATCCCCAGCGTCCAGAAAAGGAAGACAGACTACGTGAAATCGCAAAGTTTGTGGAACAGCGTCTCATTGATAACGGACAGAGTCGAAAAGAGGTGATCTTTCCCAGCACGGTAATTTTGGGGCTTCTCGTGGACTGTGAAGTGGATGATAAACGCCCTGAATGCCCCAGCCCTGCCTGTGCCTACCTAGTTGGTGAATCTTCCTCATGGGCAAAGTTGGTGTTGCTCCCCAAGAAAGATAATTCACTGTTCGTTATCGACGGCCAGCATCGTCTTAAAGGATTGAGACAGTTGATGCAGCGGCTGGATGCAGAACTCCACCAGTTTGAAGGCCGCACATTAACACCCGAACAACTTGAGCAACAGAAACGCAAACAGAAACTGGCTGAAGCTGTTCGAACATTCGAAGTGCCAGTCTCTCTCCTTTTAGATTTTGATTTGGAGGAGCAGGCAATGGTTTTTGCCACTGTCAACTTCAATCAAAAGCCGGTCCAACGTTCATTTTACTTCGATATCTTCGGCGCATTTGAATCTGACAAGGTTACGCCTTTAAGCTTTACCCATGAATTCGTAGTCCATTTGAACAATGCGGAAACATCGCCCCTCAAGGGAATGATCAAGCTATTGGGCACAGGTCCGGGTTTGGTTTCCCAAGCGTTTATGGTGGAGAGATTGGTTCCGCTTGGTGATCCGCAAAATCCTAAATCAGTCTTCAGGACATTCTATCAGTTGCGCTACAAAGGGGAGATGAGTGCATCGAAGCAATTTGCGAGCATCGTCAAAAATATGTTTGAAGCTGTGCGCACAGAGTTTCCATATGCTTGGCCGCATAGGAACGCCAAGGGTAATTACAGCTCGCATTCATATGATTTCATACTCTGCAAGTCTATGGTGATGAGTGGTCTGTTGGGAGTGCTTAGGGAGATATACAAGCTCGTTCTATTAGATTTTGCTGCCGGCAAGGAGATTGAAGTCGCAACAGCCGAGGCATTAAGCCCAACATTCTTCGCTGAACTACTCCGAAAAATAGATCCAGAAGGTCGCAACCAGGCTCAAAAGAGCGTTTTTTCAAGACAAGCAGCATGGGCCGTCGGCGGCAGCGCGAAAATTGAAAAGACTATCTTTGAGGCTTTACGCAGCCAAATTTTATCGGCTTATGTAGAAGCGACCGCTAATGACAAATCCGAGTATTCTAAACTCCGCACACAATTCAATGGCGCAGGAAATGCCATGGAATTACTCAAAAATACTCAACCAAGTGCCTATGCCGGATTTTGGTTTAAGACAGAAATTGAATGGGAAAAACTGATAGGCAAGCGTGTTGAACCTCTGGCCTCATAGCCGAGCAAATCTTCTCGAAGTGCATTAATTGCGAAGCATCCTGATAGCATCCCCGAGTTTTGCGATAGTCGTACCAATCTCATGGCCAGAATTTTCCAACCCAAGCGAGAATCGGACCATTTGGCGCGAAGCTCCAGTGTGTGGCTTCATGGCCTTGACGACATGGGAAGGTTCGTCGGAATCGGCAAGGCACGCAGAGCCGGATGAAGCGCAGATGCCCTCCTGATCAAGCAGCAAAAGGAACGCTTCGGATTCAATGCCGTGAAAAGTGATATTGGTCGTATTTGAAAGGCGCAGCGTTGGATGACCATTGACTTCTGTTCCAGAGACATTTTTGAGAGTGCCTTTCTCCAGAGTATCGCGCAGCATGCGGACGGTGCGTTCATATTCGGGAATTTTCTTCAAGGCAAGGTCTGCGGCTTTACCCATGCCGGCAATGAGAGCGATATTTTCCGTGCCGCCACGCAAACCACGCTCCTGATGTCCACCATGTAGGTAGGGTGAGAACGGCGCTTTACGCCGAACGTAAAGCGCGCCTATTCCTTTTGGCGCATTAAACTTGTGGCCGGTCAGCGAGAGGTAAGCGGCTTGCACCTTGCAAACGTCAATTTCGATTTTCCCAGCCGCTTGAACTGCATCGCAATGGAACAGCACTCCCCGCGCCCTGCAAATCTCCGAAATTCGCTCCACCGGAAAGAGCACACCCGTTTCATTGTTCGCCCACATCAGCGAAACGACGGCGGTATCGTCCGTGAGCGCGGTTTCAAGATCGGCAAGTTTGAGCAGGCCGTCGCGGTCCACAGGCAGATACGTGACGCGGTAATTCTCCTTCTCCAACACCATGCAATAATTCAGCACCGAGGAATGTTCGACGGCGGAAGTAATGATGTGGCGCTTCCGCGGATTGGCCTTGAGCGCGGCGTGAATCGCGGCATTATTGCTCTCGGTGGCGCAACTGGTGAAGACCACTTCACGCGGATGCGCGCCGATCAAATTTGCGACCTGCTCGTGCGCCGTTTCGATCACCGCTTTCAATTTAGAGCCGAACTTGTAGCTGCTGGACGGATTACCCCATTCCGCTTTGAAGTAAGGCATCATCGCCTCTAGCACCTCTGGCAGAACTGGTGTTGTCGCGTTATGGTCGAGGTAAATCATGAGTCAATAGTGTTAGCCACCATGTTTCGACATCTCGCGGGCCGGGGATTTGAAAACCTGTTTTCGGTGCCAGTGCAGGAATTCTGGTTTTGGTAGATAGCTGTCGCGTTGTGGCATCTTCATGGTTTGACCCTCAAATCGCAACAGCCATTCATTGAGTCCGCTTGTTCCGTGGACCTCTTCGCTGACCAACAACTGTCTTTCATTTGTTAATCCGAAGGCCCCTCGGTCGAACAAATGGTGATGCATGGCACAGAGGCACAACCCATTATCCACGCTATCAGGCCCGCCTGCTTGATGCCACTGGATATGCGCCGCCTCCAAGCCTAAGTCAACTGCGCCCAGTCGGACGTCAAATCCGCAAACGGCACACCTGTGTTGATACGCACGCACGACTAAAGTTCGGAATTCCGGGTCGCGATTCTTGCATTTTGGCCCCGCCTCTTCGCGCGAGAGTCCTACGGCCCCGAGGATTTCATCGTGAAGAGAATCTGGAAAATTCGCCTTCAGGATTTCTGAGGCTGCTTCTCGGAGTACCTCCGGATGGTTTTCCAATACTTCGTACGCTTCTGGCAGAAAGCCGCCACTGGCTTCGCGAATATTATCAATGCGTGGTTCCCGATGATTCTTTTTTAACGCCATTTCCCCTCCGTGTTGCACTTCCCAAATCTTGTTATTACGCAAATACCAAAATGGATATTCAGGGTGGAATGATTTCCTGCGTGGGCCG
>DASZAB010000176.1:0-42351 GCA_035945675.1 Verrucomicrobiia bacterium | reverse complement strand
ACGAAGTCACGCCCCAAGCTTGGAATAAAAGCCAACTGCCGGCGCATCGGCTCGCGTCATAAACGTCGTAGCTTAATATCTCTCACACTTACGACTCCGCTACGGTTGCTCTGTCAAGAAGGTGCTTGGCGTGACGCTTACGCTTCAGGATTCTTGCTGCCAGTTGAAAAGGCGGCGACCGCCGCTTCCTGCTGACTCACGGGGTGGCGGCGCGGTCCGCAGGCGTCATAAATTTTGACGACATGGATTCTTCGGTTCGGTCCTATAGCCTGTCAGTCCATGAAATCTCCGCTGATCCCGGCAGTCGTTGCGTGGTTATTTTGCGCAAACGGAAAATGAAAACTGATTCACTGCCCCGCGCTCTTTTCGCCGGAGCGTGCGCTGCGTTGCGGGTCACGCAGCTTTCGGCCGCTGATTCGCCGCGCGAACATTTCTGGCTGGACGCAGATCTTGGAGGCGACGGCATTCGTCGAGCCGAAGAACAGCTCCGCATCGCCAGGTGACCCGGATCGCGTTCTCAACCAGCTGGTTGTCGGCTTCCGGTTCGCCGGGAATGTAATCATAAGAGAGGCTGTGTTCGGGTTCCGAAGAGTGGAGACAGGAAATAGCAACCCGGCTTTACGGTCCATCTACGGTCCACATTCCTGCGGGATTAGCCAGTGTTCCGCTGCCGACGGTGTCTTCGATGGCGAGGGCTTGGACGTGGCCGTCGCAGAACAGATAATTGAACCGGTTGCCTTGCGCTTTGTACAACAGATCCCCTTGATTGGGGTCTGTTACCGATCCGCGTGGGCTTGCTTGGGTTTTATCGGTCTGGTAAAGCTCATTCGGACTCTGGGAGTAAGGTCCCACACAGATGCAAGTCCAGACGTTGCCTTCGAACTGTTGATTATGAGTGTTCTCTACGAGTAACAAACCGGAGGATGGGTGACGGACCACAGAAGTCGGATAGCCGGGTGCATTCCAATCAATCGTCTTTTTGCTGGTCCAGTAGATGCCCACGCCATGGGCGCCAGGCTGGCTCAAACTAGGCAAGGAGTAACCGTTATCGGCGGATACCTGCCATTGGCTGCCCCAGCCCGGCCCCACGCCATTCATGGCATAGGACCTCAAACCGAGCGCCACGGTTGGGATCCATTGCAGTTTGGGAAATCGGTCGGTGGGACAGGCAAGAACCTTGAGTGCCGGAGCAAGACTATACGCTGCGGCCAGCCCCGGGTCTTGCACATAAACGCCGGACATCAGCTCGGACTGCGGCATATTGGCGCCGCCTACGTAATTATAAATCCAAGTGTCCCAGCTTAACTGCCCGTCGGCGGCCGCAAGGCCGGCGGCCGGGTATCGGTTGTGGTGATCACCGGGAAACATGTTCAAAGCCAGTCCCAGTTGTCGCATATTGGACGCGTCTTGAATCCGCAACGCCTTGGCCTTGGCCGCCGCGAGCGCCGGCAGCAGCATCGCGGCCAATATCGCAATAATAGCGATGACCACCAAAAGTTCAATCAAGGTGAATCCTGTCTCATTACGGCACCCGGTTGTCAGACCCTGGGCAACTTCAGCAACGCTTGTTTTGGGATTGGCGGTTTTCATGGCACCGCTATCGGTTCTCCAGACTGACGAGTCCTCTGCTATCAATGACGTATTTTCTTCCGGGCGGCGGCGGCGGAATCTGAAAGCCGGCGCTGGCGGCAAATTCTTCAAAGCTGGCAGGCTGCCGCCGATTGTGGACACTCCAAATGATCAGCGCCCGGTTGATCGCGCGCAAATCCGGCGCCGCATTCGTGGCGGTGGCTGGTGCCGGCATTGAAGCAATGATCGGCGGTGTCGGCGCCGCAGACGTTGGCGCGGCAGCCTGCGGCGCGGCCGGCAGGTTGCTTGCCGGGGCGTCGGTCTTTTTGCTGCAGCCGCCGCAAAGTAACGGCGCGAGCAACAAGACCGCAACCACCGCCAGGCCTTCCAATGGATGGCGCAGAAGCCAAAAGTCCAAGGTCGAGGTCGATTTCATGCGGAACTCATGTCAAGATAGCAGAGTTCGGGTCCGATTAAATGTCGTGAAAACTAACGACACAGGGATCAAAGCCGATGTAACATTATTGTTCGCGCAGTTTTGAGAAGAGCCTTTTCCTTGTCCAACTGGAATTCTACGCGCAATCCGCAATTCGGAAGGTGTCATCGATTTTAAGGACATGGATTCTTCGGGTTCCTGCCTTATCCTGTGGCTCATGAAAGCTCCCCGAGTGTCGCCATTTGCCAGGTCGCTGGTCCGCGCTCTTGTCGCGGGTGCATGCGCCACGTTTCTGGTCACGCGAGTTTCTGCCGCCGATTCGCCACGCCAGCATCTCTCACTCGACGCGAACTGGAAATTTCACCTCGGCGACGACTGGCCGGACGCGTTGAGTTTGGTGAACTCCGGCACCGGTTCCGGACCGGCGTCGGAACGGTTCGCCGACTCTTACTGGCGCACGGTCAATCTGCCGCACGATTGGGCGGTCGAACTGCCGTTTGATCCAACCGCCGATGGCAGCCACGGATTCAAGGCGCTGGGCCGGACCTTTCCTTCGAATAGCATCGCCTGGTATCGCCGCACATTCAAGTTGCCGGAGGAGGCCAACGGCAAACGCATCTGGCTGACCTTCGACGGCGTGATGCATGACGCGACGGTGTGGGTCAACGGCTGGTGCGTGCGACAGCACGAGGGCGGTTACTATCCGTTCCGGGAGGACATCACGGACACGGCGCATTTTGGCGGCGAGAATACCGTCGCCGTCCGCGTGGACGCGACCGAATCCGAGGGTTGGTTTTACGAAGGCGCGGGCATCTACCGCCACGTCTGGCTGGACGAAACCGCGCCGGTGGCCATCGCGCCGGACGGGGTTTTTGTCTATTCCTCGTTCAAGCACAACGTGCCGTCGGACCGGGCGGAAATCCACGTCGAAGCCAATCTCCTCAACACGCTCACCAACGCCGCGAAGGCGACGGTAAAATGCCAAATGATTTCACCGGACGGCAAATTGCTAAGACAATTTTCCGAACCGGTAAATTTAGAGAACAATTCGCGGTGCGTGGTGAAATTGGAATCAAAACTCTCCTCGCCCGTGCTTTGGTCGCCGGAATCGCCCGAACTCTACAAGCTCGTCACGACCGTTTCCGTGGCCGGCAAAGTGGTTGACCAAATGACAACTCCCTTCGGCATCCGTACCGTGGCCTTTGATCCGAAGCAGGGCTTCTTGCTGAACGGCAAGCATTACGAGATTTACGGCACCTGCAATCACCAGGACCACGCCGGCGTCGGCGCGGCCCTCCCCGATGCGTTGCAGGCATTCCGCGTGAAGCGGTTGAAGGCGTTCGGCTGTAATGCCATCCGCACCTCGCACAATCCGCCCACGCCGGAATTGCTGGACGCCTGCGACCGGCTCGGCGTGTTGGTCCTGGACGAGAGCCGGTTGATGGGCAGCGATTCGGCGAACATGAAAAAGTGGGACGACCAAATCCGCCGCGACCGCAATCATCCGAGTGTGGTCATCTGGTGCATCGCCAACGAGCAATTCATGGTGCAAGACACGCCGCAAGCGGCAAATGTGGCGCGCACGATGCAGGATTACGCCAACCAGCTCGACCCGACGCGCCTGGTCACCTACGCCTCGCCGGAGGGCGACGTGTTTCGCGGCATCAACTCGGTCATCGAAGTGCGCGGCTGGAATTATCACTACGGCCCCGACATGGACAAATATCACGCTGAACATCCGAACCAGCCGAACGTCGGCACCGAGCAGGCCAGCGTCGTCGGCGACCGCGGCATTTACACCAACGACGCCGCTGGCGGTTATGTCAACGCTTACGACGTCCTCTGGCCGGGCTGGACCACGACCGCCGAAAGCTGGTGGAGTTTCTTCGCCGACCGTCCGTGGCTTTCCGGCGCGTTCGTCTGGACGGGTTTTGATTATCGCGGCGAGCCGACGCCGTATTGGTGGCCGTGCGTCAACTCGCACTTCGGCATTCTCGACACCTGCGGGTTTCCGAAGGACGTTTTTTATTATTACAGATCGTGGTGGACGACGAACACCGTGCTGCACGTGTTTCCACATTGGAACTGGCCCGGCCAGGAAGGCCGGGAAATCTCCGTGTGGGCTTACAGCAATTGCAGGGCGGTGGAACTGTTTTTGAACGGCCGGAGTCTTGGCCGAAAAACCATGCCGAAATACTCGCATTTGGAATGGCGCGTGAAATACGAGCCGGGAACCTTGAGCGCGAAAGGTTATGACGCCAACGGCAACGTCGTCGCCGAAACCAGGGAGGCAACGACGGGCGACGCCACCCGGATTCAACTCACGCCCGCCCGCAAGACCATCCAGGCCGATGGCGAGGACGTGGCAGTGTTCACTGTTTCCACCGTGGATGCCCAAGACCGCTTCGTGCCGACGGCTCGGAATAAGATCCATTTTTCCATCGCCGGCGCGGGAAGAATTTTAGGCGTGGGCAACGGCGATCCGAGTTGCCACGAACCGGACGTGTTCGTTCCGGATGTGCCCACGCGCCGCATTGTCGTCAACGAGTGGCGCTGGAAACTGGCAAAAATTCCGCACACGCGCGGCGCCATTCCAGAATACGCGAATGATTTTGACGATTCGGCCTGGAACACGCTCGACGCCAAAACCCGCGGCGGCGAACCAACCATTCAAACCCCCGACACCACGGCGATTTACCGCGCGCATTTCACGCTGACGTCGAAAGATATGAACGGTGTCGGCGCGGAGGTTTGCTTTTCGGGCTGCGACGACGAGGGCTGGTATTTTGTGAACGGCCAGTTCATCGGCGAGTCGCACGACTGGCAGGCGAAACCGATTTTCGACATTAAAAGACTTATCCACGCGGGCGACAACGTGATTGCCGTGGGTGTCAACAACGGCGTCGGCCAGGGTGGCTTGAATCCCAACGTAAACTTGGTGGTCATTGGAAAGACCAGCACCCCGCCATGGTCGCGCAGCCTGTTCAACGGCCTGGCCCAAATCATCGTGCAGTCCACGCCTGAAGCCGGCGAAATCAAATTGACCGCGACTGCCGACGGACTGGTGCCCGCGACGGCAATGGAGCAAACATTGCCCTGCACACTGCGACCTGGTATGCCGTGAATGCGAATTCGCCCCTTCACGGATTACTTGATGAGGAACCGCACCTGCGCTGTTCGTGATTGAACATGAAAAATTGTAAAATCCTCATCGGTGCGATTTATGATGATACTCCATTGAAGTTACCAGCGATCATCACCAATTAGCTGGGCAAAACGGATTTCTACAGTTATGTTAAAAAGGACCATTCCGAACTTTTTTTTCGTGGCGTTGGTCTTGTTCGCGTTTCCTGCCGTTTTGTGCGCCGATTCGCCAGATGCGAATCCGGCTTATTGGAAATGGGCGTCAACGCCGCCGATGGGTTGGAACAGCTACGACGCCTGGGGATCAAGCGTAACCGAGAAGGAGGTGCTGGCCAATGCCCGTTACCTGCGGGAGTATCTTCTGGTTCACGGCTGGAAGTACGTGGTGATTGATTTCCGTTGGTACGATTCCGTCTCGCCGGATGATGACCGGGACATCAACCGGAAACGTGCGGGTGCAAAACTCTTTGCAGACGAGTGCGGCCGCCTGCTGCCGGCGACGAACCGTTTTCCGTCGGCGCTGGGCGGCAAAGGCTTCAAGCCGCTCGCCGACAAAATTCACGCAATGGGGTTGAAGTTCGGCATCCACATGATGCGCGGCATTCCGCGGCAGGCGGTCAGGGCCAAATCGCCCATTGAAGGCAGCCGATTTACCGCCGCAGATGCCGGCAACACCAATAGTACTTGTGGTTGGTGCCCCGACATGTTCGGCGTGCGCGACAACGCCGCCGGACAGGCCTGGTACGACTCGTGCGCCCGCTTGTGGGCCTCGTGGGGAGTTGACTTTGTTAAGGTGGACGATCTTTCAGTCCCGTATCGCGCGCATGAAATTGAAATGATCCGCAAAGCCATTGACCAATGCGGACGTCCGATCGTTTTCAGCACTTCACCGGGGCCAACTTCACCTGCGCATGCCGATCACATCAGCAAACTGGCGAATATGTGGCGCATCTCCGGCGACTTTTGGGATCGCTGGCCGGATCTGAACCGTGCTTTCGATTTGTTCGCCCGATGGCAGGGGGTCGGCGGGCCGGGCCACTGGCCTGACCTGGACATGATTCCCTTCGGACACATCGGCATCCAATGCACCATTGCCGGGCCCGAACGCCAGACGCGATTCTCAAGAAACGAAGAGGTGATGTTGATGTCGTTCTGGGCGCTGGCGCCTTCACCGCTCATGCTCGGCGCGAATCTGCCGGACATGGATGGGGGGACGTTGTCTTTGCTCACCAATGACGAAGTGCTGGCCGTGAATCAAGACCCGCTGGGCGATCCGGCGCGGCGTGTCATGCAGGCCAAAGGCGCAGAAGTCTGGGTGAAAGGCCTGAAAGACGGCAGCAAAGCCATTGGCTTGTTCAATCGCGGTCCGGCAGCGCAAGCTGTCACGTTGGATTGGAATAACAACGGGTTGAGCGGCAACCAAACACTGCGTAATCTATGGTCGCACCAGGATCTCGGTACCTTCGAGGCGAGGTATTTGGTGGAAGTGCCAAGACACGGCGCGGTGCTTTTGCGCGCCCGGCCCGCCCAAAATTCACAGCCATGAAACCTGGCGGCGTGGGGAAATGGAAGTCATTGGAAAAACCAGCGCGCCGCGATGGTTGCGAAGTCTGTTCAACGGCTTGGCTCAGATCATCGTGCAATCCACGCGCGACCTCGGCGAGTTCAGATTGACCGCCAGTTCGGAGGGTCTCAAGCCGGCCACGGCAACGATACAAACGCAACCGTTGCGCCGCGTCCGGCTGTGCCGTGACTTGCGGGAATTGATAACGGATGAATCAGCAGGTTCAACGGCAGGATAGGTAGCCCACGCGGACGGGCTAGCCAACTGCACCATCCACTCAAGAATTGTCATGAAACTGAATCGAATCACACTGGCTTTGTTGGCGTTCACGGTTTTTACGGCCGCTGCGCGCGAACCGCAAACGGACCTGGGCATCCGCCAGCAGAACGACGCCACGATGAAATGGTGGCAGGACGCCAAGTTCGGGATGTTTATCCACTGGGGGCTTTATGCCGTCCCCGCCAAGGGGGAGTGGTATATGGAAAATGCCGCGATTCCGATTGACACCTATCGCAAGTATGCCTGTGATCAGGGCGAGGGCGTCTATTTTGACGCCAAGGATTATCATCCCGCCGAGTGGGCGCAACTCGCCAAGGACGCGGGCATGAAATACATGTGCCTCACGGCACGGCATCACGATGGGTTCGCGCTGTTCGACAGCCATTTCACGAATGCCTTCACGAGCGTGCAGACGCTGCACCGCGACCTGTTTGGCGAATACGTCAAGGCGTGCCGCGCGGCGGGATTGCGCGCGGGCGTTTACTACTCGCCGATTGACTGGCGGTACCCGGGTTACTATGACGTGACCGGAGCGAATTGCGCGCCCAACACCTGGGGTTACAAAACGGCGGCGTGGCACAAGGAAAACGCTGACGTGATGAAGAACGAAGTTTATGAGGAGGTGCGTACGCTTTTCCGCAACTATGGGAAAATGGATTATCTTTTCTGGGACGGTGGCTGGCTGGCCCAGCGAGGTTCGGATCGGGACGCAGCCTTTTTTTGGGAACCGGGCAAATACCGCGATCCGCACAACGCCTGGCCGGTGGCGCCGGAGAACAGCGATTACGACAAGTCCAGCCGGCCGCTCGGACTCATGGGCATCGTCCGCAAATACTCGCCGAACGTCATCTGCAATGGCCGCTCCGGCTGGATCGGCGATTTCGATTCCGTGGAAGGCGGCGCGGAAATCAAAGGCCCGGTGCGCACCGATCCGTGGGAAAAATGCCTGAACCTGAACCAAGTCACTTGGGGTTACAACACGCGGCAAAATCTGATGACCGAAACCCAGCTCACTCGCTATCTGGTGGATGCCGTCGTCCGCAACGGAAACCTGCTGCTCAACATCGGGCCTGACCGGCATGGAACAATTCCGGAGGCGCACGCGGCGTTGCTGCGGAAGTTCGGCGCCTGGCTGCGGGTCGTGGGCGACAGCATTTACGGTACGCGCGGCGGCCCGTGGAATCCGGTCGATGGCCAGTATGGCTTCACGTGCAAGCGGGGAAAAATTTTCATCCATCTCCTGCCTGGATTCGCCGGAACGGAATTCACCACGCCGCCGGTCGCGCAAAAAGTCACGGAATGCGTGGACGTCTTCACAAAAAAACCAGTTGCATGGAAGCAGGCGGCCGACGGTTCGGTCCAAATCACGGGCATTGACCGGCAAAGCCATCCGGCGGACACCGTGATTCGCCTCCGGATCACTGATAAATGACATGAAATTAGCCGCCAAAATTCATTTGGTCACCATGGCGGTCCTTTTCGTTGAAATGATGTCGTCGGCACAGCCTAACGATGCCTCGCCGTCGGGCAAGGATGCGATGCCCGGCAAGCTGTAACGCGCGCCATGACACAGGCGGCATCCGTTGGGGAACGTTCATCGGCGGAATCGAAGGCAAACGTTAATTTAACGCCACACGTCCTGGCCTTTATGCTTTGTCAAATATTTATGCCCGCCTGCCGGTGTCGTGATAATTGACGACATTCGCTTTCCTGAAAGTTGAGGTATTTTTTGCAGTGTAAATATCGTGCCAATCCTCTTGAGCAAAAAGTCATGAGTCTTATCATTCGCAGCGTTTTATTCCCATTTCTCCTCACCGGCCTGGCCGGCGGTTTATGCGCGCAAACATTGTCCGACCTCGGGCCGACCGCGCCAAATCCTGAGACGAATGACATTTACCAACTCTCAACCCAGGGCGACCAGACTTGGCCTGACGGGATAAATTACTTCAGCAACAACAACCCGCCCGCCGGGCAGACATTCACCACCGGCACCAACGCGGTGAAGCTTGCGACGGTCGCCATCCAGACGGCGGGATTGAACAATGGCGGCGGCTATGGAACCCCCGCCACCACGCCGACGTATTACCTGCGCATCTATTCGATCAGTGGTAGTATGGCGACGTTGTTGATCTCGTTCAGCGCGGCGAACCCCGGTTTCACCGATGGCGACTGGCTGAAATGGAGCGGCATAAATGTTCCGTTGCAAGCGAACCACACCTACGCGTTTACGTTTGGCATCCAGCCCTCCGGTGGCGGCTACGCGGCGCTGGCTGTGGCGACGAATGCCTACGCCGGCGGCGAAATTGTGACGATTCCCATCAATGGCGGCACGATCACCACCGGCGGCAGCCACACGTTTGACGCGGTCTTCGATCTGGGTTTCCGGGCGGGCCCCACGAATATTCCCGCCAGCATGCCGTTCCCAATACCCACCTATGGATGGAATCTGGGAAATACGTTGGAAGCCACTTGGGGCGTGCCGAATTGGACTGCAGCTCCGTTCTTCACCGCGGCCAACGCCGGGTTCAACGCCGTTCGCATCCCGTGCGCTTGGGATTTCAATTCCACCACCAACATCAGCGGCGGCGTCACCAACTACATGATCAAGCCCGCTTTCATGGCGCAGGTCAAACAGGCCGTTGACGACGCGATTGCCGCGGGAATGTATGTCGTCATCAACGACCACTGGGACGACGGCTGGCTGGAAAACAACATCGGCACCAATGTCAATCCCACCATTAACGCGAAGATGAAGTCCTACTGGACACAGATCGCGACCGCCTTTGCCGGTTACGACAACCATTTGATGTTTGCCGCGGCGAACGAACCAAATGTGAACAATACTGCGGAAGAGGTCACGTTGATGTATTATTATCAGACGTTCGTCAACGCCGTGCGCGGCGCTGGTGGCAACAACACCAATCGCTGGCTGGTGCTGCAAAGCGTGTCGGACCCGACGTGGCTGAATGCCCTGCCGACGGATACCGTTTCCCACCGGATCATGGTCGAATATCACCAGTATACGCCTTCACTGTTCACGATCATTCATACCGACCAATCGTGGGGCAATGCGATTTACTTCTGGGGGCCGGCTTACCATTATTCTGGAGACCCAACCCGCAATGCCACTTGGGGTGAAGAAGGCGACATAGACTCGTTCTTTCAACAGTTGGCCGACTTGTATGTCAGCAAAGGCATTCCGGTCATGATTGGCGAATTCGGAGCGTATTCGACGCCGTCTCTGACCGGAACGGAGGCAACTTGGAATAGTGATTCCGTGGATTATTGGAATAAGTATGTTGCCGAATCCGCCCGCGGCCATGGACTTAGTCCTTTTTATTGGAGCACAGTGAACAGTCCGTGGGATTGGACTTCTGGTGCAATCTATGACACGCAAATTGTTTCCGAGCTGACCGGGGGAGCCGCGCCACCGCCTCCGAACGGTGCTTCTTATGCTCCGTCCGGTCTCACCACAACCGGCGGTAATGGCCAAGTCACTTTGTCCTGGACTGCCGGCAGCGGAGCCACCAGCTATAACCTTTACCGTGCAGGGCAGAGCGGTTCCGAGAGTTCAATCTCACCTGTCGTCACCGGCCTCACCGGCACGAACTATACCGATGGCAGCCTCGGCAGCGGCACAACCTATTATTATCAGGTGGTCGCCGTCAACGGCTCCGGGCTGTCAGGTTTTTCGCCTGAAGCTCACGCGACGACCTCCGGCGTCATCGCCGACCCGGCGCAATTCAACTTCGAAACTGATTCACAAGGTTGGACGGGCGGAGGAGGCATCGTTTCAGGAGTAGCGACTTCAGCCGCCCAACACTACGCCGGCAACCAGTCGCTGGCTGTGAACTTCAATGGCTCGGCAGCGGGCACCGCGTCTCCGTCCGTGGGCAACGTGGCGATAGCCGCTGGCACGACGATTACCTTCCATGTTTGGATTCCGAGCAGCGCCAACATCACTGCGATTCAGCCCTACGTGCAAGACCACAACTGGACATGGACCGGTAACTATACCGTATCTGGAAATCTCACTGCCAACGCTTGGAACACAATTACCTTGACGGTGCCGGCAAACGCCGTCTCGCCCATGCAGAGTCTTGGCGTTCAATTTTTCACCAGCGCCGGCTGGACGGGCACCTGCTACATTGACTCCGTTTCATATACCACCCCCGTGCCTGACTTCAACCTGGTGGCGAATCCCTCGAGCCTGACCCTGAACGGCGGGGCGAACGGCACGAGCACCATCACGGTGACTCCAACCGACGGCTTGAACGCCTGCTATACGCTGAGTGTGAGCAATCTTCCGAGCGGCGTCTCCGCCTTGTTCACCAACAACCCAATAACCGGTGGTGCGAGCCTGCTGACCCTCACGGCGTCGAACAGCGTCGTCTCCGGCACGACGAACGTGACCGTCATCGCCACCGCGGGATTGATCAGTCACACCGAAACCATTGCGCTCACGCTGAACAGCGTCACGCCGCCCAATACGCCGCCGACTTTGGCCCCGATTGCCAACCAGACCGTCAACGTCGGCCAGACGGTCGCATTCACCGCCGGTGCCACGGACACTGATCAGCCGCCACAAACGCTCACGTTTGCGCTGCTGGCCGGCGCGACGAACGCGACGCTTAACACCAGCAGCGGCGCGTTCTCGTTCCGTCCGCTGGTCACGCAGGCGGATTCGACGAACAATTTTACCCTGGAAGTTTCCGACAACGGCACGCCCGGCATGAGCGCCACCCAGAGCTTCTCTGTGGTAGTGAATCCGCTTTCCGCGCCGGCCGTCAGCAATGTTTCAGCCGCGGGCGGACATTTCAGTTTCAGCATCAGCGGCCAGACCGGACCGGATTACGCGGTGGAGACTTCGACCAATCTCACGCAATGGAGCACCGTCTTCCTCACCAACTCGCCCGCGCTGCCGTTCGTCTGGACGGACACGAATTCCGCCGAGCCGCAGCGGTTCTACCGCATCAAACTCGGCCCGCCGCTGCCCTAAGCTTGCTGTTCAAGCATCAATAAACTGATTGGAATTTATGACTGAGGATTTTAGTTCCCGCGCCGGGAGTTCAGTCGTCAAAACTAACGACACGCTTTCCGAGGTCGTTTTGGGCTAATGTTAAGCTATGAAACGTCTTCTTGTCCCGGTGGGAGCCCTGTTGTTCCTTGCTCTTGCGCCCCCTGGATTCGCAAACGATGACATGGCGATCTTTTCCGGCGTGACCCAACTCAACGGCAACAACGGCTGGCAGGATTGGGGCTGGACGCCGCACTATCTGACGAACAACCCGTCTTGGAATGGTAATTACACGATGGCTTTAGCTGCCAGCGGCTCCTGGCAAGCTTGGTACTTGGAGCATGATCCAATTGACACGTCCATTTACACCGCCATCACTTTCCGACTGGACGGCGGCTCCATTGGAGGCCAGACCGTTGGTCTCCAGGCGCAGGCTGGTTCCAACTGGGGGCCACAGATCCAGGTCACGGCGCCCACGAACAGCTGGCAGCAATTCACATTCCCACTCTCCGCGCTCGGCGTGAATAATATCACTAACTTGCAGGCGATTCAAATTTGGAACAGCTTCACGGCGGCGCAACCTACGTTCTATATCTCGGACGTGCGGTTGGTGGCCGCGCCCGCTCCAGCCACGGTGCATGTGAGCGTTTCGACGTCGCAACTCCTGCACACAGTCAATCCCGACATGCTCGGCGTCAACCAGGTTGCGTGGGATGGCGCGATCCAAACGCCGACAACAACCAATCTGTTAAGCCTGATGGGCGATCCTTGTCTGCGCTGGCCGGGCGGGAGTTGGGGGGACGGTTACCACTGGACCAACGAGGCGTGGAACGCCGGCAACACCAGCGCACGTAACTGGGGATCGTTCTCCACCAACTTTATGTGGGCTGCCACCAACACGCACGCCCAAGCGTTTATCATTGTGAACTACGGCACCAGCGACGCCAGCGAAGCCGCCTTTGGGGTGCGCATGTTCAACGTCACCAACCATTGCACTTTCAAATATTGGGAGATCGGCAACGAAGTCGGCGGCAGTTGGGAATGGGACTGGAACACCAATCCGCCTTGGGTGGCCCACGATCCCTGGACCTACGCCATGCGATTCACGAATTATTACGCCCAAATGAAAGCGGCGGACCCGACCATCAAGATCGGCGCGGTCGCCGATGTTACTGAGGACGGCACGGTCAACAATACGAACCATCCCGTGGTCAACCCGCGCACAGGCGTGACGCACTATGGCTGGACGCCAGTGATGCTGACCTATCTGCGCAGCAACGATTGCATTCCCGACTTCCTGGTCGAACACATCTACGGGCCCGCCGACGGCGACACGCAGGACTTGCTTTGGTACAGCAAGATTAAAAGCGACGCCGCCAACCTGCGTCAAATGCTGACCGATTACCTGGGCAGCGCTGGAAGCAATGTCACGCTCGAATGCACGGAATGCGGCCTGGGCGGCGATCGACAGAGTTGCAGCCTTGTCGGCGGCCTGACCTATCTGGACAGCCTCGGTGAATTCCTGCAGACCGAGTTCCAGTCGCATATCTGGTGGGATTTCCGGAATGGGCAAAATGCTCTCGGCAGTTCGGACCCGTCTTACTATGGCTGGCGGACCAATTCCATCGGCCAATACCTTTCCGACGGCGGCGTCGTGGACGGGTTGGGAGATGTTCCCAGCACCCGATACCCCACGTATTATTGCGCCGAACTCGCGGCGAAGTTCATTCGCGGCGGCGATCAGGTGGTCGCGGCCACGAGCGATTACCCGTTGCTCGCCACCTATGCCGTGCGCCAGACGAACGGCGCTTTGAACCTGCTGGTCATCAACAAGAGCAGCTACACGAACTTGACCGTCGCCTTCAACCTGGCCAATCTCTACGCGCCCTCGCCTGACGCCATCACCTGGTCCTACGGCATCCCGCAGGACAACGCGGCCCGGACCGGGATTGGCTCGTGCGATATCGCCCAAGGCAGCCTCTCTGGCGCGGCCGGCAGCTTCAACGACACCTTTACACCTTACTCCGCGACGGTAATCAATCTCGTGCCGGCAGCCCCGATGCTCACCGCGCTTTCGGGTGCTCCGCCTGGCCAGTTTGTCTGCCAGTTGCAGGGCTTGTCCGGTGTGCCGTACGTGATCGAAACGGCCACGGACCTGGCTGCGGGGAATTGGGTATCAATCTCGACCAACACGCTCACCTCCGGTCCTCGCGGGACTACCCCCTTGAACATCACCAACAATACATCGTCGTCGTCCGCGTTTTATCGGGCTGTATGGGAGCCGTAGGAAAGCCCGCAGCCGCCCGCGCAAGAAAGCGGATTTTCGGGGTAATGCCCGGCTTGAACGAACCTGCCGCGCCCGTCAGTGCCCGGAAATTGAAAATCGTTTCAGTCTGTGCGGTGGCGGTGTTTTCCGCGTGTGTTTGCAGCGCGCAACCTTATTTCGTTTCACCGGCGGGCGACGACGCGAATCCCGGCACGCTGGACAGACCGTTCGCGACGCTTCAGCGCGCCCAGCAGGCGGTGCGGCAAGAAAGGGGGACGGTTTACCTGCGTGGCGGCACCTACTATCTCCCGGAAACGCTGGTGTTCACGGCGCAGGATTCGGGCACCAAAGACTCGCCGGTGATCTATCAAGCTTACAAAAACGAGCAGCCCGTCATCAGTGGCGGCGTGAGGCTGACGGGTCTGAAATGGCGGTCTTACAAGAACGGCATCCTGCAGACGCAGGCGCCGAAGGATTTGCGGACGGAGGAACTCTTCGTCAACGGCCGCCGCCAGATCCTGGCACGTTATCCCAACTACGATCCCACGGCGAAATATTTCGACGGGTTTACCTCAGCGGCGGACATCAAGCGGCGCGCCGCCCGGTGGGCGGATCCAGCCGGAGGTTACGCGTACGCGATGCAGTCGTCCCTTTGGGGAGATTTCACCTGGCGTATTACCGGCAAAGATGCGAACGGCGATTTAACCAAAGTGGGCGGCTGGCAGAACAACCGGGGCGGAGGACCGAATCCCCATATCCAGTTTGTGGAAAATATTTTTGAGGAATTGGACGCGCCCGGCGAATGGTTCCTCAACAACAAAACGCATACGCTGTATTACTATCCGCCGGCCGGACTCGACCTCAACCAGGCCACCATGGAAGCCGCGCGTTTGCGCTGTCTGATCGAGTTTCGCGGCGGCGAGCAAAATCCCGTGCGTTTTATCACGCTCTGCGGCCTGGCCTTCCGGCAGGCGGCGCGAACGGTGATGGACACCAGAGAGCCGCTGCTGCGTTCCGATTGGGCGATTTACCGCGGGGGCGCGGTTTTCTTCAACGGCGCGGAGGATTGCACGCTGAAGGATTGCTTTCTGGACCAGCTCGGCGGCAACGCGATTTTTGTCAATGATTACAACCGGCGCGTGACCTTCCGCGACTGTCACATTGACCAGGCCGGCGCGAACGGAATCTGCTTTGTCGGCGACCCGAAGGCTACGCGCAGCCCGCTGTTCAATTACGACCAGCGCAACCGGCTGGAAGACATTGACCGCACACCCGGCCCGAAGACGGACAATTATCCCGCCGACTGTCTGGTGGACGATTGCCTGATTCACGAGACGGGCCGCGTGGAAAAGCAGACGGCGGGGGTGGAAATTGACATGGCTCAGGGCATCACGGTGCGGCACTGCTCGATTTATGACGTGCCGCGCGCCGGCATCAACCTCGGCGACGGCTGCTGGGGTGGAGACGTCATCGAGTTTTGCGACGTCTTCGACACGGTGAAGGAAACCGGCGATCACGGCTCGTTCAATTCCTGGGGCCGCGACCGTTATTGGCTGCCGGATCCCGGCGAGGTGAACGCCCGGGTCAAGCAGGCGCCGGACCTGCCGTTACTCGACGCCGTCAAGCCGGTCATTTTGCGCAACAACCGCTGGCGCTGCGATCACGGCTGGGACATTGACTTGGATGACGGCTCGGCCAATTACGTCATTACAAACAACCTGTGTCTGAACGGCGGCATCAAGAACCGCGAGGGCTATCGGCGGATCGTCGAGAACAACGTTATCGCGGATTCAACTTATTATCCCCAGGTCTGGCTGGCCAACAGCGGCGACGTTTTCGAGCATAACATCGTCTGGCGCGACTACGACCCGGCGCGGATGTACTCGCCGCCGTGGGGACGGGAAATGGATTACACCCTGGTGCAAAAAGTCGGCGCCAAGCCTTCGCCCGCCACCGATTTGCAGAAGCAGAGCGGGCGCGATGAACATTCCATCGTGGCGGACGCGGATTTTGTTGATCCGGCCAAAGGCGATTACCGTGTGAAACCCGGATCGCCCGCGCTGGCCCTGGGTTTCGTGAATTTCCCGATGGATCAATTCGGCGTGCAAAAACCGGAACTCAAGGCCATCGCGCGCGTTCCGCGGTTGCCGCAACCTGAAATAGCCGCGACCGCATCCGCCGCGCGCGCCGCCGCGCCGGTGACGTGGCTCGGCGCCAGTGTGCGCAACATTACCAACGAAGGCGAGATGTCCGCATTCGGTCTGCCCGGTGTGACGGGTGTCTTGGTGCTGGACGTTCCGGCGGAGTCGGCCCCGGCCAAAGCCGGCTTGCAGAAAAATGATGTCATTCTTTCCGTCAACGGCTCGAGGACGCCAGACACGGTCGCGCTGCTACGGCAAGCGCCGGCTTTGCCCGACGGGCGTTCATTGAAAATTGGAGTCTCTCGCGATCAAAAGGAATTTATCGTGCAATTGATTCCATGAAAATCTATGGAACCGAACCCAATCAAATTGTGACGCTCCAACTTATTATGAAAATTCATCCGATCGTATGTCTCGTTTGCTCCTTCATCTTCGTCTCGGCCGCGCGCGCAGACGTGTCTGACGCGGTCAATCTGGATCAGGGATGGCGATTGTGGCTGGACCCGAAAGCAGCCTGGCAGGATGACATCCTCTATCTTCCGGAAGACGTGAAACTCAAGAATCTGCCGGTGAATCCGCCGACCGGTGGATGGGCGGTGCTCAACGACCAGGCCGGCATCGGCGTGTCGTTACCGGCGACCGTAGAAGAGTATTACTTCAACAGGCCGCCGGCGCGCACAACCGCTTCGACCTCGCCATCGGACATCGTGGCGGCCGATGGATACTATCAGGGCGTGTCGTGGTGGTATCGGCCGTTTGCGCCGCCGACCCTGCAACCCGGTGAGCGGTTGGTTTTCCATTTCCCCGCCGCTCGCCTCCGTGCCGAGGTTTATGTTAATGGCAAGCTGGTCGGCTACAACATCATCTCCGAGGCGCCATTTACCGCCGATGCCACGGAGGCGATCAAACCAGGCGAAAAGAACCTGTTGGCCGTGCGGATCACCAATCCGGGAGGCCGGCTGGATTGGATGGATTTCATACCGATGACCTGGGGCAAATATACGCTGCCGGCGACCCATGCCTTCGGCGGCCTGGCCGGGGGCGTGGAGATGCAGGTGCGTGCGCCGGTCAACGTGAGCGACCTGGCGGTTTTGAACAAGCCCGACCCCCGCTCGGTTCGCATTCAGGCCGATATCTCCTCCACTGGGCCGGCATACGACGGGCCGGTTAACTTTTCCATCGCCCGGAATCACAACGTTGTCTTCAAACAAAGCAAAATCGTTCATTTTGCGGCCAACGGAACCATAACCACTTCGATTGATGCGACGGTCACCAACGCCCGGCTCTGGGGCATTGACCAGCCGAATCTTTACCAGGCTTCCGCAACTCTGCCGGCGGTCGCGCATTCCGATCGCAGCACGACCTTTGGTTTTCGCTGGCTGGAAGTCAAGGGCCTCGGAACCGACGCAAACCTCTATCTCAACGGCCGTCGGATCGTGCCGCGCTCCTCGATTTCGTGGGGCTTCTGGGCGCCGAACGGCATTTTCCCTGACCAAGCCGCGGTAGGACGCGAGATTTCGGCGATGAAAGCGATCGGCCTTGACTCCCTTCAAAATCACCGTCACATGCCCAAGGCCGTCGAAATCAATGGCTTTGACCGGGCCGGATTCCTGCTTTACTGCGAAGCCGGCGGCGGCGTGTTTACCTTCCAAGGCGCGCCATCGGAGCCTCCGAACACGAGCGTTCAGGTCAACTACGACGGCAAGCCCGTCGAACTCGATTTCCTCAACCGCTACCAACTCGATAAGGAACTGGCCATGGTCCGGGCCTTCCGGTCCAGCCCCGCTGTCAGTCTCTGGACCCTCCAGAACGAGACTGACCCCGATGTGAACAATCCGCGGATGCGCTACGCGCTCGAGCAGATGCGCGAGGCCGACCCTTCGCGCGTTATTCTCCTCAAATCCGGCGTGAGCGCCTGGGGGCAGGTGTGCTCCCTCCCATACAGTGACACATGGATGACAGATGACGGAACCGGCTACTCCGGCTGGTGGGATGAGCACACCGCAATGGATTCGCCCGGCGTGTGGACCGATGCGATGTATAAATCGCCCCACGATTTCAAGTACCATACCGACAACAAGAAGGATATTGTCGTCTGGGGTGAAATGGCCACCGGCGCCTCGCCCGACGATCACGCCGCGATTGTCAACTGGTATAATGCCCACCACCAAACCGGCTACGATCTGGCCGCCCATCAGGCGATGCTCGCGGCTTACGAAAAATTCCTGGACGACCATCACTTCCGCTCGGCGTTTCCAACCGCTGAAAAGCTCTTCCGAGAGGCGGGAGCGAAGCATTACTTCTCCGCCGCGCACCTGCTGGAAAACGCCCGCATGTGCGACGCCGTGGATTACATCGTCCTCTCCGGCTGGGAATCCACCACGATTGACGACCACAGCGGGCTGGTGGATGCGTTGCGCCAGCTCAAGGCAAATCCCGCGCTCATCCATCAGGCCGCACAACCGGAAGTCCTGGTCATCAGACTGCGCCATGACGTGATTGCCAAGGGCGATACCGCCGTTGTGGATGTTCATCAGATCAACGAGAACAATTTGACCGGCGCCTGGCGCCTGACGGTGACAGCCTCCCTGGCTGGTCGCAGGCCGCTGTTTCAAGCGGATTATCCGGTTGAGTTGATCGGCGGCGAGACCTTCGGCCAACTGCTCAAAGAGGACATCCAATTCAAGGTTGACCGGCCCGGTCTCGTTACGATCCACGCCGCGTTAAGCCCCAAGGCCGGGGGCCCGCCCGTGCTCGAGCGCGACGAGCCATTGCTCGTGATTGACCCGCAGCCGACGGCGTTGAAAGGCACGATCGCCTGCTGCGGCGAATCCGATGAGCTCGTAGCAGCCATCAAGCGTCAGTTCAATGCGGACGCGGTTCCCTTTTCGCCGAAGCTCGGAAAGGCTGCGACCATTCTCCTGGCGACCAGCGCCGGCGGCCCGGAAGGCTGGCAGCCAAGTTATGCCGACGCGGCCGTTGCCAATACGGATGACCCGGAACTCTACCAGCACCAGATGTGGGGCCAGGCCGGGTTGATCCATACCTGGCGCGGCCTGACGCCTGGCAAGGTCACCGTCAAGCTCTACCTGGACGACGGCTACATGGGCGGTCCCGGACAGCGCGTTTTTGATGTTGCAATCAACGGCACGATGGTTGCCAAAGACCTGGACATCTTCGCCGAGGCAGGCGGAAAAGACCGGGCGCTTGTAAAAACGTTCGTGGTCGAAGCGTCCGAGGGAACGATTCGCCTTTCGGTGCCGTACGTCAAGTCCGACCACGCCACATTGGCCGCGGTGGAGTTGCGGGATACGTCGGGCAAGGTGGTGCGGGCGGTCTTCCGGGCAGGGCCGTACACCGACCCGAGCGGCAACGTGTGGACGCCGATTGCCCAACAAGAGGATGATTACTGGAAGCCGGACCTGAGTGCCGCCATCGAACGGGCGCGCCGCGATGGCACGCGCGTCGTCCTGCTCACCACCGGTGGCGGGGACGCTGAACAAATGGCTGCCGTTCTGGCCGCACAGGGTTTGCTGACCTATTCGGGGCCGGTTGGCGCTTCCGGACCGTCCTGGATGGGATTTTGGTTCTTCGGGCGCAAGCACTGGCTGCTCGCCGGGCTGCCGTCGGACTGTGTGCTGGACTGGCCGTACCAGATTACCAGCGGCGACGGCCTGATGCTTTCCGGCTCCGGCGTCGAGTCCGTCATTGGTTACGGCAAAGATCACGATCCAAACGTTGGCGTTGCTGCCGCGGTCGTCCGCTGTGGCCAGGGTCAAATCGTGCTCCTGGCGCTGCCCGGACTCATGGATTCCTTTGTCAGCAGCGCTTCCGGTAAATTTCAACCGGTGACTGCTAAAAGGCTGATGTTCAATGCGCTCAACCAATAGTTCCGAGCCCGGGCGGTTCGCTGGTTTGCTGATCAATGAAGATTCAGTTTAACCCATGAAAGTGGCATCGGCACTCAACGCCACGGTCGGGAGAACATTTCTGGCCGGGATCGTCATCATTCTCGCCGCGTCGCGCGGGGTGGCGCTCGCGCAGGAAAAACCCGAACAGGTTTCGCCGGAGCGCGCGCGGGCCAACTCTGGCCGGCCCGTCGTGCTTGCGGCGGATGATGTGCGCGTGTTTCCCGATGCGCCCGCTGGTTTCAACACGCCCCGTGCTGGCGGAATGCAGGGCCGCGTCGAGGTGTTCGAATATGATTCCACTGTTACCGGCGCGCGACGCAAAGCCGTCGTTTATCTTCCACCGTATTACTCGTCCGACCGGAAGTATCCCGTACTTTACCTGCTGCATGGCCTCGGCGGCAATGAATGGGAATGGAGCAGTTACGTCCATGCCGACACGATCATTGACAATCTCATTGCCGATGGAAAAGCGACGCCGATGATCGTCGTGATGCCCAATGGTCGCGCGCTTGCGGATGACCGCCCGCCTCCGCCGGACAAGACCTATTCACCGCAAAACGCCGGGGGCTTTGCGAAGTTCGAGCGCGACCTGCTCGACTGTCTGATCCCCGCCATTCAGTCGAAATATTCGGCCAGCACGAATCGCGAGCAACGCGCGCTCGCCGGTCTCTCAATGGGTGGCGGCCAGTCCCTCAACTTCGGCCTGAACCACCTCGACACATTTGCGTGGATCGGCGGATTTTCGTCAGCGCCCAACACCAGACCGCCTGCCGAACTTGTGCCCAACCCCGCCGGCGCGCGCGAGCAGTTGAAGCTGCTCTACCTTTCCTGCGGCAACAAAGACGGCCTGATCAGCGTTTCCCAGGGCTTTCACACGTATCTGAAGCAGCAGAACATTCCCCACATTTGGAACGTGGACGGCCACGGCCACGACCGCGAGACCTGGGGCAGCAACCTTTATTACTTTGCGCAACGGCTTTTCATTTCCAACAAACAAAAATGACAACATTACCGACCAGCGCGGCAACGCGCATTTCGCTGGCTAGCGTCCTGTTCCTGAATCTTGCTTTCGTCCACGGTCAAACACCCGCGAGCTCCGTGAATCAGGATCCTGCTTCGATCCCCTATGCCACAGTGCAGGTGATTTCCAACGGCGATTCCGCGGCCGTCATCGCTGAAAAGGCGGCGAAGGTTTTGCCGCGCCCCAATCAGACGGCTTGGATGCGGCTGGAGCGGACGTTCTTCCTGCACTTCGGCGTGAACACGTTCAACGGCGTCGAGTGGGGCAGCGGGCACGAAGACCCTTCGATTTTCAATCCCACGGAACTGGGCGCCAACCAATGGTGCGGCGCGATGCGGAAATTTGGCGGCAAAATGATTGTGCTCGTCTGCAAGCACCACGACGGATTCTGCTATTGGCCCACCCGCTACACGCCGCACTCCGTCGCGTCGAGTCCCTGGCGCGGCGGCAAGGGCGACGAGGTGCGGGAAGTGGCCGCAGCCGCGCGCGCCCACGGCTTGAAACTGGGCGTTTATCTCTCGCCGGCCGACCTTTACCAGTTGCGGACCAATCCGAAGAATCCGGGCGGATATTACGGCGACGGCAGCAGCAACGTGCTCTCGGTCATTCCCACCGATCCGGCCAGTTTCAAGAGCGATCCCATGAGGGGCCGCACGTCGCCGCCGGGTTTCGGCAGCTATTCCTACGTGGTGGACGATTACAATCGCTATTTCCTGAACCAGCTTTATGAATTGCTGACGCAATACGGACCGATTGAGGAAGTCTGGTTCGACGGCGCGAACCCCGATCCGAGCGTTCACGAAACCTACGATTACAACGCGTGGTATGACTTGATCCGCCATCTCCAACCCAACGCGGTCATCATGGGCAAAGGCCCGGACGTGCGCTGGGTGGGCAACGAAAGCGGCGTGGGCCGCACCACGGAATGGAGCGTCATTCCGTTGCCGGTGTCGCCCGGGAAGTGCCGTTGGCCCGACCTGTATGGGGATTTGGGCAGTCGCGACAAACTCACGCCCGGCTCATATCTCTGGTGGTATCCGGCGGAAGTGAACGTCACCATTCTCGCCAACGGCGCGTGGTTCTGGGCGCCGGGAAAACATCCGCGAAGCCTGTCACAGTTGTTTGACATTTACTTCACATCCGTGGGACGCAACGCGAATCTCATTTTGAATCTTTCCCCGGACCGGCGCGGCTTGATTCCAGACGACGAGCTTGAGGCCTTGAGCCGGCTGTCGCAGTTGGTCAATGACACTTTCGCCACCAACCTGGCCGCTGGCGGCCAACTCATGGCAGACACGGCCAACCCCGCCAACAGCCCGTCGCTGGTGCTGGACGGAAACCTGGATACCTGGTGGGAAGCCGCGCGCGGTCAAACCAACGGCACGTTGACGTTGACACTGCCGAAGGCGGTGACCTTCGATGTCGTCTCGTTGCAGGAAGCAGTTGATCATCGCGGTCAACGGATTGAATCCTTTGCCATTGACGTGCGGAACGGGTCTGACTGGGTTGCGGCGAAACACGTGGCGTCGGACGAACTCACGACCGTTGGCCATCGCCGGCTCATCCGGTTGCAGCCGCCCGTGACTGCCAGCCGGGTGCGCATCCGCATCACCGGTTCGCGCTTGGAGCCGACGCTCGCCGAAATCGGACTCTTCAAGCAAGCCATCGCCGGTTTGCCGCCCGTCATTTCAAATCGCGACGCCAACAACCTGGTGACCCTCAGCAACACCGGCGGTTGCAGGATGGTTTTCACTGTTGACGGAACCGCGCCGACGACCAATTCGCCCATCTACAATGCGCCATTCGCTCCGCCGTCGGGCAGCACTTTGCAGGCGGCCTGCCTGATGCCGAACGGACAGCCTGGCATTGTGGCGTCCAAAGCCTTTGTCGGTTTGTCGCCCACCGGCTGGAAAGTGGTCGCCGTGGACAGCCAGGAAACTGCCGGGGCTGACAACGCCGCCGCCCGCGCGATTGACGGCAATTCGTCCACGTTCTGGCACACCCGTTGGAACGAGGATTTGAAGCTGCCGCATTTCATCACGGTGGACATGGGCGCATCGCACCGGATTCGCGGGTTCGTCTATCTCCCACGACAGGACGGAAACCCCAACGGCACCGTCGAAAATTACCGCTTTGAAACGAGTCCGGACGGAACCGACTGGACGACCAACATCGTTTCCGGCACATTCGCCAACATTCGGAACAATCCGTCGCTCCAGCAAGTCACGTTTGCCCCGGTCAACGCGCGTTTTTTCCGCTTCACGGCGTTGCAGGAGATCAATCGCAATGGTTGGACGAGTGCCGCTGAAATCTCCGTCCTGCCCGCCGGCGGGAGTGGGAACTGACGGTGAAATTTCGCATTTCCGGGTTGCCGGACAAATGATTTGAAAATGAGAACAAAAATATTCGCTCGGCTCACAGTTTTGGCGTTGGCGCCAATCTCAACCTACGCAATGTTGCTCCTGCTGACGGCTGCAGGAATGTGGCTTTCGGCCCCCGCCGCATCTGCGGCTGACGAAACCTGCGCCAGCTGCGGGCAGGAAATAAGCGTCAGCGGCGAGTTCGCGCATCGCAAAGACGATGCGTCGCTGACCATCGAAGGTGCGAGCAACAATGCGGCGGCGTTTCGCGAGGAAATTTATGGAAAGGATTTCACCGTGACCATCGCGCATTTGCCTGCCGGCAAATACACCATCACCATCGGTGAAGTCGAAACCTGGGCCAGCGCTCCGGGTGAACGAATCTTCAGTGTGACTTCCGGTGATACTACGCTGGCGAAGGATTTCGACATCATCGCCACCGCCGGCGGTGCGCGGAAGGTTTGTTACATCACGGGTGTCGTCGAGCATCAGGACGACTCGATTCACGGTCCCCTGACGGTTTCTTTTACCACCGGCAAGGACAACGCGAAACTCAACACGTTCGAAGTGGAAAATGCTTCGGGCGCCCCGGTCGTTTCGTTCAGTGCTTCAGAAATGGCGGAACATTTTTCCGCCGGGGCGATGCGCATTCCGGAAATAACCGCGCCGCCGATCTGGCGTGATCCGTCGCAGCCGTTGCCGGCGCGCGAGGATGATCTGATTCGCCGCATGTCACTGGCCGAAAAAGTCGCGCAGTTGCAGAACGACGCGCCGGCCATTCCCCGGCTTGGACTGCCGGCATACAACTATTGGAGTGAAGCCCTGCATGGTGTGGCCGCAAATGGTGTCGCCACCGTTTTTCCCCAGGCCATTGGCATGGCGTCCACATGGGATTCTGCCTTGATCCATCAGGAGGCACACGTCATCGGCATTGAAGGCCGCGCGAAGTTCAACGATTACGCCTCCAAACACAACGGCGACGCCAAATGGTTCAGCGGACTGACGTTCTGGTCGCCGAACATCAACATTTTTCGCGATCCGCGGTGGGGTCGCGGCCAGGAAACCTATGGCGAAGATCCATTCTTGAGCGGCACGATTGGCGTGGCGTTCATCAAAGGATTGCAAGGCGATGACCCGAATTACATGCTGGCGATGGCTTGCGCAAAACATTTTGCGGTCCACAGCGGCCCGGAACCGGAGCGCCACCGTTTTAACGCCAGGCCGCCGGAGCGCGATTTGTATGAGACTTACCTGCCGCAGTTCGAGATGGCGGTTCGCGAAGGGCACGTCGGCGGAGTGATGGGCGCTTACAATTCGCTTTACGGCGTGCCTTGTTGCGCCAGTTCGTTCTTGCTCACGGACATTTTGCGCAAACAATGGGGATTCGACGGCTACGTCGTTTCCGATTGCGGCGCCATCCACAACATCTGGGGCAAACAGGAACATCATTATGTTGCCACCCCGGAAGAAGCCGCGGCCGCCGCGGTTAAGGCCGGGTGCAATCTCTGTTGCGGTGGAGATTACACCGCTTTGGCGCGGGCGGTTCAAACGGGTCTGATCACGGAAACGGAAATTGACCAGGCGCTGTATCACCCGCTGTGGACCCGCTTCAAACTGGGCTTGTTTGATCCGCCTCAGGATTGTCCTTATTCCAAAATCGGCATTGACCAGAACGACACCCCCGAACACGAGGCGCTGGCGCTGAAGGCCGCCGAAGAATCCATCGTGCTGTTGAAGGATGACGGCGTCTTGCCGTTGAACCGGTCAAAGCTCAAACGCATCGCCGTGATTGGCCCGAATGCCGACACGGCGTGGATGCTCGAGGGCAACTACAACGGCCATGCCGCCCGCCCGGTGACGATATTGAACGGCATCAGGAAATTGGCCGGGCCGGGCATCGAAGTGACTTATGCGGAGGGCTGTCCCTGGGCACTGCGAACGGACGGATCGAACAAACCGGGTCGGGAAGCGATTGACGACGCCGTCGCCAGGGCCAGGGCCGCTGACGTGGTGATTTTCGTGGGCGGCATCACAGCGCGGCTCGAAGGCGAGGAAATGAGTCGCGACAACGCGTTTGTCGGCTTTGAAGGCGGCGACCGGACGAAGATTGAATTGCCGTCGGTGCAAACCGATCTGATCAAGACCCTGGCGGCGACGGGCAAGCCGGTGATTCTGGTGAATTGCAGCGGCAGCCCGATGGCGATGCCTTGGGAAGCCAAACATCTGCCCGCGATTCTTCAGGCATGGTATCCGGGTGAGCAGGGCGGACGCGCCGTTGGTGAAATGTTGTTTGGCCAGGTGAATCCCAGCGGACACTTGCCGCTCACGTTCTACGCCTCGACGGCGGACTTGCCGGGTTTCACCGATTATTCGATGAGCAACCGCACCTACCGCTACTTCAGCGGCAAACCGGAATTTGCGTTCGGCCACGGCTTGAGTTACACGAAATTCAAATTCCAGAATGGCAAACTTGAGTCAAAAAGCATTCCCGCCGACGGGACGGCGGAGGTGGCCTTTACGGTGAAGAATACGGGCAAACTCGACGGCGATGAAGTGGCGCAGGTTTATTTCCGTCACCTCAACTCCGCGGTGCCGCAGCCCAGGCTCGCGCTGTGTGGTTTTGCGCGTATGCATCTGAATCGAGGAGAAGCCAGGAAAGTTGCGGTTGAAATTCCGGCCGCGCGTTTGCGCTACTGGGACACGCAGAAGAAACAATATGTGGTGGAACCCGGCGATTATGAGCTTCTCATCGGTGCGGCGTCGGATGACATCCGGCTAAAATTGCCACTGAAGATCTCCACTCGGTGAGAACGGAAAAGCAATCAAACAATAATAGTCCATCCATCACGGTGTGGCCGGAATGCGAACGGCTGGACAGCGCCGCGGAAATCTCCGTATTGCCTGCCGGCGGAAAATGGGGCTGAGGGCGGACTTTTGCATGGATCCCATAGATGACAACCTCATGAACAAATTCAAATTCTGCATTTTCCAGTCAACTATCGCTGTCGTTGCATTGATTTTGGCGGGCTGCGCATCCAACCTCGAAATACACAAGGGGCTGGCAACCACGACTCCTGTGACCCAAAACCGGGATCATGCCATTTATGATTGGCAAACCCGGCACGCTGCGGTGATCGAGTTCAATCGCACGCACAAACCCAAGATCGTTCTCATAGGGGATTCGATCTGCCATTACTGGGGCGGCCAGCCGGTGGCGCCAAAAGCGTGGGCTGCTGACGTTTGGAACCACACCTTCGCCGGCGTGTCCGTGGAGAACCTGGGTTTCGGATGGGATCGCACCGAAAATGTCCTCTGGCGTGTAAACCATGGTGAATTGGATGGCATATCGCCCAAACTCATCATCATTGAAATCGGCACGAACAATACCGGTATCAATCGTGTAAATGACATTGCCGGAGGCATCGAAGCGGTTTGTGTGCGGGTCCATGAAGTGCAACCCCGCGCAAAGATACTTCTTTTGGGCATCCTGCCGCGGCGCGATGAAGTCCCGCCTCGTCCCGTAATCACCGACCGGGTCAATCAACGCCTCCAAGCCCGGCTTGGCAAAATCTCCTGGATTGACTACCGGGACCTCGGCCCGGCATTTCGCAACCCGGACGGCCGTGTGAACGCCGCCCTGTTCGCCGACGGTGTGCATCCGAATCATACCGGCTATGAGATCCTCGGCAACCTGATCCACGGGCAAATCGTTCAAATATTGGATTGATTTTGCATTCACCACTGTTGCACCAACCAACAATCACTTACGCGATGAAACGACTCCTGCCTGCCTTCTTTATCTGCGCGGTCTGCTGTCTGGCGGCGCAAGTCTTCGCCGCGCCCATCGGTGTGGCCGACGTCGGAAAAACCCCCGATGGCATTCTCCTGCAAATGAATCCAGGCGTGATGCGCCTTGAAGTCTATTCGCCGCGGGTTATCCGCGTGACTTACACCGCTCAGGACGAATTGCCGAAATCCACCAGTCTGGCGGTCATCACCAAACCGCAGCGGACAAAATGGAATTGGCGCGAGACGAAGGACGAGGTCATTTTGAGCACGGACGAAATTCAGGCGCGCGTCAATCGCGCGACCGGCTCGGTTTCCTTTTTTGACAAAAACAGTGCGCCGATCCTTGCCGAAAATCCCGATGGCGGAAAATCCCTGACGCCAAACCAGATTAACGGGATAAACACGCTGCGGAGCCGGCAGGAGTTTGTGCTGGCGCCCAATGAGGCGATTTACGGCCTCGGCCAGCACCAGAACGGCTGGATGAATTATCGCGGCGCCACGGTTCACCTGCAGCAGCGGAATCCGACCGAGAGCGCCGTGCCGGTTTTGGTATCGAGCCGTGGCTACGGAATTCTCTGGGACAACCCGGCGATCACCGACGTGAGGGTCGGCGCGGGCGTGGAACAAGTGATTCCCGCCGCTCAACTTTGCACCGAGGGCGGCGAGGCCGGCGGTCTGACGGCCCGCTATTACCAGGGAGAGAATTTTGACACGCTGGCCACCAACCGCACGGATGCGCAGGTGGATTTCGACTGGAGCAGCACGCCGCCGCCGGGATTGTCACATGACCATTATAGCATCCGGTGGGACGGATTTGTCGAAGCCCGTCAGGGCGGGATTTATACCTTCATGACCACCAGCGATGACGGCGTGCGGCTCCGGATTGATGACCGGCCGGTGATTGACGACTGGGGAATTCATGCGGCACGGACGGATACCGCCACAGTCAATTTTGCCGCCAACAGCCGGCATCGCATCCGTATGGAATATTTTCAAGGCGGGGGCCAGGCGGTTGCGCGCCTGGCCTGGCAGTTGCCCGCCAAAAGCTCGGAAGTGACGTGGACTTCCGAGGCGGCGGACGCGATTGATTATTATTTCATGGCTGGTCCGGCGCTCGACCAGGTGGTCGCCGATTACCGTGGGTTGACAGGGGCGGCACCGATGTTCGGAAAATGGGCGTGGGGCTTCTGGCAGTGCAAGGAGCATTACGCCACACAGCAGGAACTGCTCGACGTGGCGCAACGATATCGGCAGATGCACGTGCCGTTGGATTGTGTCATCCAGGATTGGTATTATTGGTCGCCGCATCCGTGGGGTTCGCACCAGTTCGACACCAACCGTTATCCGGACTTTGCCGGATTGATGCGGAAGTTGCACGCGGACAATGTGCATTTGATCATCTCGGTCTGGGGGCGCTTTGACGAGGGCAGCGCAAACTGGCGGGAGTTGAAAAACGCCGGCGGTCTTTACCCGGAGATGTTCGGCAATTGGCTGGTGCCGGCCAAATTCCAATACTATGACGCCTTCAATCCGACGGCCCGGCGGATTTACTGGCAGCAATTGGCCCGGGAACTGTTTGCGGACGGCATTGATGGCTGGTGGCTGGACGCCAGCGAACCGGAATTGAGCAGCGCCTGGGGCGAATTCCGAAATTTCACCACCGCGGACGGTCGGGGGCTCAAGGTCTTCAACGCTTATCCCTTGATGCACACGACCGGAGTTTATCAAGGGCAACGCGCCGAAACTTCCAATAAACGCGTCTTCATCCTCACCCGTTCCGCGTACGCGGGGCAGCAGCGCAATGCCGCCGTGACGTGGAGCGGCGATATTCACGGCACCTGGCCGGTGTTTCAAAAGCAAATTCCGGCGGGCCTGAATTTTTCCCTCAGCGGCATTCCATATTGGAACACGGACACGGGCGGCTTTTTTGCCGGCGACCCGGCCGATCCCGCTTATGCCGAACTGTTCACGCGCTGGTTCCAATTCAGCGCCTTTTGTCCGATGTTCCGCGTGCATGGCACCGGCCAGCCCAAGGAGATGTGGCGATTCGGTACCAACACGGAGAACATTCTGATTCACTACGACCAGCTCCGCTATCACCTCATCCCCTACATTTACTCGGTTTCGTGGATGGTGACGCATGGCGCCTATACGATGATGCGGCCGCTGGTGATGGATTTCCGGTCAGACACAAACGTGTACAATATCCCGGATCAGTACCTGTTTGGGCCGGCGCTGATGCCGTGTCCGGTGACGGTCGCCGGTGCGACGAATCGAACTGTTTATCTTCCATCCGCCACAACCTGGTATGATTTCTGGACCGGCCAGACCAGCGCCGGCGGTCAGACTGTCAGTGCGGCGGCGCCGATTGACAAACTGCCGCTTTACGTGCGGGCCGGTTCCGTCATTCCTTACGGCCCGGCGATTCAATACGCGATGCAGACCGATGACCCGATTGAACTGCGTGTGTTTCGCGGCGCGGACGGCCAGTTCACGCTCTATGAGGACGAAGGCGACAATTACGATTACGAAAAGGGAAGATATGCGACAATTCCGATTTCCTGGAATGAAGCGACGCAGACGCTGACCATTGGCCGTCGGCGGGGGAATTTCCCGGGCATGCTGGCCAACCGCACCTTCCGGGTCGTTTGGGTTTCTTCCGGCCACGGCGACGGCATTGCCTTGGCGCCGACCGCCGATGCCGTGGTCAATTACGGCGGCTATCCGGTTCAAGTTCGATGCTTTTAACAGCAACCGGAACTGAGGCGCGACGGCGAACCAAATGTCCTTGCATGGTTGGCTGAACGGGCCGTGTCGTCAAAATTGACGATTGGTTGGGCTCTTCGGTTTGCGATATATTTCCTAAAAGTCCATGTTTAAGACCAAGCGTTCCCCAAAAGAGTCCCGTTTGATCCGTGGAGTTCTGCGTTCATGCGTGTTCATCAGGTTTGTCATGAATGTCTCAGGTATTAATCCGCATAAACTCACGAAATTCTTTTGCCTGGTTTCACTGCTTCTGCCGATGGCCGGAACGGCCTGGGCGGCTTTGCCGCCGGGATGGAGCGATGCGGACATTGGATCGCCGGGTCTTGCCGGCTCGGCATCCTATGCCAACGCCTTGTGGACCGTGATCGGCGGCGGCGCGGACATTTGGGGTACCGCTGACCAGTTCAATTTTGCCAGCACCAATTTTACCGGCGACGGCACGATGATGGTGCGCGTGACCAGTCTGCAAAACAGCGATCCGGGTTCCGGCTGGTCGAAGGCCGGACTGATGTTCCGCAACGACAGCACGGCGGGTTCGGCCAACGTGAGCATTGTTGCCACGGCGGTTCAGGGAGTCAGTCTCCAATGGCGAAGCGCGGCCGGAGGCTCCAGTTCCTACAGTGCGCAAAGCGGCATTACCGCGCCGGTTTGGTTGAAGTTGGCGCGGTCCGGATCGAGCTTCACCGGCTATTACAGCACGGATGGCAGCAACTGGACGCTGGTCGGCGGCCAATCCGTTTTGTTAAACAACACGGTCATGGCCGGGTTCGATGTGACGGCGCACAACAACTCGGCGCTGAACACCGCCACGTTCACGAACTTCAGCCTGGTCCCCACTGCCAACTCGATCTCCACGCCGCTGCCGGTTCCAACCTATGGGTGGAATCTCGGAAATTCATTGGAAGCCATATGGGGCTATTCGTATCCGAGCCAGGCGCTGTTCAACGCCGCCGCCGCCGCCGGGTTTAACGCCGTTCGCATCCCGTGCGCGTGGGACTTTAATGCCACCACCAACATCACCGCCAACGCCACCAACTACCCGATCAATGCCACTTACATGGCGCACGTTAAACAGGCGGTTGATTACGCGCTCGCCGCGGGAATGTATGTTGTGATCAACGACCACTGGGACGACGGCTGGCTGGAAAACAATATCGGAATATCTGTTAGTCCCACCATCAACGCGAAGATGAACGCCTACTGGACACAGATCGCAACCACCTTTGCCGGTTACGACAATCACTTGCTCTTTGCCGCGGCAAACGAACCCAACGTAAGCAGTCCCGCCGCGATGACCACGTTGATGGTTTATTACCAGACCTTCGTCAACGCGGTTCGTGGCGTCGGCGGCTACAACACCAACCGCTGGCTGGTGCTGCAAGGCGGCGGGGACACCTCGTGGTTGAATTCCCTGCCGGCGGACCCGACCCCCAATCGCCTGATGGTCGAGTATCACAACTATACGCCTTCCCTGTTCACGATCATTCATACCGATCAATCGTGGGGCACTGCGATTTACTTCTGGGGACCGGCCTACCATTATTCCGGAGACCCAACCCGCAATGCCACCTGGGGCGAAGAAGGCTGGATAGACTCGGGATTCCAACAACTGACCGACCAATATGTCAGCAAGGGGATTCCGGTGATGGTGGGCGAATTCCAGGCTGGAGCGACGGGGGGCCTTCCAGCAGAGGAGGCACTCTACAACCGGGATTCCACGCTCTATTGGAACAAGTATGTGGCGGAATCCGCCCGCGCCCACGGATTGAGTCCCTTTTATTGGAGCACGGTTGGCAGCCCATTCAACTGGACCTCGGGCGCGGTCACCGACCCCCAAGTGATTACTGCGTTGACGGGCGGAACGGTGCCGCCGCCGCCGACGAACGGCGCTCCCTACGCGGCGTCCAACCTTACCGCAACCAACACCGGCACAGGCCAGATAAGCTTGTCCTGGACTGCCGGCAGCGGAGCGACCAGCTACAATCTTTACCGGGCGGCGGAATCCGGCTACGAGAGTCCCATTGCCCCGGTCGTCACCGGGATCACTGGCACGTTCTATACCGATACGGGTCTCAATAGCGGCACCACCTATTACTACCAAGTGGTCGCCGTCAGCAGCTCCGGGCCGTCGGGTTTTTCACCCGAGGCCCACGCGCCGATCCCCGGTGTCAACGCGGACCCGGCGCAATTCAATTTTGAAACCGACCCGCAGCATTGGACGGCCGGCGGCAGCCCAATTGCTGGCGTGGCGACTTCAAGCGCCCAGCACTTTGCGGGCAAGCAATCGCTGGCGGTGAATTTCAACGGCACGGCAGCGGGCTCGTCGTCGGTGTCTGTGGGCAACATGGGTGGCAGCTTGGCTTTAGCCGCCGGCACGACGATTACCTTCCATGTTTGGATCCCGAGCGGCAGCAAGGTTACCTCTCTCCAGCCATATCTGCAGGACTACAATTGGGCTTGGACCAGTAGCTCGTATGGGAATCTGACGGCCGGCGCCTGGAACACGATCACCGTGACGGTGCCGCCGACCGCCACAACACCAGTGCAGGCCCTGGGCATCCAGTTTACGACCAGCGCCGCCTGGTCAGGTACCTGCTATATTGATTCGGTCGCCTGGAATATCGTTTTGCCGGGCAACACGCCGCCGACCCTGGCTCCCATCGCCGACCAGACCGTGAACGTTGGCCAGACGGTGGCCTTTACCGCGAGCGCCAACGATACCGACCAGCCGCCGCAGACGCTGGCGTTCAGCCTGCTGAGCGGCCCCACCAATGCCAGCATAAACGCCAGCAGCGGCGCGTTCTCGTTCCGGCCGCTGGTCAGTCAGGCAAATACAACCAATCCGATCAGCCTGGAGGTGACCGACAGCGGAACTCCGCCAATGAGCGCGACGCAAAGTTTTACAGTCACGGTCAATCCGCTGACACAGCCCCAGTTCTCGTCGGCTGGCTGGAGCAATGGGCAGTTTGTGATACAGGTCAGCGGTCAAAGCGGTCCGGATTATGAGATTCAGACCACGACGAATCTGACGCAATGGAACGCCGTGTTCACGACCAATACTCCGGTTATGCCATTCAGTTGGCAGGACCCCGCGGCGACCAATGCAGCGGGCTTTTATCGCGTCGTGGTCGGTCCGCCGCTGCCGTAATCACCGCTGCTTTGAGTTCGCTGGACCTGCTTTTTGGCGGCAATTTATTGCTTGATTCGACGCGGTTTGCCGACGGCGGCACGTCCAGCCGGGAGCCAAAAGCGGCGCACACGTTGATGGGCGGCTGATGGGCTTGAATGCATTGACCAGTTACGCATGGAGCGCGGCGACGGGAGGGCACGAGTTAGAAACCAATCTTTGTCGTTATTTTTCATTACAGATTCAGGCCTACATTAATGCGGTCGCTGGTGTAAACTTTTTCATTCTGATATGTCACATCGTTTCGTGAAGCACCGTCTCCCCGGCAACTGGCCATACCACCTTCTGTTCTGCATATTTCTGCCTCAACTGGCCTTGCGCGCCGATCAAATCGCGTATGACGACGCGCTGGAAAACGGCTGGCAAAATTGGGGTTGGGCCACGCTGAATTACTCGAACACCTCGCCGGTACACAGCGGTTCGTATTCCATCAGCGTCACGATGGGCGGATGGGCGGGAATCCAGTTGTATCATCCGAACATGGATTCGACTCCGTATTCGAGCATCAGTTTCTGGCTGAACGGCGGAACCAGTGGCGGGCAACATCTGCAGGTCTATGGCCTGCTGAACGGTGGTGGGCAATCGGCGCATTATGCCCTGGGAACGGTGGCGACCAATACCTGGCAGCAGTTCACGGTGCCGCTGTCGGCGTTGGGGGTGGCGAATCAGACCAATTTCAGCGGTTTTGTGATACAGGACAGCACCGGGGCGGGGGAGCCCACGTTTTACCTGGACGACATCTCCCTGGTCGCCACCACCAACGCCCCTCCCGTGTCCGGAACCAACGCGCCGGTGGCCATTGGCGTGGATGCGCTGGTCAACCGACATCCGATCAGCCCCTATATTTATGGTTTGAACTGGGCCTCTGCCAACCAACTCCTGGACTTGAATTATACACTCAACCGCGGCGGAGGAAACGCCGAGACGCGCTACAACTGGCAGCTCAACGCGCACAATCGGGCAAGCGACTGGTACTTTGAGAGCCTGAGCGACGGCAGCTCAACCCCGGGCGCATCTGCCGACAGTTTTATCACCGAGACCAGGAACGGCGGGGCGGAGCCGATGATCACCATTCCGATGATTGGCTGGATGCCCAAGCTGGGACCCAATCGCGAAGATCGGTATAGCTTCTCCGTTTCCAAATACGGGCCGCAGACAGCCACTGACCCTTATCGTCCCGACGCCGGCAACGGTGTGTCGCAGGCAACCGGCCAGAACATCACCACCAACGATCCCAACGACGCCAACTTCCCGACCAACGTCGTCTTTCAGCTGGGCTGGGTTCAGCACCTGACCGATCAGTGGGGCGTTTCCACCAACGGCGGAGTGCGTTTCTACATCATGGACAACGAGGAGACCATCTGGGAGTATACACACCGGGACGTGCATCCCATCGGTCCGAGGATGGAGGAAATCCGCGACGACATGATTGCTTACGGCGGCATGGTCAAATCCTACGACCCCGATGCGGCCGTTGTCGTGGGTGAGGAATGGGGCTGGAACGGCTTTTTTAACAGCGGCTATGACATTCAGAACCCAGGCAACACGGATCGCGCCGCGCATGGCGGCTGGGATTACACGCCATGGCTCCTGAACCAAATACACCAGCATGACCTCAGCACCGGGCAGCGGACGATTGATATTTTCACCATCCATTTCTATCCGCAGGAGGGTTCTGTCGGTTACGGCAGCACGGATCCGGCGACCGATCTGTTGCGCAACCGCTGCACACGCGCCCTTTGGGATTCCAACTACGTGGACGAAAGTTGGATTAATGCCAAGATGTACATGATTCCCCGGATGAAGAACTGGATCGCGACCAATTACCCCGGCCTGAAGACTGGCATCACCGAATATACCTGGGGCGGGGAAAACTATATGGGCGGCGCCATCGGCCAGGCGGACGTGCTCGGCATCTTCGGCCGCGAGGGACTCTATCTGGCCGCGCGCTGGGGCACGCCGGATCCCAGCACGCCGACTTACAAAGCGATGAAGATGTACCGGAACTACGACGGCAACCAGTCCGTCTTCGGCGACACCAGCGTCCTGACCACGGTGCCTCAACCGGACTACCTCTCGGCTTACGGCGCTGTGCGGACCAGCGACGGCGCGCTGACGCTCCTGGTCATCAACAAGGACCTGACCAATGCCACGCCCATCGTGGCGGGCATGACCAACTTCCCTGCCGCCGGGACCGCCCAACGCTGGCAACTGACCTCCGCCGACGTCATCACCCACCTGACGGATCTGACGCTCACCAACGGCGTTCTTGGCGACATGCTGCCATCCCAAAGCATAACGCTCTTTATTTTGCCGGCGACGAACTTCTTCACTCTGCAAATCGGCAACAACAATCCGCCGGAACAAATGGGCATTTGGCTCAACGGCGAGGCTGGCCAAAGCTATATTCTTCAATCCTCAACCGACCTGGTTCATTGGGTACCCATCGGTACCAACCTGCTCGCGAGCAATTCATTCGAGTTTTTCACGCCCACGACCAATAGCACACAAATGTTTTACCGCGGCCAGTTGGGCCATTAAAACGTGTCACCACAGGTCACAGCCGGCGTTGTGGTCGCGCTTTGTCGCAAATATAAATGGGCCCGGAAGATTGGAATTTCAGGATCCCGAGTTCACTTGTTGTGGCGGATCCGTACTCGCTGCTATTGAGACGCCGTGCCCTGTGCATTCTCCATGCCTGTCACCTGCGCGTTCTCCGTGATGACCGGCGGACCTTGCCGGGTGGTGATCTGCACATTCTTGAATTGGACGCCGCTGGCGTTTTTGATCGTCATGCCGGTAACCGATGAGATCCGGACATTTTCCAGGACTACATTTGAAATCTCGCTCTCGGGTAAACCGGTGATGACCCCCGCCGACTTCTGGCAGGTGGCGGTTAAATTGCTGATGTAAATATTGCGAAAGACCGGAGTCAGGGTGCTGGCCAGTTGCGCCGTGTCGGTCCTGGCCGCGGATGGTTGCGCGGTGTCTCCGGCGGAATTATTCATGTAATAGCAGGTCAACGTGATGGCCGGAACGACGTTCTTCATGGTGATGTCGCTGTAGCGGATGTTCTCAACCAGCCCGCCCTTGCCACGTTGCGATTTGATGCGCAGGCCATTTTCGGTGTTTTCAAACGTGCAATGGCGCACCGTCACGTTGCGCACGCCACCCAGGGTTTCGCTGCCGATGCTGATGCCGTGACCATGCAGAATGGTGCAATCGGTTATGGTGATGTCTTCGCTCTGGAATTGGCCCGGTGGCATGCTCTTCCCGGCCTTGATGGCCACGTCGTCGTCACCCACGTCGATCCTGCATTTCGTAATAAGGATATGATGCCCACTGGGGTCAATTGCATCCGTGTTGGCCGCGTGCGCCGGTGCCAGGATGGTCACGTTCGACACCACCACATTCTCACAATCCGCCGGCACGAAATGAAATTTGGGTGAGTTTTCCAGGGTGATGTTTTCCAATCGCACATTGTGGCAACGATCCAGCACGATCAAATTGGGCCTTGGCAGAGTGTAGCCGGGTTTTATCTGGCGCGCCTTTTCCGCCTCACCCCACCATGCCGCGCCATTCCCGTCAATTGTCCCGCCCCCGGTGAACGTTACGTCCGTTAATTTCTTGCCCTCAATAAAGGGGACGAAGTCACCGCTGCTTCTCGCCTTGAGCCAGTCACCGGGGACCTTCAGGTATTCGTTCTGGTTGGTGTCCGCCAGCAAAGTTGCGCCCGCTTCAAGCTCCACGGTCGTTTTAGTGCGCAGGGTGAGGGGCTGGCTCAAATACGTTCCCGCGGGAAACAGCACCGTGCCGCCACCGGCCTTGCCGCAGGCATCCAATGCTTTTTGAATGGCCTTGGTATCCAGCGTCCAGCCGTCGCCGGCTGCGCCGAGCTCGCGCACGTTGAAAATCTTCGCCTGGGCATGTGCATTCATTCCACATCCGGCAAGCACCGGCAGCAGCCATAAAAACGGCAGTACCAGCCAAACACATGCGACCGATGCTTTGGTGCAGGTAAATTGCAGTTGCGTCGGTTTCAAAACATCTTTGCAGTGAGGCAGACGACTGAATGCGATTCTCATTCAACGATTGTAACCAAGACGTTGAAAGTTGCAGCTGGCACCTTTGCAAAATAGCGTGAAATTTGAGTACTGCGCCGGGAGGCACGCTGACCAAATTTTAAGTTTCAGTGCAAGATTTTCAGATAAAACTGCACAAAAAAGAATTACTTTTAGACAGAAAACCTGCTAATATTAGTAAACTCCGCTGAGGTAGGACGCCAATACGCGGCATAAACCCGAGATGTAATGAGAGACACAACAATTTACCGGATTTTTAAAAACCGCGCTCGATCAGGGGCCATTGTCATGGGAATTTTGGTCGCCACAGCGGTGTGGGGCACACCGACGTTGCCAAACATCAACACCAATAATGTGTTCAATGTTACTACCTATGGCGCAGCCACCGGCAACAGCGATAACGCTGCCGACATTCAAGCTGCCATCAATGCGGCATCGGCGGCGAGTGGCGGCGGCACAGTGGAAATACCCGGACCCGGCACGTACCTGTCCGGCCCGCTTACGTTGAAGAGCAAGGTGAATCTGCAGATTGACAGCGGCGCGACACTGATGATGCTTCCGAAGAGCAGTTGGCCCGGCACAACCACCTTTATCCTCGGCTCCAGCGTCAGCGACGTGGAAATCAGCGGGGCCGGAACGATTGACGGTCAGGGTGCGGGCTGGTGGGGCTCGAGTTCGCGGCCCAATTTTATTCAATTCACCAGCAGCCACCGGATATTAATTCAAAGCTCAACGCCGCAAAATCCCTTTACCGGAATGGTAAACGCCCTGACGCTGCAAAATCCGCCGACGTTCCATCTCATGTTGAAGAACAATAACGGCGACATTACGATCCTGGGCCTCGACATTAATACGGACCCCACCTCACCCAACACGGATGGAATGGACGTTGGCTCGACCAACATGCTGGTCCAGAATTGCCATATCAGCGATGGAGACGACAATATTGAGTTGGGCGGCAGCAGCGCGCTGGCGCGGGACATTATGATTACTAACTGCATGTTTGGTCACGGCCATGGCGTTTCCGTGGGCAGCCTTACCCAGGCTGGGGTGTCAAATGTGACCGTCATCAACTGCATTTTTACCAATACCGACAACGCCATTCGCATGAAGTCTGATGCCGGCAGCGGGGGCGTGGTGCAGAACATGTCGTACTACAACATCGGCATGACGAACATCAAGTATGCGCCGATTCTGATTTACAGCTATTATAGTTCATACGGGAATCCGACCACCGCCGGAATAACGCCATCAGTCGCCGCGGGAACAGCGGTGGGCACAGTGAGCAGCACGACGCCGGTTTGGCGGAATATTGTCATCAGCAATGTGACGGCAACAGCCGCCCAACCCGGCATGATTTGGTCGCGCACCGAATTGCCGGCCAGTAATATTATTCTGAGCAAACTCAACATCACCTCCACCGATTCATCTGCCGGTGACAGTGCGTTTGCCCTTTACAATGTCCGCGGTCTTCAGGTGGTGGATTCTCAAATCCACCCGGCCGGGAGCTATACGTTCGAGATGTTTAACTCTCAAGTTACCTTTACGAACAGCGCACTCGGCGCAAGCACCATCACACTCGACGGCACTTCGGTCACCAATGCGTTAGGGTTTTACAACCAGTCGGCTTCCTTGAGCGACTCCACCCTGTTCGGCGCTATACCGATTAGCCTGGGCGGCAGCACGCTCTCGGACGGAACCAGCCTGACGCTGGCGGCGACGACGCCCATGAATTTCACTTTGGGTACCAACCTCGCGAAGGTTTCTGTGACGGGCAATCTGAGCCTGAATAGCACATTGAACATCGCCGCTGGCGGCGGTTTCGCTCCGGGCACTTATACGCTGTTCACCTACAGTGGCAGTCGAAGCGGCAGCCCCACCTTGGGCACTACGCCGGCAGGTTATACCTATCAGTTAAACACCGGTACAGCCGGGCAAGTGAATTTGGTCGTCACTTCGACCAACAACTCCCCGTCGGCACCGACGGGTTTGACAGCCACAGCCGGAAACGCACAAGTCACTTTGACCTGGAATGCCTCCTCCGGGGCAATCAGTTATAATGTCAAACGCGCGACCGTCAGCGGGACCGAGTCAGTCACCAATGCCACGGTCACAACGACAAACTACATCGACATGCAGGTCACAAACGGTGCCGCTTACTATTACGTGGTATCGGCCGTCAACGCAGGCGGCGAGAGCGCCAATTCGTCCGAGGTGAGCGCGACCCCTCAGCCGCCGCCGCCGTCGGCACCGACGGGTTTGACGGCCACAGCCGGAAACGCGCAAGTCACTTTGACCTGGAATGCCTCCTCCGGGGCAATCAGTTATAATGTCAAACGCGCGACCGTCAGTGGCAACGAGTCGGTGACCAATGCCACGGTCACTACGACAAACTATAGCGACATGCAGGTCACAAACGGTGTCACTTACTATTACGTGGTATCGGCCGTCAACGCAGGCGGCGAGAGCGCCAATACGTTGGAGGTCAGCGCGACCCCTCAGCCACCGTCGCCGCCAGTTTTTGGTGGCATTAGCATCAACAGCAATGGTTTGGTCCTAAGCGGCACCGGCGGCACAACCAACGGAACCTATTACGTGTTGGTCTCCACCAATCTGGCCTTGCCGCCCAATCAATGGACACCGGTGACCACGAACGTCTTTGATGCCGGCGGCAATTTCATTTTCACCAATGCCATCAATGCGGACAGCCCGCAAGCGTTTTATCGGCTGCAAGTTCCGTAAACATCCGACGCCACCCGGCAGGATCATTGCGCTTGAAATGCGGCCGTTTTCCACCTCGCTAACTTGTACCCAATCAAGATGTTACCGGCCGACAAGGCACGCGTTCTAAAGCAACTCGCAGGACCGCTGGTACTCAATTTTCATGCACGTTTGCAACAAAATGGGGCTGACAGATTGCAGAAGTGGATTAGTATTAAGAAGTCAAAAGAACAAACCATAAAACTTAAAGTCGCATTATGAAACACTCATACCCGGTCATTCTCACCATGGGCGCCCTCTGTTTTGCTTTTCAGACTGCCCAGGCTACCCTGCTGTTGTCGGAAGCGTTTAATTACACCACTCCTGGAACTCTTGGCGGCAACGTAAATCCCAGTACTGGTTACACATGGACCGGGGGTAATAATCTGACCATCGCCAGTGGTGATTTGACTTATGGGGGGTTGCCGGATCAGGGTGGTAATGAGCTTTCAGTGGTTAATGGTTCCGCCGGCTCGGGTATAAACGTTTTCGCAAACGTGACCAGCGGGAGCGTTTATTATTCTTTCCTGCTTGATTGTACGGCAACCCCGACGGGCAACAGCTATCTTACCGCATTAAATCCCGGCACTACGCCCCCGGGAGGCAGTGGTGATGCACTGTCAGTTTACATTTATTCCAATGCTACCGGCTATCGGCTCGGGTTGCGGACGGGAGGAGCCAGTGCCGTTACCACCCCCAGCGGCAGTCCGCTATCGGTAGGCAGCACTTACTTTGTGGTGGTTCAGTATGATTTCAGCGCCACTTTGGCCTCACTTTATCTAAACCCTACGCCGGGCGACATACAACCTGCGGCCACTTTGAGTTTGGCGCCAACGACAGCACCGACCGCTATTGACAATGTCGGATTCAAATCCCAAAGTACAGCAGGTGCCTCGTATTTAGTTGACAATCTTTTGATTGGCACGCAATGGGCGGACGTAGCACCTTCGGCTGTCCCAGAACCTTCTATCTTCGCGCTGATGGGCTTGGGCTTACTCGGTTTGATTTCCTCTGCGCGCCGACAGGTACGGCGTTAAACATCAGTTGCTCTTTTTGTCACGGCAGGCGCTGGTCTTTTCCAGCGCCTGTTTGTTTTAAAATGACTTCACCAGCACTAATCAGCGTCCCGAGAATTAAGGATGGCATTCAAAGGGGCTAACAGACAAAAATGACCAGAACCATGCCCGTTTCGCAATCAACGCCGCCTGTCGGCGCTGCCGGGAAGCGCAGCGTCCTGGGCGTGTGCCTGTTGTTGGCTTTGGCTGTCTTCTTCATCTTTGGCCGGACATGCGGATATGGGGTCGTCAGATTTGATGACAGTGAGTATTTTTCTTCCAATTATTACGTCAAGGCCGGGTTGACCTGGAAGGGGGTGCTATGGGCTTTTCAGACGGGATATGCCAGCAATTGGCATCCGCTGACCTGGTTGTCGCTCATGCTTGATGTGCAAATCTTCGGGACCGGTCCGGCAGGACCACACCTGACCAATACAATCCTGCACGCGGCTAACGCAATATTGTTGTTTCTCCTCATCAGACGATTGACCGGCAGCCTGGGGCCCAGTGCCTTTATCGCCGCGGTTTTCGCCGTTCACCCGTTGCGGGTGGAGTCGGTAGCGTGGGTGTCCGAACGGAAAGACGTGTTGAGCGGGCTGTTCTTCATGCTGACCCTGTTGATGTATGCACGGTACGTGGAGCAGTCCAAAGCGCAACGTCCGAAGTCCAAGCTGTCTTACGGTTTGACTTTGTTGTTTTTCGCGCTGGGTCTGATGAGCAAACCCATGCTGGTGACGGTGCCATTTCTGCTGTTGTTGTTGGACTATTGGCCGCGGAATCGTTTTGTTCTCAGAGATGTGAACCCTCAACTTTTGCCGAGACGAATCCTTCGGCTCATTTTTGAAAAGCTTCCGTTCCTGGTGTTGAGCCTGGCCTCCTGCGTGGTGACGATTCTTGCACAAAGACAAGCCATCAAGCCAATGGATGCGCTGTCACCCTCCCTCCGATTGGGTAATGCGTTGACTTCTTATATCACTTACCTTGTGCAATTGGTTTGGCCGGAG
>DASZAB010000175.1:0-73064 GCA_035945675.1 Verrucomicrobiia bacterium | reverse complement strand
GCCAATGATCCCCAGGGTCGCGGTCCGATCCTGCTGGCTGGCACGGAAATTCTGAAGGCGGAAGAAAAATAATTCAGGTCATCAGCGACACGTTACGATCGGCGGCCCTCATCCGGGAAAGCGCCTGGAGCATTTTCGGCCCGCGGTACCGGATGATCATGAAACGCGCCGTCATGGCGGGTAGGTTTCGCCAGGATCCATCCCGGCGAGTTTGGGGCCGGCGTACAACACGGCCAGTTCCGCCAGCGCCGTGGAATGGTCGTCGCCGAAATCAGACAGGGCAATGAATCTCAGCCGGGTGGCGGTCACGGTTTTGACGAAGTGAATTGTCTGCGGGTTCCACGTCGAGGCCAGCTCGCCGCTCGCAATCTTCTGCCAGCGTTGGTCGCCGTCGGCGACCTCGATTTGGAACGCGCGAGTGTCGCCGAGATGGTCGCGATCATTTTGCCGCGACATCAGGGTGAGGCCGTTCATCGGGACCGGCGACGGAAAGGTGACGGTCAACTCATGAGGGAAGGGAACCGGCCTTTGCCCACGGCCTTGCCCCACAGACCAGCAGGTATTGGGATTGCCATCAATCGCGGCCTCGGCGTTGATACCATCGGCTCGAGCGGTTGCTCCCAGCTTTTGCATGATGCGCGAATCAAAATGGAGGTAGCAAAATTCGCCCGGGGAAATGGTGGTTTTGGGTCGAAACTGGTTGCGGGCCATATAATCGAGGAGCGAGCGGCGCAACTGACGCGCAACCGGCCGCTGGTCGAGATCGTGTTCGAGATCAACGGTGCAGAACATCAATTTGCCGGGGCCGACCTGGCAGTCAAACACGACGCCGAGTTTCCAGTTGCGATTCCAATCGTCAATGGCCTGTACAATCGGATGAAGCCCGCGCGGCAGGTGGTCGAGATTGATGCCGCGGACGCCGCGCAGGATTTGCGTCCATTGCCAGTCGCAATTGGGTTCGGTCGGAAATTCCGCGAGGGCGGGGTGGTTGGTTTCGCACCACAGCCCCAGCATCCGGCCCCATTCCGGGTCCATCAAGCGGTTCCAGAAGACGGGGACGGCCGCCAGGGGCGGACTGGTCCAACTCAGATCCGCCGGACGCGGCAGGAAAAGCACTTTGCCACCAGCGGCCAGCCGGGTGACCGCCGCATCCCACGAACCGGTCACCAGCACGTCCGGCGGGATTGATTCAGAAACGTGTGCCGGATAGAGCCAGAAATTCCAGTGGTTGGCAAAAGGCGGATTTTGAATTTCGACAACCAGCTTGTAAGCGGCCGGAGCCGCCAATGGGGACAAGTCGGCTGAGATTTCTCCCAGTGCGAAATTTTTCCCAATGGGTATGGTTGGCGACCCGAGCGAGCCGTTCGTGACAATCCGATTCGACGAATTGATGATTTCCCAAACCACCGGGGCATTGCTGAGCACTTGACCAAAATTTGCGATTTCAACCGGCACTTGAAAAGGATCGGCGGTGGTAAAAACCCGTCGGGTGAGCCGCGCCAACGGAACCACCGGGTTGCAGAATTCCCGGAATTCCGCCGGCGTGGCGTAGCCTTTGGAGTCCCAGAAGGTGTCGAGCACGCCGACGAGCGCGGTGCCCTGTCCGACGTAATCGTGCAGGTCCAGGAGTTGAAAGCCGTCCAGGCCGGGCGTGCGCAGGTTGGCCTCGATTTCCTCCTGGTAACATTCAAGCTGGAATCGTCCCGACGCCCATGCGAAATCCTGGTCCATCTCCGGCATGCCGTGCGCGGCGAGTGAATCGCGGAAAATTTCGTAATTTCCCGGACGCATGTAGCCGGTGAATTTCTTGATGATGTCGTAGTTCGGGTACGCGCACCACTGGCCGACTTCGTGCGCCACCACCGGCACGTTCACGCCGGCGACCGCATTGCTGAAATCGCGTCCGAACCAGCCCGAATCTCCGCGCACGGAATTGCGGCCGATGCGGGCGACGTCCAGATAATCCGCGCCCGTGACCGGGCCGGGCGAATCGATCAACGACCAGCCGGTGTCAGGCGTGTAAAGATGGCGCGGGTCTTCGGTGCGGAAATGCTCGACCCACCGGGCCAGGACCGGTTTCCAATTGCCGTGTGCCTCGTTGCTGGCGGAAATCAGCATCAGCGACGGGTGATTCCCGTAAGCTTTGAGAATACGGCCGGTTTCCGCGTAAAGCACCTTCTCCATTTCACCGCCAGGACTGAATTCGTTCCACATGCCGGGCTCGACTTGCAGGTAAAAACCCAGTTCGTCGGCGGCGTCAAACGCAGCTTCCGGCGGACACCACGAATGAAACCGCATGTGATTCAACCCGTACTCCTTGCAGGTCAGGAAAAGTTTCTTCCACGATTCGATGTCCGTCGGCGGATAACCCGTCAGGGGAAAGTCGCCGCCGAAATGCGTGCCACGGAAATAAATCGGCCGGCCGTTCAGGATGAACTGGTTGCCATCGGCGCGAAAGTCACGGAGGCCGAAAGCAAGGTCGCGCACCTCGTCGATGGAATCGCTCTTGAACTCGATGTGGATGTGCTGCAACGCCGGATTGAATTCACTCCAGACTGGCGCGTTGTCGCCGAGGGGCAGTTGCAGTTCCACGTTGCCGTGTGGCTGGACCGGCGCTTTGGATGAATCAGCAGGCGGCAGCGGCAATTTCGGCTCGGGCGAACCGGGGCTTGCGTCCCATTGCACTCGCGCGGCTACGTCGGGAAATGCAGAGGTCCGGGCGCCACGCCAGACTCTGATCGTTCCATACCCGGATTGCCCGGAGGCATTGCCAATCCGGATTCTTATCCGCGCGACTTTTTTTTCGGCGTTCGGAAAAATCTGCACATCGTCAATCCACACCAAGGGCGTCGCGCGCAGCTCGATTTTGCCGACGATGCCGTTCCAGGCGGCGTCGAGCGAATCGGAGACGCTGTGCGCGTCGGGGCGGTAGGGCAGGATCATCCGGTTGTCCACGCAAATGGTCAGGCGGTGCCGCCCGGGCGGCACAACGCCGAAATCGTATTCGTGCGGCGTGCACAGGCTGGTGTCCGAGCCGATTTCCCGGTCGTCGAGCCAGACAGTGGTTTTCCAGTGTGGCCGTTCGAGAAACAGGACGACGCGTTTGCGGTCCCAACCCGGTGGAATCTCAATGTCGCGCTGATACCACGCCGGACCGAGGTAATGCCGCGGCGGCTGACAGAGAAAGGGAACCTTCACTTGGCCGGCATTCGTGTCCGCAGCGTAATCGGCGCGCAAATACCAGAAGCGGTCGTACAACGTCAGCACCCAGGGCGTGTGAATGCTGATTTTGTCGCCGTAGCCTTGCGCCTGCAAAATGCCGGGCAACAGGATTCGCTTCGGCAGGTTTTGATCGAACCATTGTTCTTTGACGCCGAGGCCATTGCCGTCCAGCGCAAAACGCCATTCGCCGGCAAGGGAAATCCGGTCGGCGGCCGGCAACGTTCCGGTGGCCAGGCAAAACACGATCCCGATTGCCAGTGCGAAACAAAATTTGCGGTTCATGATGTGTTTCCGTGCCGCCGTCACAGGAACCGGCCCTATCCATTCGCCAAAACCGCAGCCAGGGGGATGGCCAGTTCAGTTAGAATGGGTCAGTCCCCTGCCTTGAACGTTGACCTTGGTCAGAAACGGCCCGTGATAATCGGTTACGTGGATGTCCGCGAGCACCACGTTGGTCATGTTGGCCAGGTTCAAGGCCTGGGCGCAGGTTCCCTGGACATCGGTCAGGGAAAAATCGCTTACCGGCCGCTGCGACGGAATGTCGTTCGCCAACACCAGATGAGCAACATTGTCAACCCGGATGTGGTCGAAGCGAATGTGACTGAGCCGGGTCCATTTTTCGGGATCGGCCGTGACCGGGTCGCTCGCCTGAATGCCCAGCTTGAGCAGGCTGATGTCCAGAAAAGTCGGCGAATTGCGAACGGTGAGATTTTTTCCGGTGAAATTCTCAATATACCCGCCTCGTCCATCGCGGCTCTTGAGGAAAATCCCGTTTTGGCGCCCGGAGAGGAGGCAGTCTTTCACTTCTACATTGCGAATGCCGCCGGATAATTCAGTGCCCACCGCCAACCCGGCAAACGTGCTGCTGACCAGCGTGCAATCCTTGATGGTGACGTCCTCGGTAGGCCGGTTCAGTCGGACCGCAGCCAGACCCCGTCCCGATTTTAGCGCGATGGCGTCGTCGCCCGTATTGATGTCACAGTGCTCAATGAGCACGTCCCGGCAGGAATCCACGTCAATCCCGTCACCGTTGACGGCGACTGATCGGATCGTCAGATTTTTGGCCACCACCTTCCGGCAGAACAGCGGGTGAATGGACCACAGCCGCTGGTATTGCGTTGTGAAACCATCCAGCGTGACATTCGTGCACCCGGTGAATTCGATCAGGACCGGTCCGCGCGGGTTGCGCAGGAGGCTCAATGTCAGCGGCGGTCCGATGATAAAACCGCGACCGATGACAGCAACGTTGTCTTTGTTCTCCGCAGATATAAGTGCGCGATGGCCCGGGACAAACTCGCCTTCGAACCGCACCTGGGTCATCGGATAATCAGCGATGTCCGGGCTGCCGACCAGATAAGCCCGGCTTTCCAGTTGCACGGTCGTATTGATACCGATGACGATGCTGCCCATCAAGTAATCCCCGGCGGGCACCACTACCGTTCCGCCGCCGGCGGATGCACAGGCGTCGAGCGCCTTTTGGAACGCGGCGGTGTCTTTGGTCGTGCCGTCGCCGGTGGCGCCGTAAGCACGAACATTGAACTCACCTTTGGCTTTAACCACCGGGGCCAGGGAGAATTGCGCGAGGCTCAAAGCCAGCGCGAAGACAAAGAAACGTGATGGGTTCATTTCGTGAATTCTAAGTTCATCCCCTTTGAGCGTCTATCGCCACAATGGGTGATGGTTCAATCGGTTGCTGGGCGGGCGTGAATGACGACTTCGCCGCTCTCCAGGCCGGGCGAAGAGGCGGTGATCACGATTCGGCCCGGAGCCGCGCTTGCCTTGATAAAGGCGACACATTCCCCCTCGAAGGCATGGCGTTCGTTCGCCTGAAACGGCTCGTGGCTGGCGTTGTCGGCATTGTCCACCGCCGCGATCACACCCGGACCGGAAATTTTGAAGCGGATCAAGTTATTTGCGGAAGGAACCTGGACACCATGCCGGTCCACCACCGCCGCGCGCACAAAGGCGACCCCGTCCCAGTCATCGGCGAGTTGCTTCAGATTCGACTTGAGCCGGATTTTCGCGGGCGCGCCGGCGGTGCGCAGTTCATCCGTGGCGACCACCTTGCCGTTATTGCGTGCAACGGCCTTGAGTGTGCCGGGTGCGAAGGCCACTTTCCACACGCGTGGCGAGGCGTCGGTGTGGAGCGGCTGCGCCCCGAGCGATCTGCCGTTCAAAAACAATTCCACTTCTTTGCAGTTGGAATAAACTTCCACCGTTTCGTCGTGCCCCGAAAGCATTCGGGGCAAATTTTTCGGCGTCCAATCAGCAAACAAAACCTGCGGGCGGCGCAGGACATCCTGGGAGGCGGGTTCGTAGCCGGGATCAGCCGGCCGAAGCGCGTTCGGCGCGATCCGGCGCGTGAGGAAAACCATCGGTTTATCCGACCACCGGTCTTCGCCCGCAGCTTCGCGAGGACGAGGACCGCCGCGCCGCAGCGCAGAGCGCGAAGGCGGGCGGATAGTGTTTGTGTCCGCAGGCTTCGACCCGGCAAGCCACCAACTGGCTCGTTCGTATGCCATCGGCTTCGGCGCGCCGGTGCGGTCCAAAAGCCCCGACCCGGCGGCGATCACCGGCCAGCGGCGCGATTCACCGAGGTAATCGATGCCGCTCCAGAGAAATTGGCCCGCATAGGGCGGATTATCCCGCAGCGCCAGCCAGGCGACGCGGCTGTGCTGGTTTTCCGTGCCGATGATTTTGCGCGCCGGGTTTTGCGCATGCGCGGCGAGGATTTCGTTCTCGCGATAGTTCTGGCCGATGACATCCAGCATGTCTGCCAGCCCGTCATCATAGTCGTGACTGGCGTTCGGACGGAACAACGCCTGCGTGACGGGCCGGGTCGGATCGGTTTCGTGGGCCAGTGCCACCAGTCCTTTGAGGATGCCTTTCGCCAACTCCGCTTTTGGCGTGTCGTGGATTTCGTTGCCCACGCTGTACAGAATGACGCTCGGATGATTCCGGTCGCGTCGAATGGTATCGCGCTCGTCCGTCAGCGACCATTGTTTGAAATACAAATGATAGTCGTAGCGGTTCTTGCCCACGGTCCAGCAATCGAACAATTCGTCCATTACCAGAAAGCCCATCCGGTCGCACAAATCGAGGAACTCCGGCGCCGGCGGATTGTGCGCGGTGCGGATGGCATTGACTCCGAGCGCCTTCAAGGCTGTCAATCGTTCCTGCCAGACGCCCAGCGGCACCGCCGCGCCGAACGCACCGCCGTCCGCGTGCAGGCAGACGCCCTTGATTTTGAAATTTTTCCCGTTCAGCCAGAAACCGGTGGCGGCGTCGAAGCGTGCGTCGCGGATGCCGAAGGTGTTTGTCACCCCATCCAGAATTTTCCCACCGGAACTGATTTCGCTGACGGCGCGATACAGATTCGGCGAATCCAGATTCCAAAGCTGCGGGTCGGAAACAGCGATCTGCCGCGAATAGGTTTCATAATCGTTCGGCATGATTTCGCCGGTTGTTTCGTCGGACCCGGCAATTTTTCCGTCGGGCGAAATCAATCGTGTTCGCAGGATGAATTTGCGTTCTGCCGCTGATTCATTTGTCAACGTCATTTCAATTTTCACCGCCGCCTTTGTTGCGGAGACTTCCGGTGTGCTGATAAAAATGCCCCACTGTCTGAAGTGGACGGGATCGGTGACAATCAGATGGACATGCCGGTAAATGCCGGCGCCGGCGTACCAGCGGGAGGCCGGCTGCTTCGAGTCATCCACGCGAACGGCGATGACGTTGGTCTGGCCCACGCCGAATTTCAGGTGGCCGGTCAATTCGTAATAGAAGCTGACGTAGCCATAGGGCCGATGCCCGAGCTGAAAGCCGTTTATCCAGACGTCGCTGTTGGCCATGACGCCATCGAACAGCACGAACACGCATTGGTTCTCCTCGCTCTCTGGCGAGCTGAAATCCTTCCGATACCACGCGACGCCCGAGGGCAGAAACGCGCCGGCTCCGCCCGCCGGGTTGGTTTCGCAGAATGGCCCGGTGATGCTCCAATCGTTCGGCACATTCAGTTTGCGCCATGCGGAATCGTCAAATGACGCTTGTTCCGCATTGGTTGCGTCGGCTCTGAGGAAAAGCCAGTTCTCATCCAATGGTAACGCGAGACGGCCCGTTTCAGACGGACTGGTTGCGAAAACACTGAGGGCCGGCGCCAAGAACAGCAGGAATGGCCATTTCATCTGGTTTCAATTTGGAAAGGATTCCGACCGGAAAGGTTCATTTATGGTTAATTCATGCGTCGCAGGAAAAGCGGTCAGTTTTCATATTTCTTCAATGAAGGTTCCACGACCAGCAATTGCTGCAGGATGAGGCCAGCCATTTCTTTGGCGCCCTTGGCGTTGAAGTGCGTGTGGTCCTTTGGACTGTTGGCCAATGCTTCGCTGGCTTTGGGCCCGAGGCGATTGCACAGCCTTACGCTGGCTGTGTTTAAATCCACCAATGGCACGTGCTTCTGCTCCGCGACGGCTTTCATGGCATTCGCATAGGGAAGCAACGTATTCACGACCTGCCCGTCGGCTTTGAAGTTTCGACGGCACATTGAAGTGATCAGGACGGGCTTGGCGCCGATGGCACGGGACTCGTCAATGTATTGCCGCAGGTATTGCCGGTAGGTTGTTTTCGCGTCGGTGGACTCCGGCCGGTCAGGTGCGTGGGAATCATTGTGGCCAAACTGAATCAGGACGTAATCTGGCTTTTCCTTCAATGCGGCTGCCCAATGGCCTTCCTGGATGAAGGTTTTGGTGCTGCGTCCTGACAGCGCGAGGTTGATCACTTGGAGCCGGTTGCTGTTAAAATAATCCTGAATAAACATGCCCCAGCCGCGTCGGACTGATTTCGCCGGATAATTGCATACGGTGGAGTCGCCTACGATGACCAGGCGAACCGGTGGGTTGGTAGCAGGCCCATCCGCCGAAACGCTTCTTAATGCGAGAGCGAATATCATCAGGATCAGGAGCAAACTGGCCTTCATAAAATGGTTTTCAGGTAATAGCCGGCGGAACCGGCGCGGGGGCCTGGACGCCGTGGTCATACTGGCTTGAGGGTGGCGCCAAACCGCGGGTAGGTGCAGGCAATGTTTCATGATCCGTTGCGGAATCATCCTGGTGGAATTCTATCGGGAATCGGCTCGTTTGATTTCGACCGCATAGACCTGGCTGGCGCCGGACAGGTTGGAACGGAAAATGACCCATTTCATGTCAGGCGAAAACATGGCGTTGGGTTCCAGCCCGTAATTATGCTTTGCCATATTGACGAGCCGTTCGGCCTGGAAAGCGCCCGGACGAATCAGGCCGGTCTCATCACGGTTGGTCGCCGTCAGGTCGGGTACCTTTTCCGGGCGGAACAGGTAAATCCATTTGCCGTTGGTGGCGTGGGCTGCCATTTGATCGTCGCCGCCGTCGCCGCAAAACAATTTGCCGTCCGGCGAGACGTTGTAGTGCACCGACCATTCATTGCGTTGCAGGTGATACCACGTCCGCGCGCCGGTCCGGACGTTATAGCCGGCCACCCAGAAATCCTCGCCGCGCGGGGTTTGCAGGTCGTACCAGATCGTCTGGCCGTCGGCGCCCCAGAATTCGTGTCCGGCGATTTCCATGACCATGGTCCGCTGGTGGACCAGCGTCAAACCGGTGCCGTCGCTGCGAATGGTCCAGAGGCGGTTCACGTCCTGCCACGGGCCTTCGTGACAAAACATGAGCAACTGCGGGTCGGTGGGCGAAAACTGAAGATGATTGAGCCAGTTGGTGCAGCGATTGAACGTCTTCACCTGGCCGGTTTGGAGGTTGAGAAAGAACAACGCCATCGGCAGATGCTCGCCAAAACGGCGAATGAACATCTCGCCCTTGCGCTCCCGCCTCTGGTCCGGCGTCAGGTTGGGTGCATAATGAAATGACGGTCGGTTGGTCAGGTCGTCCCAGTCGGTGACGGTGCCCGCCAAAAGCGTTTCATCGCAGTTGACGGTGACGGCGTTTTCGCCGGGCGGCAACGTGGCGACTTCATGTGTGGCTTTCGTGTTCAGGTCGGTCGCGTAAATGACGTGTTTCCGGGGCGCGAAAGGATTTCCTCCGTTGAAACGGTAATAGTACACCTGACCGGTCTTGCGGCCGACCATGAGAACGCCGACGCGGCCCTCGACCACCTGCTCGATTTGCCGCGTCTGGAGATTGATGGTGGAAATGCCCGTGGGCGTGGTGATGACCATTTTTTTACCGTCCGGCGTGAACGGATTCAGGTTGAAGTAAAGACTTTCGCTGCCGGGTTCGCGCGAAAGCTGGACGACGCGATGACCGGTGTCGCGATCAATCCAATCCGTTGGCGAGCAGGTGGCAACCGAAGGCAAAAGGAACACGACGGCCAGAGCGGTTAAGGCGACGAATCTATTCATAGCAGGAATTTCGCTGTGTTCACCCGCAATTTGACGTATAGCATCTCGCAAAAGTTAACAACTGCACAATCACCCAAACTGTCGATAGCGGGGCGAACATGGCCATAACTCAAATCACGGCCTGGCGTCGCTCAAATAAGGTGCGAGCGGATCGTTCGCGAGCGCCTTCAGGCCGGCGATGACGCACTGTGCATTCAATTCTGCTCCGGCGGCCGTCGTGTGCGTGTGCGGATCGCCAAAGAGCGGATTCACCTTTTCGGGTCCGAGTGCGTCGTAGCGTTCGGCGATGCGTTCGTTAAGGTCAATGAAGGGCGCGTTTTCGGCCCTGGCCACCTGTTCGGCCCAGCCGGCGTAACTGTTTTTGCTGCGGACAATTTTGCCGTCCTTCCAGACCTTGCGCGGAATCTGCGAGCAGACGATCGGCGTGGCGCCTTTCGCCCGCGTGTCGGCGATGTATTTCCGCAAATACCAGCCGTAGGTGTGCACAATTTCCGGCCGGCCGGTCAGGAGATTGGTGATCGCCTGGCTTGCATCGCCAACGCCCGGAATGGTTCCGCGCGCCCGGGTCCGGTCATTCAAAGGCCCCGGGTCATTGTGGCCGAATTGCATCATCACGAAGTCGCCGGGCTTGATCATGTTTAACACGCACTGCCACTGTCCGCCGGTCAGGTAACTGCGGCTGCTGGTGCCGCCGATGGCGCGGTTGACGACGTTGATTTTATCCCGGTCAAAATATTTGCCGAGAAAGTCGCCCCAGCCCCACTGGTGGTTGGCGCCGGTGCCGCGGCCGTTGCGCACCGTGGAATCGCCGATGAGAAAGAGCGTCGGCAGTTTGGCATTGCCGGGCAGCGGCAGTTGCAGCCAGCTGAACGGGTCGGCCTTTACCGCCCGGCCCTTGGCGGAAAGAAATTGGGTGATCGGACTGGGCCGCAATCCCTTTAACCCCGCCACCACACCGGCGGCGTGAAGGTCGGCGCCGACGGCGTTGAAGTGCGTGTGATCCCGCGGGTAAAGCGCCTTCACCTTGTCCTCGCCCATCGCTTCAAATTGGTCGGCCATGATGTCCGTTAAATCAATGAACAGCACGTGCTCGGCCTGCGCGGTTTCGGCAGCCCACGGGCTGAACCGGCCGGAGCCGCGCTCGATGCGGCCGTTATGCCAGATGTCGCGCACGGTGAGCGTCAGCACGATGGGCGTGGCGCCCTTCGCCTGGGTATCGGCAATCATCTTGCGCAGATACCAGCCGTAGGTGTGCACCACTTCGTGTTTCCCGGTTTGCAAATTGTCAATCTCCCGGGTCCCGTCACCGAGGCCGGGCAGCGAACCGCGCGCGCGGCGGGCATCGTTGATCAGGCCGGCATCGTTATGGCCGAATTGAATCAGCACAATGTCACCGGGCTTCACCTCGGCCAGCAACCGGTCCCACAACCCTTCGGTGATGAACGTGCGGCTGCTGCGGCCGCCGCGGGCGCAGTTGACGACATTGACCTTCGCCAGGTCGAAGTAATTGGCAAACGGCACCGCCCAACCCTGCTGCCGTTCGCCGGCCCCACGGGCGGCCGTCGAGTCGCCGGCGATGAAAATCGTCGGTAATGCCGGATTGTCCACGTGAATCCGGGGCGGCGGATTGTTCTTCAAGTCGGGTGCCAGGTCGGACACGGGCGCAGCGGTGGCCGTCGCGGTCTTCGGCGGCGTTTGTGCGCAGCCGGTCAGGACCAGGGCCGCGGCGAACGCCAGCGCAGCCGGAATGAATAGGAGGGAGAACGCGTTTTTCGTCATGAGAGCAGTTTGAGGGTGGGTGGTTATTGGTTGGGTGGCGACCGGCGCGTTTCCGCCGGCCAGATGTATCCCAGGTTTTGTTCGGGGCCGGTCTGGCCGGCGATGGTGTCCAGCACAATGCCCGGATCCACCATCCAGATTTTCAACGTGTGCCCGCCGGGCCGCGCAATCACATGGACGCTGGCGGTCAGCGCCGCGTTCCGCAAAACATTTTCCTGCCAGCGCCGGTCCGTCTCGCTCAGGGACGCGGGCAGTGAGACGATTTGCGGCGGTTCGTCGTCCACCGCGATGGCGTAGCGCTGCGGTTTGCCGGCCTCGACGGAAAACGTCGGCAACGCCCGCACGGTGAACTTCCAATCGCCGGAATGCTCGATCCCGATTCGGTATTGCAGGCACGGGGATGCGCTTAAAATGTCCTTCGGCTCGGCACGAACCGGAACGAGGGCCGGGAAAACAGTCACGGCCTCGCCGTGGTAACCCACGCCGATGATTTTCTGCCAGTGCGCGTCCGTGCCCGGAAGGAAAACCGAGGCGTGCTCGGCTTCCATGACCAGGCAATGGTTACGCTCGACGAAATCGGCATCGTGCGGAGCGCCGGTCTCCGACCCGGCGCCTTCCGGCGATCCAATTCGCGCCGGGTCGGAGACCGGCGCTCCGGCGGTTGGAATTTTCAACTCAAGCTGGTTGCGCGGGTTGTCGGACATCAGGTAACGCCATTTGCCGCCGGCGATCCGGTTGTTGTAGATGTCCGTGAGCCGTTCGATTTCAGCTTGTGCCTGCCGGGCCTCGGCCAGCCGGGCGGCGCGGTCCTGGTTTGTGCCGGTGTAATATTCATCCAGGGCGAGGCATTTTTCATTGAGCGCCGCCGCCGCCTTGACCGGATAACCCAGGAGCTCAAAAAAGGCGTCTTGTGCGCCGGCCGGCAGGGTCCTGCCGGCGGCTACCGCGCGCGCGGACAATTTCTGCCATGCCTCCAGCCGTTGTTCCGCCTCGTCGCCGTTGAGTGTGGTGGAAAACGTGTTCGTCAGCCCAACCGGCATGTGCTCGGGCTTGCGCTGGAAATTCAGCCGGTAATATTCCGCAATGATGGAAGTGAGTTCCGCGGTGTGGGCCGGGCCGAAATCGCGCGCCAGTTGTTGCCCCAGCAAATCGTAGGTGTTCGTGCCGTTCCACGTGTGCGGGTTCCAGGCCAGCTTCAGGAAAAATTCGATGTCGAGTTCCGCCGGCTTCAAGTCGCCGACGTTCAACATCCAGACCCGGTTCGCGCCGTAGTCGTAGGCCTTGGTCATTTCCTCGGCGATGAGCGCGGGCGGCGTGGAGCAGAGCCAGAGATAATCGCGCGGCCGTCCGTAATACGAGACGTGGTAATAAACCCCGGCGCCGCCGCTGCGCTGGCGTTCGCGCGCATCGGAAAATTCGCGGATATAACCATAATTGTCGTCCGGCCAGACCAGCGTGATGTCACCGGGAATGTCCGGCGCGAGACGGTAGAGTTCGAGCACTTCCTTGTAAGGGCAGAAAATTTGCGGCACCCGGGTCACGTCGGGATTCACCCAGCGGGCGAGCATCGCGCGTTGGTCGGCGATGATGGTGTGCAGCCGTTCGGCTTTTTCGCGCGGCGTGCCGCCGCCGGGCATGCCCGAATCATGGATGCCGCGCATGCCGAGCGTGTAAATGTTCTCGTATTTGCCATTTTCCCGGACGCGCTCTTCCCAATACTTCAGCACGCCGTCCGGGTTGGTGACGAAGTTGTAATCACCGTGGCCGTCGCGCGCCCACTCGTCCACGTTGTCGCGGAGCATTTGCTCGCAATGCGACGAGCCCATCACGATGCCGTAGGCGTCGGCCAGTTCCTTGTCAGCCGGGTAAAAATTAAAGGCCCGGGTGTCGGGATGCATCGCCGGCCAGAGATAATTGGCGTGCAGCCGCAGCAGCAGCTCGAAAATTTTGGCGTAGGTCTTCGGCCCGATGTTGCCGGTCGCCGGGTCGAAGGTCCGGGACGCCCATGGACGCAGGCCCCAATCCTCGTCGTTCAGGAAAATGCCGCGATATTTCACCGCCGGCGGGCCTTGCTTGAAAAGGTCGCCCTGCAAGGCGACGAAATGTTTGTGCGGCACCGGCACGTCCGCCCACCAATACCACGGCGAGACGCCGATAAGTTGCGACAACTGGTAAATGCCGTAAATGGACCCGCGGCGGTCACTGCCGGCGATAACCAGCGCCTGCTCGATGCCGGGCCACGGGTGCGGGATGACTTGCAGCACGTAGCTTTCCCATGCACCGCGGACGCCGCTCACGTCCAGTTTTCCGTCCGCGGCCAGCCGATCAACCGTCCGGCTGTGGCCGAGCGTGCCGATGATGACCAGATTGGTCTGGTCATTTGAGGAATTGATCAGCTCCGGTTTAACGCCGGCAACGCGTTGAACATCCCCGGCCAGGTCGCCCGCGGCACGAATGACTGCGGGTTCATCGTTGGTTTCCACGAAGATGGGAGCGGCGTTTTGTCCGTCAAAAAGCGTGAAATCCGCCGTCCCCGATGAATCCGTGAGCGATAATCCGCCGAAGACGCGCCATGAAAACAATATCACCAGGCTGGCCGCGGCCAGTTGTGTCACCCGCATCGGAACCGTGTGGCGCGTTGTCATTTTTGAAAACTGCCGTGCAGCATCCGGCAAAGGCGGTACCAAGACAATCACCCAAACTGTCGAGGGGGTGCCGACACGCTTTCGAGCCAGCCTACGGCACAGATTCAGGAGATGCTGCCGACTCCTCCAGTTCCAGCCGCAGGTAATCATACATGATACCGCTGGTGAGCGGGCCGGCGGGAATGGTCAGGCCCATCACATTGGTTCCCGATCTCATCAGCGACGCATCGAATGGCAGGTCACTCTCGGTCCAGGTCCCGGCGATGCCGTCCCGGTTGATGGTGGCGTTGTAAGGCGGCGCCGGCACGACGCCCGCCGGCCGGCCGTTGACGGTCACGGTGATGGTGCGCGTGGAGGAGCCGCAAATCGCCAGCCGCAGCATCGCCCGCCCGTGCGGCGCCTTGGGCAGGTGGAACGTGATCGTCCACGTGGTGCTGCGCCCCCGGCCCCGGCCGGTGGTATTGTTCGGGTCTGCATTGTGCGGCACCTGCTCGAAAAACCAGTCCCGGTGAAAATCGCTCCGGCCGATGACGTAATTCACGCCCTGCGGGAACAGCCTCGGGTATTGCAGGTACCAGCCCCAGTGGTAGTAATCGTCCCCCTTGAAAAATTCAGCGGCGCTGCGGTTCGGAATGCCGATGTCCCAAAGTTGTTTGCCATAACGCACGGGCCGCCAGTTCAGATTTCCCAAATCCAAAGTTTCTCCGGCGGCGACGGTCAGGTTTGTGACGGTGAATTCGCCGAGCACACCGTCGGCAATCGCGTGGAGCGAGTAAGTGCCGGCGTCAACGTTCGGAATCGTGAACCGGCCCGACGCATCGCCGCGCACCCAGAATTCGTAGTGTTTCGCGTCCGTCTGCCAGGTCACCAGGCGCGGACCAAACTGGAATCCGCCAAACGGCCGGCCGCGGAACCGGCGTCCGGCGTTCCGGCTGGTAACGGAATTTTCCGCGTTGCCGGGCGGGGTATGGGCGACGTCGGCGCCGGGTTGATGGGTGGTTTCATCCTCGCCACCGCCGCCGAAACCGAATCCACCGAACCCGCCGCGTCCGCGGGGAATTGTCGGTGGCAAATAATCCGGCGCTGTCAGGCCGACCAGCAGGTTGCTGAGGACCAGCCCGGGCGCCTGCGGATCGTGCATAACGAGACGACCGCTTACCGTGGCGCGCCGGACTTTGTGGGGATAATCCACGCCTTCCACCCAGCCGTAGGGCCACGCCGCCTGTTCCTGCGCGGCCCGCGCCAGCGCGTCCTGCCACAGGGCATCGGGCGTTGGGCCGGAATTGCAGTAAATCAAAAATGGTCCGACGACCTTGGTCCACGCCTCGCCATTGGTGATGAAGCAAACCGCGCCGCCGTAATGGCTGCTGCGCCAATAGTTCAGCAGCACCGGCGCGGCTTCGTCGCTGATGTCAAGGTGGCCGGTGAGTTCGTATTTGGTCGGCCCGCCGCTCAGGTATTCCACCGACGGGTTGATGAACCAGAAACCGAGGTGCGATTGGGTGCCCAGCCAGCCGTAGGCGCGCGTGTCGAACTGGTCGGCCGAGTAATCGTATTTGTGCTCGGCCTGGCCCCGGTAAAGGCCGGTGTTGAGCCGCCGCGCCTCCGGAAAGTTCAATTCGGTGCCGGCCAGCCACTCCGCCGGCGTCGGCATCACCCTGCGGCGGTTGGCGTCCACGTTGAGGTAATTGAAAATCTCCGGATTGAGCTTGGCCGCAAAGCGCGCCTCGCCGATGCCGGTGGCGGGATCATTTGTTTTGTGGGTGAAAATGGCATAAGCATAGAGGCCCGAAAGCCCGCGGTCCAAGGTGTAACGGATTTCTATGTCGCACGCCGGGCTGCGACTGAATCCTCGAAAGCCGCTCCCGCTCCCGGCGGCCTCCGGCACATAGGCGCTTTTCACGGAGACTTCGCCGCGTTCGCCGCCGTTGGTTTGGGGATCAATCGTAATACGCGCCGTGCGTTGGCCGTGTGAGGTATCTTGCGACCAGTAACCGAACGGATGTCCGGAACCGGCTTCCAGCAGCCCCCGGTTTCGGTACTTCAACGAAACCAGGTCACCGGAGTGTTTTGACACCTGCGCCGTCACGATGCCATTGGCGAGCGTGAACGTGGCGTCGTCTTGCGAAAGGATTACGGGCGCCGCCGCGCCGGCAAAATCCGCTCTCGTCAGAACGACCAGCGTCAGGAAAAACGGAATTATTCTGGTTGCCGACATTGGCGTTTAGACGGGCGGCCCCGGCCCGAGGTAACGGAATTCGCAACCGGCTCGCGCGTTGGTTTAAACAGTTGAATCCGTGAATGGCCGGGCGGGTCGCCGGCGCCAGCGCCCGGCTAGTCGAGATGGAAAACCTCCTTGAGCGGGAAACACACGGGCGCGTTGTCCGGCTCCACTTCCATCAACGGCGCCATGGCATCCCACCATCGGCGGACGATGGGGGATTGGGGAAGATGATCGGCGGTGTGGTGATCGGCGAGATTCTGCACCGCGAACAGCGTGAGCGTGGCTTCGTCCAGAAAGATCGAGTAATCCGAAATGCCGGCCGCGCGCAGTTCCGTGGCCAGTTCCGGCCAGAGTTCGTCGTGCCGCCGCTGGTATTCGGCGGCGGCGCCGGGCTTGAGCTTCATCTTGAATGCCTTGCGTTTCATGCCGCGTTCGGGTCTGGCGGTTCAGGTCGATGAGAAATTACCCGCATTCCCAGGCGGGTCACAACGTTTGATGAATAAAGGCCATCAGATTCGTCCAGCCCGCGCCGGCGCCGATGATGATGGTGCTGAGCACCAGCGTGGCGATGCCGGCGCCGATGAGCAGGTGCGCCTTTTTGCTGGCCCCCTTCCATTCGTGGAAAATCCAACCCCACATCGTGGCGAAGATGATGATGCTGGCCATGTGCAGCGTCCAGGAGGCGAAGTCATACTTGCCCATTTGCACCGCGCCCATCGTGTAGAAGAAGAACTGGAAATACCACGTCGTGCCGGCGAGCGCGGAGAAAAGGTAGTTGCCCAGCACGGGAATTTTCAGATCAACGGCGGCGCTCCTGGCAGCGGCGGTTTCCAACGGGCCATGTTCACTGCCGGTCCCGCCGTGATGGGCGTGTTCGATTTTGACGTGCGACGCGAGATATTGATAACCGGTGCCGTTCTTGAGGTTCAACAAGACGCACCAGATAAAATTCGTCGTGAAACCGCCGAGCAGGAGCACCGGGAGCGCGGGCAGGCCGGTCCAGATTGAACTGGTCCCGGCGGCGAGCGAGGCCGCGTTGATGCCTTTGCCGGCCTGCAAGGCGAAGGCAAAACACGCGCTCATGATGCCGCAGAACGTGGCGACCAGAATGCCCTTTTTGAAACTGAATTCCTTGATCGCCTGCTTCTTTTGTTCCGCCGGCATCTCCGATTCCTTGGTGTACCCCGCCAGCGCCGCGATGGCGATGCCGACCAGACAGACGCCGACGCCCGCGAGTGTGACTTGTCCGGAAGTGGATTGGATGATCTGGACAATGCTCGTACTGTTGGCGAACACAAAAAAGTCCGGCGTGAGCGCCTTGAAAATCGGCGGCACCATCGTGCCAAACGCCGCGCAATAGCCCAACGCCACGCCGGTGCCGAGTGACAAGCCCAGGTAGCGCATCGTCAGTCCATACGTCAGCCCGCCCAGTCCCCACAACACGCCGAAGAAATAGGTCCACCAAAGCGTGTTGGCGGTCTGCTGTCGGATGACGCCAAAGAGATCGCTCGTCATCAAATACGCGAACAGCCAGGGACAGAGGATCCAGGAAAAAATGCCGCCGACGAGCCAGTAGGTTTCCCACGACCATTTTTTGACGCCTTTGTAGGGCACATAGAAACTGCCGGAGGCCAGGCCGCCCAGCCAGTGGAAGAAAACACCGAGAAAGGGATTGGGAGTCATGGTGGTTTTGTTTTGTTGCCGCCGACTATCGGAAAAACACGCCTCCGAAGGCAATCACCATTTCTGGTTATGGCCGGTTAGCGAGATTCCCGCTTTCAGGTGGCGAAGACGTTCCGCAAATTTGGCGGGAGTTGCCTTTACGACATCAGATTCTTGTAATAAAGTGTCCTCATGCCCGTTGGAATGCATTCCCGGCGAGTGGGCCTTTTGAGTCAATTGCTGGCGGCCACGCTGATGGAGGTTGGCGCTTGGACCGTGCCGGCCGAACCGTCCTCAAACCCGGCCGACTATTCGATGCAGTCATGGCAGGTACAGGACGGCCTGCCTTACGACGCCGTCGAACGCATTGTGCAGGACAGGCAAGGATTTCTCTGGTTGGGAACCATTGGCGGATTGGTGCGTTTTGACGGGGCGCATTTTGAGACCTTCACTTCTCCACTGATCGTTGGCGCCGATGGGCGGAACATCCGGGATCTGGTGGCCGGTCCCGGGAACACATTGCTCATGCTGCCGGCGGCGGGTGGCGTGGTACAACTTGCCAATGGCGTTTTCAGCCTGCATCCCGCCAGCGCACGGATGGCGGGCAGGCAACTGGTGTCGCTGTTCGTCGAATCGGACGGCACCCTCTGGGTGGGAACGCTGGATGGCCATGTGATCCGCTGGAAGGATGGCCGGATGATCCAATTCGGGAGGAACGACGGGCTGAACAATCGCATTGGGACCAAACCTGGCTTTGCCATGGATGACCAGGGGCAGGTGTGGATTGCCGACGGGGATTTTCTCGGCGTTTACCGGGATGGACGTCTGGTGCGGGTCAACGAGGGGCTGGCGTCGCCGATTGCGGTGGCCCCCAGCCGGTCGGGAGGCATTTGGATTGCCGGACGGGACCGGCTCCTGAAGCTGGTCAAGGGGCAGTTCACCATCGTGAGCGCGAGTTTTCCCTGGGCGGGCGGCGCGGCGGTCAAAAGTTTGTACGAAGATCGGGACGGCGGTTTGTGGTTGGGGACCAGCACCCGCGGATTGTTCCGGATGGCGGGCGGCACGTTTCACAGCGTGGCCACTTCCGATCGCTCCATCACTTCCGTCACCCAGGATCGTGAGGGCAATTTGTGGGCAGCCACTGCGGGCGGAGGCATTGACCGGTTGAATCCCACTTTTACCACCTTTTACAACACCGCGTCCGGTCTCAGTGAGGATGTGAGCGACGCAATCTGCGTGGACCGGCACGGCACCGTGTGGTTTGCCAACCGCAGCGGCGGCGTCGCCCGGATGACCAACGGCGTGGTTTCGGCGGTGCAATTCCCCGCCGGCCGCCGGTTGAGCGCGCAAGCGATTCTGGCGGATGATCGGGACCGCATCTGGGTGGGCGCCGAGAGTGGATTATTCCGTTTTCCGGGGGGTCACCCGGAGGACCTTGAAACGATGAATCCCAGCATGCAGCGAATCCATGTGCTGTTTCTAAGCCGGAACGGCGATGTTTGGGTGGCGGGAGAGCCGGCTTCGCTGGGACGTTTTCACGACAACCAATACCAGGCGTTCTCCGAGAAGGACGGTTTTCTGGGACAACGGGTCCGCGCCATGGCCCAGGATGCGGCGGGAACGATCTGGGTGGGCACTGAAGATGGCGAGCTTTATTCCTGGGCTGGCAACCGTTTTAACCGATTCACCAAAACGGAGGGTTTGCCGGGCATGCCGATTCGCGCCTTGCTGGCCGATGCGGATGGCCTGTGGATCGGAACGGTGGGCGGCGGTCTGACCCGGTATGGGCATGGGCGTTTTCAGACCATTTCCGTAGCCGACGGCCTGCCGGATGACGTGATCACCCAGATTCAGGAGGATGGTCATGGCCGGCTTTGGTGCGGTACCCGGCGCGGCATTTTCAATCTCCGGAAACGCGATGTGCTGGATTTTTTTGCCGGCCGGAATTCGGAAATCAACGTGGTTACCTTTGGCAAGAGCGACGAGCTGTCCCAGGCCTATTGTCTGGCCAGCGAATGCCAGCCCAACACCTGGAAGGACAGCGATGGTCAACTCTGGTTTGTCACCCAGCAAGGGGTGTTGGCTCTGGCCGCCGACGCTTTCAAACCCAACCCTCTGCCGCCGCCGGTATTGGTCGAGGGCTTGAAAGTCAACGATCAATGGCTGGCGACGACCGGAGCAGTCCGCGTGGCGCCATGCCCCATGAAGCTGGAATTTCAATTCGCTGCCTTGAGTTATGCCGCCCCGTCGAAGGTGCGGTTCAAGTACAAATTGGACGGCGTGGATTCCGTCTGGAATGAAACCGCGCAGGGCGATGCGGTCTATGCCGGATTGCCGCCGGGCCGATACCGATTGCAGGTGACGGCCTGCAACAACGACGGTGTCTGGGACACGCGCGGCGCGACCCTGCCCTTCGTGGTGCAGCCCGCCTGGTGGCAGACCTGGTGGTTTCGCGGGGCGGTGCTGCTGGTGTTTGCCGGCATTGTCTCGGCGGGCGGCCGATACTGGGCCAACCGGCGCTGGCAATTGAAACTGGAACGTTTGGAACGGCAACAGGCCATTGAGCGCGACCGCGCCCGCATCGCCCGCGACATCCACGACGACCTCGGCGCGGGGCTGACCCAGATCACGCTCTTGTGCGAACTGGCCCGGCGCGAACCGGCGGAGACGGCGACGCAATTGGAGCGGATTTCCGACTCCGCCCGGCAGTTGACGCGGGACATGGATGAAATCGTATGGGCGGTGGACCCGCAGCATGACACGTTCGCGGGGCTGATGGATTATCTCTCCGCGTTCACGGAGGATTATTTGCGGGTGGCCGGCATCCGGTGTCGCATGGACCTGCCCCCGGCCTATCCGGCGGCGCGGGTGGACGCGGAAATGCGCCACAACCTGTTCCTGGCGCTGAAGGAGATGCTCAACAACGTCGTCAAACACGCGCGCGCCTCGGAAGTCTGGCTGCGCCTGCGGTTGGAGGAGAAGTCCTTCACGCTGATCGTCGAGGACAACGGCCAGGGCGTGCAGGCCGCCAACGGCGAAGCGGCGGCGGCGGGTGCCGACCGGATTTGTTCCGGCGCCGGCTTGTCCAATCTCCAAACCCGCCTGGGGGCGATTGGCGGCCGGTGCGAGGTGCAAAGCTCGCCCCAGCGGGGAACGCGGGTGGAAATGACGCTCGGCCTGAACGGCGCCGTATCGCCAATTGTGGCGATTGGCCAAAACGGCCAGGGCGATTAAAGTGAGAGTTGACAGGTGACATGAAAGCGCGGCGCTCGAATGATCCGTTCGTGTCACATGCCACTTGTCACGTGTCACATAAAATGAGCATTTCCGTATCCATTGTTGAGGATGACCCGGCGGTGCGGGCCAGCCTGGTTAAATTGATCGACGGCTCGCCGGGCTACCGCTGCGTGAGCCAGCACGCGGACGCGGAAAGCGCGTTGCGGGAAATTCCCCCCATCAAGCCCGACGTGGCGCTCATGGACATCAATCTGTCGGGACTCAATGGCGTCGAGTGCGTCCGGCGTTTGAAACCGCAATTGCCCGATACGCAGGTCATCATGCTGACGGTCTATCAGAACACCGAGCACATTTTCAACGCGCTGACGGCGGGGGCCACCGGTTATCTGCTCAAGCAGACGCCGCCGGCGGAATTGCTGGCGGCCATCCGGAGCGTGCATGACGGCGGCTCGCCGATGAGCAGCCACATCGCCCGGAAAATCGTCCAGTACTTTCAACAACCGGCCCCGCCCGTCAACGGTGCGCAGAGCCTTTCGCCCCGGGAGGCGGAAGTGCTTGGCCTGTTGGCCAAGGGCTACCTGTACAAGGAGATCGCCGACGCCATGTCGGTTACCTACGCGACGGTCCACACGCACATCCGTCACATCTATGAAAAGCTTCACGTGCGTTCGCGAACGGAGGCTGTGGCCAAGCACCTCAGTCAGACCCGCTCCCTCCCGAAACTCGCCAAAGCCTTTCGCGTTTGAGCAGTATCCCTGACCACCCCAAATTCGGGCCCAAGGCAGTGGGGGAAACCTGGCCACTCCGCCGCAACCACCGTGAATTCCAGACCATGCCGATGCTGCGGGCGCCGCGTGCGGCATGGCTTTCGGCTCGGTTTGAAAATTATCGCCAGAATTGGCGATATTCAGGAATTAGAAATGTGATAGCCTGTAATAAAGCCCGCTTGCTATTGACCCATGACGGAGGCGAGAGGTTTGTTTTTGGCGAGAGTCCGGTCATGGCAAATCGGAAAATGAAACAAAAAAACTGCGAGCAGAAAAAACGGTGGGAAGCCAATGCTCAAAATCCCAGTGTGATGTCCTGGTTGGTGCGGGAACGCCAGGGCGCGGCAGGCGACTCACCGGATCCCTGGATTAAGACGTCACCATTATGAAAACCTCAAACATCGCTCAAACCTGGTCAAAGAAAACCTCCGTGCCATCGCATCAGCCCGTTGGCCTCCAGCGGCTCGGGTGGCTGCTGCTGTGCGCCGCCGGTCTTTCCGGCGCCCTGACCGTCCGGGCCGCCAGTGATACCTGGACCAATGCGCCGGTGGACAACACCTGGGCCAACACCAACAACTGGGTTGGCCGGGTCGTGCCGGGGGCGCTCAATCAGACCGGCAATTCGGTGAACAACGATGTCGCGACGTTCAACACGCCGATCTTCGGCACCATTGGTGGGGCGGCCAATCCCATCCTGCCGGATAATGGAACCATCAATGGCGATCGCAGCCGTGCCTTGGGCAGCATTATCTTTGACACGGCGAACTGCGGTGCTTACGTGTTTTACTCCCCCAGCCCCGCCGTTCTGCCTACGACTACCAACGCGGAAACCGGCATCCTCAACCTGTGCCACAATGGCAGTGTCACGATCAACGCCGCCGTGACCAACAGCCAGACATTTTTGGTTCCCATCCGCATCCGGCTGCCATCCAGTACGTGGGGCACTTATAATTTTGTCAATAACGCCACGGATCCATCGGTGGTCCTCAATCTCAACACGGTTACCAACGACAGCGCCAATACGCGCAGCACCACCTTCTATTTAGGCGGCAGCAATACCGGCACCAACTCCATTGGTTGTCTTTCGCGAGGCACCACCACGTCAGCCACCGCTATCGAAGGCATCGTCAAGCAGGGAACGGGCACTTGGATACTGCTGGGAACCAATGATTTTTCCGGTTCCGGGGCAGTCATGTCGGTTAATGGCGGTCTTTTGATTGTTAAAGATCCCGGTGCATTTGGCGCCGTGGCGGCGGCTACCGTCAACAGCAATGGCACCTTGGAAATCGACGGAGTCACTTTGAGTCAGAGCCGGCTCAACCTTCTGGGCCAGGGCAGCATCCGGGTGAATGGCAGCGCCACGGTGAATGGCGTCAGTGTGGGCACCGCCACCGGCATCAGCGGTACTTTGGCCACTACGAGTTCCGGCGACGTCATGACCGTGCTCACCAACTCCGGCGGGTTGCTGAATGATACCGTAGTTCATGTGAGCGGGCCAGGCACGGTTTTGCTCACAAATATTGGCACTTATGCCGGCAGTTGGTCGGTGGATGCCGGAACCCTTCAAATCGCCACTTCTTCCGCTTTGGGCACCGGCGAGAATGTGAACGTTTCACCCGGCGCAATGTTTGACGTGACGCCGCTCGGGACCGGAGTCACTTGGAATCCCACGACTGTGGGAATCGGCGGCTCCGGCACGGGAACGACCGTTGGCTCCACGGCCGCTGCCATCAAAGCGGATGCGGCTGGAACCATTGATCTGGCAACGGGGGCAAAGAACATTAACCTCACTTTCACCCCGGCATCCACCAATGGCGATGCCAGCCATCCCGCGCTTTATATCGCTCAAGGCACTTTGAAGCTGGGAGACAATGTATTTACCGTCAACAACGCCAGCGGGACTCCGTTGGGTGTCGGCACCTACACTTTGATTACGCAAGCCAGCGGCAACGTGACCGATGGCGGCGGGTATTCGGTCGTCGTGACCGGCAGCGGGTTGGCCTCTGACGTCGTGGGGACGATTCAGGTTTCCGGCGGAAATGTCAATCTGGTGACAGTTTTCCATGTCCCTCAACCTTTGATCTGGCAGGGTGGCAATCCCAATGCCACGTGGGATAACGGCACGACGGCCAACTGGCTGGATGGCGCCACGCTTACGGTGTTCTACAGCTCGGACAATGTGACCTTCAACTCCGTGGGCTCGGCCAATTCCACCGTGACTCTTTCCGGCGGGCTGGCACCGGGCAGCGTGACGGTGGACACCTCCGCCAATGACTACACCTTTAGCGGCAGCGGCTCGATTGCCGGCACGACGGCTCTGACCAAGATCAGCGCCGGCACGCTGACGCTCTCCACCGTGAACAGCTACCTTGGCGGCACCGTCATCAGCAACGGCGTGGTTAAAGTGGGCGTCAACAACGCGGTGCCGGATGGAGCGTCGGGTGACGTGTCGGTTTATGGAACGCTGGATTTGAACGCGCTGAACGACACGATCAACGGCTTGAACGGCACGGGCACGGTGGACGACACCGCCGGCGGCGCATCGGTGTTGACCGTGGGCAATAATAACGACAGCGGAACGTTCTCGGGAACGGTTCAAAACACCGCCGGCTCGCTGGGTTTGACCAAGGCCGGCACTGGCACGCAAACCCTCAGCGGGGCCAATACTTACTCGGGTCCCACGGTGATTAACGCCGGCACGCTGAGGGCCGGCAATCTCAACGCCTTTGCCAACAGCCCGGTGACGATCAACGCGGGCGCGTTGGATTTGGGCACGAGCCTCGTGGTGAGCAACCTGAGTGGGGCTGTCGCCGGTACGATTGTCAATAATTCCAGCGCCACGCCGGTCACGTTATTCTCTCATGGTGTCGGGTCGGTGACGAGTTTGATCGCGGACGGCTCCGGCGGCGGCGCAGTCAGCATTCAGGTTCTCGATGGCTCATTGACTTTGAGTGGGGCCAATACGTACAGCGGTGGAACCTATGTCGCCAGCGGCGCGGTATTGGCCATCGGCGTCCGAAATCCGGGCGGCAGCGGCCAGGCGGGCTCGGGTGGCATTATTGCCAGCAATAACGCCACGCTCACGATGCCGACGGCGGTCTCCACGGCGGCCGGACCGCTCAACAGCATTACCACGGTGGATGGTGCCACCGTGACCTTTGCCTCTGCCGAGACCGCCAACAGTTGGGCCGGCCAGTTTATCGGAAGCGCCACGGCCACAAACATCTTCGTCAATGGCAACGCTACCATCAGCGGCGCGATGTCGTTCTCGAATTTCCTCGGGACAGTGATTATCACCAATGGGGAAGTCCGCATCTATAGACAAGGCACTCCACCCGCCGCAGGCGGCGATAACACCTCGTTTGTCTTCCTCAATGGCGGCGGTATGTTCACCCGTGAGAACGAAATCGTCCACTTGGGCTCCTTGTCCGGCAACGGCGTCATCACCGCACCCGGTGGCGGCAGTCCGCTCCTGGGCACTTATATGATCGGCGGCAAGAATGTGAACTGCGATTTCGCCGGTGGTATCTCCGGTACGAATAATATCGTCAAAATCGGGACCGGCACGCTCATGTTGAACGGCGGCGGCCAATATATAACCAATGTCACCTCGCCGGATGGCGGTCTGACGTTCGTGACCAATGTCGGTTACGGAACCAACATGCTGCTGTATATCGGTGCCACCACGGTTAGCAACGGTGTCCTGGCGCTGGCCGCACCGTCGGAACTGACCAGCTCCACGCCCGTGACGCTGGCCGGATCGTCGGCAGTGCTGGATGCCTCCGCCATGGGGTATATCAGCAATCAAGTGACCACGGACGGAAACGGCAACACCGTCACCAATCAATTCCCGGTGACCAACAGCATCTTCGAGGTGGTGTCCGGCCAGACGTTGCAGGGCATGGGAACCCTGAACGGATACCTCCTGGCGGACGCCGGCTCTTCGTTTAACGTCGGCCTGCCGGTGGGCAGCTTCACCGTCACCAGCAACGCCGAATTGGCTGGAGCCGTGACGATGGATGTCAATGCCACAAACACGCCCAACTGCAGCGAGCTGATGGCGCCGGGCTTCACGATTGACTCCACGGCGTCGCTTGTGGTGACGAATCTTGGGCCCGAACAGGCAGCCACGTTCCAACTGTTCAACCATCCGGTGAACTTCAGTTCGGTGACGCTGCCGACGTTGAGCGGCACCAATTCCTGGATCAACAACCTGACTGTGAACGGTTCGATCACCATGGTTGCACCGGCGCCTGTACCGCCCACGCCGGATATCACGAGTATTGGACTGAGTGGGACGACACTGACCATCACAGCCACGAATGGCGCGGCCAATGGGACCTTTGTGCTCTTGGAAAGCACGAACCTGGCGGCGCCGCTGACCAACTGGGTGCCGGTATTGACCAATACGTTTGACGCAAGCGGCAATCTCAACCTGTCCACCAACGTCGTCAACCGCGCAGTGCCGCAGGAGTTCTTCATTCTGTTGCAGTAGGAATCTCAAGGTAAGGATTATGGAGGAAAATGAAATGCGCCGGGCGGTGGTGAAACCGCCCGGCGCAGACCGGGCCGAAAAGAAGAAATGGCGGCCCGCTTTTTTGCAGCCAGATTAAAATTATGAGAAGAAGCGATTGTGAAAAGGGCAAAAACGGTTTTGGCAAACCGGGCTTCACCCTGATTGAACTTCTGGTCGTGATTGCCGTCATCGCCATTCTGGCGGCTTTCCTGCTGCCGGCACTGGCCATGGCCAAGCGCAAGGCGTGGATGATTGTCTGCATAAACAATCTGCACGAAATCAGCATCGGTTGCACGGCCTATGCCGGCGACAACCACGACTGGTATCCCATCGAGTCGGTCGGTGGGGCAAACGATTACTCGCAAAACAAAGTTAATAATGTCGGTGGCATATGGTACTACCGCTACATCTATCAGAATGACTCAGGGGCGGATGGTGACATCATGCCGCAAAATCTGGTGCCGAGCAGCAGCCCGCAAAAGGGGTACTTGGACCAGAACCTGGGCTACTTATACGCCACGCATGAAGTTCAGGATGGGAAGGTATTCTATTGTCCAGCTTTTGCCTCCGTCAGGAATCCCAGTTCCGTGGACTATATTTTGAGCACGGCCTATTATTCCCAACCCCGGTTCATGGCGACGCATTCCAACGGGTCCATCCGTTCCAGTTACATGTTTAATCCGCGCCTGGTAAATCCGTCCGGGGGCAATAATCAGCGAAAATATCAGAAAACCCGCGACCTGCGCCACCGGGACGTATTTTGCATTGATTATTTTGCAAACCCCGGCGCGGGCAGCTTGGACGGGACAGGGGGCGGCACAGGCATTCCCTTTAACTCGGTGAACTGGCCTCACTGGCCGAACAAGGGGGTGAATACTCTGTTTACAGACGGCTCGGCCAAAATGGTTCAATTTAGTCCCTACTGGTTTGATATCCTGGTCAGGAACCTGTCGGGTGCGACAGGTCAAGCCACGTTGATTCAATACAACAAGATATTCGACATTCTCCAAAACGGCGGCAGTTGACCGCGAGCTGCCGCGCTGCCAGTCGGTTGCGCCAGTCGCTGCGGTCCCACCGGTGAACTTTTTTCCATGAACCTACTGCGTTTCGGACTGGCGACGGCGCTCGGCTGTCTGGGTTTCATTTCATCAGCCTTCGCCAACCTTCCCGGCGGCGGCACCAACGGCCCCAACGTGACCTTGACGGACAACGGCAGCACCGTGACCCTTGCCAATGGGATCGTTTCCATCCTTTGCACCAAGTCGGGTGCGACGATCAACCAGATCAATTACACCTACAACAATGGCAGCGGCACGCAGACGACCCAGTTGCTGGCCGGCGGCCACAACGGCGGGCAGTTGTATTGGGAGACAGGCGGCTTCGGCACCGGCACATTCACCTATTCCGTCGTGGCCGACCCGGCCAACAATGGCGGCAATTACGCTGAAATCAGCCTGCTCAGCTCTTCAACCACCAACGGCGCCATGGAAATCCACTTCTCGATGCTGCGCGGTTCGACCGGTTTTTACGTCACCCCCATCTGGAGCCATCGGGGCACGGACGCAGCAATGACCATGGGCGAGACGCGCGACAATATTTACGCCGGCTCCATTTTCAATTGGATGAGCGTGGACGCCACTCGCAACCGGCTGATGGAAGTCCAACCCACTGCCGGGGCCATCGGTGTGCTGGGTGCCCCGGTGGAAGTCTCGTTATGGACCAACGGAATTTACGCCGGGCGCTACGAGGACAAATACAAATACAGCGCCGACTTTGGCGCGCAACGGGTCTGGGGCTGGAGCAGTGTGGGCGCCGGCGGCTACAATGTCGGCCTCTGGAACGTGTCGGCCAGCGTGGAGTACTATAACGGCGGCCCGATGAAGCGCGAGCTGATGGAGCACATCGGCACCACGATTCTCAACATGACCAAGGGCAGCCACTACGGCGGCGGCACCGATTCCTCGTGGGCGGCGGGTGAAGTCTGGACGCACGTTTACGGGCCGTACTTCATTTACTGCAACAATGTCGCCAACACCATTACCGACACCAACCAGGCAGCGCAGGCACTTTATCAGGATGCGCTGGCGCAGGCCGGTGCCGAGGCCTCCGCCTGGCCGTATTCGTGGTTCACCAACGCGAATTACACGCCGGCCTCGGATCGCGGCACGGTGACCGGCCAAATGGTCATCAGTGACAGTTACAATCCCAACGCCTCTCCGGCCGGCCTGTGGATTGGCCTGGTGCAGCAGCCGTCCACCAGCACCGCGACCTATGATTTTCAGGAATGGATGAAGCCGTATCAATTTTGGGTAAAGACCGACACGAACGGCAACTTCACCATCCCCAACGTGATTGCCGGCGCCAATTACACGCTGTATGCCTTCGGCCCCGGCGCGGCGGGGACGTTCCAATCGCAAGCCCAGAGCGGCGGCAGCGCGCCAAACACCGTGGACATCCCGGTTTCGCCGTTCAGCGTTACGGTCACCGGCGGCACGACCAACAATCTGGGCACGGTTACCTGGACGCCGACGCGCGTCGGGCCGACGGTTTTTGAAATCGGTTATCCCGACCGCACGGCCGCAAAATTCCGGCACGGTGAAGACTGGTGGGTGGGCGACATCGGGCCGGATCCGGCCCATCCCAGCCCAATCTGGACAAAGTTTCTGGAATACCCGTTCGATTTTCCGGGTGGCCCGGATTACATCGTCGGCCAAAGCCGCTGGACGACTGATTGGAATTTCATCCAACCCGTGGTGACCGACAGCGCGGGGAATTATAATCCCTCAACTTCAACCATCACTTTCAATCTCGCCTCGGCGCCGGCGGCGGGTTCCCAGGCTTCATTATACCTTGCCCTGGCCTCAGATTTTCAGGGGCCGTTGATCATCCAGGTCAACGGCAACAACATCGCCGGCAGCACCGGCTATTTCCCGGCCTATAGCGGGTCAGGCAATGAGAGCGACGCCTCCGTTCGCGAGGGCATACATGGAATGTTTTCCGACAACCGGATGACGTTTGCCGGCAGCCTGCTGCGGCAGGGCCAAAACAGCATCACCATCAATATGCGGAAAGGCGGCTATTTCGCCAATCATGCCATGTATGATTATGTGCGGCTGGAATTGACCGGCTATGTGCCACCGCCCCCGGCGAGCGCGACGGCCTACGCCGGCAACAATTGTAATTTAATCTGCTGGCCCGTCACGCCAGGTGCGACCAGTTACAATATCCTGCGCTCGACCACTTCCGGCAGCGGCTACGTTTCCATCACCAACGGCGTTACCGGCCCGGTGTGCGGCAGTGGCTGGAACAACGCGACCTTCCTCGACACCGGCGCCGTGAACGGCACGACTTATTATTACGTCGTCCAATCGGTCAATCCCGGCGGTGCCAGCGCCGATTCCCCGCAAAGCACCGGCGTGGCGCCGGACGCGGGTATTTCCACCAGCGCGCCGGCCGCGCCGGCCGGCCTGACGGCCGGCAGCGTTGGTCACCAAAGTGTGACGCTCAATTGGAGCGCTTCCCCCGGCGCGGATTTTTACACGGTTTATCGCTCCACGCTGTTCGACAACGGCGGCGGGGCCTCCAACGTTTTGGGTACCATCGTGCTGGCCAACAACGTCACCGGCACCACTTACACCGACGCGTCGCCGACCGATGGCAGTATCTACAGTTACTCCGTTACCGCCACCAGTGCGGGCGGCCCGGGCAGCAATTCCAACTCTGCCGTGACGTTGCCGTTGCCAACCCCACCGGCGGGCACGCCGGGCTCGCTGACCGCCGCGCCTTTTTCGGTAACCAACATCACGCTCGCCTGGTCCCCCGTGGCCGGCGCGGTTGGCTATGTGGTTCAACGTTCGACCAGTCTCAACGGAACGTATGTCCTGCTGAACAGTGTCACTGAAACCAACTACAACGATTACGGCCTGAATACCAACGTGACTTATTATTACCGAGTCACACCGGTGAACGCCGGCGGCATCGGGACCGGCGGCCTGACAACCACAAAACCGGCCGCGCCGGCGAGTCTGACGGCCTTCGCCGGCAACACGGAGATTTTCCTGGCCTGGCCTGCCTCCGTTGGCGCCACCGGCTATGTCATCCAACGCGGTACCAGCAGCGGCAACGAAACCACCACCGTCGCCTCGGGTATCGCCGGCACCAACGACACCGATACCGGCCTGGTCAATGGCACGACTTACTATTACGTCGTCAGCGCCACCGGCACGGCGGCCAACAGCGGTAATTCACCCGAAGCCAATGCCACGGCCGGGGCCCTGACCCCGCCGACCATTGCGAAGATCACCGTCTCCGGCGCCAATTTCATCCTGAGCGGCACCGGGGGATTCCCCACTTCGACATACCACGTCCTGGCGAGCACCAACCTGGCGCTGCCGGTGGCGCAATGGACCCTGATGGCGACCAATCAATACGACACCAGCGGAGACTTTGTCATCACCAACGTCATCGATCCGGCCTGGCCACAGACCTTCTACCGCCTGCAATCGCAATGATGCGCGAGCGGTTCGACGGCCTTACACCACGCCGGTTCGTCCGGCGTCCGGAAGCATTTCCATGATTTCCGCCGCCGCCCGGCCTTCGCGCAGCAATCGCGCCATGGTTTTCATGTGCGGGTCAATGTGGCTGAAGAATTTTTTGTACGCCGGGCAAAGGTAATTCAAACCGTCCTCGCCATCGGGCGTCTGGATAAATCGATGCTTCGGGCATTCGCCGTGGCAGGCGAATCGGACTTCGCAGCGGCGGCAAAATTGCGGCAGTAGATCGGATTTGTCGTTGCCGAATCTGGCCTGCTGCGCCGAGCGGGCCATTTCGCCGAGGCTCCGGTTCATCAAATTGCCGAGGCGGTACTTCGGATAGACGTAATGGTCGCAGCTGTAAAGGTCGCCGTTGTGCTCCACCGCCAGCGCCGCGCCGCATTTTTCAGCAAAGACGCAAAGCGACGAGCCCAGTCCCATCCAATTGCCGAGCGCGACATCGAAGAGTTGCACAAAGATGTTCCCCACGTCACGCCGGACCCATTCGTCAAAAATCGCGCACAGAAAACTTCCGTATTGGTCCGCTTCGACACTCCAGGTTGTGACGCCGGGAGCGCCGGCATCCGTGCCGGCAAATTTGGGCGAGAAAGGCGGATTTGCGCCGGCCGGGACGCCATCGCCCCCGGGAAGGGGTAATGGCGGTTCGGCAAAATCGTAGCCCAGCGCCTTCATTTCTGCCGGCGCGGCGCGTTCGACGAGCGGGATGAATTGCAGAAACCGGCTGCCAATGCCTTTCAGAAAGCGATAAACTTCCAGCGGTTGCTGCGAATTGGAGCGATGAACGACGGTGAGCGTGTTGAATTCCACGCCATGCCGCTTGAGCAATTCCAGGCCACGCAGGACCCGGTCGAAGGTCGGTTTTTGGCCTTTGTCCACGCGGTAGCGATCATGGCATTCACGCGGGCCGTCAATCGAAAGGCCGACGAGGAATCTTTCTGCCGCCAGGAATTCGCACCATGCGTCATTCAGCAAGGTGCCGTTGGTTTGCAGCGCGTTGGAGATCGTCCTGCCGCCGGCAAATTTCTTTTGCAGAGCGACGGCTTTGCGGAAAAAATCCACGCCCAACAAGGTCGGTTCGCCGCCCTGCCACGTAAAATAAATTTCCGGTCCCGGCTGCGCCTGAATGTATTGCCGGATGTATTCCTCCAGGACTTCATTACTCATCCGCCACTGCCGCTCCCCCCGTGGGGTAAGCCCGCCCGTCTCACCTGGCCCGCTGCCAGCCACTACCCCACGAGGCGAGCCCGGATATAATCTCTCCTTTTCGAGATAGAAACAGTATTTGCAATCGAGGTTGCAGATTGGGCCGATGGGTTTCGTCAAAACGTGAAACCCTCGCTGGAGGTCTGTCGCCGGCGGGTTCAAGCCCGGCAAGGATAATTGATTTTTGTCGCCGCACAATCCGCTTGCATCGCCAAAACTGGCGAGGGTCACGCCCTTGCTACTCTGTTTCGGCCCGGTTAATTTTTTCCGGTATGAACTCCGCCCGCCGCAGCGGCTGGTCGCGCCGCGAATTCCTGTTCGCCGGCACGGCCGCGGCCATTACGTTTCCTTACATATTACCCGCGCAAAAAACGCGGCCGGCGCGCAAGTACAACGTGTTGTTCCTGATGTCCGACGATTGCCGCGTGGAACTTGGTTGCTACCACAGCCGGTTTCACGCAAGAACGCCGAACCTCGACGCGCTGGCGAAATCCGGCGTCCGCTTCGACCGCAACTACTGCCAGTTTCCACTCTGTAATCCGTCACGGTCGTCGTTGCTGACGGCGCGTCCGCCGACCCGGACCGGCGTCCTCACCAACCGCGCCGCCTTCCGCGATCTTCATCCTGACTGGATCAGCCTGCCGCAATTGTTCCGGCAAAACGGCTACGTGGCCGTGCGCGCCGGGAAAATTTTTCACGGCGGCATTGATGATCCCAAGGCGTGGGATGTGGCGACGCCATGGACGAAAGCCGATGAAGGCGGCATGGAGTCGCACGATGTCGGACATACGATGGACACGACGAAAATTGCCGAACGCACCGCGCGCGATTTGCGGTCGCCCAAGCTGGCCGGGCTGGCCGCCAACACCACGCCGGGCCGCCGGAAGGCGTATTATTCCGATCGCATCGTGGTGCTGGACGGCAACGGTGAGGGCCATGGCGATTACCACACGGCGGACCGCACCATCGCCAACCTGCAACAATACAGGGATCAGCCGTTTTTCATCGCGTGCGGCTTTGTAAAACCGCACAGCCCGCCCACCGCGCCGCAAACATTTTTCGATTTGTATGACGTGAAAGACATCGAGCTGCCGCCGGATTTTGCCGCGTGGCCGACGGTGCCGCCGGGGTTTCCGAGCGCCGCCATCCGTCCGCGCAACGCCGATCTGTTCATCGGCCGCGGTGCGAGCGAGGCCGAGGCCAGGGAAGTCATCCGTGCCTACATTGCTTCGATTTCCTGGATGGACTGGAACATCGGCCGGGTGATGGCGGAACTGGACAAACTCGGTTTGCGCGAAAAAACCATCATCATTTTCCTCGCCGACCACGGCTATCAGCTCGGGGAAAAGGGAAAGTGGTCGAAGGCCGGCTCGTTGTTTGAAATGGGCACGCGCGTGCCGATGTTCATGGCTGTGCCCGGCGCCAGAGGCAATGGCCAATCCTGCTATCGTATCGTGCAGTCGCTCGACATTTACCGGACGCTCGCCGAACTGTGCGGTTTGCCGGTGCCGGAAGGTGCGGCAGGCGCGAGCCTGGCGCCGCTTTTGGCAGACCCGCAGGCGCCATGGGACCAACCGGCTTACAGTGTCTGGAGCGAGGACGGCAGGACGCTGCACGGGACTGCGGTGCGGACGGAACGATGGCGTTACGCCGAGTACGGCGAAAACGGAAAGAACGGTGCGATGCTGCTGGATCCGAAGGCGGATCCGCTGGAATTGAAAAATCTCGCCAACGACAGCCAATACAAATCCGTTTGCGCGGAACTTTCGGTGCTGACGAGGAAATACGCCGCGGCGCTCCGGCAGTCATGAGGTTACCCTGGGTGAGCAAGGTAACGTTCCAGATGCGCTTAACCGGTTCGTTGCTTTTTTTGGCGACTATTCTGGTTCTCATCCCATGCCCGTGCTCGGCAGAAAAACCGTTTGTTCCGCCCGCCTCGCCACGCGCAATGCTCGATTTCAATCCCGGCTGGAAATTCATCCGCCAGGATGTGCCCGAGGCGGAAAAGTCCGATTTTGATGACTCACATTGGGCGACGGTTTCCACGCCGCATACCTACAACGACACCGATTCCTACGCGCAAATCATCAGCCACAGCGGCGGCGACCGCTACGCCTACGCCGGCATCGCCTGGTATCGGAAGCATTTCAAGCTCCCGGCCGGCGACATCGGGGACAAGGTCTTCCTCGAATTTGAGGGGATCCGTCAGGCGGCGCGCTTTTGGGTGAACGGCCATGACGCCGGCCTCTACGAAAACGGCGTCACACCCTATGGCCTTGACCTGACACGGTTCGTCAAATTCGGCGATGCCGACAATGTCATCGCCGTGAAAGTGGACAACCGCGCGGATTACCGGGAGGCATCCACCGGCGTGCCGTTCGAGTGGGAAGGCCGCGCGTTCAATCCGGACTATGGCGGGCTGCATTCGAACGTGCGGCTGATTCTCACCGGCAAGGTGTATCAAACCCTGCCGCTTTATGACGATCTCCGAACCACGGGCATTTACATTTATCCATCGGATTTTTCTTTCAGCAACAAAACCTGTGACGTCAGCATTGAATCGCAGGTGCGCAATGAAGCCGGCAGCCGGCGTTCCATCACATTTTCGGCGGTACTCGTGGACGCGAACGGTCAGGTCGGCGCGAGGTTCCAGGGTGATACCTCGGATTTGGCAGAAGATGGAACCCGGACGTTCACCGCCTCCGGCCAACTGGCCAACGCGCATTTTTGGAACGTGAACGACCCGTATCTCTACAACGTTTATTGCATTCTCGCCGCGGACGGAAAAGTTGTGGACGTGCAAAGGGTCAGGACTGGTTTCCGCCAGGCTGAATTCAAGGGCGGCGCCGGCACGGGCGGCGTTTATCTGAACGGCAGATTTATTTATCTGACCGGCTATGCCCAACGTTCGGTGGATGACTGGGCCGGCCTCGGCGAGGCGTATCCGGACTGGATGCATGATTACAATGCGGCCCTGGTCCGCCGCACGCACGCCAACTACCTCCGCTGGATGCACATCGCGCCGCAGCCGGTGGACGTGCGGGCGTGCGACCGATTTGGCATCGTCGAAGTCTGTCCCGCCGGTGACAAGGAAGGCGATCCGGCCCTGGACCGCCGGCTGTCAATGAAAGCTGCCGCGCGCCAGTGGGAACAGCGGATGGAAGTGATGCGCGACACGCTCATTTTGTATCGGAACGATCCCAGCATCCTTTTCTGGGAAGCCGGCAACTCCGTGCTCACGCCCAATCACATGCGCCAGATGGTGGCATTGCGCAAGCAATGGGACCCTCACGGAGATCGCGTAATCGGCTATCGCGGCAACGACGACAATGCGGCCAACCAAGCGCTCACGCCGATTGCGGAATATTACGGCGTGATGATCGGCCAGGACCCGCGCACGGATGAACTCCAGGACTACACGAACCTGTTCCGGGCCTACAGCGCCCAACGCCGCGACCGGGCGCCGCTCATCGAATGCGAGGATTTCCGCGACGAAGCCGCGCGCCGGTTCTGGGACAATGATTCGCCGCCCTTCTTTGGGTTCAAACCCGGTCCGCACGACGTTTATCACTGGAACTCGGAGACCTTCTGTCTGGCAGCCGCCGTGCGCTATCACGATTATTACATCAATCGCATCGCCAATCCCGACCCGGCGCACTCGAAATGGTCCGGTTACGCGTCGATTTACTGGTCCGACTGCAACGCCGACGGCCGGCAGGACAGCAGCGAGGTGGCGCGCGTCAGCGGCAAGTTGGATGCCGTGCGGTTGCCGAAGCAGGCTTACTACGTGTATCGCGTCATGCAGAATCCCCAGCCGGACATCCATATCATCGGTCACTGGACCTATCCGATGAATACGGTGAAGACCGTTTACGTCGCCGCCAACCATACTGATTCAGTCGAGCTGTTTGTGAACGGAAAATTGCTGGGCACGACCAACCGGCCGTGTGATTTCGTGGACACTGATCATGGTCAAAACAAGGACCTGGGCAACACCGGCTACATCTACGCGTTCCCCGGCGTCCATTTTGAACCCGGTGAAATCAAGGCGGTGGGCAGGATCGGTGACAAAACTGTGGCGGCGGATTCAAGGGAAACCGCCGGCCCGCCTCAACGGCTCAGAATCACCGTCCACACCGGTCCGAAGGGTTTGCGGGCCGACGGTTCGGACGTGGCGTTCATTGATTTTGAAGTCGTGGACGCCAAGGGCGAGCGTTGTCCGACCGACCAGGCGCAGGTGAAGTTCAAGCTGACCGGACCCGCGGTCTGGCGCGGTGGTTACGACAGCGGCATCACCAATTCGATCAACCACCTTTATTTGGACACCGAATGCGGTGTCAACCGTGTCGCCATCCGCTCGACGCTGACGCCCGGCACCATTACGCTCACGGCTTCGCGTCCGGGTTTGGCGCCGGCCGTCGTGCTCATCAAATCCATGCCGGTGGATATCGCGAGCGGACTCGAAACTGAAATGCCCCAGACGTTGCCCGCGCCTGAGGATGCGTTGCAAAAACACACGGTTTCATTGACGGAAACCGTCACCCGCAGGCGCGGGAATTCCACAACCAGCCCAAACTGAAGGAAACAAGAGATGAAACCAACCATGTCCTCCTTGCTTACGAGCTTCCTTTGCACCGTCGCATTGGCATTTGTGACCAGTGCCGGGGCGGGGGAACAAATGGCATTCAAATTCAACTTTGGCGGTCCGACCGCGCCGGGCGTCATTTCCATTTCGTCAACGAATATTTATTCGGACGCGATCGGCTACGGGTTTGAGCCGGGCGGCCACGTCCTCTCTGCCGACGGCGGTATCACCGGCACGAACGCGTTTTACTTCTCCATCAGGCTGCCGGAAGGAAATTACCGCGTCACGGTCACGCTGGGCAGCGCCGACAGTCCGTCCGCCACCACCCTCAAGGCCGAGTTGCGGCGGCTGATGTTGTATCACGTTCAGACCGGCCCCGGCCGGTTCGCGACCCGCTCGTTCATCGTGAACGTGCGCACGCCGGAAATTGCCGGAGACGGTGAGGTGCGGTTGAAGCCGCGCGAGAAGACCAGCGAATGGTGGGATTGGGACGACAAGCTGACCCTGGAATTCAACGACACGCGACCATGCGTCCGTTCGCTGACCATCGCCCGGGTGGACGTGCCGACGGTTTTCATTCTGGGCGATTCCACCGTCTGCGACCAGCCGGCCGGGCCGTGGAACAGTTGGGGCCAGATGCTTCCGGTCTTCTTTAAACCGGACATCGCCGTCGCCAACCATGCCGAGTCCGGCGAAACCATCGCCGATTCACTCGCGCGGAATCGTTTTGCCAAAGTGTTCAGCCTCATGAAACCGGGCGATTATTTGTTCATCCAATTCGCGCACAATGACATGAAGAACAAGAGCCCGAATGCACTGGGACAATACAAGGGGGACTATAAAAAAGTCATCGCCGAAACGCGGGCCAAGGGCGGCACGCCGGTTCTGGTCACTTCGATGGAGCGCAAAGCCGGGGTTAAGCATCCCACGCTGGAAGGTTATCCGGAGGCCGTACGTCAAGTGGCCAAAGAGGAGGATTGTCCATTGATTGATCTCAACCGGATGAGCGTTGTGTTTTATCGGGCACTGGGCGCGAATCTGGACAAGGCGTTCGTGGACGGTACGCATCATGACAACTACGGCAGCTACGAACTGGCCCAGTGTATCGTCGAAGGCATCCAGCAGGACCGCTTGCCGCTCGCAAAACATATCGTGGACGATTTCAAGGGATTTGATCCGGCCCACCCGGATCCCGTGGCTGCGTTCTACATGCCCGTCAGCCCGAAGTATTCGATGGTCGAGCCGCTGGGGAATTGAAGTGCACGCTGGGAGCGCCGGCATCTTGCCGGCGGGTTGCAAGCCGAAGGATTACCGGCGCGGATGACAGCGCTTCCGGTTTCGGGCGCGACGCCCGAAACCAACCGCGGGACGCGGTTGCCACAACCAATTACCTCGCCACCACCGGCGTCAAGGTCACCGGACCCAAAAGCCCGGAATCGGTCAGCGGCCAGTTCGAGGCGTCGAACGGATGGTAGTTGATGTTTACAAAATTGATGTCGTGAAAATACTTCCAGTGCACCTGCCGCCGGTCCAGATCGCGGATGCGGTTGGCCGAAACATTCGTGACTTCGACCTTAAGCCGGTTGCCGGTTGGTTTCAGATTGTTCACCACCACGCGGAACGGCGGCGTGATGAGCGTGCCGTAATTCCTGCCGTTCAAGGTCACCCGCGCGCTCTGGCAAACCTGGCCCAGGTCGAGGGAGTAACTTCCGTGGCCGCCTGTGGGGGCGTCGAACGTAAGCGAGTAATCCGCCGAACCGGCAAACGCCTGCGTGTTGGAGTCCGGAAAGGCCGTCCACGAGGCGAGTTTTGGTGTCTGGTAATCCGCCGGCATCGTCGGGCCGCCCTGGACAAATTTTACGTTCCAATTACCGGTGACTTCCACCGGCTGGCCGTTGGTCTGCCAATAATCCCATGCCGGGCCTTCGACTGTTTTGTCGGCAAAGGCGCGCAGAATTACGGATTCGCCGGCGACCAGTTGGAGGTGAACCTGCCGGGAGTTTGCGGCGCTCTGCCGGGACGCCGCCACGCCGGCATGGCCGGTCATCGGGTCAAGGATGACGACGGATTTGGCGGCGCGGCCGAGCGTGCTCCAGCCGTCGAAATTGGTTTCGCCTCGGTTGGCGATGAAATAATTCCAGCCGCCGTCGAAGGAGCGGCGAATGAATGAAAGGCCTTTGCCCACCATTGGTTCATATGCAACTTTTGTCTCTGGTAACACACGTCCCGCTTTTCCAATATCCACATTTATGCCGTCACCAACTCGCTCGGAAAAATCAACCCCCTCAAACTTCGTTGCCGCGATTTTGGAAAGCTCTTTTCTCAATTCACTTCGTCGCAGTTTCAAAGCGTGCCAGCCCGGCACGTCTTCAGGCAGTTGCTTTTCAAAAATCACCGTCACCCCGGCCTTGGCGAGCGCGAGCAGTTGTCTGAACGTTTCCAGCGGCATGTGCTTGCATTCCGGCACAACAATGACTTTGTAATCGCCGCCCGGCATTTGAATGTTTTTGTTCACGACTTTCGCTTTCAGCAGTTGCGCATCGGAAACGTAGTCGAAGGCGTAGCCGTGGTTCCACAGTTCGTGCGCCGTTTTACCCACCGGTTGGTCTTCGAACCAGTCCGTCTGGCTGACGGTCATCGGCTGCAAGCGGCCCGACGGGTTGCTCCAGAAATCGGCGACCGGCCAGTAGAGCAGAATGTCGTTGTCCGGCTTGCCGGATTGGAGTACGGACTGGCAGCGCGCAACGTAGGCATTCAGCGCCGGCACGTCATGCCAGATGGAATTGCGCGGGTTCATTTCCGTGGCGGCGTAGAAAACCCAGCCCGGCCACGGGGCCGCCTCGGGCGAATAACAGCAACCGTGGTAATAAATGTGGTTTACGCCGGAAAGGAACATGTCGTCGGCCAGATATTTCAATTCGGCGAGCGTTTCGGTGAAATGCTCCGCCAGCCAGGTGCCGGTCTCGGCGCCGGTCAAAGGATGGCCGGCCACGTGCGCCGCCGAGGAGGCGAACTTGGAAATCAGAATACTGCGATCGTTGTGGAACATTTCGGTTTCAGGGATGTCGGCATCGGCGTAAAGATCCAGCCAATTACCCGGTGTGCCATGTGCCTGGTAAATGGTCTGGAACCCGTGCCGATGCGCCCAGTCAATCCAGATTGGTTCTGATTGTTCCGCCATGATGTCGGAAACCGTGCGACGGTAATCGTATTTCACACGGGCGGTGTGGTCGTCCCCGGCCTCACCGAACAGCGCGGGCAGCTCGGTCTGCAATTTGTAGCCACGGAGCTTTTCAAACTGTGCAAAAAAATCCGGCGCCCAGTCGGTGCGATATTCGTAGGAATCCTGGAAAACCGCTTGTGGTTTGGGGCGATTGTAACTTGACCGGACCATTAGAAGTTGAGCGCCCTTCATGGGGACCGTCTTCTGCGGCTTCCATCCGTTGTCGTCCGCAAACGCCTTGTCAAACCAGGGCAGCCAGTCGCGCATCGCCTGCGGATAAAGCGGGTTCAGCATCCAGCCGGCGCCGCCGGGCGCGGCCCGTTTGACCCTTTGACCGGACGGCTTTTGGGAAATGGCATAAATCGTCCAAGTTCCGGCGGGGGCAATCCAATCTACATCACCATCGGCGGAAATTTTGCGCGTCAAATCAACGGACTGGCCTTCTGCTGAAAAGGCCATCAGCGCCTGGGTTGAACCACGGTCGAATTTCGCCTCCAGTTTTCCGCCGCCGGCGACGTTCGAGGTTTTCACGACGACGCTGGCATTGGCATCCTGATTCCTTACCGTCGGCCCGCCGAAACACCAGCCCGTACCGAGCGTCATGTCCATGCCCAGGTCGAGCCGGCGCGTTGCCGAGGCCGTGTAGCTCATCATTTGCATCCACTCCGGGCTGAGGTATTGCAGATAACTGGACTCCCAGCCTTTCGCGCCATAGATTGGGGTGACCTGGACGCCGCCCAAACCGGCCTGCTGAAAGAGCTGCAATTGACGTGCGATGTTCGTTGTGTCCACCGCGCTGCCCGGCCACCACCACCAGACCCAGGGTTTGGTTTGGGAATTAATCGCAGGCCAGGAGAGATCGCCAGCGGCGTGGATTGGGACGGTGGTTCCGCACAGGAACAGTCCGCCTAGAGCGGCTAGAAAACTGAATCTAGGGGCGGGATTCATCTGCCGATTAGCATTAATTTGTCATCCAAGGTCAAGCGCGGCATCTGATGATAAATTGGCGATAAGCCGCAAGGCACTGGTACAGAAACGAGTGTGAACCGTGGCTGGGACCGGTCGTGATCACCGCCGCCAAGCCTTGGGCAGATAATCGGGGCCGACGGTATTCTCCACATACCCTTCCGAATCCTGGTACAGCTCCTGCATGAGCGGCAGGGGGTCGCCCAGCGAAGGTCTCCGTTCGAGTCTGCCCAAAGGCACGTCGTAACAACTGAATTTTTGGCCGACGTCATATTGGAACAGCAGTTTGGCGTGAACTTTGACGGTGTCGTAGGCTTGCGACAGATACTTCATTTGTTCGGGGTCGGTTGTCAGCATCGTGGCTTCGTAACGCAGGTAGCGATAGCGCCAGAGGCTTTCGTTGAGGGCGCCATTGACGATGGCAAATTGTCTGAGCCACTCAAAACGCGTGGTCAATTCGCTGATCTGCGCCGGGGCCAGGTATGGTTTCGCCAAATCCAGTTGCCGGAACATTTCGTCGATTTCCGCCAGACACACTTTGTTCTGGTCAACGACTCGCTGGATATTTTCCGGGTTGGGTTCGAGATACTTCGCGTATTCGGGCAGAAAATAACGATTCGTGTATTTCAACAAGGCCTCGCGGCGCTGAATGCTGTCGGGAAATCCCGAATTGGTGTCCGTTCCCATGCCCAGTGGCGAGAACGCCTTGTTGATCACGTCCTCGGAGAGCTTAAGGGCCTTGATGATGAACGGAGCGGCCTTGTCCCCATAAATCGGCACGGCCCAATCCTTCCAGATCTGGTTTACGCTGCTGTCCGTCTGCCAGGACAGTTCGCGCCAGGCGTACAGGTTGATGCTGTTCAGCATGTCGTTCAGCAGGGAATAATTGGATTGCGCCGTGCCTCCGGGAAAAACGGCCACGCCGCCGCTCTGGCCAATGAGCGCGCAACTTTCCGCCATCGTCCGGGCCAGATAATCCACATCCGCGTCGGGGAAGTAAAAGCGCCCGGTGGTCTGGCCGGTGATCTGGTATTCGGCGATTTCCGGATGCGGCTGTGCACGCCCGAGAAACGGTGAAAACGGCGGGTCGGGCTGGCAGTCGGAACTGTAAACTTTCGTTTGGAGCACGATGTCCGCCGGCAATTCACGAATCACCCGCCCCCACAGGTTCGTGCCCGCGCCGCTGAAGCCGCCGTTTCCGGGAGCGTGAACCCACTCGTCATCATACCAATGCGGCACCCCGGACGACCAGGTACGCACCATCAGCTTTTTGCCCGTTGCGTAAAGAACGTCGTGATAGTGTTTGACGCAATCATAAAGTTCATTGGGAAACTGGTTCAAACCGTTCTGCGCACAACGGTCATCCTGGCAATAAAGACCATAGTGGTCCCAAAACGTGACGTACAGGCCATCCCCATGCATTCGCTCGACGAATTCCTTCACGTAGGCGTCAATGACCTGCCAGGTCATGGGATCAGACGGGCATAATGACGCCTTCTCCCAGGAAGCCGGGGCCGGCGTACCTCGCGCTGAGGGTTGCAGCCTCAAGACGGCCTGATAGAGCAGGGGAGACCAAAGTTGAAGATCATTGCCGTATAACATGGGATAGAAAGCTACGTCGGCGTCATGGCATTCCCGGGCAAATTCCGCGGCGTTTTGTTCCACGCGCTCGCTTTGCCGGTCCAGTTGTTTCCGGTCGTTCGTATTCAGTTCGGCGTAAACCTCCGGCAATGTGTCTTTGAAAGTGACCGGATTTGCCTCCACCTGTTTTCCGATGATGATATTGACGCCCATGGCCGCCACATATTCCGCCACGGATTCGTGGCCGTTGTAGGCTGCGGCACGAATGGCAAACGTCGGATCGCGTACGTACACACCGGATCGCCGGTTTTTCCACCGGTCCACATCGCCGACCGCATAGAGCAGGGAACGAGGCCGGGCGCCATAAATCAGGGCCCCATTGGCCTTGAAAATGACGGCGTACCCATCCTGCTTGATCCGGCCGGGCGTCGAACCCAGCAGGGCTGCTTCCGCCGGTGTTGCGGAGTCCGTCAGCACAATCTCGCCTGGAGCGGGCGCGCCGGGCGCCGGCACGGACTGAATCGCAGCGTCCGGCAGTCTGAATTTTTGCGCCAGCATCCGGGCCGCCGAGCGAATTGCCGGCGGGCAGGAAGCCGGGATGACGATCTCGTCATAACCGGCCGCACCGGTCGTTTCTGAGACAATCAGAAACGACAACAGCAGACATAAACGCGAGGTGGTGGTTGTCACAAACAACGGTCTAACCCGTGAATCCACAGCAGACTGAATCAGACGGGAACATAGGCAGACAACCACGCAAAAGGCAACAGTTTTGATGTAACCCACGGCGCCCGCGAGCAGTCCCAATCACCTTTCTCGACATTCATCGGTGTGGTTTTGATCCGCATTCCGGCTCGCTCAATCGTCCGCCGTCATCTTCGACTTTCCCTGCCACACGGGAGTCAATGGCCACCGCCCTTCGGTTTTCGGTTGAGTTGTGAATTTTGAGAACCGTCCTGGCATTCAAGTTAAAAATGAATGATTCCCCGTTGAACGGCCACCGCGACGGCTTCGGCCCGATCGGCGACGCGAAGTTTTGCCAGAATGTTTTTGAGATACCATTTGGTCGTGTTTTCGGTGATGTGCAAAACATCGGCAATTTGTTTATTGGCCATGCCTTTGGCGAGTTCATGGAGAACTTCCAATTCGCGCGGCGTCAACTCTTCGAAAGAGCGTCGCGACGTGAGGCGGCTGGCAACCTCTTCGGGAATCCATCGCTGGCCGGAGGCCACGGCCCGGATGGCGGGCATGAGCTTTTCTTCCGTGGAATCTTTCAGCACGTATCCGGCGGCGCCGGCCTCCAGTGCCTTGTGAATGTCCTCATCCCCATCCAGAGCGGTCAGCATCAAAATCCGGGCGGTGTTGTTGCGCCTGCGAATTTCAACGGTGGCCTCGATGCCGTTTTTAACCGGCATTCGTGAATCCATCAGCGCCAGGTCGGGATTCAATTTTGCGAAAAGGGCAACCGCCTGGGCGCCATCGGTGGCTTCCCCCACGACCTCCATGTCAGATTCGCTGTTAATCATGGCCATCAACCCCATTCGGACGATGTAATGGTCGTCAGCGATCAGAATCCGAATCGGTGATGCTTTCTTCATAATCGGCCTGTTCATGAACTGATTTTGGCACCGGGGTCCGGCCGGCCGGCAGCTCGACACGGACCGTGGTTCCTTTTCCCGGGGCGCTGGAAATCAGGATTTGCCCGCCCAACCGTTTGACTCGTTCTGACATGCCGAGCAATCCAAAATGGCCGTCGTTTGGACCGGCACAATGTTCCGGAACAAAACCGCTCCCATTGTCTTTGATCTCCAGGATGACGCGGTGAGCCCCGAATTCCAATTGAATCTTGGCCCAATTGGCGCCGGAATGTTTGACGGTATTGGTAATGGCCTCCTGACCGATGCGTAACAGGTTCTCTTCAACCACTTCCGGCAAAGGACAAATGTCGCCTTTGGTTTCAACTTCGAGGCGGATGCCCGCGCTGTCGCCAATCCGATTCCCGCTGATCAAAAGCGCCTTGGACAAATCAAACTCTTCCAGCTCCCGGCTCCGCAGGTCCCAGATGGAGCGGCGCAATTCCACCCGGCTCATTCGCAACATACTCCGGACCAGGCCCAGATGGTAACCGGCCGTTTCCGGGTTTTGCTGGAACAGCTTTGCGACCGTATTGACCTGCAGGGTGATGCCCGTCAGCGTTTGCTCAAGGGTGTCATGCAGTTCCTTCGCCAGCCGGGTGCGTTCGGCCAGGATGGCCTTGGATTGCACTTCCGCTTCTTTTCTGGCCGTGATCTGGAATTTCAGTTGTTGGGTCCGTTCCTTGACCCGTTCTTCGAGCGTGTCGTGGGCTTTTTGCAGCTCCTGCTGGTCCAATTCCCGTTCGTGGATCAAGTGTCTCAACGCTGAATTTCTCTTCGACACCATAATAATCCAGCTGGCGGCAACCGTAATCAGGACCAGGGCGATTGCCAGGATGATTAACAGGTGTTGCGGCGTCAACCAGCTCGGCCGGGCAATGATGCTCACGTCATTTGAGCCGGGGAGCAGGACTTGAAACGATTTAATGGTTCCGTTGGCTTCGCTCTGGAGAAAACAAATCCCATTGACCCGAATGCTGCTGCCCACCGGGATCGAGGTCAGCACCGGATCCGGGTTGACCGTTTCCGCTTCAGCGGTGAAGAGCTGGTTGGTCGTTTGCAGGACCAAAGTGGTCTTTACAATGTTGGATTCGCCGGACGATGAGGGGACCGCCTCCGTCAACCGATCCAGCAGCCTGCCTTTGAGCGTGATGAAGTCGGCATGGTGCAAACCCATTAATAATTCTGAGATCGGGACCTCTTTGGGCCGCACCGGGGCAGGCGCTGCACCCGTCCTTCTGAAAACTGCATCCTCCAGCACCGGCAGAAAATTCTCAACCCCGGGAAATCCGACCGCTTCAATCACGTCGCCGGAAGATAAAGGGAGAAGCTGGCGGCTCTTGATTTGCAGGCCCCCGGTGGCATCCCGGATAAACACATCCTGGCCTTTTCTTTGATAGGTCACCACTCCTTTGACGTGGATCCGATATCCGAGAGAACGGCCTGCCCGGTACTGGCCGATCTGATTAATGGGGCTTAAAGGCTCGGTGAAGGGATCCGGGGCGGCAGGTTTTTCCACGACACAATCGGAAGGAAAGGGGACATAAACATTGACCGCGACGAGATGTCTCAAAGGTGCATTGTAAGCGGTGGCCGCCGTGCCATCCACGCGCACCTTGGCGCCGATCAACGATTGTGGATCCATGCCCGGGGGCATCGGCTCATAGACATGAATGCGGTATCCTCCGGAAACCAGTTCAAATTCGAGTGTCGCACCGCTCATTTGCGTGCTTCTCACGATGCCCGAGATTTCAATGCGTTGACCATCTTCGGCGCCGGACATCAATTGTTCAATGGCCACGGGCCGGGCGGCCGGCAGGGGTGCGGTCCCGGTTTTCTCCCAATGGGGCTTGCTGATAATGGGAGCGTAGCCGCCCGGGTAACTGACCCCCGAGACCGCGAGCACGTCACCCGGCGCCGGCTGCACGTTGCTGATATTCTCAACAAAAACGCCGCCGCTGGAATCCTGCATGAAAAACCTCCCGCCCCAATCTTGTTCCGCAGCGGTGACCACGCCCTTGATGGAAATCCGGATTCCGCGCGATGCTTCATCGGCCGAGAGGCAAAGAACCTGAGAAGCATTGGTCAAAGGTCCACTGGCTTGTTCCGCCGGGGCCATTTGTGCTGCATTCAGGAGCGCAAATGCGGCGTAAGACAGCAATACAATGGGTCTATTCACTGAAATGGATGGTTTAAATTATCATTTAAATTCCGGAATTCCAGCAAAAACAGAGGGTGAACCAAAGACAGCGCCAATTCCAGCCGGGCCGTGGACCCACCCAAAAGAGTGGTGCCTGCGCCGTCGTGGCTGTGCGATAATACGGGCATCCCTCGGCTGTCAATGGCTGGCAGGGAGCAGTTCAACCTGAACGAAACACTATGAAAAAAGTCATTTTGATTGTGATCAGCGTAATCAGTGCCGCGCAATTGGCATCTGCGTCGAACAATTTCTCCTACACCGCGACCGCGGCTCCGGGCAACACGCCGGATGGGGCCGATCAAAATTCAACCCCGGTTAATGTCTGGACCAATGTTCTTTACGCCGGCGGAACGAATGGCCTGGGTGATGGGGGTCTGGATGGTTCCGGAGTCTATTTCGGTTCGCCGTTCAGCGGGGGGTTGGGCAATGTGTGGCAGATGTACAGTTACCAGAACGACGGGGTTGGTCTTGGGGGGAGTGTTGACTCCTACAATACCTTCGCGGGTGGAGCCCTGACCGCTGGCCAGACCGTTTCCATCGACTTTGAAATGCGGGCGACCGATCCGGCATCGACCAATGGACCCGCCGGCGAGGTGGGGGTCAGTCTGATGAGCGGCACCAACACCGCGATAAAATTCTACATCTATGGCGGCGGTCCGGGCTGGTATTTTTATACCGATGCAGGGACAAACGCCGCGAAAGCCGGGGCCATGACGTATCAATACCAGGTGCCGTTCAACATTGCCTTTACGGTTACCGGCCCCAATACCTATCTTGCCGTGGCGGGTTCCGACACCTGGACGGGAACCTTTAATGGGCCGCTTACCGGAATCGATGTCTTCAACCACAGGGGAGGCAATGCCAGCGATGTCGGATACAATCATTTAAAGGTCGCCCCCCAGTTGACCATCAACAACATTTCTCCCGATGATACCGTGGCTCTCTTCAATTCCACCAACACGATGAGTTTTGGCATCAATTCGCCATCCGCTGCCGTCAATGCCAGCGGTATTCACTTGAGCTTAAACGGCGTGGATGTTTCCAGCCACCTGGCAGTCAGCGGTGGCGGCACCGGAAATGTCACAGCCCGTTATACCAATCTTCTGTCGGATACCATCTATATCGGCCAAATCAACGTGACCAATGTCAGCGGCGCCGGCGTAAGCGCGCCCGTTCGATTCGATACCTTCAGTTCCAACTATTTTACCTGGGAAGCGGAAGATTTCGATTTCAACAGCGGTCAATTCATTGACAACCCGGTGATTTCCACCAATAGCTCTCCTTTTACCTACTACAGCAAAGTGGGAGTATCGAACGTGGACGAATATGTGCTGAATTATAGCGCAACCCAACCTCACGGCTGGCGCACCAATGATCAAGTTGCAACCGATATTGCCAATGATGCTCCCCGCGCTCCTTTTATCGCCGCCGGCATCCCGGATTATCAAGTCGGGTACTTTAATCCGTCGAATTGGGTGAATTACACGAAGACTTTCCCGGCGGGAACATATAACGTCTATGGCCGGCTGGCCAACGGGAACGGCGGCCTGGCCAGTTGCGCTCTAGCCGAAGTCACCAGCGGCCAGGGTACCACCAGCCAGACGACTACCCAGTTGGGAGTCTTTCAATTCAGCGCGCGGGGATGGGGCAATTATGATTTCATACCGTTGTCGGACGCCTGGGGAAATCCGCTGGTTGTACAGTTAAATGGACAGACCACGTTGCGGGTGACGTCCGGACCGCTGGGGGGTGGCGTAAACATGAACTTTTTCATGCTGGCACCCGGAACCAACACACCGCCGGCGATTGCGAACATTCATCCTGACGGTTCGCAGCCGTTTCAGAACACCAATTTGCTGACGTTCACCGTCAGTTCCGCCGTCAGCACCGTCAGCACCAATAATATCCAAGTGACCTTGAACGGAACCAGCGTTTCGTCGCAATTATCTTTCACCGGCTCATCAACCAATTGGCAGGTGAGTCTCCCGCTGTCCCAACAGGGAAGCTATGCAATTACCATCACAGCGACAGATGCTGCCGGGCATTCCCATAGCTATAGCGAGACCTTCGACACCCTCAGTCAGAACAACTTCATGATTGAGGCGGGGGATTTCGATTTCAACGGGGGCCAGTGGATAGATAACCCCCTTGAGACGGCCACCACGGTGGCCGCCACCAACAGTTATTTCGGCTATCCGGGCAACAATCTGGCCAATGCGGCGGTCTATGGTGTGGATTTCAGCACGACCAACACAACGACGGCTGTGACCTACCTCTACCGGTTTGATGGCAACGGTCCTGGTGGATTTGCGGCCGCCGGGACGGAAGTGACGTCGGACTTTCTGCGCAGCAAGCTGATCAATATGGGACCGGGGGCAGTACCACCGTTTGAGTACGTTCCGGGTGAGGCGGTGCCCATGACCAATACCGACTTTGATGTGGGCTGGTGGGCGCCGGGGACGTGGCTCAATTACACGCGGACCTTCCCGTCCAACAGCTACGTTGTGTATGGCCGGCTGGCATCGGACACGCCCTATAGCGGAGCCACGATGGCCCTGGTCACTGCCGGTCGGGGCACCCCGAGTCAAACGACGCAGCTCCTGGGCACCTTCTCGGATGCCAACGCCAACGGGTTCCAATCCTGGCACTGGGCGCCCTTGATGACCAACGGTCAGGTGGCGGTGGTGACGCTGAGTGGAGCCCAAACGTTGAAAGTGACGGCGCCGCCAGGAAGCGCGACGGGGAGCATGAACGCGCACTTCTACATGTTTGTGCCCTACAGCGCGATTGCCCCGTTCTCGTTGAGCGCCACGGTCAGTGGCGGGGTGGTTTCCATCAAATTCCCGACCCAGAGCACGCACAGCTACACGGTGCAATACAGCAGCAGCTTGAACCCGGCCAGTTGGCAGACGTTAAGCAGCGGCATCGCCGGTGATGGGACGGTTAAAACGGTAACCGACAGCACGAGCGGAGGGGCCGTGCGATTTTATCGCGCCGTGGTCCAGTGAAGAGTGCCCACTCGAAAGAGGGGTGTTAAGACCGGTATCGCTATGCGATGATGCATGGTTGTCCGGGTCGGCGCCGAATAAATCGGCGCCAACCCCTTGACTGCCGAGTTTTATGCATAAGCCAACCCTTCACCCCTCGCCCTGTTCGAGCTTTCGCCGGTCTGGCATTTTTTTCGCGGCTCTCATCGCTTTTGGCGGCGGCCTGCTTCAGGCCCAACTGATTGATGTTTGTTTTACCGAGAACAGCAGCGCCGGCGCCGGCGGTGGGCCGAATCCGGGTCCGACGATGTCCGGGTCGGCGGTTCTGGGAGTTGCGGGTGACCAGTGGAATGGTATCGACGCAAGCAGCGGCAATGGAATTCCGCTGATCTGCGCGAATGGCAGTAACTCGACGGTTACGATGACGTTTGCCTCGGCCGGCGGATACAATGTAAACAATTACGGCGGCTCGACTCCATTTGTCGGCACTCCTTACAACGCCCTTATGCAGAACTATCTCTATAATGGCGGCATCCCGCAAACCATTACACTTTCCGGGCTTCCAACCAACTCGGCTTATAACCTGGTTTTGTACAATGCGGCAAACAGCACTGCCATTGGACGCACTACCTGGTTCGAGGTGAATGGCGTTACCATGAGCAGCACTTGGAACGGTTCCAACCGTACCCTGGTTGCCGGAATAGATTACGTCAATTTTCCCCTGGCCCTGTCTGATGGACTCGCGAACCTGGCGATTACCTGGACCGGAACCGGCAGCGCCGAAGGTGATATGAATGGATTTCAAATCCAAGCGGTCCCCTTCGCGATTGACGCAGGCTATGATGGCACGAATGTCATTGTCTCATTTTTGACCCGGCCCGGGTTCAATTATCAGCTCCAATATAAAAATAATCTGACCGATGCGACCTGGATTGCCATTGGCAATCCTGTTTCCGGCAATGATTCGGTCCAGTCGGTGGGTGATTTGGCAAGTCAAAACAGCCGCTGCTATCGAGTGCAAATATCAACCAATACCACGCCTGCCCTTACCCCGTTGCATACCCGCGGCACCAGTATTGTGAATGCCAATGGCACGGTCGTGCAGTTGAAAGGTCTCAATTTGGGCGGGTGGTTTATCATGGAAAAATGGATGTGTCCTTTGGACAGCGGGAGCTTGCCGGACACCTACAGCGTGATCACCAATCTTGACGGTCGTTTTGGCGTCGCCAACGAACAGAGCCTGATTAGAATATATCAGACCAACTGGATTACCACCGCAGACCTCGATAACATCACAAACGGAGGATTCAATTGTGTGCGCGTGCCGGTCTGGTGGGGCAATTTTTATTCCATCACCAATACGACCAGCACCGGGTGGCGCGCGGATGCATTCACCGTGCTGGATTGGCTCGTCACCAATTGCGCGGCGCGCGGTATTTATGTGGTGATTGATATGCACGGCGTCGTCGGCGGTCAAAGCGCTTCCGATACCACCGGTCGGCAAAACCAGAATCAATACTGGACGAGCAGCACCGATCAGAGTGAAACCGCCTACCTGTGGACGCAAATTGCCGCCCATTACAACGACAACAGCACCGTGGCCGGCTACGACGTGATCAATGAACCGTACGGAACCAATAATAGTACGACTACGGCGGTTGTCTGGCCGGCTTATGCCAGCCTTTATGCCGCCATCCGTTCCGTGGACCCCGGCCACATCATCATCATGGAGGGAACCTTTGGAAGCTGGAACTGGAGCATGTTGCCCAATCCGTCCTTGTATGGCTGGACCAACGTTGTCTATTCCATGCATGAATACCAGTGGGGCGGCTCGGTTGCCCAGTGTGAAGCCGGCTCCGACAATCAAGTGGCCGATTTTAACAACCACAAATCCTGGAACGTTCCTGATTACATCGGTGAATGGAACGACATGGGCAACGGCGCGGCCTGCTATGATTATTCCATCAACGACTATAACAACGATGGCATCAGTTGGACGATGTGGGCTTACAAGGCGGCCGCCGGTCTGGTTCCGAATGGCTGGGGTTGGTATGATCCGACCAATTGGCCGCCGACGCCTAATATTTCTTCCGATTCATTGACGACAATCGCCAACGACTGGCAGCAGTGGAAGACGACAAAGTCATTCGGCACGAATTCATCGGTAGGTCTGTAAATCCGTCCAGGCTCAAGGATCGACTCAAGGGGTTGCCTGTGTGCGTGTCCGGCGGAGGCCAAATCGGTTGAATCTTGGCAGCCCATTTACTCGGAACGACACTCTTGAAACGGTCACCACCCCGATCTCGCCGGGTTATAGATTTTATAACGTTAAAGTCAATTAAAATACAAACCCGCGTCGAAAGAGGCTCGCTTTATCCCCACCCGAAAGAGTGGTGCTAAAGCCTTAATGGTTCTGCTACCATGTGAATAATCCTTTGCTACCAGTGCTGGCAGTGGGGACAGTCGAATATCAATTGAACCTGAAAAACTATGAAAAAAGTCGTATTAACACTCGTTAGCTTAATTGGCGCGGCGGGCCTGGTATCAGCCTCCGACAACGCTTCATACACCGCCACTGCCGCCCCGGGCAGTAATCCGGACGGAGTTGATCAAAATTCCACTGCTGTCCAGGTTTGGCAGCAAACCCAGGGCATCGGCGGATCTGGAAGCGGATTTGGTACTTGGACTCTGATCCCCAATTATTGGCAGATATATTCCTATCCGGACGGAAACAACGTAATTGGAACCATTACCGAAACCCATTTATTTACCGGTGGAGCCCTGGCCATCGGCCAGACTGTTTCCCTCGCCTTTGAGATGTCCGCCACCAATCCTCATACGGATGTCGGCGTTGATTTGCTGAATGGCTCTGGAGCAGCAGTCACATTCGGGATTTATGGCGCGGAGCCGGATGCGACTAATCCCTATTATACGGGCAGCGGGTACTTTTATAGCGATGCCGGATCCGGTGGCGACGTAAGCGCCGGGAGCATGGGCTACCAATATCATTCTGCATTTAACATTTCATTTACGGTCACGGGCGCCAACACCTATAGCGCAGTTGCGGGTACCGACAGTTGGAACGGCACATTTTCCGGGTCTCTTCTGGGAATTGATGTGTTCAATAACGCCGCCGGCAATGGAAGTGATGTGGCCTTCAACAACCTGTCAGTCGTCCCTGAGCCTGGAACAATCGCTATGCTTGGCATTGGCCTGGCTTTCCTGGTTGGGAATCGTTGCCGTTCTTTGAAAAATTTGCGTGGTTAGGGCTGAAGATGTTCTTTCGAGTGGCGCGACTTGACGACTGGTCAGGTCGCGCTTTTTTGTAACGAATGACTTGGTGTTAACCCTTCTTTGGGAATTTTGGTGTTTGATTTTACCCGGCTGCGGTCCGCGGATGACTTGCGGGCAACCGCGCTGAGGTTCCGATATGAAAATGATCAATGGGATTCGCATGGTTGTGGCTTTGGCTTGCTCGGTGTCGGTTTTCTACACGCGCAGTACGGACGCTCAAACTGTAAGTGTCTGGCTTACGACTGACGATCAGACCACAAAACTGCAGCCGCAAACTCCTGTGGCATTTTCACCGGGCAACAGGGGCAACAACATTGTGTTCGTTGATGAAACGCAGACCTATCAGCCGATCGAAGGTTTTGGCGCGGCCTTTACCGATACGACCGGTTACATGCTCAATGAAGTGGCAACGCCGGCCGCCCGCAACGCGGCCATGACCAACCTGTTTACCCGCGTCGGCGGCGGCATCGGCCTGAGCTTTATGCGCAACCCGATGGGCGCTTCCGATCTGGCGCGCTATGATTATTCTTACGACGATAACCCGCCCGGGGGCACCGATACCAATTTGATTTATTTCAGCATCGCGCATGATCAGGCCGACATTATCCCGCTGGTCAAACAAGCCTTGCAGCTGAATCCGCAACTCAAGATCATGGCCAACCCGTGGAGCCCGCCCGGCTGGATGAAGGATTCCGGTTCAATGATCGGCGGTTCGCTTTTGCCCGGCATGGAAGGGCCGTTTGCCAACTATTTTGTGAAATACATCCAGGCCTACGCGGCGGCGGGAATTCCGATCAGTTACGTTTCGCTGCAAAATGAACCTCTGTACGAGCCCGGCGACTATCCCGGCATGTCTATGGACGCGGCCGCGCAACTCGCGGTGTTGCGCGATTACGTGCTGCCGGCTTTCGCCTCAAACCACATCACGGCCCGGATTTTGGTCTATGACCACAATTGGGATCGTCCGGATTATCCGCAGACAGTTCTTTCCGATCCGATGGTGCTGGCTTCCACTCAAGTGGCGGGCACCGCGTGGCACGGCTATGGCGGGACGCCCGGAGCCATGCTCACTTTGGCCGGTCAGTATCCGGCCAAGGGGAATTATGAAACCGAGCATTCCGGCGGCACCTGGGTCGGCGATCAGGTCCGGAGTGACTTTGAAGAGATAACCCACGTGATGCGGAGCTGGGGCAGGACCTATGTCAAATGGAACCTCGCAGCCGACCCGAATGACGGCCCCAACACCGGCGGCTGCAATACGTGCAGTCCCTTGGTGACGGTGAATACCAACACCGGCGCCGTCAGCTATGACATTGATTTCTACACCCTGGGACACTTCAGCAAGTTTGTCCTGCCAGGCGCCTATCGAATTTATTCGGGCAATGCGTCGGGTATCGTCAGCGCCGCTTTTTTGAACCCGGACGGCTCAAAGGTGCTGGTCGCGTTTAACGACACGCCGGACCGCCGGACCTTTCAAATTCAATGGGGGAACAAACAAACCGGCTATTCCCTGCCGGGATTTGCCGGGGCCACCTTTGCCTGGACCGGGACCCAAGACGGCGGATACACGGTCATGGCCACCAATCAAATTCAGGCCTCTGGCTTTAACTCCGTTTCCGGCCTGGAGACCGAGCCGACGACCGACACGCTGGGCGGTTACGACGTGGGCTATGCCGATGACTCCGATTATGCCGTGTATCAAAACGTGGATTTCGCCACGGGCATTACCAGCGTAACCGCGCGCGTGGCCAGCGCCAGCAATGGCGGGACCCTTGAGTTTCGACTGGACAGCCCGGCCGGGCCGCTGATCAGCTCCGTTGCCATCACCAACACCGGCGGCTGGCAGACCTGGCAGACCGTGACGGCGCCGGTTTCGGGCGCCGGCGGCCTGCACCATCTCTATCTCGTTTTCCGGGGAACCGCGTCGGGCATCGGAAACCTGAATTGGTTTCAGTTTGGCGGCGCGTTTAATCATCCGCCCGCGCTGGCCGCGATTTCCAATCAAACGATCCTGGCGGGGACGGTCCTGGCCATCACCAATTCGGCCAGCGATGCGGATGTGCCGCCGCAGACCCTGACCTTCAGCCTGCTCGAGGCCCCGGCGAATGCGACGATTGATACCAATACCGGCTTGTTCACCTGGCGGCCGGCCATCGCGCAATCGCCCTCCCTCCAGCCGATCAGCGTGGTGGTTTCGGACAATGGCACCCCGGTCTTGAGCGCGACGCAGAATTTCACGGTGACGGTAACGCAACCCGTTCATCCCATGCTCAACATGGTTTTAATGACCAACGGCCTGTTTGAGTTCCGGGTCAACGGTGATGCAGGTCCCGACTATACGATTCAGTTTTCCACAAACCTCGTCTCCTGGTCGTCCATCGCCACTGCGGATTCGCCCATCCTGCCTTTTACCTGGAATGACCGCAACGCCGCAGAATTTGATGCCCGGTTCTACAGGGTATTATTGGGGCCATAGTGCTCCCTGATTAAAATCCGTTCGAGGCAAACAGGATGGTTTCATTTATTCCAGAGCGGCATCCTTTTTAATGTGGCCCCGATATTCTTGTCGGCGGGTTGACGGGACTTTCTTGTCCCGTGGTCCGTTCGCGCGATGCCGACCCGTTTCCCGATTAAGTAATGCCCGACCGGTATTTCCCATCCGGCTGGAGAATCATTTTAAGGCTCTCGCGTCCGTCAGCGGATCGCCATAAATAATGCCACGCCCGGCGGTGCCGAAGTAAACCCGGCCATAAATGCGCGGATCACCGGTGACGTGATTGATCCACCCGAATTGGTGCTGGCTGTCGTTAATGCGTACCCAGGTTTGGCCGGCGTCGTCCGAGCGGAAGAGGGCCTGGAGTTGGTCCACTTTGCCGGCCAGATAGAGGGAGGGATAATTTCTCCCCGGCGCCGCTTTGCCAAAGCCCAGAGAGTTTGCTTCCTGGACCCCTGCCACTTTGGTGAAGTTCATGCCGCCGTCGAGAGAATGGTAAAGGCCTCGGGCGCGAAGTGCGATCCACAGGTCGCCTTCCTGGCCGGGAGCGGCATAGAGGGCGGCGCCCGCCCCGCCTCCACCGCCAAACCCGGCGCCAAAGTCTTCCCCGACCGGCAGGATCGCCCCGGAGATCGGGAAATTGGCGGCGCCGTTGGTGCTGGCCAGGAGCTTTCCGGCCCGCAGGTTGTAAGCGTAAAACCGGCCCGGATTCACCGTGTCGGCCACCACTTGGAAGCCGGTTCCGAGTCCTGCACAGGTTATCCAGTTGGTTCCGTAATTCATCGTGTAGTACGGGGGATTACGCCGGGGAGTCCACACGCAGATCGTCCCGTTGGCCGAAATCGTAATGCTGCCTGCACTGGGGTCCTCTGCCGGATTGTGGGCAAAGGCCGTCCACGTTTCGCCATCGTCGAACGAATAGGCAGCGCATACTTCGGGGTCGTGCCCGTTACTGGTGCCGGTGCGGGCAATCACCTGCGGTTTATTCCAGGCAAACGACAAGTCTTCAGTATTGCCAAAGTGCGGGCCGGCGAAGACTTCTGACGGCGAGTCGGTAAGGCATTCGTGCTGGAAACCGTCGATGTCACCGACCCCGCTCAGGAGATGTGCGCCTGCCGGGGGGCTGATCAACGCCAGCGGCACGGTTTCTTCAAGTCCCTGATCGAGGAAAACCCAGCGGGTCAGTTGGCCTGAGTCGGCGGCGGTCGCATTGACGCAGCTCCAGATGCCGTAACCCGTGGTGAACAGGACCTGATCCGGGTTGAACGGATTTATTTGAATGGCGCCCATCCAGTGCGGATTTCGAGATTTTGTATAAGGCGCGCTGGCGTGGTCCCATTCCGTGTTGTCGTTCCAAAGTTGCGTCCAGGTCGTGCCGCCATTGGTACTGCGGAAAATTTCATCGTGCGGTTTCCAGTGGCAAAACGTCGTAGCCATGATGGTGGCGGGATGCTGCGCGTCCACCGCCACCGCTCCATAACCAAAAGTTTGATCGGTGGTTGCCGGCTTGACCGGTGTGATGTCAGTCCAGACCCCGTTTTTGGGGTCGAATTTCCAGATCGCGCCGTCGGTCATGATGTTGGGACCGGGTTCCTTGCCGTAACTGAGATAAAGCAATCCATCGGGTGAACGGACGAGGTGGTTGGGGCGCAATCCCACCGGCTGGTTGGCCACCGCTTGCCAGTTGATTCCTCCGTCGGTGCTGCGATACAGGTTGGTTTTGGTCGTGGACACGGCGGCGTAAATGACCGGCGTGGGCTGGCCGGGGCGGCTGCTCGCCGGATCAAACACCACGCACACAATTCCAACCGGTTCCGGACGGAACCAGGAACGGGGTGAACGATCGGCCAATTCCGGCTCCGGCTTGGAGTTCGGAAAACCTTCCACCTTTTGCCAGCTTACACCCCGGTCAGTGCTTCTCCATAAGCCATCCTCCCGCGAACCGAAAAAGAGGATTTTGCCCTGATTAGGATCCACGGCGAGGCGTTCACCATTGAAACGGCCGGTTTCATTGGCGCCCATTTTGAAAGGCACATCCGTCCGCTGAAATGTCCGGCCCTCGTCATCCGAGCGCAGAATTGCCGCTTCGCCGCGGGTGTACGTGCCCGCCGCCAGATAAACCCGCTTCGGATCCGAAGGATCCACGGCGATGCTTTCAATGCCGGTAAGATTCACCTCTGCCGGGCCAATCCAATCTGTAAGCGGAATCCACCGCTGCGTTGTATGGTCCCACCGATAAGCTCCACCAACGTCCGTGCGGGCATAGATCAAGCCTTTTTGCCGGGGATGAAAGACGATGCCGGTGACAAACCCGCCGCCGCCAATGACCACGTTGTGCCAGGAATACGGTTGCGCCAATGGCGGTTGGGCTTCCATCGTTGTCTGACCACACAACAGCATCAGTGCCGCGGTGCCGGTCATAAATTGCATTCCCATGCGCATCCGAAATCCTTCCATCACATTATTCGACGTTTTCAGCCTGGGTGACTTTCCAGGTCACTTTGCCTGCCAGGGGGTCATTTTCCAGTTTGAACGTGTTGCCCTTCCTGGTCAGTGACAGTTCATGTAATTCGTTGTCTGCCGGAAGGCAGACCAGGCCTTTGGCCGTCTGCGCGTCTTTGGCAAACACAACCAGTTCGAGCTTTGACCAGTCCATTTGCAGGGTGGATTGGGCCAGGGCAATTTTCGGAACGACCGTGCCATCCCGCACGAGAATGACGGCCGGTATTTTTCCGGCTTCAATGTGACTCCAGCCGCCGGCATACGATTTGCCGGTCTGGTAATCAATCCATGTTCCCGGCGGGAGATAAACGTCGCGTCCGGTCGCGTTTTCATGCAGCAAAGGTGCGACCAACATGCTCGAGCCGAACAGATATTCATCATCCACCAGCCAGGAGCCGGGATCGTCCGGAGACTCGATGAACAACGCGCGCACCATCGGCAGGCCGTGTTCGGAACAGTCCTTGGCCTGGGCATAGACATAGGGCATCAGTTCGTATTTCAAATCGTCTATCCGGCGGAATTCATCCATGAAAGCCTGGCCATAATTCCACGGTTCCTTGGGCGCGATGCCGTGGCAGCGGCTGTGCGAACTCAACATCCCGAACGCCAGCCAGCGGGCGTACAGGTTTTTGTCCATGTTCTCGACGGAGTTCGCCGTGAACCCGCCGACGTCATGGCTCCAGAATGAAAAGCCGGAAAGACCAAATGACAGGCCGCCGCGCAATTCGGCAGCCATGCCGTCATCGGTGCTTTCGGCATCGCCGCCCCAGTGAATCGGATAGCGCTGGCTGCCCGCCCAGGCGCTACGGGCCCAGATGATGTGCTCGCCGGTGGTTTTCAAGGTGATGTCCGCCACGGCCTTGTTGTAGCGCAACGGATACAAATTGTGTTCGTAGAACCCGGTCCGGCCGTCGGCGTAAAGGCCGTCCTCCGGCGCCGCTTCGCCAAAATCCACCTTGATGGCGCCGACGCCCATCTTCAAAAGGCCGGCCAGCTTGCCCTGGTACCATTCGACGGTTTTAGGATTGGAGAAATCCAGCACGGCATCTTCGTACGGCAAATTGCCCTTGGCGTCGCGGACCACGAGGCCTTTTTCCACCAGTTCGGGAAACAGTTTGTTCTTGGGCACAAAATAGGGCAGTTGCCAGAGTGAGATGTGAAATCCCTCCTGCTTCAAGTCGTTGATCATTTTCTGTGGATCGGTGAACCGCGAGGTGGAGAACTGATAATCACAACGCCAGTCGGTTTCGAACCAGCCGGTATCCAGATGAATGACGTCGCAGGGAATTTTGTTTTCACGCAGCTTGCCGGCAACGTCCCGGACCTGTTTTTCCGCGTTGTAGGTGCAGCGGCTCATCCACAGACCAAACGACCAGAGCGGCGGCAAGGGTGACTTGCCGGTCAACCGGGTGTACTCATCCAAAATTTCCTTGGGCGAACCCAAAAAGACAAAAAGATCGAGTGCGTCATCGCCGATCATCAGCGAATTCACGCCGCTGAAATCGTGTCCGAAATCGCAGGTGATGGGCGTGCTGGTGTGCAGGAACATGCCGTAACCGCGGCTGCTCATGAAAAACGGGATGGGCTTGTACATGCCCTGATTTTGAATGCCATTGGCGTCATCGGTCCACAGCACCAGTTTCTGGCCGCGTTTGTTCAGGCCGGTGAACGATTCGCCGCAACCGAAGATTTTCTCGCCGGGTGAAAGCGTGAACGCGGCGTCCACGCTCCGCGAATAGTCCGCCGCCCGCCGCACAAAGGAAAAGGGCATGATGGGGGTGAAGGTGGTGGTATTGTCCGACGCATGATCGGTTTGGGTCAGCAGGCGACCCTGCGCGTCGCGAAATTCAATCCGCCACGGATTTGCCAGAATCGTGACCGACCCAAACTGGCCGGTGTAACGATAGCCGCCCTCGATTTTTTCGTATTTCCATGAATGATCCCGGGGCACCGGCCCGGCGAGCATCAGTTCGGGTTGGCGCGGGGCCGTCTCCGGCCCGGTTTGAAGGCGAATCCGTACGGTGCGCGGTGAGACGAATTCAACCGAAAACGGCAGGGTGGGATTGGCTGCATATTCGTTTTCCGGGAATTCATTCGGGTCAACCGGCTTCAGGGTGGCCAGCATGTTGTCGAAGGCCTGCCGGGTAAAATATTCGGCGCGCTGGTAGCTGATTTCTCCCTTGCCGGTGGCCGGATCAAATCCGGCGAGTTTGTCGGCCAGATAATAAAGGTTGGCGAAGCTGTGGAAATCGCCGCTGATATCCACCGGATCATTTAACAAGCGGGGCGGATTGGCGGCAGCCAGTTTGGAGGATTCATTGAGCCAAAAGCCTGCGCAAAGGCAGACCAGCATCGCCATGACATTTCGTTTATTGTTCATACTTGAGACCTTCTTTTGAGGGCCGGGCTGACTGTTTCAACGGCAGGATACGGAAGCGAACCGGTTGGGGGCAACACGACACCATTACCCTGAGCAAACCATATAAAAATTTGCACGTCACAATTTCCGGAGTTTTGTTGATTTTTCTGATAATTCTGCCCTTCGCCCGTGCAATTGTCTTGTCATCAAAATCAACGAGTCGAAAGACTTGCCTTTTTCTGATAACCTCTCTACGGATTGCTGTTCCAAACCCGGCTTTTGCGCTTAAACCCACAGAAATTGTCCTTGCGAGTGGTTCGGCCAGGCGGACAAAGTTTGTCCATGCCGCGCCGGAATCCCTTTGTCTTGTGCCCTGCCTGGATCATTCTGGCGGCGGCCTGGTTGTTGTCGGGTAATGACTTTTCCGCCTGGGTTTCCGCCTCCCCCAACTATTTCGTCCGCTCGTGGCAGGCCGAACAGGGTCTGCCGCAAAACAAGGTCACGGCCATCGTACAGGATCATGATGGCTATTTGTGGGTGGGCACCTACAGCGGTTTGGCGCGATTTGACGGAGTGCGTTTTACCACGTTCGACGAGAACAACACACCGGCACTGCGCAGCAGTCGGATAACCAGTCTGTTCGAAACGGCGGATGGCGTGCTTTGGATTGGGGATGAGAGCGGCCAGATCACCCAATACAAAGACGGGCAATTCAAAGCGGTGGACTTTCATCCAGCCTGGAGCGGCGGCAAGATTTACGATATTACATCCGATGGATCGGGCGACGTATGGTTGTTGAACGAATCAGGCCAGTTGGCCCGTGTGAGCGATAGGCGGGTCTTGACTCCCGAAGCCGGCGCGGTGGCCAAATTGGTCGACATGGCCCGCTCTACGGAAGGAAAGATCTGGGTCGCGCGCGAGGGGCGGGTTTCCGTGCTGGACCAGGGCCGGCTCTATGCACTGCATCTCGCATGGGCCAATAGCGGAGCTTACCCGTATGTTCAGGGGATTGGCGCCAGCCGGGACGGTGGACTTTGGGTTGCCAGTGACGGGCGCATTCGGAAATGGAAGGGTGACCAATGGGTTGAAGACCTCGGAAATGCCCCTTGGGGTGTCAGTCCGGTCACCCGCCTGTTGGAAACCCGAAATGGCGTCCTGGCGGCCGGGACGGCCGATGGCGGTCTTTTTCTGATGTTTCCGGGTCAAAACGAAAAGCCGTTGCACTTTGACCATGCCAGTGGTTTTCCTTCAGACTGGATTACTTCCCTGTACGAAGACCGGGAAGGAAATCTTTGGGTGGGCACGGGTGGCGGCGGGCTTGTCATTCTGCGCCCAAATAATATTGAAACGGTTTCGCCGCCAGACCAATGGCAGGGTCGCGCCGTGCTGTCCGTTTGTCCCGGTCAGGAGGGTGCGCTCTGGATTGGAACCGAGGGAGCGGGTTTGTATCGGCTTCAAGACGGCAACTGGACCAATTTCGCCTCCGCCCAGGGAATTCGCAATTCCTACGTCTGGTCGTTGGCCGAGGACACCGAAGGCCGGTTATGGGCGGGTACCTGGGGTGGGGGCCTGTTCATGCAAAATGGCGGTCACTTCGAATACGCGCCGGGAATGACTAATGTTAACATGCCGATGCCCGCCCTCTTAAATGCCCGCGACGGTGGCCTGTGGATTGGCACCGCGGCGGGGCTGCTGCGTTATCAAGCGGGCAGGACGAATTGGTTTTCCGAGAGCAACGGGCAACCATTGCGTGATGTACGCACGGTGGCGGAAGACAACCAGGGTGCCGTGTGGTTCGGCATGGCCGGAGGCGGGCTCGCCTGCCTGAAAAATCATCTCATCGGGCAATTCCGGACGACGGAAGGGCTGTCCAGTGATTTCATTGAATGCCTGCACTTCGACAAGGAGGGGGTGCTGTGGATCGGGACGTTTGGCGGCGGGTTGGACCGGCTTAAAGACGGGCATTTCGCTGTGATCAATCGCAAACAGGGATTGCCGAACAGCGTCATTGGCGACATCGAGGAAGACGACCGGGGATTTTTCTGGATGAGTTCGCACGACGGCATCATTCGGGTCAGTGCAGCGGAGTTGAATCGTTGTGCCGATGGAAAAACCAACGAGATCCATTGCCAGACTTACGGTATCAACGACGGGATGCCCACCATTGAATGTTCGGAAGGGTTGCAGCCGGCCGGGTGCAAGACCGCGGACGGCCGTTTGTGGTTTCCCACCAGCAAGGGCCTGGTGAGTGTGAATCCATTGGACGTGCAGACCAATCCCCTGCCTCCGCCGGTCCAAATCGAAGCCGTGCTGATGGACGACCATCCGGTCCCCAGCGAATCAACGAACGTGCCAATCGTCATTGCCCCCGGCCGTCACCGCTTTGAATTTCAGTACACGGGTTTGAGTTTCGTCGACCCGGAGAAAGTGCAGTTTAAATGTCGCTTGAACGGTTTCGAGGCCGACTGGGTCAGCGTGGGCACCAAGCGTACCGTGAATTATAATTACATACCACCGGGTAATTACTCGTTTCAGGTTATCGCCTGCAACAACGACGGCGTTTGGAATGAAACCGGCGCCAGCATCCCCTTCACTGTGTTGCCGTTTTTCTGGCAAACTTTGTGGTTCCGCGTCCTGGCCTGGGTTGCGATTGTCACTGCCAGCGGTGGTCTGGTCTGGTTTGACACGCGCCGCCGGATGCACCGGAAACTCGAACGCTTGGAATGGCAGCGGGCGGTGGAACACGAGCGCGCGCGAATTGCCCATGACATTCATGACGACCTGGGCGCCCATCTGACGCGCATCAGCATGTTGAGCGAATCGGCTCGCGCGGAACTGGACAATCCGGAACGAGCGGCCGCCGGGCTTAATCAGATTTACGACACGGCTCGTGACTTGACGCGGGCCATGGATGAAATCGTCTGGGCAGTCAATCCCCGGCACGACACTCTGGAGGGTTTGGCGAGTTATCTGGAGAAATTCGCCCAGGATTTGCTGGCGGCGGCCGATATCCGCTGCCGGCTGGACATGCCCATGGAATTGCCCCCCTGGCGGCTGACGGCCGATGTGCGCCACAATTTGTTTCTTGCTTTCAAAGAGGCGTTGCACAACGTGGTCAAACATTCCGCTGCCTCGGAAACGTACATCCGGCTCGCCGTCGGAACCGCTTCCTTTGAACTGATTGTTGAGGATAACGGCCGCGGCTTCGTGTCCGGAATGCAAAAGGCATGTCCCACAGAGGGCTCTGCTCGCCTCTCTACCGGCAACGGCCTGGAAAATATGCAGCGCCGGTTGCTGGAAATATCCGGGCACTGCCACATCGAGTCCACACCGGCCCACGGGACCAAGGTCACCTTCACCGTGCCCCTCAAAATTGTCGCGGCGTAGCCCGGACACCTTCAATTCCCGCGCCCGGCCGCGTCTGTCGTGATTATTGACGACATTCATTGGAATACGAATTGGGATATTAATATGTGATGTTATCAATGCGAAACTGAAGTTTCCCAACTGCTGCTTTTGGAAGGAAAAGCGGATGTCGGAATTGAAAGCAGAAAAATGAACAGTCAATTGAATGAATTAAATGCTTCAGTTATTGCGATCGTGTGTCTGCTGATGCATCCGTTGTGCGCGTTCGCGCAGTTGCCGACGCCGACTTATGGGTGGAATCTCGGAAATACGATGGAGCCGCCCTGTGGCGTAGGCTGCTGGGGCCCGCCGCCAACCCAGGCGCTGATCAACGCGGTCACCAACGCCGGGTTCAACACCATCCGGATCCCCTGCGCATGGGACAGTCACGCCAACCAGTCGACGTACCAGATTGATCCCGCCTATATGGCGCAGGTCAAACAGGTGGTTGACTGGTGTATCGCCGACAACCTGTACGTCATTATCAACGACCACTGGGATGATGGCTGGCTGGAAAATAATATCGGGACATCGGTGGACCCGACGATCAACGCGAAAATGAACTCCTACTGGACGCAGATCGCGACGGCCTTTGCCGGTTACAACAACCACCTGCTGTTTGCGGGTGCGAATGAACCAAACGCCAGCACTGCCGCACAGGTGTCCACGTTGACGGCTTACTACAATACCTTCATCAGCGCGGTTCGCGGCGCGGGCGGCAACAACACCAATCGCTGGCTGGTGGTCCAGGGGCCAAGCACCGATATCGACACAACTTATAACCTGATGAATACCCTGCCCGTGGACCCGACACCCGGTCGTCTGATGGTCGAAGTACACTATTATACTCCGTGGCAGTTTTGCGGGCTGACCAGCGATCAGACCTGGGGGAACATGTTCTACTTCTGGGGCCAGGCTTATCATTCCACCGCCGATCCCTCTCGCAATGCCACGTGGGGTGAAGAAGCGTATGTGGACGCGGAATTCCAGAAGATGACCGACAAGTTCGTCAGCCAGGGAATACCCGTCATGATTGGCGAGTTCGGGGCCATGAAGCGCACGAGTCTTTCTGAACCGGACCTTGACTTGCATCTCGCGTCGAGGACCTATTTCGACAAGTACGTCGCCGATTCCGCCCGCCGCCATGGGATGAGTCCCTTCTATTGGGACACCCCGGGGGGGGGGCAATTGTTCGACTGGAACACCGGTGCGGTCACTGACCCGGACAACCTGGCGGCATTGACAGGAGGGCCGGCGCTGCCGCCCCCCGGCAGCGGTCCGCCGCCCGTGCCGCTTCCCTGGAGGACGCAGGACATAGGTACGGTGGGAGTCTCGGGCACCGCAGGTTTCACCAACAACGTGTTTACGCTGGTTGGGGCCGGAGGGGACATTCAAGGCACGGCCGATGCGTTCCGCTATGTCTATGTGACCGCGGCGGGAGATTGCACCATCATTGCCCGCGTGGTCTCCGTGCAGAACATTAACTCGTGGTCCAAAGCCGGTGTCATGATCCGCGCGAGCCTGGATCCCGGCGCGGCCAACGCCCTGGCTGCCGTGACTCCCGGCAATGGCGTGACCTGGCAATACCGTTCGAGCACCAACGGCAGCACCAGTTGGAACAACACGACCGGCCTGAGCGCACCCTGCTGGGTCATGCTGGTGCGGAGCGGAAGTGCCTTCACCGGATATCGTTCCCCCGATGGCACGAACTGGACGCAGCAAGGAACCACGAACATTACCATGTCGTCCAGCGTGTATGTTGGTTTGGCCCTGACCAGTCACAACAGTTCGAGCCTCGGCACCGCCACATTTGACAACGTGACGGTCCCCGGCTGGCCGGCTTCAACTCCGCCGGTGCTGGCGGCCATTTCCAATTACACCGTGAACGTCGGCCAGACGGTGGCCTTCACCGCCAGTGCCACCGACACCAACCAGCCGCCGCCAACCCTGACATTCAGCCTGTTGACGGCGCCGACCAATGCCACTTTGGACGCCAACAGCGGCGCGTTCTGGTTCCGCCCGCTCGTCACGCAAGCCAATTCGACGAACAATTTCACGCTGAAAGTCTCGGACAACGGCACGCCCGGCCTGAGCGCGACACAGAGTTTCATGGTGGCGGTGAATCCCCTGACCGCGCCATTGCTGACGCCGACGAACTGGAATAACGGGCAACTCACGCTTCGAGTAACCGGCGAATCCGGCCCGGATTACGCGGTGTTGGGATCAACCAATCTGGTGGACTGGGTCACATTATTTACAACCCATTCGCCGCCGATGCCGTTTAATTGGGCGGTCACAAATAATACCGCCGCGTTACCGATGCAATTTTATCGCATCAAAGTCGGCCCGCCGTTGCCGTGATGGCATGGCTCCAACGGCGTGGACGAAATGAACGAACAGTTATGAAACCGAATAGTTTGAAAAATGAAAGGCCGGACAAAGCCGCCTTTACCTTGATCGAGCTGCTGGTCGTCATCGCCATCATCGCTGTTCTGGCGGCGATGCTCCTGCCGGCGTTGAGTGCGGCCAAACTCCGGGCGTGGACGATCGACTGCGCTTCAAACCTTCACCAGCTTGATTTGGCCGGGGCCCTGTACATGGACGACCACCACTCGATGATTACGTTCAGTCCCTATAACTCGTGGACGAATGTCTGGATAGGCACGCTGGTCAATCAGCTTTCTCACAACGACAAGGTCCGCATTTGCCCCGCGGCAAGGCAGCCATTTTCGGGCAACGTTTATATCAAGGGCGGGGACGTGTCCCATTGCTGGGTGGAAATTGGTCCCGATATATTGAGCCACGAATGCAGCTATGCCATCAACACCTGGATGTATGACCCGGCCAGTTTTAACGCTGCCGGCTATCATTTCCCGTCCGGCGATCCGGCTAACAGCGGAGGGCCGCGTGGATCGGTGAACACCGGCGGCGCGCCATTCGGCAAGCCATCCGCCATTCGATTCCCTTCCCGCACACCGTTTTTTGGCGACGCCTGGTGGGGAGACGGCTGTCCGCGCCAGACCGAAACGGCGGCATATGTGTTTCCGCCCACCTGGGGAATTAGTTCGGATGGCCTGGCCATGTCGGTGTTCCTGTTGCAGCGGCACGGCGCACGTCCGCCGTTTGGCCAGACTCAAGGATTTCCCGGCGTGCCCAAGCTGACACCGCCGCTGAACAACCTGGTCAACGGCATCAACATGGCGTTTGCCGACGGCCACGTGCAGTTCCAAAAGCTGGGCGACCTGTTCAACGTGGACATCTGGAACATGGGCTGGGTGCCGGTGGGAGGCCAATGATGAATGGAGCCTCGCGAAAACGAACACGACTCCGGGCCGGGTGTTCACCTTTTTTGGTCGGCAGGGACGACTGGCTGGTCGTCCGGGGCCGAGCAGCAACGCGGTTCCACCTTCAAACTGAGTCATTACGCCGCGCAGACATAAATTGCGACCGGCCAAAATCAAGATTATGATAGAGCAACCACAAAATCCAACTGCAGTGAGCATCGCGGTTTCCATTGTCGAAGATGATGCCCCGGCGAGGGGCATCCTGGCCGAATGGCTCCATCGGGCACCGGGCTTTCGCTGCGCCGGCCGGTATGGCAGTGGTGAAGCCGCGCTGGCCGCCCTGCCCGCCGAAAAACCGGCGGTGGTTCTGATGGACATCAATCTGCCGGGGATGAGCGGAATCGAGTGCGTGCGCCGGCTCAAACCGTTGTTGCCAAAAACTCAGTTTGTGATGCTCACGGTTTACGAAGACGCGGACCACATCTTCAATGCGCTGGCCGTTGGCGCCAGCGGGTATTTGTTAAAACGGGTGTCGCGCGGGGAGTTGTTGGAGGCGCTCCAGGACGTTCATGCGGGCGGCTCGCCCATGAGCAGCAATATTGCGCGCAAAGTCGTGCAATCGTTTTTAAGACCGACCCTGCAATCTTCCGAAGCGGTGGAACTTTCTCCCCGCGAACGGGAGGTTTTGGAATTGCTGGCCCGGGGTTATCTGTACAAGGAAATAGCCGAATCGCTCCGAATCAGCATTCCGACCGTAAACACCTACATCCGGCGCATCTACGAAAAATTGCACGTCCGTTCCCGTTCCCAGGCCGTCGCCAAATTCACCCATATTCCCAGTGTCACCGACGCCGGCGCGGCGCGGGGTACCCCCGAAAAACGGGCGTAATTGGGCGTCTGTCGTTACTTTTCATGACATGACCGGAAACGCCTGATGAAGTATGCTCTAAGTCACCGAAAGCAATCAGCCTAAACTAACAAAAAAACGTAAGTCTCATCTGTATGAAAAAACTTGTATTCGTATCAATCGGAATGCTGGCATTTGCGTTGCAGCCCGCTGCAAACGCCCAAACTTCGTTATTCACCACATTCCAGGACTTTAACACCGTGTCCAATGCTACCGGCTACTGGCAGAGTCAGTCAGGCGATACCGTGTCTGCCGATAGCACCTTCAGCACGGATGCCAGCACCGTGAACGGACTTGGCAATCCTACCGCTCCAGGCGCGGCCGGCACCTCTGGGTCACTCCTGATCAGTGGTCTTGCCTCTGGCGGCTTTTGGGGAACGGTTGCTTACTCCTCCTCGGGCGTGGGCGGCTTGGCGGCTCTCCAAGCGGTGGATCCTGGATATGCAGGCGACGGCGTCGCGCAAGCGGCCTCGGGCAACTTTTACATCGACTATTCGCTGCCGGACAACGAAAGCGGCAGCACCAGCGCCTATTTCCAATTGGGCGTTCTTTTGCAATATGCCGGGAACGGTTACTATGGGACATCCTTCTCAAGTTCAGTAACTGATTTGGGTTTCACGGATCCTAGTAATGGCGGGGAAGTTTATCGGGCCACAATCCCGTACACAATCGCCGCCGGTGGCGCAGGCAGCCTGTGGGGGATTGGTTTTGGCATCATGGCAAGTGAAAATTATAGTCCGGCACTGTCGTGGCACATTGACAACATCAGCGTTGCGGCGGTACAGACGATTCCTGAACCTGCCACTGTCGCCCTGATTGGCCTGGGTCTGGCTGGCTTGACGTTGCTCCGCCGTCGTCAGAGCTGAGTTATTAATCTGTTTGTTGAACGGGCAAGGACACCTTGCCCGTTCTTTTTTTCCACGAATTCCGAACGACCTGTCATCATTTTTAACGACGTGCCAGTTTCCAGAATATTGGTAAAGTGATTAAGCAATCAACCTTAACCCAAACCATGAAACGAATCATCGTAATCGCCTTTTTAACCGTTGCAACGGTCGTCCCCTCCCGCGCCACGCTGCTTGTCAGGGAGCTTTGGGACAACGTGACCAACGGTACCCCGGTAGACGCGCTAAATTATCCACTGCAAGGCCAGGGCAATGGAACAACCTCGTATGGATTCCTTGGAACATGGAATCTCAACGCAGCCGATCCGGCACTTACCAACAACGTGCTGTTGGTCGCCAGCGGCCAGGGTGGCCAGGATGTCTGGGATTTTTATTCCAGTCTTTACGGCTATCTGCCTGAGCATTGGACCGCGCCCGGTTCATTGTCTCTGACTGCGAACAACACCAACGGTTGGGATTCCGGAACTTGGGCCACCCGGCTGATGGCGGCTAGTTCGTGGATTAAACCCAATTCCAACAGCACGAATTATTTCAGCTTCCGCTGGGTCAAGCGCTCGTTTTTCTATACGGTCAACGGCACCAATGGTTATGGCGCCGACGACGCGGGCTTTGGCGTTGGTTTTTCCGCCGGCGCCTTATCCAATTCAGCCTTTGTTGGAATCGGCATCACCCGGAGCGTGGCCAAATACACCTTTGCCGGCACCGGCTACACCAACCTCGCCGGCACACTTGACATCGGCGACACCCCGTACATCACGTCGGGTGTCCTGGGCCAACCCGGTTATCCCGGGCATCCCGGCGATTCCGGTGGGCCATATTACGTGCAGGCCTATGCGGGCGATGGAAGCGGTACCGGTGTGCCCAATCAATGCGAAGGCTACACCGGCAGCACCTATCCAATATCCACCAACAACACCTACATGTGGGGCGGCTGCCTGGTGGGCCGGATGGTTACGAGCACCGGCGGTAATGTGGAAATTGATGTCAAAAATTATTCCGGCGTTGACTCATACGCCAGTGCCATTGATACCACGAACGACCCGGCGGGAGGCTGGGACGCCGTTTATCACACCACCACCTCCGCCGTCAATTTGAATTATCTCCTGGTCTGGATGTATGGGCAAAATAATGCCAATCCTTGCATGATCGACAGCATCCGCGTCGCGAGTACGTGGTCGGAAGCCCTTGGTCAAGAGGCCCAGACGCCAATTATCATCCCAAGCGGCCCGACCAACCCAACCAACACCTATTTCCAAGGCTCGCCGATCACGCTGACAAATACTTCTGCGATAGATAACTCCACGCCTCTGGCTGGCTGGTATGAATGGTTGTACAACAGCAATGCCACACTTAACGTGGTGGGGATCGGCAGCAATTCTTTGACCATGCCGAATCCACTGATCGCCAACAGCGGCTATTACAGCTGCGTGTTCTCGAACGGCTGGGAAACCGGATCGAGCCTGCTGGTCACCAGCCCGCCGGTGCATCTGATCATCATTGCTCCCAGCGCGCCGCAGATTACCGGACAGCCCCAGCCGGGTGAGCGGTATTCGACGGCCGGCGCGGCTTCATTCAGCTTTAATGTGAGTGCCGTCGGAACTCTGCCGTTCTCCTATTTCTGGTATCAAATCTCTGGCGGCACCACCAATTTGGTGGCAGCCGTTAGCCCTGCCAGTAGCGTCAGCAACAGCTATACGATGACCGCACCGATCCCGCCCGGCGCGGCCGGCAACTACTTCGTCATCGTGTCCAATTACCTGGGAACAGCCACTTCCGCTATTGCCAACTTCAGCGTCATTGTGCCGACCCCGGGCAGCTATGCCGCCCAGGTCCTGGCCAACACTCCTTGGGCCTATTGGAAGCTGGATGAGAACTACGGGACGACTAACCTGCACGACTACTTTGGTGGCCATGATGGCTGGCTGGATCCCACCAACACGGGTATCAACGGCACCAACACCTTCACGTGGGGTGTTTATCAGCAGCAACCGGCCGCGCAACTGCCGGGTTTCCCGGCCAATCATGTGGGCATCTATGTGCCACACAATACCTATGAGGCCCACGCCAACGTGCCAGGCGTTGGGAATTACAGCCCCAACATGACTTGGATGTGCTGGGCCTATGCGCCGAACCCGAGCGCGAATGTTCTGGGCGAGCACAGTGGCATCATCTGGAATCGCGATTATGGTGACGCCGGCGGATATGGCCGGGCCTTCGGCCTGGACTTTTTCCAGTATAGCCCGTCGCCGGGTGTGACCAACTACAACGAGTTGGGCTATCGCTGGGGTGGTGGCACTGAGAATCCAAGCGCGGCGTACGAAGGCTATATTTTCCCTAGCGGCCTGTATGCGCCGACCAATAGCTGGTTCTTCCTGGCTGTGACTTGGGGTACGTCGAACAACGCTACCGTGTATGTGGGTTCCCCCACCGGTCCCTTGACCTCCGCCACCGCCACGTTGCCGGCCAGCTTTGACCCCGCTTATCCGGGCACGAGCTACTCGAATTCATATTCGATCCTGCTCGGTCGTGGCGGTTATCCTTGGGCTGAGGGACTACAGAATGCGAATGACCAGCCCGATGTCTCTTTGAGCGATGTGGCCATCTTCACCAACGCGCTGTCATCCAACGCCATCTACCAGATCTACTTTGCGGCGACCAGCCAGTTGATTACCATGACCAATTCGGCCGGGAACCTGGTGTTAAGCTGGCTGCAGGGCACGTTGTTGTCTTCGACCAATGTTTCAGGGCCATACACGCCGGTCGCCGGCAACCCATCCTCACCCTATACGGTGCCCAGGACGGCGCCAAAACAGTTCTTCCGTGTTCAAAATTAAAAGTAAAGAAATGCGAACGATCAAAGTCGCCAAGCTGCGCCTGACCCCGGGCGCAGCTTGGATAACTCGCGGGTTTACATTGATCGAATTGCTGGTGGTCATCGCCATCATCGCCATTCTGGCCGCCATGTTGTTGCCGGCGCTGGCCCAGGCCAAGCGCCGGGCCCAGCTCACCCAGTGCATGAGCAACCAGCACCAGTTGCTGCTGTCATGGATGATGTACGCGGACGACCACCACGGCAATCTTGTCCCAAATTACGGCATTGGCTATTACCAATTTGCTTATTCTCCCAGTTGGGATGGCAAAGGGAACGATATGGATTGGGATCCCAATAATGTTATGAATTGGGACGGGGAGTTGTTGGTGACTAATACTTACGGCCTGCTGGGTGAATATTTGACTCGCCAGTACCGGGTTTTCCACTGCCCTGGAGATATATATGCGGTTCCCGGGGGCAAGGGAGTGCGAGTGCGCAGTATCTCCATGAATTCCATGATGAATGGATATCGTGATGCATTGTATCTCAATGGAAATTCGCGAAACGCAGATGGCACTATTACCACAGGCCAGGGGCCGCGTGGCAGTGGCGGCGCCTACAGGCTTTATGACAAACTCAGTGCAATCATAAAACCGCGGCCTTCCTCTGCCTGGGTTTTTATAGACGAACAGGGTAATTCGATAAATGACGGATTCTTTTGGGTTAATTGCTTGAATAATAATGCCATGTGGCAGGATCTGCCGGCTTCCTATCATGGCGACAGTGGAGTCTTGTCATATGCGGATGGCCACGCGGAAACCCACGTGTGGACCGACCCTTGGGTCCGTGGTCATGCTGTTGTGCCAGGCGGTCCGGGAATACCTTCCCATATTGCCACCGGGCCTGACTTGGCGTGGCTGCAGGCGCGCACCACTGGTTCCTGGTAAAGCAGTCCAATTTCAAACTGCACTTTTGGACCGTGCTCCATCCGCGCTCGCGGCTCCTTTGGCGGCGAGTTCTGATGCCCGCCATTTTGCGAGTTGAGGTGAAACCTGTGGCTTGGGACTGTGCTGGCTAAGAGGCCGCTTTCACAATCGTGAGGTCCGGTGGAAGGCGCCTGCCGCCGGCGAGCGGACCGGCACTTTGGCTCGAAACAGTTCCCAGTTATATCCAACACATATGTTCGTGTCCGGAAAAGTGGGGACAGGAATCAAATCGGTGTAAGCGTCACACGGAGCACCACTATTCAATGAGGTCATCGGCATCGTAGCATAGCCGCTACGATGAGTACGACACCGACCGATGAAAGGATCTTGAAGACGGACGTGCTGGGGCGGGTGAAGACGCCCTTGGCGCGGCGAGAACAGTTGCTGGAGGAGTTTGAGCGGAGCGGATTGAGCGGGCAGAAGTTTGCGGAGTTGGTCGGCGTCAAATATCCGACGTTTGCGACCTGGGCGCAGCAGCGGCGGCGGGCAGTCGGCGCTTATCCGGTAAAAGCGCTGGCCGCGAGGACGGACCCGGTAAAGTGGCTGGAGGCGGTGGTGGAAGCAGCACAACCTGCCGGCGGGAAAAATCCGTTGCCGCTGGTGTTGGAGTGGCCTGGCGGGGCGAAGGCGGAGATCGGCGATGTCAAACAAGTGGCCTTGGCAGCGGAGTTGTTGCGGGCGCTGGCCAAGCCATGTTGAGCTTTTCTGGCAGCCTGAAAGTGTATGTGGCGGTGGAAGCCTGCG
>DASZAB010000174.1:0-55033 GCA_035945675.1 Verrucomicrobiia bacterium | reverse complement strand
CGAAGGTCAGACGGCGCAATCCGCCGGGTCGGAGACCGGCGCTCCGCGCATCCTTGCCGATGAACGGTTGCGCGGTGCGAATGACATGACCACGGGGGCAAATGAGGACGGATTCCATTTCCGCCATGTTTCCATCGAGCGCGACATCAACGTGACGGAATGGTTTGATCTGCGCACGGTCACCGTCGGAGAGCCCTGTGGCAAATGTGGCAAGCCGCTGAAAATCCGGCGTGCCATCGAGGTTGGCCACGTCTTCAAACTCGGCACGAAATACAGCGAGAAGTTCGGCGCGGAATTTCTCGATGAATCCGGCGCCCGCAAGCTCTCCGTGATGGGCTGTTACGGCATCGGTGTCACCCGCACCTTGCAGGCCGTGATCGAGCAGGGCAACGACAAGGACGGCATTATCTGGCCGCTCAGCGTCGCGCCCTACCGGGTTTGCATCACGCCGCTCGCTGTCTCGCCCGATAGCGAGGCGATGAAGCTGGCGGAAAAATTCCATGCCGAACTGACCGCGCGCGGCGTGGACGTGATTCTGGACGACCGCGACGAGCGGCCCGGCGTGAAATTCAAGGACGCGGATCTGGTCGGTTTCCCGATTCGTCTGGGCATCGGCGAAAAATCGCTGGCCAAAGGCGAAGTGGAAATCAAACCGCGCGGCGGGGCACTGCAATTCGTCAAAACCGACGCCGCGGTGGAAGCCGTGATGAAGCTGGTTTCGAAAACCGTAGCAGCGGATGTAAATCCGCTCTAACTCTAATTTGGTTGCGGCCCCGCCGCGCTGGGTCTTCTGTGCCTTTTTGTGGACACGGTTTTTGTTGAACTGCTCTAAAACTGGGGGAGAAATCAGCCGGCTCGTGCCGGCTGCTACAGCTGGCCAATCATCTCGGCAGGGGATGGAAGGTAAATTGCGCCGGATGGCCGGCGGCCGGGTCAATCTGCATCGTGAAATAGCCGCCGTCATTCAGCAGTTCAATGCCGGAAAGGGCTGGGCAGAGCCGCACGTGAAACGGCCACCAGTGATGGGCTTCGTGCAGAGCCGCCGTCATGCGGCTGACGGCATGTCCCATAAATCGGACGGGCGGAATGCCGGACAACACCCGGCTCTTCCACAAAATCAGCCGGGTGTGCAGGTGTCCGATGATGGTTTGTTCGATTTGCGGCAAGCGGCGGCGAACGAATTCCTCCCGCCAGAGGAACGGCAGGGCCGTCGGATCGTGGCAGAATAGAATCACCCGTTGCTTCGATGGCAGCGCATCGAAGGCGGTGCGGATTTCGGCGAGGTGCGCCTCCCGCAATCGCAGCCACTCCGGCCATTCCGCCGGCGATGTGTCCGGCTGGTGCACGGGGAGCGCGACCAGGGATGAAGTCATTCCCATGAGGGTGTAGCGGCCGATGACAAGCTGCCAGAAGGGCGGCAAGCCGAGGGTTTCCGTCACGGTGCGCCAGCTCGCCAGGCGCATTTCGCCGCTGCCGAATAAAGCCTGTTTGCCCAATTCATGGTCACCCACGGCAAATCGCACCTGGTCGCCGAATTTTGCGCGCAGTTTGCCGAGGCATTCCTGCGCGCTTTGGCCGGCCGCCGGGTCGCTCACACCCACAAAACCGGAGTCGCACGAGTAATCGCCATTAGCCACGACGTAATCCACGGAGCCGATATCCGCAAGAAAGCGGTCCAGTTGCGGCGCTTGATCGAGCGGATGGCGCATCCAGACCACATGCCGGTAAACGTGGGCGAAGGTGCGGAGCAGGGGATTGGTGATGGCCCGCAGCTCGTAATCTTCGCCCCGAGCGCGTTCGGCCGCGCCCGCGTAATGAACGTCGCTTAAAATGGCAACCGTGACATCGCCTGGCACGTGCAATCCCATTCGAGGTCAGAGTGGCACGACCACGGTGGCGGGGTCGTTGTCAGTCCGGTCCAGGCATTCGCGGACGGTTTTGGCGAGGTCAGCGTGGGTGTAGGGTTTTTGCAGATAACGCGCCTTCATTTTCACCAGGAGCCGGGTATTGACTTCATTGGCCGTGTAGCCGCTGGTAAAAATGATTTTCAAACGGGGATGATTGGCGAGCAATTGCCGGGCAAGTTCCGCGCCGGAAATCCCGTCAGGCATGACCATGTCCGTCAACAGCAAATCAATGGCGTCGGCTTTCTGCTGCCAGGCGTTGAGGGCCTCCCGGCCGGAGGTCGCTTCGAAGATGCGGTAACCGTATCCGGAAAGGATGTCGCGCGCCATTTCGCGCAAAACGGGTTCATCCTCGACGATGAGAATGGTTTCAGTGCCTCCGCCGGGTGCGGATTCCGGCAGGACGGATGTTTCTTTCTTGGGCGCCGGGTTTTTTTCGCTCGCGGGGAAAAACACCTCGAACGTCGCGCCTTTGTTGGGTTCACTGTTTACTTCGACCCAGCCTTCATGCTGTTTGACGATGCCGTAAACCGTCGCCAGGCCGAGGCCAGTGCCCTTGCCGACATCCTTGGTCGTGAAGAACGGTTCAAAGATGCGATGCAAGGTGACATCGTCCATGCCAATGCCGGTGTCCGTAACCCGCAAACGAACGAACCGGCCAGCGTGCGCATCGGCATGTGATTTCACGTAGTCACCGTCAATCGTCACTGTGTCGATGCCAATGGTAAGCCGGCCGCCCTTCGGCATCGCATCGCGGGCATTGACGGAGAGGTTCATGATGACCTGCTCGATCATGCCGACATCCCCTTCGATGGCGGGCAGTTCCGTCGGCGGCCGAAAATCGAGCCGGATGGTCTCACCGAGCAGGCGGTCCAGCATCCTGGACATGTTGCCGACGACCTCGCGCAAATCGAGCAGGTCGGGCTGGATCACGTTTTTGCGGCTGAACATCAACAATTGGCGGGTCAAGCCCGCGGCGCGTTCCGCGGCAAAATAAACGGCCTGAAGCGGATCCAGCACATCCGGAGGCAGCGCCGGTTTGGCGAGCAATGCGCTGGAATGTCCCTGGATGATGGTCAACATGTTGTTGAAGTCGTGCGCCACGCCGGCGGCCAACTGGCCAACAGATTCCATTTTTTGCGATTGTCGCAGTTGTTCCTCAAGGTTCAGCCGGTCGGTGATGTCATCCACGTAACAATGCACGACGCGGCTCGGCAGCACGGGATGAAACAACCATGAAAAGGTGCGGTCATTCACCTCCGTCTCCAGGCGCACCCGGCTGCGACCCGTGGTCAGGCAGTCGCGAATGATCTCGTTGATCTCCGGAGGCAGAATGTCGCGCGGATGTTTTTTTCGGACGGACACCGCGAGTTGTTGCGCCGCTTCGTTGAAATAACTGATCGTTCCGCTTTCGCTGAACTCCATGGTGGCCGCCGGATTTAATTTGGCAAAGGAGGCAACCTTTTCGGTTTCGGCTTCCGCGCGTCGGCGTTCCACGGTCATGCCCAGCACCGTCGCCACGGCCATCAGAAACTGCATCTCGTCCGGCGTGAAATTACGGCGTTGGGTGACATGGGCGCCGATGACACCGAAAGGCCGCCCACGGGTCGGGATGGCCACGGTGATGCCGCTGGCGATACCATGCTCGGCGAACAACGGCGGCACCGCAAATTGTGTCTCGATTTTGAATTCAGGAACCACAATCATTTCGCCGGAGTTCAGCGTCAGGCCGATTTGCGAATGATTATCACCGGGGATTATGGTTTCACCGACGCAGCCGCGTTTCCAGCCGGCGCCCGCCTGCAATAACAGCCGGCCGTCGGGCAGCCGCTCCCAGATGGCGGTGTATTCCAGTTCCAGCGTGTGGGCGACGAGCAGCCCGGCCTGGTTCAGCAAAGGCAACAGGTCGTTTTCGGTCAGCGCGAATTGTCCCAGGGCAGCGATGGCGGTTTGCTGGAGAGCGCGGTTGAGCAGGATTTTTTCCGCCTTTTCGCGCTCACTCATGCGTTGTTGGAGTGATTCGGCCATGCTGTCGAAAACTTTGGCCAGCTGGCCGAATTCGTCCTCCGTGGGTTCCAATCCCGTGCGGGCATTCAGGTCGCCCTTGGCGAAGCGCTGGGCCGCCTCGGACAGGGCGCGCACCTGGCGCAAGATGAAATGTTCACCGCCGAACCACGCTGCGAACAGTGCCAGCAGGCCGACGGCGAAACTGGCCCAGGGCACGTCCAGAGCGTACCGTTTCAACCAGCCCGGCGCGAATTCCCAGAACCAGGCCTGGTTGACCAGGAACGTCAACGCCAGTGCCGGGGCAATGGCTACGAACACGCTGGCCACCAGCTGCATTCGCACCGTGGAAAATCTTTTCAAAATCTGCTTGGTCATTTTATCGGTTCCGCAGCCGTTTTAGTAGCATATCGCAAACCAATTTTTGCGTCATTCCGATTCCAGGCCTGCCAGCGCGGCCGCCCGCCCCTGCGGCAACCGGCCGAGATGAAAAATCAAAAAACCGTGCAAAAACTCCCGCAACTCAGTGAATTGGACATGACTCAATTTCAGCCGCGTGCAGGCCGGCCAGCCGCCCTGTGCCAGGACCCGGCAGATCTTCTTTGCGCCGGGCGAAAGTCCGGTCGTTTCCCAATCCGGTTTCAAACCGAGTTCCTGAAGCAGTTTCAATTCAAACCGGAAAACGGCCTCGGGTCCGCCGGGTCGTTCGCAGAGCTGATCCAGAAACGCGAGCATCAAATCGTAAACGGCGGGCAGGGGCGTTTCGGTTTCCGTCGCCTGCTCGACGAAGGCGGTGGCATAGGTTGCCCGGTGCAGGCTCGCCAGGTTTTGGCGCAGCGCGGCGTGGAGCTCGCGCAAAGCGACTTCCCGCAGGATGTGCAAATCCGAACGCCGGCTGCGGCTGAACGAAAAGTCCGCCACGTAAAACAAATCGAGCTTGCCCAGAAACGGCGATTTAGGCCGCCGCGCACCTTTGGCGACCGTCGCGATGCGCCCGAAATGCGGCGTGAGCCAGTGAACGATAAGGCTGGTTTCGGAAAGTGGCCGCGTGCGCAGGATCAAGCCGGTGGCGGATTGAATCATTTGATGGACGGCAGCTGGACGGATTCATTGGCCAGCGCGCCGATGCTGATGATATATTTGAACCCGTCGGCCACGGACATGTCGAGCTTGATGACTTTTTCCTCCGGCACCACGATCAAAAAACCCCCGGTTGGAAGGGGTGTTGTCGGGATGAAAACGCACACGCATTTCTTGCCGGTTTTTTTCCCCACCTCATCCGCCTGCTCGCTCGTAATGAAGCCGACTGAATAGATTCCCTCGCGCGGATATTCGATGAGCACCACGGTTTTGAAGGAGCTTTTCTTTCCGGACGTAAAGGCCTCGTCCACCTGCTTGATGGTGCCGTAAATCTTGTTCAAGACCGGCACGCGCAGCATCAAGCTGTCCGCCCAGGCAATCAGCCGTTTCCCGAAGTAATACCGTCCCAGCACGCCGACCACCGACACAATCGCGATCGCCAGCAGCAACGCCAGCAGGCTCCAATACCAGAACACCGGGCCGGAGATGCCGTCCTGATAAATCGTCCGGGGACTCAGCCAGTATGGCAGGAAAAAAAGAAGGGTGTCCGTGAAGCTGGAAACCGTGCCGAAAAGCCATTTGACCACCGCGAGGGTGACGACGCCAGGCAGCACGATGGCAAGGCCGGTCAGGAAACTGGCGCGCCAGCGCGTGATGAGCGATTTTTGCACGCCGAAAGTTTAGCGGTGCGGCCCAGTTGTGCGAGCGAAAATCGCCGCGAAAGTTCGCCCAACCGGCGATTTTCCTCGCGCTTCATTTTCCGCCGCCGGCCGGCCTGCGAATCCTCATGGCCCAGCAAATGCAAAACGCCGTGGACGAGATAACGCACAATTTCCGATTGCCAGCTTGTACGAAACTTGCGTGCCTGCCAGGCGGCTTCGTCCAGGCAGATGAAAATGTCGCCGTGAAGCCGGCGTCCGGTGTCCGGCATCCGGCGTCCGGTGTCGGAGTAGTCAAAGGTGATGACGTCCGTCGAACCCCGGTGCCGAAGAAAGGTCTCGTTGAGCCGGGTCATTTCGGGCGCGGCGACCAGATGCACGCCGAGTTCCGCGTCCGCAATTTTCAGATCGGCGAGCAACGCCCCGGCGATTTGCTTCAGCAAACGCAGGTCGATCTTTTGTGCTCGCTGGCGATTGGTGGCAACGATGCTCATGTGTTTATCCATTTCCCGGTGATGTGCGGATGTAAATCAGACGCGCCCCTCGCCCCGTCCCTCTCCCCGCCCGGCGGGGGGAGGGTGTGCGTCAGGACCGGAGAGGGGTTCCGCAATACGGCTGTCTCGACCGGTATTCACAGGGTGTCGAATCAGACCTTGGGGCCGTTGCGATGCTCCTCGTAAGCCGTGATGATGCGTTGCACGAGCGGATGGCGGACGACGTCGCGTTTGCTGAACTCGACGACAGCGATGCCTTCCACGTTTTTCAGGATGCGGTGCGCTTCCAACAGGCCGGAATGCTTGTTCGGCGGCAGATCAATCTGCGTCTCGTCGCCGGTGATGACCGCCTTCGAACCGTGGCCGAGGCGCGTGAGAAACATCAGCATCTGCTCCGTCGTCGAATTCTGCGCTTCGTCCAGAATGATGAAGGCGTTGTTGAGCGTGCGGCCGCGCATGTAGGCCAGTGGCGCGATTTCGATCGTGCCGCGCTCGGTGTGCTTCTGAATTTCCTCGGCGGGCAGCATGTCGTGCAGCGCGTCCTGCAACGGGCGCAGATACGGCGTGATTTTTTCGTAAAGGTCGCCCGGCAGAAAACCGAGCGCCTCACCGGCCTCCACGGCCGGGCGGGTGAGAATGATTCGGGAAACTTTCCCGTCGCGTAACGCGGCCAGCGCCATCGCCACGGCCAGATACGTCTTGCCCGTGCCGGCCGGGCCGACGCCGAACGTCACGTCGTGTTTGCGGATCGCATCGAGATATTTTTTCTGGCCGACGGTTTTGGCGGTGACGCCGGGTTTCCGGTCATGCGTCATCACGCGGTCGCTCACCAGGTCCTTGAGGGTTTCGGCGCCTTCGTGTTTCACAACGTTCAGGGCGTGGCTGAACTCGCGGTTGCGGACGGGAGTACCGGCTTTCAGAAGGGTTTCCAGCGATGCAAAGAGATGCTTGGCGCGTTCCAGGGCATCGGCCGGACCTTCGAGTTTGATCCAGCCTTCGCGCGCCGTGGCCTTGACGCCGAGTTCGGATTCGAGCGACTGCAGGTTGCGCGGTTCGTTGTTGAAAAGCTGCTGAGCAACGCGTGCGTTTTCAAAATGAAGGGTTTCGGTGGCCACAATCAACCTTTGTAAATGTCGTGCGTGCCGACAATCAGGGAAACTACAGTTTCACCGTCCAAATAGAACAGTAATCGCAGGTCGCCTTCGATTTCTACTGCGTAAATAGTGCGCCCATACGCGGCCGACAGTCGCTGAATCTTGTGTGCCCGCAATCCCGGATCGAAAGGGTCATTTTTGAAGATCATCCATGCCTTGCGAGCGGATTCTTTATGGACCGGCGAAAGCCGATAAAAACTTGTCCAAAACCGTTCGACCGCGCGGAAGCGATATTTCATTGGAGGCGCGAAGGAGGAGTTTTGGACATAGCGGTCTCCATGTCCACAAAACGGCCTGCCTCGGCGTCGCGCATGGCTTCCTTGAATTCATCAGGAATCCATGAATCGTCATGCTCTACGACATACTTCGTCACCTGCGCCCGTTCATTCGCGGGCAAAGCTTTGATTTGCTCGATAATTTCGGTTGCGCTCATGGTCCAATTATCCGGCAAAATCTATTCGTTGGCAAGCCCGGGAACCGAATCAGCAGGAGAACGACATCATTTCCTGAGCAGTTCATTGAAGACGTCGTCGGCGTCGTTGTCCCAGGTTTTCATCAGAGTTTCTTCCGATATCCGTGCTCTCAAACGCCTGATGTTTTCTTGGCCATCGGGAATCATTTCGCGAGTTCCGCGCGGAGTTTTGCCGCGAGCTCGTCCAACGCTTGCGGCAGGACCGTGGTGTTGGCCAGCACTGGCATGAAGTTGGTATCGCCATTCCAGCGCGGGACGACGTGGATGTGCAAATGCTCGGCGACGCCGGCCCCGGCGACCTTGCCAAGGTTGATGCCGATGTTGAAGCCGTCCGGTTTCATCAGTTGTGTCAGCGCATTGATACACCGCCGCGTCAATTTCCATAAATCGGCGACTTCTTCGTCGGTAAGGCTGTTTAAATCGGCGACTTCCTTGTAGGGCACGGTCATCAGGTGCCCGCCGACGTAGGGGTATTTGTTGAGCAGCGCGAAGCAGGTGCGGTCCCGGACGAGCACGTAATTGGCCTCGTCGTCGCTGGATTGGGCAATGCGCGTGAACAGGCTGGCGTCCATTTGTGGTTTGGGCGCAAGGATGTACTCAATCCGCCACGGTGCGTGCAGCGATTCCATGGGGAAAAGTTAAAATGCGCGGCGAATAAAGGAAATGATTTTTATACGTTTGCAAAAATGAAATGTCGCGCAAAAGGCGCGAAGCAGGCGAAGGAATTTCAATCTAATACTGAATTAGGCGATTTTTATTTTTTCGACGACAGCAGCGACTTCAGCTCCTGAAGAGGATAATATCCGCCAACAAATGCACCTGCTGGGATAAAGACATAAAAACTCTCCAAGCTAACATCTAGCAACACACCACGCTTATCTATCAACGACTTCGTGAGTTCATCCCATCTGTATTTCCATTGCTGACTACTGGTGGAAAACTCGACCCCATCGTCAGTGAAATAAAATCTGAGTTCTTCAGGTTTGGATTCTTTTAGGTGTCGTCGGAAATTCCATTCAAGCAACCAAACCGCGCCAAACGTGCCAATTCCGACCACTAATCCAGTAACACCAATTATGATGGCGTGGAACAGATAAGCCGCGACGCCAAAAATGACGACAGCAAGGATGCCTCCGAAAGCACAGAGCTTCAAAAAATCATCGGGCTGGCGGTTATGCATGCGATACCCCGTCACGACATCTTCCTCGGTCGGAATGAATTTAGCTTCGTATCGCATTGCCTTTGCGTAAAATCACAAAATTAAAATGGCATTCGCCGCCCGCTTGGCCGCACCCGGCTCGCCCAGCGACGAGACAATTGTTTCAAGCTGCGATTTGATTTTTCGCCGGCGCGATTCGTTCTGCAACAGGTCCAGGGCGGCACCGGCAATGTTTTCCGGCGTGGCGGCGCTTTGGATGAATTCCGGATAAACCTCCTCGTGGGCCAGAATGTTCGGCATCGTCGCCCAGTTTACGGTGACGATGCGTTTGGCGATTTGGAAATTGAACCACGACGTCTGGTAGAGCGTCACCGCCGGCACGCCGAAAAACGCGCACTCCATCGTCACCGTGCCCGTCGAAGCGATAGCGATGTCCGTTTGGGCAAGGAATTCCGGCAGGTTGCCGACCTGAATTTCTACGTCGGGCGGAGGTGCGGACAGCTTGTTTGCGAGTTTCTGCAAAGCCGGATTCGGCAACACCATTCGGGCACGGCTCGTCGGCAGCTTTCGCTGAATTAATTCCAACGCATCGAGCATCACCGGCAGATGCCGTTTCAATTCACTCGTCCGGCTGCCGGGCAATAAAAGGATTTGCGATTCACGATCTGCGATGGAGGTGGTTTCTCTCGCGCCGCGCGTAAATCGCAAATCGCCATTCGTAAATCTCCCGACCATCGGATGCCCGACAAATTCCACGCGCAACTTCGGTGTGCGTTGGGCGTACCAGTCCTTCTCAAACGGGAAGATGCTAAGCAACAAATCATAGTCTGCTTGCAGCAATTTCGCGCGGCCCGGACGCGACGCCCAGACCTGCGGCGAGACAAATTGGACGATTTTCGGGTTCCATTTGGAAAAGGGATTTTCGCGGGTGTATTGCTTGAGGGCATGGCCGAAGCGCAGATTAAAACCGCCGAAATCCACGCCGACGATAACGTCCGGTTTGCGCTCGAGGGCCAGCGCGAACAGTTGCTTAAACAGTTGCCGGAACTTGAAATAGTTTTTGACCACGTCGGTAAAGCCGACGACCGAATGCTGCGTCAGGTCAAAGGCCAGTTCCACGCCGGCCGCGGCCATCTTCGCGCCACCCGCGCCGAAGAATTGAGGTGCGCGCCCGGCTCCGCTTTGCTTCGACGCGGCAAGCAGCGCGGAAACCAATTCCGCCGCGAGCGCATCCCCGCTCGCCTCGCCGGCAATCAGCATGAAGGTTTTTGGGTTCACGATTTGAGCCGCGGAGCGGCGTACGATAGTAGCCCACAGCGGCAGCTGTGGGAACTTGTTCCCAACAGCCAGACGAGCCCCGATAGGGGCGAACGAATATTCATTCCCATAAAAACTTCTCGTCGTATTTGATTTCGTGGCGCTTGAGAAACATCACGAACTCGTCTTGAAATGAAATCTTCCTGTGATGCTCCTTCTGGTTCTCGATGTATTTTTCAACTTCCGGCAGAATGGAATGGCTCACGCTGAACGCATAATCAGAGCTGCGGAGCAGCGGACGGCAATCGCCCACGATGAAAACCGTGGGAATAAGATGATTAAAATAGTCCATGCCTCTGAGGGGGCGGAAGAACCTGGTTTTTGAACCGTGGTTTTCTTTCGCTCCTGCCGGAGCTTTTGAGATACGCGGACGACCAGGCCCATAGCCGGCGCTATGGGCTACTGTCGCATGCTGCGACGCAGCTATTTCGCCGACAATGAGCATAGCCGTTTTCATTTCAAGATTTATCTGCAAATGCGTGCATGATTAGGTCTTCATGATGCAAACAGTTGACCTATTGCTAAGCTCATTTGCTTTGCTGCACCTGCCTGGTGATTTCAAACGCCAGGTCCAACGCGCGTTTGGCGGATTCGCCGCTGACAAGGGGCGCGTGTCTTTCGCGGACGCATTCCACAAAGTCCTGCAATTCGAGCTTGAGCGGTTCGTCCTTCGCAATCGGCACCGGTTCGCGGACGACGCGTTTGCCGGCAAATTCACTGACAATCGTGGAGTCCTTGCCGACACCGAATTTCGCGGCCAGGACTTTCCTCAGCAGCGGCGTTTCGCGCTCACCTTCGCGGGCGATGCGGTAAATAAATCCCTCCTGCGCGCGATAATCGAGCGAGATATAGCAGGGACGGGTCGGGCCGCTGAAGACGCGGATTTTCCGCATCCGCTCCGGGCTGACACGGCTGACGGTGAGATTGGCCACGCAGCCGTTGGCGAAACGCAACCGCGCGTTCGCGATATCCTCGCTCTTGCTCAACACCGGGATACCCACGGCGTCCACGCTGGTCACCGGCGATTTCACGAACGCGAGCACCACGTCGAGATCGTGAATCATCAGGTCCAACACGACGCCGATGTCCGTCGAGCGGGCCGGGTAAGGTGAAAGCCGGTGGCATTCGATGAAGCGCGGCTCGGGCGCGGCGGTTTCGAGATATTTGAAGACGGGATTGAACCGTTCGACATGGCCGACCTGCAAAACGCAATTTTTCTGCTGCGCGAGTTGGACGAGTTCGGCTGCTTGGGCGGTGTTATCGGTCATCGGTTTCTCGACCAGGACGTGTTTGCCTTGCGCGAGCAGTTGTTTGGCGATGTCGAAATGAGTGCTGGTGGGCGTGGCAATGTTCAACGCGTCGGCGTTCGCGGCGGCGTCGGCGATGGAAGTAAAAACCCGCGCGTTATGTTTGGCGGCGATTTTACGCGCAGTCTCAGGGTTTGTGTCGAAAATGCCGGCGAACTCAACCTGTCCGGCACCGGCGAGTTCCGCGTAAATGCGGGCATGATTTTGTCCAAGGGAGCCGACGCCCAGAACGGCCACTCTGACCTTTGCTGCCATGCGCGGAGTGTGCCAGTAAAAGCATCTCGCGCCAAGCGCTCAGAGATGCAGGACAGGCGTCACGCCGGTCTCCGATCAAAAACAAAGCACCGCTTGAGCGGAATTGAAAAAGCCGGGGACAGGCACGACGCCTGTCCTCCGGCGCAACTTTCAACTTTCAACTTTCAACTTTCAACCGTTAAATACCGGCGTGCCAATTCTGGGTTATGTCATCGTCGCGGTGACGGCGTATCTGCTCGGCTCGATTCCGACCGGCTATCTGGTGGCGCGGGCCAAGGGTATCGACATCCGCACCGTCGGCAGCGGGAACATCGGCGCGACGAACGCCATGCGCGCGCTCGGCAAACCGGCGGGTATTTTTGTGCTGCTCGTGGATGCGCTGAAAGGTTATGCTGCGTGTTACGCTGGAATAATCATTTACGCCAATTTTGGTCCGGCTTCTGAGATTCATTCTCTTGCCGATTTATCAGCTTTGATTCAACAAGCGCAAAATTGTGTGATTGTTGCCGGTCTTTTCGCCGTCCTCGGCCATAATTTCCCCTGCTGGCTGAAGTTCAAAGGCGGCAAGGGCATCGCCACCAGTGCCGGCGTTTATCTGGCCCTCGCGCCCTGGGCCTTGCTGATTGCCGCGGTCGTTTTCCTGGTGGCGTTGCTGGCGACGAGGTACGTTTCGGTCGGGTCCATTTCGGCGGCGGTGGCGCTGCCGGCCGCGGTCTGGATTCTGCCGCCGCACAATCCATGGCTCGGCATCGTCACGACGGTGCTGGGCGTGATGGCCATTTACAAACACAAGGGCAACCTCCAACGCCTTGCCGCCGGTACCGAAAGCCGGCTGCAATTCAAAAAAAAGGAAACGACATGAGAATCACCGTCCTTGGCGCCGGCGCATGGGGAACTGCGCTGGCCAAGGTGCTGCACGAAAACGGCAATGCCGTGGCGCTTTGGGACATTAACGCCGAAACGCTGGCGGAACTCCGGCGCGGGAGCAGCGAGCGTTATTTGCCCGGCGTGAAATTGCCGACCGAATGGAGAATTGTGGAAGATTTTCAGAAGGCGGTGGGTGGTGCCGAGTGTCTGGTGATGGCCATCCCGTCGCAGTCGTTCCGCCAGGTGGCGGCAAAATTGAAGGGGCACCCGGGAATTCTGGTGAGCGTGACCAAGGGCATCGAATTTGAGTCCGGCGATACGATGAGCCGGATTTTACGCGAACACGCGCCGGCCAACCGCGTCGCCGCGCTTTCCGGTCCGAGTTTTGCCCGGGAAGTGGCGCTCGGCATCCCGACCACGGTGGTTTGCGCGTGCGAAAGCGATGGCACAGCGCGCACGGTGCAGGGACTTTTTCATCGTCCCGAATTCCGCATCTACCGGAGTACTGACATCCTGGGCGTGGAATACGGCGGCGCGCTGAAAAACATCATCGCCATCGCGTCGGGGGTGAGCGACGGCCTTGGTTACGGCGACAATACCAAGGCCGGCCTCGTTACGCGGGCGCTTTCCGAAATGCGCCGGCTGGGGGTGGCCTGTGGCGCGCAGGCGGAAACCTTTTCCGGCCTGAGCGGACTGGGTGATCTCATGTTGACGTGCTTCTCAAAACAAAGCCGCAACCGTGATCTGGGCGAACGCCTGGGGCGCGGCGAAACGATGGCGGCGATCCAGGCGTCGCATCCAAAACTGGCCGAAGGTTATCCCACGGCGCGATCCGCCCACCGGCTGGCGCGTGAGAAGAAAGTGCCGACGCCAATCATTGACGAAGTTCATGCGTTGCTCTACGAAGGCAAGGAGCCGAAAAAAGCAGTGCGCGATTTGATTTCGCGCGCTTTCAAAGCCGAAGATTGATTCAAAGGTCGGGGTGTGGAATTGAAGTAGGGGATGGCGCTATTCGAGGATGCCCATAATTTCCCACTTTCCGTGCCATTCGCTCAAACGACTCTCATCGATCGCGTGATGAGTTGAATCGTGACTTCGAGCTCGTGCGCCGCCGTGACGATCCAAGTATGCCTGATGTGTTGCGTAGATATCATTGCGAATCCACCATTCTGGTACAATCCAAAAGCGCGGTGCGGCATCTATTTCGCCCAAGTCCACAAAGACCCAAAATACCGTTTCATCGAGTGGTTTAGATGGCGGGAGCGTTTGCTGACCGTCACGAATACTCGCATGCCATGTACGTCCACCTCTCTTTGTTTTGACCTGGATATGAACGGTACGACTCTGTTTTGGCTGCACGCCATTAAATCTATTTTTGGCATATTGCCGGCGAAAGCAACGGCATGGGCTCCGCGTTTGTTTAATTCCGCGACTACAAAATGCTCTCCAGCGCGTGCAACTTGTTGATTACGCGCTCCACGGGACGCTGCTGCTTGAGTCATAGTTTAAAATGTTGCATTATTGACTTGCGACACTTTCAGGGAACCATCGTCTTTTTAATTTCCTTCAACAATTCCGGCAACGATTCAACGGCTTTGAACTGTGGAAATTCCTGCTTCACCTTTTCGGGCGCGTGAATCAGGAAGCCGACGTTCGCTTCGAGCAACATCGCGGTATCATTGTAAGAATCGCCGGCAGAAATGACGTGATAATTCAGCCGCTTGAAGGCGGCGACGGCCTCGCGCTTTTGTTCCCGGATACGCAACTGGTAATTCACAATGTGATCGTGCTCGACGACGAGCCGGTGGCACAGCAACGTCGGCCAGCCGAGCTGGCGGAGCAGGGGAGCGGCGAATTGCTCGAAGGTGTCGGACAAAATAATGACCTGTACCAGCGAACGCAGTTCGTCGAGAAATTCTTTGGCGCCCGGCAGCAGTTGCAGCGTGCCGATGACGCTTTGGATGTCCGACAGTTTCAGGCCGTGCCGGTCGAGGATGGCGAGACGGCCGCGCATGAGTTTGTCATAATCCGGTTCGTCGCGCGTGGTGCGGCGCAGTTCCGGGATTTTGGTCTTCTCGGCGACGGCAATCCAGATTTCCGGCGTCAACACGCCTTCCATGTCCAAAGTGACGATTGATTGTTTCACCGGGAAAGTTTTTCAGAATCCTTCGGAAGTGTCCAGAAGCGACCCAATGGAAGCCACCTCAGGGTCCCGAATGGTAAGCCTGCCGGGATTGATAGAGTTTGAGGAACTGTTCGTCGTTGTCGGCGAGGTCTTTTTGTCCTGACGCTGACGCCAAATCGCGGGCTGTTTGCGCGGTGGCAATGGCTTCCGGGAAGCGGCCGGCTTCGGCATAGGCAGCACCCAGCGTGGTCAGCATGGCGGCGACTTGATCGTGGGTCAAATCGCACGCTCGTTCTGCCAGGTGAACCGCCACTGCACCCGAACGCAGTTTTGGGTCAGGGTCCGTGGCAAGAATCCAGGCCAGTTCATTGAGGGCATCGGGAAAATTCGGAGCCAGCCGCAGGGCCTTCCAGAACTCGGCAATTGCCTCCCGGGACTCGTATTGGCGGAACAATGCCTCCGCCAGACGATAGTGGCCCATGGGTTGATAAGGCGACAACGCGAGCTCTTGTGAAAATTGAACCGCCGCCTCGGTCAACCGGTTGTTGTCAAGCAACACGAGGCCGTAATCGAAGTGCGCCTCGGCATCATCAGGATTCAATTCGACCGATTTCGAAAAATGGTCGAGCGCTTCAGGAGTTTTACCTTGCTTAAGGAGAACCAGGGCCAGGCTTCTATGTGCCTCGGCAAAATCCGGGTTTAGCTGCAACGCGGTTGAAAATTGTGCTGCGGCTTCGTCCAGTTGGCCACGGTTTAAACGAGCTGTGCCAAGGTTGTAGCGCAAAACGGCATCTTTCGGCCGGAGCCGAACGGCCTTTTGAAAATGAACGATGGCTTCCGGCAGTTTTCCCTGGCTCGCCAGAGCCGCTCCCAATTCAGATTCTCCCCGCGCGTAATTGGGATTGATTCGTGATGCCTCCTCGAGATATGCCACCGCTTTGCCAAATTGGCCGATTTCTTCAAGGGCTTCACCGAGATGACAGTCGGCGACATAATTATTGGCCGTGACAGCCCGGGCGTGGAAGAAAAGGGTCATGTTATTCTGCCAATACTCCAGTTGGATCCAGGTTGCCATCAGACAACCTGCCAGCGCAATGATGCCAACTGCGGGCGCCAGCCATTTCCTTTGCCACCCTCCGCACAAGAGCGCGTAGCTGCCCCACACGATCGCCATAAACAGACCAATGCCGGGAACATACATGTAACGATCCGCCATGGCCTGCCGCCCCACCTGGACAAGGCCAATCACTGGTATCAATGTGCCCAGATACCAAAACCAACCCACCAGCAAATAAGGATGGCGGCGGGCCAACCAGACCGACAAAACGGAACACGCCAACACAAACAGTCCCGAAGCGATTACCAGTCCCAATGGCCAGTGCGTCGGGGGTGGATAAAAGACTGCAAGGTCAACGGGCAGGAAGGTCTTGGAGACATACCGAAGATAGGATATCGCAGTGTTGGCGATGCGAAAGGGGAGTGGCACGCTGTCCAGCGAGGAAACCGCTCCGCCGGCCCGTTGCACCAGAAAGGTGACCGTGCTGGAGGCCAGGGACAGCAACAGGAAGGGCGCCTTTTCAAAGACCAAACGGCCGATGGATTTGGCCGGTCGCGGGGCATCCGGCGAAAACCGGTTCAGCGGCCAGAAATCCAGCAGCAGCAACACAAAGGGCAAGGTGACCACCATCGGCTTGCACATCAGCCCCAGCACAAACATTGACAACGTCAGCAGATATGTCGCGGCGCCGGGTTTCTTTGCGTAATTGGCGTAAGCCAGCAAGGTCAACAGCCAGAAAAACGTGCTCAATACATCCTTGCGTTCCGCCACCCAGGCCACCGATTCCACGTGCAATGGATGACAGGCGAACAACGCCGCGACGAATCCACTTCGCCATGTCGTTCCTGTGGTTCGGCTCAAAAATAGAAAGAGCAGCACCGTATTGGCGATGTGCAACAGGAGATTGGTCAGGTGATGCCCGGCGGGATTCAAACCATACAACTGGCAATCCAGCATGTGCGAAATCCAGGTTAACGGATGCCAGTTGTCCGCGTAGCCGCTTTGAAACGCCCAAACGATGCCCGACCAGCTCAGTCCTGCCTTTACGTGAAAATTACCGGTGACGTATTGGTCGTCGTCAAAATTAATAAAACCGTGGTTTGTCACCGGCCAGTACAAGGCCAGCGTGAGCGCGATCAGGGTGAGGCCGATCAACCGGCGCCAGGGAGCTCGATTCAAGTCGGCTGGCGGCATGGGGTCAAAATGTGACGGCCTGTTTCTGGCGCCGGGCAAACTGGCGGCATTCCTTATAGCCGACGCTGCGAGCCAGCTGGATGGCTTCGGCAAAGTTCATCCCCACTTCCCCGGGCGCGTGGGCATCGGAGCCGAAGGTGATCGGCACGCCCGTTCGAAATGCGAGTTGGAGGATTTCGCGGCTCGGATAAATTTCCCGGCAATCCTTTCGCAAGCCGGCGGTGTTGAGTTCGATGGCGCAATTGTATTTTTTGGCGGCGGCCAGAAATGTCTGGTAAAGTGGCGTGCAATCGTGCGGCGGAAGGTGCCCGAATTTTTTCGGCAAATCGGCATGGCCGATGATTTCAAAAAAACCGGTTTCGGCGGCCTTTGTTAATCGCTCAAAATAAACCGTCCAGACCTCCCCTGCGTCGCGGTGTTTCCATTCGGACAATTTCTGGGGATCGTCAACGGCCCACGAGTCGGAGACGTAATGGACTGAGCCGATGAAATAATCCCACGGATGCCGCGCCGCGAGGTCGCGAATCCAGTCTTCGTAACCGGGCAGATAATCCACCTCGAGCGCGAGCCGGATGGCCATTTGTGGAAAATCCTGCTGCACCTTGCGAACTTTGGCGACGTATTCGTCGAGTTTGCCGGCGTTCATCCGCCAATTATCGAAATCGTCCTGCGGCATCGGCGCATGATCGGAGAAGCCGATTTCCTTGAACCCCAGCGCCAGGGCATGTTGGACATATTCTTCCGGCTCGCCGCTGGCGTGGCGGCAGAGCGGCGTGTGCATGTGGTAATCGGCAGGCAACGACATGCCGCAAGTTTCAAGTTTCAAGTTTCAAGTTTCAAGTGTTGAATAAGGACAATGACAGGTGAAAGTGCAATTGAACGATTCCGGCTTTTCGTGGCGATTCCGGTTCCGGACGCGGTCCGGGAGGAAATGCTTCGCGTTCAGCGCGAGTTGCAGCCACTGGCACCGCGTGGTGTGATTCGCTGGGCGAAACCGGAACAATTTCATCTTACGCTCCGGTTTCTCGGCGACGTTTTGCCCGACCACGTGGCTGGCTTGCGGGAATCCCTTCATACCGCTTGTTCGGGCGTGCGGGTATTGCATTTGCGGGCGCAAGGCGCCGGCTTTTTCCCAAATGCCCGCTCGCCACGTGTCCTTTGGATTGGTGTCAGCGATGCGGAAGGCCGGTTGGGGGATTTGCAGAGAAAAATTGAAGCAGCGGTCCAGCCGTTCACAGCGGAGCCGGGGGGTGAACGTTTTGCCGGGCACGTGACCTTGGGGCGATTCAAGCAGTCTGGCGCTTCGGAAATCAAAGCATTAACCGGCCATGCCGAAACGATGAAAAACCGGATGTTTGGCCAATGGACGGCCCCGGAAATTGAACTCATCCGGAGCGAATTGTCGCCCACGGGGGCGCATTATACGTCGCTGACAACCTTCCCGTTGGATGGGAATTGAATTGCTTTGAAACATTTTCAGTCTTACTTACGTCTTTAAGAACGTATGCTAAAGGCGCTTCCAGCCGCCCGCTGGGATCATGACACGGCGGCGCATCTGTTGAACCGGGCCGGTTTCGGGGGTCCGCCGGCCGTCATTGAACGACTGGCCAGTCTTGGCCCGGATGATGCCGTTTCCACCCTGCTTGATTACGAACAGTATGCCGACCCGACGCCCGCGCCGAATTGGGCAAAACCGGACCCGGCCGGGGTAAAGCAACTGCGCGATGCCGCCAAAAACGCGTCGCAGGCCGAACGGCGCAAGCTGTACCAGCAGGAAATGCGCGTGCAATTTCAGCGTCTGATGGAATTGCGCGGCTGGTGGCTGAACCGCATGGCCAGGGGGCCGCGGCCGTTTCAGGAGAAAATGGTGCTGTTCTGGCACGGGCATTTTGCGACGAGCTTTGTCAAAGTGCGCAACGCCTACTACATGTGGCGTCAGAACGAATTGTTTCGCCGTCTGGCCACCGGCAACTGGCAGGAACTGCTCACCTTTGTGGGCAAGGACCCGGCCATGCTCATCTGGCTGGATCAGGCGGAGAGCCGCCGGCCGCACGCGAACGAGAATTTCGCGCGCGAAGTCATGGAATTATTTTCGCTCGGCATCGGCCATTACACCGAAAAGGACGTGACCGAGGGGGCGCGGGCACTGACCGGCTGGTCGCTGGACCGGCTGAATCAGGAATATGTTTATCGCCCGTTTTTTCACGACAACGGCACCAAAACGTTTCTGGGCCTGACCGGCAATCTCAACGGCGACGACGTCATCGCCCGGATTGTGGCGCAACCGGCCTCGGCGCGATTCATCACCGCCAAATTGTGGAATTATTTTGCCGGACAACCGCCATCCGACGAGTTGAACACGGCGCTGGCTGCCATTTTACGGGAGAACGGAAATGATTTCAAGCCGTTGCTGCGCATCATGTTCCGTAGCGAGGAGTTTTACAACCCGGCGATTATTCGCAACCAGGTTAAAAGCCCGGTGCAGTGGCTCGTCGGCACCGCGCGTGTCCTGGAATGCGATTTGCCGCCGGCGCAAATTTGCGAAGGCATCACGCGGCGGATGGGGCAGGACCTGTTCGCGCCGCCAAACGTAAAAGGCTGGGATGGCGGCATCGCCTGGATCACCACCACCACGCTGCTGGACCGTTACAACACCGCGGCGCTGCTGATCCAGGGCGCGGACATTCCCAGGGCCCGTCTCGAGGCGATGCAGCAAATGCAAATGAACCCGATGGCCGCTGGTCAGCCGCCGGCTCAGCGGGAACGGGTGCATGTCGGCGGCGTTGACGTGGTCAAGATTCTGTCTCCGGACGAGCGTGCGGACAAGGGCCGGCTGGTGGCCGCTTTGCAGCACCGGCTGCTGCAATCGGCGCTCAAGGATGATCAAGCCCGGGCGCTGGGCGACTTTCTCAACGCACGAGGCAAATTAAACGATGCCGACATCCGGGCGGCCATCCGCCTGGTGATGTGCACGCCGGAATATCAGGTTACTTAAAATGTGACAGGTGGCAGGTGACAAGTGACGGGACAAAACCAAATCGTGAACTGTGACATGAAAAAATGTGACAAATGGCAGGAGGCGGGTGACAAGCAGCAAGGTTGGCTCTTCTTGTCACTTGTCACACGTCACTTGTCACGCCGAAGGTTATGAAAAACGAGATTACACTCCAAACCCGCCGCCAATTTTTGCGCACGACGGTATTGGGCAGTGCGCTGAGCTGGACGGTTCCGGCGTTTCTCGCCGACACGTTTGCCGCCTTGCACAGTGAAGCGGCCGATTCCGCCACGCAAATCGTCACCGGCAAAGATGCGCCTATTCTGGTGGTGCTGCAAATGGCCGGCGGCAACGACGGCATCAACACCGTCGTGCCGTACACCAACGATCATTACCGCCAAGCGCGCCCGAAACTCAGCCTCACACCGCAACAGGTGTTAAAGCTGACCGGCGAAATCGGATTTCACCATGCGTTGACCGGTTTTAAAGACCTTTACGATGCCGGGCATCTGGCTGTCGTGCAGGGGGTTGGCTATCCCAATCCCAACCGCTCGCACTTCCGCTCAACCGAAATCTGGCAGACGGCCAGCGACTCGGACAAGGTGGAAAAATACGGCTGGCTGGGGCGCTATTTCGACAACGCCTGTGCCGGTTGCGACCCGACGGTGGGCGTGGACATAGGCGGCCAGACGCCGCAAGCGTTCTTTGCCAAAACGCCCACCGGCATCAGCCTCGCCAACCCGCAAAGCTACCGATTCATGTCGCCGGGGCGCTTCAAACCCGGCCAGATGGATTTATTGGAGGAGTCCTATGAAAAAATGAATGAGATGCCGGACGGCGCGCCGGACGTCAATTCCGGCGGCAGCATCGGCGCGCTGGCCGCCGGCATGCCGCAACCGGGCGGCTCGGTACTGCATTTCATCGAGCGCACCGCGCTCGACGCGCAAGTCAGTTCCGATCAAATCCGCACCATCGTCGCGCGCGTGAAAACTCAGACGTCCTATCCGGCAACGCAGCTCGGCAACAACCTCAAACTGGTAGCCCAACTCATTGCCGGTGGTTTGCCCACGCGAGTTTACTACGTTTCGCAGGGGGGTTACGACACGCACGTCAACCAGGCCGGGACCCAGGACCGGTTACTCCAGGAACTCGGCGGCGCCGTCAGCGCGTTCGTCGGCGATCTGAAGGCGCAGGGCAATTTGCAGCGGGTGTTGCTGATGACTTTCAGTGAATTCGGCCGGCGCGTGACGGAAAACGCCAATGGCGGTACTGACCACGGCGCCGCCGCGCCGTTATTCATCATCGGCGACAAGGTGAAGGCCGGACTGCTCGGGCAGTATCCCAGCCTGGCGCCGCAGGATTTGTTCGAAGGCGACATCAAGTACACCGTGGACTTTCGCAGCATCTATGCCGGCGTGTTGGAAAGCTGGCTCAAAACCAAAAGCGCGCCGATTTTGGGCCGTCAATTCGAGCCGTTGCAACTGGTTTCAGGCTTTATTTGAGGACGATTATTCTGTCTTGAGTCGGTAAAATCCATTTTCACCCGACTGCGGCAGCGTGATTTGATTCTGCAAATTGGAGAAATTCAGAATCGGTGCGTTTGTCAAATCCGCCCAGACGGACAAATCCGAACTTTGCTGCAAAACGAAATTCGTCGAGGGAATAATCCATGAAAGTGTCAAATTCGCATTCGCCCCCGTGAGGTTCAATTGTGGTGGCGGAGCCGCCTCCCAAACGTAAATGTAGCCATTGGCAATGGCGAAGAGTTTATTTCCATCTGCCGACGATGAGGCGATCCCAAAGCCATTGGTTCCCGGCGGAACAGCGATGGAATTCCATGTCAATCCTGAATCAGTTGAGCGAAAAACCTGATTTGTGGCACCCAGGGATTTAGCGCCGGGCGTTATACCAACTAATTTTGTTCCATCCGCAGACGAAACGAGGCCAACCAACCCTACAAAATTATTTTGCGTCCAGTCGGCACCTGAATTCGTTGAGGTAAAAATCAATTCACTGCGTTCAGCTTCAGCGATTAGCTTGCTTCCATCCGCTGAAATGATAACGGATCTCCATGGTTCATTTGGCGTATTGGCCTGAACCCATGTAATTCCCGAGTTGGTCGAAATATAAATCGATTCAGTGAAATTCTCTGTGCTAAAATCTTCAACCGAACCGACCGCTGCCAATTTGCGGCCATCAGCGGATGAAGTCAGAGAATTCCAATAATTACTGAGACTTGATGGACCACTGTTTGGCGTCCAATCCACTCCCGAATTTGTCGAAGTATAAATTTCCGGTCCGTCAACAGCGGAACCGGCGGCGGCTACCACTCTGGTTCCATCTGCGGACAAAGCGACCGAAGACCAAAAAGAAAAATGGGCCGGAAGAGAGGTCAAAAACCAAGTGTCGCCGGAATTGGTTGACATATAAATTCCGTCAAAACCCGCAACTGCTGCCAATTTTGTTCCGTCTGCAGACGACGCGACTGAATTCCATATTTCGTTGGTCGCACCAGTCTGCGTCCAGGTTGCGCCTGAGTTCGTCGAGAGATAAATTGGGCCGGGCACATTGCCATTTATTTTGGGACCGTCCAGGGTTGCGGCAGCCGCAACAAGCTCGCTTCCATCTGCCGAGCAAGCGATGGCTTGCCAACTATTGCTTGGCGCGCCGGTTTGCACCCAAGTTTGGCAAAGGGCATGGACGGCGGTTAATCCGCTTAACGCAGCAAGACATAGGATTTTTACGCCTCTTATCATGGCCTCTATTCTCCATAAGCATATGTGATGCATGAGTGCGCTGATGCCAAGTCGCCCATTCGGACCGCTGCCATGGGTTTGACGCGCTCAGGCGTGGCTCTTCGGCGCGGGGTCGGCGGCGGTTTTGAGCGGCGCGGTGCTTTTGCGTTCAATGAGTTCGGCGGACAGGCGTTTGCTTTCCACCGCCTGGCCGCGGAGCAAATTGGTCATCATATCCATCGCGGCCATGGCCAGCCGGAACTTGGGCTGGCGGATGGTGGTCAGCGGCACGCGGAAATATTCCGCCGCCATCACGTTGCCAAAGCCGACAATGGAAATATCCTCGGGAATCCGCAGGCTCTGGGAGAGCAGCGTTTCGGCGCAACCAATCGCGACCAGGTCGTTGACCGCCTGTACCGCGGTGGCGTTGCAGGATTCGTTGAGCATTTGCAGCGCGGCCTTGGTGCCGTCTTCAATCGTGCCGCCGGCCTGGAACACCAGGCGGTCGTCCACGTCCATTCCGGCATCCCGCAATGCCCGGCGGTAACCTTCAAAGCGTTCGTGCGCCCACGGCGCCGATTGCGGACCGGTCAGGTAGGCGATGCGCCGGTGGCCGAGTTTCAACAAATGTTCCGTGGCCGAGGCGCTGGCGGTGAGCTCCTCGATTTCCACGCTGGGAAACAGTTTGCAGAACGGCGCGGGCGAGCCGAGCAGGATGGTCGGAGTTTTGCGCGCAGCGAGCTCCACATAAATCCGCGCTTCGGCTTCAAAACGATAGACCGGCGAAATGAAAAAGCCGTCCACGCGCCGCGACATCAATCGCCGGATGCAGGTTTCCTCGCGCGCCGGGATGTTATGGGTGTGCGCCAGCAGGATATCGTAGCCGAGTTCGTGGGCGCGTTCCTCGATGGCGAAAACGATGCGCGCGTAAATGGGATTGGTGATGGAGGGAATGACCAGGCCGAACAGCTTGGTGGTACGGGTGCGCAAACCCTGCGCGGTGGAGTCGGGTACGTAACCCATTTGTTGCGCCAGTTGTTTGATGCGCACCTTGGTCGCGGCGGAAACGTCCGGCTCATTGCGCAACGCTTTCGAGACCGTCATGACGGAAACGCCGGCGTATTGGGCAATGTCCTTTAAGCGAACCATGTGAAATCAAACGTAGGCGCCACGCCATTGCAATTTGCGGCGCAGGGTTTCCAGAAATGAACTGTCCGCCAGATGCATCAAGCGAACGGCGCGTCGGCTGCGGCGAATCGTTACTTCGTCGTTGGCATCAAGCTCGGCGACCACCTGTCCGTCCACGCTTAAAATGGTTGCCGGGGCTGGATTAAGCGCTTTAAGCCCGATGACCGAAGCCAATGGGAAAATGAGGGAACGGTTGGACAGCGCGTGCGGGCAAATCGGCGTGAGGGCGAAGACGTCCGCCGTCGGAAAAATCACCGCGCCGCCCGCCGACAGCGAATAAGCCGTGGAGCCGGTTGGCGAACTGATGATGAGGCCGTCGCAGCGGTAATGCGTGACGAGTTCGCCGTCGACGCTCACGTCCAGCCCGATGAGGCGTGAAACCGCGCCGCGCCCGGCAACGACATCGTTCAGGGCCATTTCACAAACCGGCCGGCCATGGCAGCGGCCGCTCACTTCGAGCAAGGCGCGGGATTCGTATTTGAATTCACCGTTCCAAATGTGGTTGAGCGCCCGGGACAGCTCGCCCGACGGCACCGCCGTGAGAAAGCCGAGGCCGCCGATGTTGATGCCGAGCAGGGGAGTGGCCGAGCCGGCGATGTCACGCGCGGCGCGCAGCATGGTGCCGTCGCCGCCGAACACGAGCAGCAAATCCACTTCGCGGGCCAGCACGGCAGTATCCGGGTTGATGACCGCCTTGCGCCCGGCACGCGCAATCAGCCGTGCGGCTTTGTGGACGATATCGGCGCAGGCGGCCTTTTCGGAATTTCCGATGAGGCCGACGCGCTTGATTTTGTCAGCTTGTTTTTTCAATCAGCACCAAAAATTCCTTGTTGCCGGCCGGGCCGAGCAACGGCGATTCGACGACCCCACGCCAGCTCAAGCCGGGTTGCGCGGCGGCAAATTCGCGCAGTTCGTTCATCACCCGTTCGTGCACCGCCGGATCCCTAATGACGCCGCGACCTTTGTCGGCTTCAGTCTTGCCGGCTTCGAACTGTGGTTTAATCAGCGCGATAATTTTGCCGGTTGGCTTCAATAAAGCAATGGCCGCTGGTAAAATTTTTCGCAATGAAATAAACGAGCAATCAATCACCGCCAAATCGGCGGGAACGAACGGCTGGGGAAAGTGGGCGGCCGTCAGATGGCGCGCATTGGTTTTTTCCATGACCACGACCCGGTGGTCCTGCCGGAGTTTCCAGGCCAGCTGGCCCTGACCGACGTCCACGGCAAAAACCTTGGCGGCGCCGTGTTGGAGCAGGCAATCGGTGAAGCCGCCGGTGGACGCACCGAGGTCAAGCGCGACCAGCCCGGCAACGTCCAATGGGAAACGGCGCAGTGCGTGTTCGAGCTTATGGCCGCCGCGGCTGGCGTATTTTTCACCGGCTGCCAGCGCCAGGGCATCCTCCGGCTGAACGGAGTCGCTGGGTTTATGCGCCAGTTGGGTGTTGACGCGGACCTGTCCGGCCAGGATAGCGCGTTTGGCGCGTTCACGGCTTTCGCAAAGGCCGCGATCCACCAGAGCTTGGTCGAGGCGAGTCATTAAGAATGCGGGTAAAAACTAGCAACAACCCGCGGGCATCACAAGCGATTGCCACTGGCGTACAGTCGGTTCTGGACCTCCCGGAAACTGTGGTAGAAGAGCGAGTTGTCGGCCACGGCCTTCTCGACGAGTTGTTTGAGCAAAAACAGTTCGGCGGTGTTGATGACGGCATGGACGCTTTGTTTGAAGGCTTCCATGGGCATGAACGTCTGGAAGGAATCACCGAGCAAAATAATCGTGGCGTGGCGGCGCTGGTTGACGGGCATGTTCTGCAAGGTCTGCAACGTCTGGTTCTCATCAATGGTGTTGGCGCCGAACAATTCCTCGATGACCACCACTTGATAGTGGACCTGGGTAAAACGCACCAGAAAATCGCTGTGCGTGGCGGCGGTGTGGACTTTATAACCCAATTCCGTCAGGGCGCCTTTGGCGGTCTCCAACCATTCGGGCGTAGAAAAAGCGATCAAAGCCGGTTTGTCCTCGGTACTGATAAAATCAAAAGAGCCAGCCATAGGTTATTTTATTTTGAGCACCGGTGGTGCTGATTTTTCAACCGTTGTTTTCATGCGCAGCAAGCCGGCGGAGGAACTCATGTCGCCGCGGGATTTCTTGGTGGCATCAATGCCGCGGGCCACCACACTGCGTTTGGTGCAATAAAGCATGGCGGTTTCCTCGGTGATCTGCCCCCGCTCATAGGACTCCAGGCAGGACTGGTCAAAAGTACGCCAGCCGAACGGAGAACTGGCTTCGATAATTTCGTAAAAGGTCTTGCCTTCGCTTTCGCCGAGGCGGATGGCTTCCTGCGTGCGAAGATTGGCGCCCATGGTTTCAATCAGGGCAAACCGTCCGCCGCCGACTCTGGGCACCAGCCGCTGGCTGATCACCCAGCGCAGAGAATCCGCCAGGCGGATGCGGATTTGTTCCTGCTCTTCCGGATCGAACATACCGAGGATGCGGTTGACGGTTTCACCGGCGTTGATGGTGTGCAGCGTGCTGAGGACCAAGTGGCCGGTTTCCGCCGCGCTCAAGGCGATTTTGACCGTCTCTTGATCGCGCATTTCGCCCACGAGAATGACCTTGGGCGCCTGGCGCAGCGCAGCGCGCAGGCCGTTGGCGTAACTGTCGAAGTCAATGCCCAACTCCCGCTGGTTAAATGTCGCCTTCGCGTGTTTATGGACGTATTCCACGGGGTCTTCCAGGGTGACGATGTGAACGGGTTTGGCGCGGTTGACCTCGTTGAGGATGGCGGCCAACGTGGTGGATTTGCCGGAACCGGTGGCGCCCGTGACGAGCACGAGGCCGGTTTTTTCCTTGGGTATCTCCTTGAAAATTTCCGGCAGTTTCAACTGATCCAGCGTCGGAATTTGTGCGTTCAACTGGCGGCAGACGATGGAAAAATTTCCGCGTTGTGAGAAAATGTTGATACGGAACCGCGCCTGGTCCGAAAGGGCATAGGAAGCGTCGCAGGAACCGTGTTGCAGCAAATCTTCGATGTGCCAAAGGTTGTCCCCGATGATATTCATGGCGATGGTTTCAACCTGGTAGGGGGTGAGTTTCTCGATGGGCGGATCGAGCATCACCGGCTTGAGTTCGCCATAGGCTTCAACCTGGGGCGGGCGGTCCACCGTGAACAGCAGATCCGACACTTCGGGCTGGGAGGCCAGCATGGCGGCCAGCATTTGGTCCAGTTCGGCGCGTCGCATAATTAAACGGCGTTAAACGGCGTCTTCATCCACCGGAGGATGGGCCAGCAGCGGCCGGAATTTCTTTTTATCCAGCGATTTCTCGTAGGCCTCTTCCGGCGCAATGCGCTTCATGCGCACGTGTTCCATGATGTGGTCGTCCAGCGGTTGGTTGCCAATCTTCTTGCCCACCTGGATCATACCATTGATCTGGTGCGTCTTGCCTTCGCGCACGAGGTTGGCCACGGCGGTATTGAAAACCAGAATCTCAAACGCGGCCACGCGGCCTTTCTTGTCGGTGCGTTTGAACAAAGTTTGCGCCACGACGCCCTTTAACGCCTCGGACAGCGTCTGGCGGATTTTGTTTTGTTGATCGGCGGGGAAGACGTCAATCACGCGGTCCACGGTTTTGGCGGCGCTTTGGGTGTGCAGGGTACCGAACACCAGGTGGCCGGTGGCCGCCGCGGTGATGGCCAGCTCGATGGTTTCCAGGTCACGCATTTCACCGACCAGGATGATGTCCGGGTCTTCGCGCAGCGCCCCGCGCAGACCCGAGGAAAACGATTTGGTGTGCAGGCCGATTTCGCGATGGTTGACCAGGCAATTTTTGCTTTCGTGAACAAATTCAATCGGGTCTTCCAGCGTGATGATGTGGTCCTTGCGATTCACATTGCAGTAATCCACCATCGCCGCCAGCGTCGTGGATTTGCCGGAACCCGTCGGGCCGGTGACGAGGACCAGGCCGCGGTTGAGCATGCAAAACTTTTTGAGCACCGCCGGCAGCGGCGCTTCGAGCTTCTCAAAGTCCTCAAACGAGAGGACGCGGCTGGGGATCTGGCGGAACACGGCGCCGACGCCGATTCGCTGATTGAAAAAGTTGACACGAAAACGCGAGACATTGGGAATTTCGTAGCCGAAGTCCACGTCACCGGTTTCCTCAAATTGTTTGATTTTGTAATCCGGCGCGATTTCGTAGAGCATGGTCTTGAGCGAATCGTTTTCGAGCGGGGGATAATCCACGCGCTGAAGCTCGCCGTTGATGCGCAACATGGGCGGGTTGCCGGAGGCCATGTGCAGGTCGGACGCCTTCTGTTCAAACATCAGATTGAAAAACGCATCGATTTTGGCCATAAATTGTTTTCTCTTGTGCGCACATTAAGCTAGAGCCGCGCCAAATATGAAAAATGCAACCCCTAATTGAACTTATCCGACGTGAAATTGTCACGAACGGCGTTTTGCCTTTTGCCCGGTTCATGGAGCTCGCGCTCTATTGTCCAGATTATGGATATTACCAAACAAAAAAAGACAATCCCGGCCGGCGCGGCGACTTTTTTACCAGCGTCAGCACCGGCGCCTTGTTCGGGCAAATGCTCGCCTTCCAGTTCGCCGAATGGCTTGAGGCAGAAAGCGGAAGCCGCCAGTCAGAAGTCAGGATTATCGAAGCGGGGGCGCATGATGGGACCCTGGCCAAAGACATTTTAGACTGGCTGCAATTGGCACGGCCGGGACTTTGCAGCCGGATCCAGTACTGTATTATTGAGCCATCTGCCCGCCGACAGGTCTGGCAAAGGCGAAAGCTGGAAAAATTCGGGTCGCAGGTCCGCTGGTTCGCCGATTTTCAAGGTTTGGCGGGACGAAACCCCGTCGCGCCAGCCCAACCCTCCGCCCTCCATCCCGGATTTTATGGGGTGATTTTCAGCAACGAACTGCTGGACGCCATGCCGGTGCGTCGTTTCGGCTGGGACGCCGCCGCAAAAAAATGGTTTGAATGGGGCGTCGCCCTCGAAGCCGGAAAGTTCGTCTGGGCAAGGATCCAGAATTCAGAATTCAGAATTCAGAATTCAGAATTAGAATCGGTGCTGCCCGATGGTTACACCGTCGAAATTTCTCCCGCTGCTGAAAACTGGTGGCGCGAAGCGGCGGGTATTTTGCAGCATGGAAAACTGCTGGCGATCGACTACGGTCTGACTGCCGATGAATTATTTTCTCCCAGTCGCCCGCGTGGCACGCTGCGCGCCTATTTTCGTCATCATATCACCGAAGACATTTTCGCCAACGTTGGCGAACAGGACCTTACCGCGCACGTCAATTTCCCGGCCATCCAGGCCGCCGGCGAGTCGGCCGGGCTGGCGACCGAAAGTTTTCTGACGCAGGCGCAATTTCTGACACGGATTCTGGACAAGGCCGTAAAAGACAAATCCTTTGGCAAATGGGACGCTGCCCGCACGCGCCAGTTTCAGACCCTCACCCACCCGGAGCATCTGGGCCGGGCCTTCCGCGTTTTGGTCCAATTCAATGGTCTCGCTGCAGTTCGTAGTTAAGGATCGAAAGGCAATAGATCGCCGCGGTTTCGACACGCAAAGTCAGACTGCCGAGCGTGATGGGCAGCGCGCCGCCGGCCTGGATGGCTTTTAATTCCCCGGGTGTGAAGTCGCCTTCCGGGCCAATCCAGACGGCGACGTTTCGCGGCAGGCGTCCGTGCCGGGTCTGGAATTCCTGAAAGCATTTGCGTGGGTGACGGCGCCCGGTTTGCAGCGAGCCGACCAGGGTCAAATCAAAGGCTGAAGGCTGAAGGTTGAAGGCTGAAGGCGAAGAGCCGGGGGCGGATTCGCTTCCGTTTTCCGGCTTCCGGCTCATGGCTTCCGCGATGGTGGCCGGCTTTTCAATTATCGGCAGCCAGGCCGCACCGCATTGCTTGATGGCTTCGATGGCGACCCGTTGCCATTTCTCCCGCCGGTCGGTTCTCTCCTTTTCGTTCAGATGGGTCACCACCCGCTCAGTCAGCAGCGGCACGAGGCGGTGCGCGCCCAGCTCCGCGGATTTCTGGATGATGGATTCAATGATTTTTCCCTTGGGCACCGCCAGCAGCAACGTGATCAGGCAGGCCGGAGGCGGGACCACATTTTTTTGGTTCACCTGCAATGTCACATTGTTCCGCGAGGCACCGGCAATTTCACACAGAAATTCCCGACCGGCTCCGTCGAGAACGACTACCGGCTCGCCGCGTTTCACGCGCAGCACGTGCAGGGCGTGGTGTGCCTCGCGATCATCGAGCAGGAGCTCATCGCAGGTGCAGCGTTCGGGCGGCAGATAAAAGCGATGCATGACTAAAGTGACAAGTGACGAGTGACGGGTGCCAAGAAAAAATTTGGCACCTGCCGCGCGGGCCCATCAACGGAACAGGTTTTTGGCTTTCCCCAACAGACCTTTATCAGTTGAATTGGCGTCCTCGCCGCTTAACGCGGCGAATTCCCGCAATTTCGCCTTCTGTTCGGCGTTCAGATGGGACGGCACCTGGACCCGGATGCGCACGTGCAAATCGCCATGGCCATAGCCCTGCAGGTTTTTTACGCCTTTACCCTTGACGCGAAACGCGGCGCCCGGTTGCGTGCCGGCGGGAATTTTGACAGTGACCTTGCCGTCCAGGGTCGGGACTTCGATTTCCGCGCCGAGCGCCGCCTGGGCAAAACTGACCGGCGCCTCGCAGAGTAAATCATCGCCGTCGCGCTGGAACAAATCGTGCGATTTGACGTGCAGGACGACATATAAATCGCCGGCGGGTCCACCCCGAAAGCCGGCTTCGCCGTTGCCGGACGAGCGCAGTCGCGAACCGGTATCCACGCCCGGCGGGATGCGCAATTTGATTTCTGAATTATGTTCGTGCCGACCGTCGCCGCGACAGGTTTTGCACGGTTTTTCCAAAATGCGGCCGGAACCCTGGCAGTGGGGGCAGGTCTGCCTGAGACTGATGAAACCGCGTGAAGTCAGCACCACGCCGTGTCCGCCGCAGGTGGGGCAGACCCGTGTCTTGGAGCCCTGCTCCATGCCCGAGCCGGCGCATGTCTCACAGCGGATGGATTTGGTAATGACAATCTTCTTCTCACAGCCAAGGGCGGCTTCTTCGAGGGTAATCTCCAGATCGTAGCGCAGGTCGTCGCCGCGTTGTGGTTGCGAGGGGTCGTGCCGGCCAAAGAACTCCTCAAAAATGCTGCTGCTGCTGAAAACCTCGCGGAAGATTTCGAACGGATCATGAAAACCGCCGCCGCGGCCGGCGCGCGCACGAGGATCAAACGCCGCATGGCCATACTGATCATAAGCGGCGCGCTTTTGCGGATCGCTCAAGGCTTCGTAGGCTTCGCCGATTTCCTTGAAATTTTCCTCGGCGGCCTTGTCTCCCGGATTTTTATCCGGATGAAATTTCACCGCCAGCTTGCGGTAAGCCTTCTTGATCTCCTCCTCGCTGGCATTGCGGTCAACGCCGAGCACTTCATAATAATCACGCTTGGCCATGGTTCAGGCGGCGGGTGGGGTGGCGGGAGGCGTGGCCGGCTTCTTGGCGACAACCACCGTCGCCGGTCGCAACAAACGGTCGCGCAGTTTATAGCCCTTGCGGATTTGTTGGACGACCTGGCCCTCGGGGACATCGGCGGTTTCCAATTGTGAAACGGCCTCGTGCAGCGTCGGGTCAAAGGTCCGGCCGCTGGCATCCACTTCTTCGAGGCCGGTTTCAGCGAGAATGCCTTTCAGCTGCTGCTGGATCATGGTGATGCCGTCCTGCAAGGCCGCCGTCCCGCCTCGCGGGGCGGGTGCGTTTTGCGCGGCGGCCTGCGCCATTTCGAAGTGGTCGAGCACGGGCAACAGTTTGTGGACCAGCGCGGCCGTGGCCGATTGCGCGGCTTCGTGGCGTTCGCGGGCGGCGCGTTTTTTAAAATTTTCAAAATCCGCGGCGGTGCGCAACAGGCGATCCCAATGCTCGTCGGCCTTGGCGGCGCGGGCTTTGAGTTCAGTCAATTGTTCCGGAGTGGTTTCCGCCGCCGGCGGGGGGACCTCCGCCGCGCCGGGCGCAGCGGGTACCACTTCCGTTTTCTGTACGTGTGAATCTGCCTTCTTCATGCTCGCTTACTGGTGCAAAATCATTCTGAAGCCGTCAAACTAACCTATCGGCCGGCACCCGGCAACTCGGATATGCCCCGCCGGCGGTTGAACGCCAAAGATACGGTGGACTGCCGGATGCCACGCGGAGGCGGGTTATTGGGGAGGAACCAGTTTTTGGAAGGCCGGCGAATTGCGCAACGAGTCAAAACGGGGATCTTTGCGCACTTCGGCAAGGAGATCGCGTGCCTTGGGGTTTTGTTTGAGGCGTTTGGCGCTCAGGTCAAGCGCTGTTTTCAAGTCCTGGAGAGATTCGTTGGTTTTGCCAAGCACAGTTTTGACGGCGGCCAGATCGTACCAGGGCTCCGGTTCATTCGGGAGGATGGCGACAAATCTTTCGAGCGTGCTTTCCAGTTTGGGCAGATTGCCCGATTGCGCGTAAAATTGGGCAATGACACCCAGGGTGCTGGAGGGAACATGCGGGTTGGCGGCTGCCTGATCAAAAAGTGCCATCACGCGGTCCGTTTGATGCATTTGATAATAAACGCCGGCGAGGTTCAGGATATTTTCGAAATTAGTCGGATTGGTGCGCGCCTCGTTCTCCATGCGCTGCAATTCACTTTCAAATTGGGTTCGTCCGGCGGACTGCTTTTTCATCGCCTTCAACTGTTTGACCAGATTGGCAACCTGTTCGTTGTAAGGATCGAAATCCAGGCAGGTTTGCGCTGCGATAATGGCGTCGTCGATACGGTTCAGCATGGCGAGAAAGTTGATATAACGGTAAATCGCTTCCGGACTGTAGGGGCAAAAGGCAAAAGCCTGCTTGAAGGCAAAATCCGCCTCGCGAATCAACGCGTTCCGTTCGGCCTCATTTTTGGGCAGATATTCGGGCGGCGTGGGGACCTGGCTCAACACCCCCAGCCGCCAGGCGTAGAGGCCGGCGATGGAACTGCGGAGTTTGGAGAACGCCTGCTGCGCATGATCGTCACGGATGAATTTCTGGCTGCCTTTGAAGCCGCTGAAATCACGGTGCATGTAAACCTTTTCGGCGAAGTCGGCGATTTGCTTGACGCTGGTATTGTAAGTAATCCAATTGCCGATGAGCCGTCCGGAGTATTGGCTCCAAAACTCGTGATCCTTCCGAAAAACATCCGGCGAGTACGACGGCACCACCTGCCGGTTGATTTTCATGATGACGCCGAATGGTGTTTCGTAAGGAAACATCCAATCCAGGGGAAAACTTTCTTCCACATAAAATTCGTTGGTGGGGTTGTGATCAAAGATGACCTTGCACAAAAGGCCGTTGATTTTCATCACGGCCACCTGGCCGGCCACCTGGACGCTCACCTGGCCCTGGGCATTGGTGACGGGGTTCACCGCTTCACCCGGCAGAAGCTCGTTCAGTTGCGCCCGGCGGCTGACGTCCTGGGTATATTCCGAAAAGGAATTCTGCAAATCATCCGGCGAAGGTATGTAAATCTCGCTGGGAGGATAGACTCCTTCCTTGCGCCAATTTGCTTCAATGCGGGCGCCGCGTCTGGTCAGCGGTCCGTCCAGAATGGCGCCGGCCAGGCGGGCCAGGACATTGGTGTAGTAATTGTCAGCGCGTTCTTCCGGGCCGCGCAGCAGCTCTTGGAAAAATAAAGGGTCTTTTTGGGCGCTGCGGAAATACTGGGCGCGGAGATATTGCAGATAAGTGCCGTCGGCCAGCGCATTTTGCGTGATGAGATAAACGTCGCGCCGGTCAAAATTCGGGTCCATCGGCTTGCAGCCCGGCGGCACGAAACTTTCGCAGAAAATCATATAAGTCGGGACAAAGCGTCCGGGGTCGGTGCCGCCGAACTCGATCGCGTTGCGAGCCATTTCCGGATAGATGCCGAAAGGCGGTGTGAACATGTCATGCCCGAACCAGTAGCCGAACCAGTGGTTGCGTTGTTCGCTGTGAGCCCAGTGCGTCATTGCGGAATAAACCGGAAACGTAGCGAAGGCGACGAGGGCGATGCCGAGGGGCGCTTTTTGGCGGAGCCACCAGACCAGGACGAAGAAAATCAAGGCCATGCCAAACAAAATCAATGCCGCATAAACCGGCAAGCCATACTGCTCGGGACGGAAGGCCTGGACGAGGTTGTGGAAGAAGCTGGAGAAGCCGCCCAGACTGAACTGGTTCTGCAAAATGGTGGCGACGGTCAGCATGAGCGAACACAGCACAAACAAGCCCGGCAGGCCGAGGGACAATAGACGGTCGTTCTGCAGACCGCCTCTCCGCAGGATTAAAATGGTGACGCCTGCGAGGATCCAGCAAACCATTTTCAAGAACCCATACCGTGCGGCGATTTCATCGTCCAAATTGCCGATGAGGGTCTGACAGTTCGAAGCCACCGTGAATAGGGCAAAATCCAGGGCGCAAAAGCCGCCGACCAGGAGCCATTTGCGCATCGTCTCGTACTGGGTGGCCATGTACGCGCAGGCAATCGTCAAACCATAGGCGCCGAACATGGCGATAAACACATGGCCGAGGGCGAAGAGGGGCGCAGCGATACCGATCGATTGGCGGTCGGGCGAAAAGTTGAGCAACAAGACCAGAAAGGGACCCGTGCAAATGTAGATGCCGAGCATGCCAATCATCCATACGCGTTCCCGCCGTTTCAGCTGGCGGAAGGTCAGGAAGGCCAGCAAGGCCAACAGCAAATAGAACAGGTTGAATTGCTGGGCGGTGCCTTCAAGATAACGCCAGAGTTGCAGGCCGTAGGTGGCAAAAAAGCTGACGGTTTTTTCGATGAAATTGTTCCCGACGCCCGCGGTGGGGTTAATGGGGGAATATTGACCGCGGGTTATGGCGTGAACGAACCCTTCGACCGTCCGGGGATAAGCCCATTCCATCGGCGGATCGGTCATGCAGGCGATGGGTTCGTAAAAGTAGAACGCGGCGCCCAGGATCCAGACCGCGCCACACACCAGCACAATAAACCATTCCTTGGAAAGGTGCCGGGTTTGTTTGACAAAATGGGCAAAAATTCCGCCGGCCACAATGGTGGCAATAACGATCAGAAAGAGCTTCGAGCCATTGTGGGCGGCCGGCAGGTAATCCGTGACGCCGAGGAAAAGCAGCCCCAGGCATCCCAGCAGAGCGAGCATGGCGGCGTCACGGCAGAATTCAATCCCGGTCTTTTTCGTTTTGACGACCAGCCAGATCCAAAGCGCGGCGGACGCGATGCCAATGACGTTGTAAACCACCAGGACGGTGGGGTTGTGGAGGAGCACGCCGGGCTGGATCAGGAATTCGCAGGCCAGAAAAATCACCGTATTTCCGAAGAAGAACTCGCGGCCGAGTTTGGGTTCTGCCATCCACATCAGCACCTGCATGCCCATGATGATGGGGAGGAGCGACTGATGGTTGTTAAAACAGATGCCATACATGAAGAAGGCGGCATACAGGTACCGGTGCTGGTGAGGCGCATAGACCCAGCGCAACAGAAACACCAGCACTCCCATCAGTGAGGCAATGCTCAAGGTGTGTTTATCCACAATGACCGCCTGGCTCCACATAAAGCCGTCGAAGTCGCTCAATCCTCCCGCGACAAAGCCGGCGACGAGGCAAATCAGATTTTCCCAGCGGCGGTTGATGCTTTTGAAGGCATCCACGCTTTCCATGATCATGCTGCTGCTGCGCGAAACGACCAGCGCCAGCAGCCCGGCCGCGATGGCGCCGGCGAAGGCATTGCCCAGTTCAACGCGCCATGCGATGCTTCCAATTGGAATATGCGTCCACAACCACGTATAGAGGGTCCAAATGGGATAACCCGGCGCGTGCGGGATGCCGCCGTAGAGCGAGGCCGTAGCCATCTCGCCGGAATCTTCCAGCGTCACGTTGGGGGCCAGGGTCAGGTAAAAAACGGTGAAAACCACGAGGGTGGAAATTCCGAATGCCAGCCAGTCCACCGGGCGGAATAACGGTGGTACGGGCGGGGGCGGCGTGGCAACCGGGCGCGGGGCGACCTTGGGTGGTAATGATTTGGTATTCTGGTTTCTACGTTTATCAGCGCTCATTTAAAAATAATAAATCGCAATCAATTCATCCGGTTTCGCGGAAAGGAGGGCATACTAGAAGTCGAACCGCTGCGGTTTGTCCAATCAAAAGTGACGGAGGATAACTCGTTTTGCCCTTTCCAGGGGTTTTCCGGCGCTGGCACCAGGAGACTTTTGTTGCTTAACATCGTGGCCGCCAACGGTTCAGGGCGGGGTGACCGGCCGGGAATGCCATTCCCCGAGATCAGAACCGAAAAGGTGAGCAGCGCGCAGGCCGTCACCGGCACCAGCCAGCCCACGAACCAGGCCATTTTGGGCATGAGGTTGACCGGCGTGGCAAAAAGGCGTTGCTCAAGCCCCGCCGACGGGCGGCGCGGCCGCCAGGAACGCAACTGCGTCTCCAGTGAATCCAGCTCTTTCATAAACCGTTCCTTCCAGTTGGAGTTTTATTTTCTGCAAGCCGTAACGATACCGGCCCGAGGCCGTATTCGGTGATATATCCAGTAATCCGCCGATTTCCTCGAACGTGCATCGATGCCAGATCTTCAGGACAATGACTTCACGCTGTTCCATCGGCAGTTCGGCGAGACAACGCATCGCCGCGCGTTCGGCCGGAGTTTCCGAAGAAGATTTCTCAAACCACCGCCGCGACTCCAGTTCGCGCGTCAGGCGCCGCCACAACGAGCGCCGATAATTCAATGCGCGATTCCGGAAACTGCGCACGCAATAATGCTCCGGTCGCAGGGGAACCTGGGGCTTTTGCATCAGGGCGAGGAAGGTTTCCTGCATCACGTCTTCCGCCTCGCCATGGCTCAAACCCAGCGCCCGGCCATAAAGAATCAAATCTGCGGCCTTCGTTTCATAAAGCCGCCGGCACCAGTGGAATTCCATTTCGCCGTTCACGGTTTTATCCGATAGACACCAACCGCGCCAGATTTGTATAAGTTTTTTACGATTATTTTGGCGGTTGGCAAGATGCGGCACAGTAGGGGGGGTAACGCTCCCGTTTGTCCACAAAAAAGAGCGTCTGGAATGGACGCGGAAAGCCGGTGTTGTTCCATTCCGTTAATTTTTCACTTTTGGGCGATGAGACGTTCATCCAACATGACCGGGCAAATTCATTATGTATCACGGAAAGAAGATCGTCGTGGTGATGCCGGCCTACAATGCGGCGAAGACCCTGCTTCAAACCTACAACGAGGTGCGCGAGCAGGGCATCGTGGATGAGATCATTCTGGTGGACGACCGGAGCCGTGACGAGACGGTGGCGGTGGCGCGTTCGCTTGAAGGCGTGCGCGTCCATGAGCACGAGGTCAATACGGGCTACGGCGGCAACCAAAAGACCTGTTACCGGCTGGCTCTGGAGGCGGGTGCGGACATCGTGATCATGATCCACCCGGACTACCAATATACGCCCAAGCTGCTCCCGGCGATGGCCTCGATCGTTGCGAATGGATTGCATCCGTGTGTCCTGGGCAGCCGCATTTTGGGGGGCTACGCGCTCCGGGGCGGAATGCCGTGGTGGAAATACGTGGCCAATCGTTTTCTGACGTTCGCAGAAAATATCCTGCTGGGCGCGAAGCTTTCGGAATATCACACCGGCTACCGCGCGTTTTCGCGCGAAATTTTGGAGACCCTCGACCTGACGAAAAATTCAGATGATTTTGTGTTCGACAACCAGATGCTCGCGCAGATTCTCTGGCACGGATTCACGATTGGCGAGGTCAGCTGCCCGACCAAATATTTTGTCGAGGCGTCTTCGATCAATTTCCGCCGCAGTCTTAAATATGGCTGGCAGTGTCTTGCGGTTGGACTCAAATTCCGGCTGGCGAAAATGAGGTTGTTGCCACCGGGGCTGTTTAACTCAAAACCGCGGCCAGGCGTGATTTCTTCCGGTTGACCGTGGGACGAGGCAGCGCGCCAGCCTTGACGGCCTTGTCGAAGGCAGAATGGAGGCCGGGGAGAAATTTGGCGGCCTCGTCCTTTTTGCCGGCGGCGAGGAGCGCGCGATAATCCTTTTCCAGACCTCGCAGGTGTGATTTGACACTACGGTTGTGCTGGTGCTTGCGTTCGTTGGCGCGCATCCGTCGTTCGGCTGACTTCGTATTCGGCATAGGTTGATAGTTTCGCTTAAAAGCGAACGACTTTAGGCAAACCCGCTTGAATGTCAAGGGAAACCATTTTCCGGAACGCCCTGTATCCTGCTGGCTTTACTTTGGCACGTTTATTGTTAGGAAGGGCCTGTGATGTCAGCACGAAATTCGAGCGGCAATCCTACCCGGAAAACAGATGAGTAAGCCGTTACACATTCTTCATCTGGAGGACGATCCAGACTTTGCCGAGCTGGTCCGGACGCTGCTTAACGAGGATGCGCTGGAGGCCGAATTGAAACGTGTGGCGGGACGTGCGGAATTTGAAGCGGCGCTCGACAACGAAAAGTTTGATGTCATTTTATCGGATTTCCGGCTGCCCAAATTTACCGGCCTGGAGGCGCTGGCTTTTGTTCGCAAAGGCCACCCCGACCTGCCGTTCATTCTCCTTTCGGGCACCATCGGCGAGCATGCCGCGATTGAGAGTCTCAAGGCAGGTGCGACCGATTACGTGCTCAAACATAATCCGGAGCGGCTGGCCTCGGCGGTCCGCCGTGCCGCACAGGAGGCCGCGGAACGCGCCAAACGGCGGCAAGCGGAGACGGAATTGGCCCGCCGTGAGAAATATTTCCGCACCCTTACGGAAAACACCCTCGATATCCTTTGCATTTTAAGCCGGGAAGGGAGTTTTCTTTACGCCAGTCCTTCGATGGAACGGGTGCTGGGTTATGCGCCGGCAGAATTGCCAGGCACGGATTCCTTCGCACATGTGCATTCGGAGGATTTACCCCTGGTGCGTGAAATGTTTCAACAGGCGGTGCAACAACCGGACTGCGCCTTGAAAATTCAATTCCGTTATCAGAAGAAAGATGGAACTTGGAAACGTCTGGAACTGGTCGGCCAAAACCGCCTGAATGATCCGGATGCGGCGGGCATCGTCACCAATTGGCGGGATGTGACCGATCGTTGGCGCGCGGAGGAGGAATTACGCCGAAGCGAGAAACAGTACCGCCTGCTTTTCCAGGACAACCCCAATCCCATGTGGGTTTTTGACCTGGAAACCCTCGCGTTTCTGGAGGTTAACAAAAGTGCCATACAACATTATGGCTACTCGCACGAAGAATTTCTGGCGATGAAGCTGTCGGATCTCCGCCGGGCGGAAAAGGGAGAACCGTCCCAAGAGGCGGCTTTGGGTGAGGCCGGGAGCGGCCGCCTCTGGAGACACCGACGAAAGGACGGCGCATTCATTGACGTGGAAGTGGTCTGGAGTCCGATGGCGTTTCGCAACCGTTTTGCAGCGCTCGCCATGGTCACGGACGTGACGGAACGCCGCCGCAACGAGCACCGCAATCAGGTATTCTCGAAGCTCAGCCATCGCCTGAGTTCGGCCACGACGGCCGCCGAGGCGGCGACGATTATTTGTGAAGCGTCTGATGCGCTGTTTGCCTGGGATGATTTCGCACTGGATTTGTATTCCGCGGAGAAGGATGAGGTTTATTCGTTGCTGAACATCGCCACCGTGGACGAACAGCGGGTGAAGATCCCCGAATCATCCCAGACCAAAAGCGCAAATACACTCATCCGGCGGGTCATCACCAAGGGAGCGGAATTGGTGCACACGCCCGGTCCCAAGGGCCATGCCGCCGATGCGATGCTGGTGCCGGTGCGCAAAGGCACCCGGCTGATTGGCGTCCTGTTTGTCCAAAGCCGCGTGGCTGGCGCCTATTCCGAGCATGACCTGGAAACGCTCCAGACTTTGGCCGATCAATGCGCCGGCGCATTGGAACGTGTCAACGCCGAGGAGGCGCTGCGTGAGAGCCAACGGCGCTTTCGTGATCTCTTCGAAAACTCGCCGGACGCCATACTGGTTGTGGACCTGAGCGGTATCGTACTGGATGTGAACCTTGCCAGTTGTCTGCTGCAGGGCCTGACGCGGGAGCAGCTGGTTGGTAAAAATATATTAACGGATCTCATCCCGGAATCCCGCCGGGAGCAGGCCCGGCAGGATTTTGAGAAAATGGCTGGCGGCAAATGGACACAGGCCGAAAGCGAAAGCTTGACCGCTGAAGGCCGGATCACCCCGGTGGAGGTCCGCGCCAGCCGCATCGAGTACGGGGGGCGGCCGGCCGTGCTGTTGCACGTGCGCGATATCACCGAACGGCGCGAAGCCGAGGCCGCCCTGCAGAGTTCGGAAACACTCTTTCGTTCAGTCTGGCAAAACTCGGTGACGGGACTGCGATTAGTCAATGAACAAGGCGTTATTGTCGCCGTCAATGATGCGTTTTGCCGTTTGGTCGGCATGGAGGCACAGGCATTGGAGGGCCAGCCCTTCACAGTCATCTACGCCGCGTCTGAGGACCGCGACAAAATCCTGGAACAACACCGCGAAGCTTTTCTTGCGCGCAACGTCGTTCGCAAGCCCGAACGCCGGTATGTCTTGCACAACGGGAATGCCGTGACCCTGGAAATCATTGACTCATTCATCCAGCTTCACGAGCGACCGCTGCTGATGTTGAGTTTGTTTCGCGATGTCACCACCGAGCGGCAGCTGGAGGAACAATTGCGTCAATCGCAAAAAATGGAAGCCATCGGCCAGCTTGCGGGCGGCGTTGCGCACGATTTTAACAACATCCTCACCGTGATCCAGGGACATGCCTCGTTACTTTCGGCAGCCAATCTTGGTGACTCGGCGGGAAAATCGGCCGAACAAATCGTTCAGGCGGCCGAACGCGCCGCCCGGTTGACCCGGCAATTGCTCACCTTCAGCCGGCGCCAGCTGATCCAACCCAAAAAACTGGATGTGAACAAAATTGTCGGGAACATGACGAACATGCTGGGCCGGCTTTTGGGCGAGGATGTGGCGTTGCAGTTGAATTATTGCCAGATGCCGCCGATGGTGGATGCCGACGCCGGTATGTTGGAACAGGTGTTGCTGAATCTTGCCGTCAACGCACGCGATGCCATGCCCAAAGGGGGCCAGCTTGCCCTGCGCATCGCCATTGTGAACCTGGGCGAGTCATACGGCCGCGGTCAATCCGAGGCCCGCACGGGCCGTTTCGTTTGCTTGAGCGTCACGGATACCGGGACGGGCATTTCGCCGGAAAATCTGCGCCGGATTTTCGAACCGTTTTTCACAACCAAAGAAATCGGCAAAGGCACTGGCCTGGGATTGGCGACAGCCTACGGCATCGTGAAGCAGCATCAGGGATGGATTGAAGTGGACAGCCGGGTTGGGATGGGCACGACCTTTCGGATTTACCTTCCTTACGCCGGACCGGGCCAGAACACTGTGGAAAAACCCACCACTCAGATCACGGTGCGCGGCGGTAACGAAACGATCTTGCTGGTTGAAGATGAAGTGCCGGTTTGTGAGCTCGTTTCACGTTTGTTGGGCAAATATGGGTACAGAGTGTTGTCGGCGAACGATGCTGCCGAAGCCGTGGAGGTCTGGCAAAACAACAAGAGTGAAATTGCCCTGCTGCTCACCGATCTGGTCATGCCCAACCACATGAACGGCCGCGAGCTGGCCGAAAAATTGTGGGCCGAGCAGCCGGAGCTCAAGGTCATCTTCACCAGCGGTTACAGTGCCGACATTGTGGGCAAAGATTTTAAACTCGAGCCGGAGTTGAATTTTCTGCAAAAACCTTACCATCCGCAGGTGCTGGCAATGACGGTCCGCCGCTGTCTCGACGGCAAACAGAATTAAATCGCCGGCATCTTCCAACTTTTCTTTCCGGGCGGGTTTCGCTTAGACTCCGCGCATGATCATTGCGCCTTCGTTGCTGGCCTCCGACCACGCTCATTTTGGCAGGGAGGTGGAACGGGCTGGCCGCTCCGGCGCCGATTGGCTGCATCTTGACATTATGGACGGCCATTTCGTGCCGAATATTTCCTTTGGGCCCGAAGTCATCCGCGCGATTCGCCCGCTGACCAGGCTCTTTTTCGATGTTCATCTGATGTGCTCGTGCCCGGAGGTTTTGCTGGAGCAGTTTGTGAAGGCTGGCGCGGACGAAATCATCGTTCATGTTGAACTTGGCGCGCAGGTCGCGCCGCTGATCTGGAAAATCAAATCGCTCAATAAAAAGGTCGGCCTGGCCATCAATCCTCCTACGGCCATTGCCGAGGTCCAGCCGTATCTCGACCGGATTGATTTGCTGCTGGTGATGACGGTCAATCCGGGATTTGGCGGACAGCAGTTCATTCACGAGTGCCTTCCCAAGGTCCAGCAAGCCGATGCCTGGCGGCATGAACGGAAACTGCCATATCGCATCAGCGTCGATGGGGGCATCAATTTCCAGACCGCTGCCGAATGCGCGCGCGCCGGCGCGGACACGTTCGTGGCCGGGACCAGCTTGTTCGGCGCGCCCAGCCTGAAAGCCGCCGTGACAAAAATGCGGAAAATCGTCAACGCGAACGATCCCGCGCTGGCGGATTTGAAGGTGTGACCGGCGCGTTATGAATGTCAAGTTTGGCACCGACGGCTGGCGCGCGGTTATCGCGGAAGGTTTTACGTTTGCCAATGTTGCCCGCGTGGCACAGGCCACGGCGGACTATTGGAAATCCGAAATCCAAAGCCAAAACTCCAAAGTATTTGGGCTCGATCCCAAAGTCGTCGTCGGCTTCGATCGACGGTTTTTTTCGGACAAATTTGCCCGGACCGTCGCTGAAATTCTGGCCGGGAACGATTTTGAGGTGGTGCTCACGCCGGAGCCGACCCCGACGCCGTCGGTTTCGTTTGCCGTCAAGGCGCAGGGCGCCGTTGGCGGGGTGATGATGACTGCCAGCCATAATCCACCGATTTTTAACGGGTTTAAACTCAAATCATTCTACGGCGGTTCGAGCGATCCGGAGACCTGTCGGGCGGTTGAAGGTTTTGTGGATCATCATCCCGTCCGATTGGCAAAATTCGACGAGGCGGTGCGTGCCGGAAAAATTTTCATCCGTGACGTCCGCCCGGCGCACTTCGCCGCGCTGAAAAAGCTTGTGGATTTCAAGTTGGTTGCGAAATCGAAGCTGCATTTCGCCCATGACGCCTTGTTCGGTGTCGGCGCGGGTTGTTTTGAACAGTTGCTCGCGGGCACCAGCTGTCAGGTCACGACGCTCAATGCGGAGCACGATGTGCTGTTCGGTGGCATTAATCCCGAGCCGATTAAAAAGAACTACGCGCGCAGCCAAAGATTTCTCCGTCGGCACCCACACGACATTTGCCTCGTGACCGACGGCGACGCCGATCGCGTTGGCGGCATGAACGGCCGTGGCGACGCCCTCACCACGCACCAAGTCATTTGCCTCCTGTTGCATCATTTGATTGTGAATCGAAAGGGCAGGGGACGGGTGGTCAAGGCGCTTACGACCACTTCGATGGTGGACAAGATTTGCGCCGCTTACGGCCTGCCGCTGGTCGAGACCGGCGTCGGCTTTAAATATATTTGTGCGGAAATGCTCAAAGGTGACGTGCTGCTCGGCGCGGAAGAAAGCGGCGGCATCGGTTTTCCGGGTCACATTCCCGAACGTGACGGTGTCGCTGCCGGTTTAATGTTGCTTGAACTACTCGCGACCGAGCGCGTATCCGTGGATAAGATCCTGGCGAAATTAGAGAAGCAATTCGGCCCTCACTGTTACGGACGGATTGACACCCATTATCCCCTGGAGAAGCGCGCGTCGCTGATGGAATTTCTGAAAAACAATCCGCCGCCGAAACTGCTGCGCTCGCCATTAACCAGCCTGAAGACGTTCGATGGCGTTAAATTTATAGCCGAGGACTCTTCGTGGCTCATGTTGCGCGGTTCGGGGACGGAACCGATCCTGCGGATTTACGCCGAGGCAAAGTCGGATGCCGATGTGAGAAAGCTCCTGGGATTCGGCGTGAAGCTGGCGCGGTACTAAACGTCGGTTTTTTTGAATCGGGATTTTTCTGGCTCGGCCAGCTTCTCCATCAGTGAAGGACCAGTCGATAAAACCGGGTTGGGAATTGGCCCGCCGATGGATCGGAAAATTGAGTCCACACGTTTGAAGTTGCCACGCCTGTCTGGCCAATCGTCGACCAGGCCTGCATGTCGGTTGAAGCCTGGACTTCATACCAATGGCCCGGGGCCACGGGGAATTCCATGCCCATGGCATTGGCATTTATTTCTCCGAGCAATCTGATCAGCCCCGGGGTGATATATGACACAGCGCTCGACGGGGCACTTTCCACGCCGGCTGAATTATAGGCGGTGACCGCGAAATGATAGGTTTGTCCTTCCTGCAGGCCCGAGACGGAGGCGGTGGTATTGATTCCGATGTCAATTTTATTGGTATACATTCCATTCTCGTTGACGCAATAGAGGAAATAGCCGGCTACGGTCGAGGTCTGCGAAGGATTCCACGCCAGCTGTACGATTTGAGAGCCGTGGGCGTTGCTTAAACAAAAAAACAGGGCGAGTAAAACTGTTGCCCATCTCCCACCTCGACTTGTAGAAGCACGACTTTTACGACTTTCTTTGCCAAAATCCATTATACAACTTTCGTCAAAACAACAACTGCACCTCCCTTTAGCAAAATTATTGCCAATGGCTTTTGCCGCTTAAATCAACGGGAAACGGCGGTTAAACCGGTTGCTGTGCCCAAAAAGCGAACTGTGATTTTCCCTGTAAGACAGCGATTCTTTGTTTGAGACAGTGGCAGTTCCAAAGGTGTGACGGTTTGAGACATTTCCCGACTTTCCCCTGATTGGCCGTGGAGTTATTCAGGCGGAAACACATTTTTAACGATTATTTTGGCGGGAGATTGCGCAAGTTTTCCAGAAACGAACCCCGGGCTCCGATGTGAGGTTGTTAAATGGCAGCTTGTTACGGCAGGAATTTGAACATAGCTGGCACTGCTGATGCTGCAAAAAGGGCATGAACAAAACGTGGCTGCATATTATTGCAGTGAACTTGCTGCTGGTGGGCGTTCTCGCCAGGTTACGCTCCGCAATGAATAACCATATCCCACTCGGGTATCAGGACGAAACGGGTTTCCACTTCGGCATCCAGCGTCCCCGGGAAGATTAGCGGTTATTCTGTTGGCGGTTATCAGACTCGTTCGCAAGCGAAATCCGAAGCGGTGGCTGGCGTCCCCCCCCTCGGCTTGTGTTGATCCGGCAAACAGTGGGCTTGCGGCCCCGGGAGCGCCTTTCCGCTTTTGCCTTGCTCGCAAATGTTCGATTCCGACAACCGGGAATAACATTTTATCCGGTTGCACAAATTAATCCTTGTAACTTTGAGTGGAATTTTATAGGCATTAAATGGTGAAGTTCAATGGGCGGATTTAAGGGACTCGGCCGAAGGATCGGGATGGGCAGGAAGTGGTCATCGTTCAGCAGTTTGGATTCGTCTATGAGTAATTGCAAAACGTTTGATGCGGCGCATGACGTTGCGAAGAGAGGGGTGTCGACCGGTGCGCGCAATTTTTGGGGCGGAATTTTTGGACCAGGAAATGGCGACGTTGGCGGCGTAATTCAGAATGAATTTCCTTGAGAGGAACATGAAAGATTCCGGCACGACACGGCAGAAGAAAAACACTCGTATTCTGATTGTTGATGACCACCCCCTGGTGCGGGAATCGTTGAAGCGCATTATTCAACAGCAACCGGATTTGAGTGTCTGTGGTGAAACGGACAATGGCAGTCAGGCTTTGGAGCTGGTGACCGAAACCAGACCGCATTTGGTGATTTTGGATCTTACTTTAAAAGATTCCCACGGATTGGAGCTTATCAAAAATTTGAACGATAGCTACCCCAAGGTCATGTGTCTGGTATTTTCAATGCACGAGGAAACGTTGCATGCTGAACGGGCGATTCGGGCGGGTGCGCGCGGATATGTGGCCAAAGAAGAACCCCCGGCAAAAATTTTACTGGCCATTCGCAAGGTTTTGAGCGGGGAAATTTACTGGAGCGAAAAAGCCGCCAGCTGGGTTGCGTCCCAGATCGCCTCCCGTCCACGCCCATCGTCTAATTTCTCGGTGGACTTGTTGACGGATCGGGAACTGCAGGTCTTTGAATTGATGGGGGGAGGGCAAAACACGCGACAGATTGCCGCGATGTTACACATTGACACGAGCACGGTGGAAACCTACCGGGCCCGGATCAAGGAAAAGTTGAATCTGAAGAGCACCTCGGAATTACTTCAGTACGCCATTCGCTTCCAGATGTTGCCCAAGGCTAAGGGCATCTAGGGCGATTCCCCGCAGATGCCCGCTTCCTGGCTCCCGCCGGACAATGACAGAGTCGGCGTGTAGTGAATGTCGCTACACAAAAATAAACATTATGCTTACAAGATAATAGTGCTCGGCGCTGTGGCTAAACCTTCGGGAATGTGGTTTACTATTTGCAGTTGACGTTTTAATAGACACTTATCAGATGGAGGGTTTTTACATGTTTGGCCGAGCGCGAAACAACAACGAGGGTTGCAAGGGTACCGTTGTAATGAAATCCGGTTCTACGATTGGCGGAGCGGACATGAAGTCAGGCGGCTGGCGGTTGCTTATTTCTGCCAAAAATCCTGAAATGAAGGCTGGGAACTTGATCTGATGTTATTAAATCCAACAATTCAGACCGGACCTCTGGCTTGGTACTGTGCCCGGACGAAGCCGAAGCATGAGCACATTGCGGCGGCGAATTTGCGCAAGAACCTGAATTTGGAGGTGTTTCATCCCCGCTTGCGGATCGAGCGGGCGACTCGGCGCGGAGTCGTCCGGGCTAACGAGCCCTTATTTCCCTGTTATATTTTTATTCACTGTGTCATTGAGCAGAGTTTGAATGAAATTCAGCGGACGAACGGAATTGGCACGGTCGTGCATTTTGCTCATCGGATTCCGACCATAGCGGATTCGGTGATTGAGGAACTGAAAGAATGTTTTGCCGGCCTGGAAACGATGACCGTCGAAGATCGGATTTCGCCAGGCGATGAAGTGTTGCTGGCCGATGGCGCGTTCGCAGGGATGCGCGCCTTCGTCCTGCGGGTCATGCCGGCTCGCAAACGTATTCAAGTGTTACTTGACGTTTTAGGCCGGCCTACCCCGGCGGAAATTGACGAGAGTTCGGTTGTCTTGGAACGAAATGCGGTGGCCGAGTTGGTGCCGATTCTGGCGGCGCCTCGGGCGGGAGATTTTGCGGCTTCAGGTTGAAGTTGGAACAGATATCAAGGGACACTCCGGTCAGATTATTCGGAGCAGGGAAATTTGGTTTGGCGAAAATTACTTTCTGCCAACAAGTGCGGAGCTTTGTGTCACAACAAATCAGATTGAATAAAATGCCGATTGTGGATATAGAAATCACGAGGGGGGACGCAAATCATTCAATTTTCCTCACCCGCCTGCGTTATCATACTTCTTAATTCTTTTCTTCGTAACCATGGCCACCTTAAACCAAAATCATTTGCCGGACGACGTTTACCCGTCCGGACCGGCATGTGTTTTGCACTGGAAACGCATTCTGGACATAAGTGTTGTTTTGTTGGCCTTGCCGTTGCTGGTGCCGTTGCTGGTGGTTGTCGCGGTGTTGATTCGGGTTGTTTCTGCCGGGCCGGTTCTTTTCAAACAGGAACGGGTTGGTTACCTGGGGCGGCGATTCATGTGTTTCAAGTTTCGGACCATGTTTGTGGGTGCGGACGTGGGTCTGCATCAGGGGCATCTGCGCTTCTTGATGGATTCGAACACGCCGATGACAAAGATGGATTCGGAAGGGGATCCGCGAATTATTCCCTTTGGTTTGTTGCTCCGTTCATCCGGGCTGGACGAGTTGCCGCAACTCATCAACGTGTTGCGGGGTGAAATGAGCCTGGTAGGGCCGCGTCCCTGTCTGCCTTATGAATACGAGAACTACCTGCCGTGGCACAAAGAAAGATTTTCCGCGGTGCCCGGGCTGACCGGGCTTTGGCAGGTTAGTGGCAAGAACCACACTACGTTCGTGGAGATGATTCAACTGGATATAAGGTATGCGCGAGAAAAAGGACTGTGGTTCGATATAAACATTTTGTTACGAACCATCCCGGCCCTCATCACGCAGGTGTGGGAGACGCGCCGCCGGAAGAAAATGCTTTCCAGCACGGTCCGCTCAGAAACGATTCTTTCCCGAAGCCATCCCGCCCCGGCGTATGCCGCGCACAGACCCGCGTTTGTCGAGGTTGTTCGTGCGGAACGACAGGGTCGTTTGGACTTGGAAAGGAACAAACCGAAATTGTAATATGCCAAAGCAAATAAAAGTGGGAGTTGTAGGTTGTGGATATTGGGGGCCTAACCTGGTTCGCAATTTTAGATCGCTGCCTGATTGCGATCTGAAAATAATGTGCGATGTCAGCGAACAACGCCTGTTGCATCTCAAATCGTTGTATCCCGAGGTGGAAGGGGAAACGGATTACAGCCATATGCTCAACGGAGTTGGTCTCGACGCGGTTATTATTGCCACCTCAGTCAAGTCGCATTATTCAATGGCCAAGGCCAGCCTGTTGTCCGGCAAACACACATTTATTGAAAAGCCGATGGCTTCCTCGTCTGAAGAATGTCAGGAATTGATCGAAATCGCGCGGAAAAAAGGGCTGGTGCTGATGACCGGGCATACGTTCCTGTATTCACCGGCGGTGAGAAAGATTAAGGAAATAGTGAAGTGTGGGGACATTGGAGAGATTCGCTATATTTGCGCCCGCCGATTGAACCTGGGGCTTTTCCAAAAGGACATCAATGTGGCCTGGGACCTGGCGCCCCATGACATTTCCATTATTCTGCATATCATGGAAGATCGTCCTACCGTGGTAAACTGCCAGGGTAGTGCTCATATCACGCCGGGAGTGGAGGACGTAACGACCATGTGGCTCGGTTTTCCCGGGGAACGCTCGGCGATTGTTCACAGCAGCTGGCTGGATCCGAGGAAAATCAGGGAGATGACCATTGTGGGCAGCAAACGGATGATTGTTTACGACGATGTATCGCCACTCGAGAAAATCCGGATTTTTGACGCTCGGGTGGAAAGGCCGCCGCACTACGATACCTTCGCCGAGTTTCATTATGCTTACCACTACGGCGATGTTTATATTCCATATATCAAGCAGGAGGAGCCGTTGAAAAATGAATGCCAGCATTTTCTGGATTGCATCAGGCAGGGAACGCAACCTTTGACGGATGGTGAAGATGGCCTGGAATTGGTTCGCATTTTGGAGGCGTCCACCCAATCCCTGAAAAAAGGTGGTGCTCCGATCGGCCTTTTGACGCAACAAAACGGGCACAATGGTCATTCTTCTGATTCCGAGGCAGCGCTGCGCCTGTCACTATTGACTTTTGAAAATGGCGCGAAGAAGTCCCCTCGTCAGCCGGTTCGAAAAACACAAGTCAAACTTCGGGTCCGGAGACGGTAAGTTTGTCCGGTGAGTTCTTCCCACCATTTGTTTCAGCGGATAGCTCCCGACGTGAAGTTGGGCAAAAATGTCCGGCTACACGACTTCGTCAACCTTTATGGCTGTGAGATCGGGGACGACGTAAAGATCGGAACGTTTGTGGAGATTCAAAAGGGGGTTAAGATCGGGAACCGCTGTAAAATCTCCAGTCATACCTTTATTTGTGAAGGGGTGACTCTGGAAGATGAAGTTTTCGTCGGACATAATGTTACTTTTACCAATGATCGTTACCCCCGTGCCACCAACGGCGATGGCCATCTGCAAACGGAAGCCGATTGGGAATGCATCCGAACGCTGGTCAAACGAGGTACCTCCATTGGTTCGGGTGCCACCTTGCTTTGTGGGATCACCATTGGTGAAAATGCAATGATTGGTGCAGGCAGCGTGGTCACAAAAGATGTGCCCGCCGGGGCGACAGTGGCGGGGAATCCGGCCAGGATTATCCGATTAATTTCGCTGGAAAGATAATCCCATTTCCCGGATAGTTTAAGTTGAAATGAGTGAAAACCGACAGGAATCCCAGGGAGCAGGAATTACTCCAGCGGATGTTTATTTTATCCTGTTTCGGCAGAAATGGGTCATTCTGATCTTCTCTCTGCTGGGAATTCTGGGAGCTTGTCTGCTCCTCTTTGTCGTAAAACCGCCGCAATACCAGTCTCAGGCGCTGATTTCCATCCGTTATGTCGTCGAGGGGAAATCTCTCAATCCTCCCGGAGATCAATCCAACACCAGGCCCCTGGACGAACGGAGCTCCAGCATCATCAATACCGAAATCGCCGTATTGCATAGCTGGGATCTGGCCAAACAAGTGGCCCAGGCCATGACGCCGGAAATGATTCTGGCGAAGGTTGGTGGTGGATCCGACGTAAACCGGGCGGCGGCCATTGTGATGAATGGCATCACTGTGGACTCGGTTTCCGAGAGCAGCGTCATCAGCATTACCTATCAGAACGCAGACGTGTCGTTGGTCCAGCCGGTCCTCAACGAATTCATCGATGCCTACCTGGCCAAGCACGTGCAGACCCACGAGGGCTTGGGAGTGCCCAACAGCTTTTTGACCAATGAAACGGCGCGTTTGAGCGCTGAACTGGCCCAAACCAGCGATGCACTCAGGAAAATAAAGAACGCCGCCGGCGTGATTTCCGTTGAAGGCACGGAAAAGGCATACGCCGACCAAATCTCAAAGATCCGCGAGGATCTCTTTAATTCCGAGGCCGAATTGTCGGAACATCAGGCCATGCTGTCGGAACAGACACAGTCATCGGGCGCCCAGTCGGGTCCAACCAATTTTGCCCCCGTGGTCCAGGCACCGTCCGATCAGGTTGAAAAATACAAAAGTGTTTGCGCGCTGCTCGCCTATCTGCAAACCAAGGAACAGAATTATCTGACTCAACAGGGATTCACATTGTCGAACGTCCTGGTCGTGCAGGTCCAGGAACAGATTGTCCAGAACCAAACCTTCAAAAAGGATCTGGAAGCAAAATATCCCGGATTGCTGGCGCTAAACATTCCTCTGACCAGCCCGGTCGCCTCGTCATCGGGCGCTCCGGTGGATTTCAGGACGGAATCCGAGCAGGTTTCAGCGCTCAATGCAAAAATCCGTGTGCTGAATATGCAGTTGAACCGACTTTGGGCCGAGGCGACGAATTTTGAGACGGTCAAGACGACTATTTTGGAACTGGAACAGAAGAGACAGATTGAGGAAACGAACCTCAAATATTACCAGAGCAATTTGGAGGAAAACCGGGTTGATCAGGCTTTGGGGGCGGACAAAGCCGCAAATATCAAGATTATCCAAGGACCATCCCCGCCGTCGAAGGGCTGGTCAAAGTCTTTCAAGAAGAAGGTGGCCATGGTCGGGGTTGGCGGTCTGCTGGCCGGACTGGCTCTGGCATTTTTTATCGAGTTATTTTGGGATCGGTCGGTAAAACGTCCCGCTGACGTCGAGATCAAATTGCGATTACCTCTTTTTGCTTCGATTCCAGATATCACCAGGAACGGCCATCGCCGTTTGACAACCAATCCGACCCCGTTGCTTTTGAAAGAGGCCGTGGAAAACAAACGGCAGCCTCTGGAAAAGAGCGTGTCACCTCCCGAAGCCGAAGTGGATTCCACGAGCCGCCGGCATCCCTTGCGCCGGTTTTACGAAGGGTTGCGCGACCGCTTGGTGGTGTACTTTGAAGTGAGGAATCTGACTCATAATCCGAAACTTATCGGGGTAACCAGTTGCGCCAGGGGTGCCGGAGTCAGCAGCATCGCCACCGGTCTGGCGGCTTCGCTTTCGGAAACAGGTGAGGGGAACGTGCTTCTGGTGGACATGACCGTTGAGGGCGGGGTGGCGCAGCACTTTCACAAGGGAAAGCCCAATTGCGGCCTGGACTCGGCCTTGAAAGCAGAAACGAGGCAGGATGCCCTGGTTCAGGAAAACCTGTATGTGGCAACTGAGCCAATCCGCAGCGAACAGCTTCCCCAGGTTTTGCCCAAACGCTTCGCGGGTTTGATTTCCAAAATCAGGAGCAGCGATTACGATTATATTATTTTTGATATGCCTCCAGTGGCGGAAACCACCATGACGTTCCGTGCCGCCGGCCACATGGATATGGTGTTGCTCGTCCTGGAAGCTGAAAAAAACAATCAAGAGGTTGTCAAGCGGGTCATTTCGTTGCTTGCTGAATCAAAGGCCAATGTCAGTACGGTGCTGAATAAAACGCGAACCTACATTCCTCCCGGTTTGCATCAGGAGTTTCTGCACGACGTTTAGAACATATTCCTGCCCGCTGCATGAAGTCGGAGTATAATTCCAACCGGAAAACCCTGCCCGCCGGCAGAAAAATCTGCATGCTCGTGTACTCTTTTTACGAGAGTGACAATCGGGTGATGCGCTATGCCCGGGCTTTGGTCGAACGCGGAGACCAGGTGGACGTGATTGCCTTGGGTGATGGGGAGCAACGGCCGTTATTTGAAACCATTGAAGGTGTTAATGTCCACCGCATTCAGCGAAGATTACGGAACGAGGGGAGCAAGTACGCTTACCTGTACCGTCTGCTGAAGTTTTGTGCAAAATCTTCGTTTGTTCTGAGCCGGTTGCATTTGAAACGCAGGTACGACCTGATCCATGTACATAACGTGCCGGATTTCCTGGTGTTTAGCGCCTGGCTGCCCAGACTGACCGGGGCCAAGGTAATTTTGGATATTCACGACATTTTGCCTGAATTCTTTGCCAACAAATTCCGCAAGCCCGAAGGCAGTCTTTATGTCAGGCTTCTGAAAATCGTCGAAAAACTTTCTGCCCGCTTCGCCAACCACGTCATTATTTCCAACCACCTCTGGTCGGAAAAAGCCACGGCGCGTTCGGTGCCACGGGAAAAGTGCTCGGTTTTCATCAACTACGTCGATCTGAATCTTTTCCGCTCCCGGCGAACCCGGAATGACGGCCGGTTTATCATCTTATATCACGGCGGATTGCAGCGACACCAGGGTCTTGACCTGGCCATTTGCGCCTTTGACAAAGCCTGCCGCCAGAAACCCGAAACGGAATTTCATATTTACGGCGGGGGCAGCATGAAACCGGAGTTGGAGGCGCTGGTCCAGGAACTTGGTTTGCGTGACCGGGTCTTTTTGCGCGAGAGCGTGCCGGTGCGCGAGGTGGCCGAGATCGTCGCGAACGCGGATTTAGGTGTCGTTCCCAAACGCGCCGATTCCTTTGGCAATGAGGCGTACAGCACCAAAATCATGGAATTCATGGCCGGGCGCGTCCCAGTGATTGTTTCAAGAACCAAGGTGGACACTTTTTATTTCAACCACTCGGTGGTGCGCTTCTTCGAATCGGGCGACGAGAACGATCTGGCCAGGGCGATGGTTGACCTGATGAATAATCGCGAACTGCGCGAAAGCCTGGTTCGCAACGCCAGCGCGTATGTCTTGCAGAACAATTGGGACACCAGAAAGCAGAAGTATTTGAATCTGGTGGATTCCCTTATTTCTTCAACGGAGTTGCAGCCCGCCGGCTTGTCCAAGGGGTCCACGGTTTATCAATAAGCGCCCCGGGTTGGAGCGCTCGCGGTTATCGTATGCGATTGGATCGAACAATGTCGCTTTATGCGTTTCGTCCGCTGATGGAAATGAATGTTGTTTCCAGCAGACGCGCGTTGCCGATCCTGATGTACCATAGTATTTCGGACGACGCCGAGTCGGGCACGTCACCCTATTACAGAACCAGCACCCGCCCGGTCCTGTTCGCGCATCACATGCGCTGGTTGAAGGATGAAGGTTTCCGGTCAGTCGGTTTGGAGGAAGGCCTCCGACTCGCACAGCAGGGAGGTTTGGAGCAGAATATGGCAGTCGTCATCACGTTCGACGACGGCTTTCGCGATTTTTACGACGCGGCGTTCCCCATCCTGAAAGCCTGCGGCCATACCGCCACGGTATTCCTGCCCACGGCCTTTATTGGACAAAACCGGCAGTCGTTCAAAAACAAGGAGTGCCTCACCTGGAAGGAGGTTCGCGAGTTGCGAGCGCAAGGCATCCAATTTGCTTCGCACACCGTCAGCCATCCAGTCCTCTACGAATCATCTTGGGCGGAAATCGGAAACGAATTGTCGGCTTCCAAAAGGAAACTGGAACAGGAACTTGGCGAGCAGGTCACAAGCTTTGCCTACCCCTACGCATTTCCGCAGCAGGATTCATATTTTGTCGACGCCTTCAAAAAATTATTGCAGGAACAAGGTTATCGGTCCTGTGTTACCACGATGATTGGCCGGGTTCGGGCCAATGACGATTTATTGAGTTTAAAACGCCTGCCGGTCAACAGTGGCGATGACCAGCCGCTGCTGTCGGCAAAATTGAATGGTGCTTACGATGGGCTGGGCTACCTGCAAAGCTGGTCCAAAGCGGTTCGTCATCAATTGCGGCAGTTTTTTCAAAGCGGTTCAGGCGCGCGTTCGGCGCGACCATCGGCTGCGGCGCTCCCGTCTTCGCGGAGTTTACAGCCATGAATTCCGTGCGCTATGCCATCATTACGCCGGTGCGGAACGAGGGAGAATTTCTATCCGGCACCATTGCTTCGGTGGTTTCCCAGACCACCCGACCGGCGGAATGGATTATTGTCAACGATGGTTCGACGGACCAGACGCGCGAAATCATCGAGGCCGCGGCGGCGGAACATGGTTGGATTCGTCCGCTGCACCGGTCCGACCGCGGCTTTCGCAAACCCGGCGGCGGCGTGATGGAAGCGTTTCACGACGGTTTGCGCCGGTTGCAAACCGTCGACTGGGACTTTCTCGTCAAACTTGACGGCGATCTGACTTTCAGCGCGGATTATTTCGAAAAATGTTTTGGACGTTTTGATGCCAATCCTAAATTAGGCATCGGTGGCGGGCTGGTCTGCAATGAGGTTGCCGGCCGGCGAATTTTGGACTCGACAGACGATCCAAAATTCCACGTACGTGGCGCC
>DASZAB010000173.1:0-32297 GCA_035945675.1 Verrucomicrobiia bacterium | reverse complement strand
GCCGGAACCGCGCGGTCTTTGTTTCCATCGCGGCCATAGCCGCGACACTCGTCCTTGGCCTGGGCGCTTCGACCTGGCTTATGTTCCGGGAACGGGAAGCCCGCAAGGAGGCCGAGCGGGGCCGTGCGAGCGAGGCCTTGTTGCGGCAGCAAGCCGAGGCACGAGCGGCCATTAGCCAGGCGGCGGCGTTGGTGGGCGAGAACCAGTTTGGCGCCGCGGACCAGTTGATGGCAAAAGTCACCTTCCCGGAAAACGGACTGGGCGGCGAGGCGGTGTTCCGGCCCCTGGGCGATTGGGCAGCGGTCCAGGGCCGCTGGCAACGCGCGGCCGAATATTTCAAATTGCTCGTGCGGGTGGACCAAATGGAAACGCCGGATGTCGCCACCCTGGACAGCACGCGCTGCGCCGTGGCCCTGATTGAAGCGGCCGACCCGCCGGGCTACGAACGTTTCCGCCAGGAGATCATCGAGCGTTTTGCCAGCACCCGTTATCCGGTGGAAGCCGAACGGACGGTGAAAAACTGCCTGCTGTTGCCGGCGGACAGCACCATCATGGCGGCCCTGGCACCCTTGGCCGACCTGGCCGCCAAGGCGGTGCCGACAGGCACTCCCACGCCACTGGAGGAGCCGTGGCCGGGAGCCATCGCCTGGCGCTGTGATTCCCTGGCCCTGTGGAGTTATCGCCGGGCAGACTACGCTGCGGCGGTGGGTTGGTGCCAGCGATGCCTGTCCTACGGGAACGACAATCCGGCCCGCGTCGCCACCGCCAATGCCATTCTGGCCATGGCCTATTCCCAGCTCGGCCAGGTCGAGAATGCGCGCAACGCCCTGGCCCTCAGCCGCAATCTTGCGGACAGCAACAGCGGGCAGGGAAATGGCGGGCAGGGATATTGGTTTGACTGGAGGCTCGACCAAATTCTCATGAACGAAGCCGCGACGCTGATCGAGCAGCCTCGTGCTAATCCAACCATCGGGGACATTCCCAAACCAAAGTGAACGCTCGTTTCCTTTATCACACCAGGCGTCTTTGGGGTGGCGGAGCACGCTTCCGGCAAGTTTTGCTCCTGGTTGGCGAGACCAGGCTTTCGGCGCACACTGGAGAAGACCTTTGTCGCTATCAAGTTGCTTTACAGCCTTCTCCAGCCGCGCGGGACAGGCAAAATGGTACAATGACGCACCGCCAGACGCGTCGCCCCTACCCATCGCCGTTTTTTATCCTCTAAAATTCCTGTCGGGTTCTGCCTGCGGAATCCGCTTATCCTGATAGAATCCTATGCTGTCGACCCTTGTTTTTGAACGGAATAAAGTTTCGGGAGGACGGAACGCCTCTCAGAAAGACGGTGTGACGGTCAACTCCGGCGCTTCGAATCCGCGGGGATTCACCCTGATTGAATTGCTGGTGGTCATTGCCATTATCGCGATTCTGGCCGCGATTCTCCTCCCGGCGTTGGCGGCCGCCAAGGAGAAAGCCATTCGCACCCAATGCATGAACAACCTGCATGAAATTGGCATCGCCCTGTTTGTGTACTCTTCTGACCAGGCCAACAGCAAATTGCCCGTGTATAATGCCTCTACCGGCGCGAGTTGGGCCTGGGACATGCCCTGGGATGTAGGCAATCAAATGCTTCAGAGCGTGGGCGGAAATCCAAAAGTTTTTTACGATCCTGGAACCGCGACGCGGTTTACCGACGCAGACGACTTCGCCGGCACCAACAGCCTCTGGAATTTCAGCGTCTGGTATAGCGGCGTTGCCAGCTTTCACGTGCTTGGTTACGTTTTTGCGTTTTCGGGCCAGGCCTGTGACCTCAAGCTGGCCGCTCAAAATACGACGTTACAGCCGGAATCCACCGCGAACCCGCAAAACAGCCTCCTGCCGTCAGTGAGGATTCCCGTTTCGGAGCGGGAATTGTTCACGGATGCGACGATATCCACTCCGTCCTATGGCATCTACGCCAACCGCTACAGCTACAACTACACGAGCGTGGCCGGTGGTTTTTACAAACATCATACCAGTCCGCATCTGAACGGGAACTTCCCCGCCGGGGGCAATATTGGGTTCAAGGATGGGCATGTGTCCTGGCGCAAATTTGACGACATGAATCAGTGGAGTTTTAAAGCTCCCCTCAGTCGGGGGGATCCTCCGAGTTTCTGGTGGTAACATTTAAAATTTCATTTGAACACCCTTAACCGAACACAACCGGAAGCAACAGCGAACAACCACGTAGTACCATGAAAACTCAAAACTCAACCATCAGGAGACAAACCAGGCTCATGCTAGCCATCAGCGCAACCCTCGCCGGCCTGGGCATGTCGGCCCAGGCACAATCCCTGGGCATTTATTACAACTTGCAGACGTACGGCACCGTCGCCAACGGCAACTCGATCCTTGACGCGCTCGGGAACACGACGGCCACTCTGAATAACGACGCGAACACCTCCCTGACGGGCAGCGGCTTGACTATCGTCTCGGCCTCGGGAAATTCCGCCAGTACCGGTTTGACTCTGGCTTCCGGCTCGCTCAGTGGTTACACCGGCAGTTTCTCCATTCAGGACTGGGTCACGATCGCGAACCCCAACAACGGCGTAGTCTTGTGGGGGGCCAACAATGGTCCCGCGAATACTTATATTGGCGATGGATATAGCGGCGTCAGCACCTTGATCGGTTTTACCTGGGGCAGTCTTGCGGGTGGCGGCGGTGCGGGCAACCCGTTGGGCCAAACCTACAACCGGTATGGAAACACGGTCGCAGGTTATTCGCTTGCCGCCGGCCGGTCTTACGACCTCTTGTTGACCTACAATGCCTCCACCTACACCTTCAACCAGTATTTAAACGGTTCCTGGGTGGGTTCATTGCAGGAGGCATTCAGCAGCACCAGCCTGGCTGGCTGCCAAAATTTCGCCATTGGCGGCTGCCCGAATGAACCCTGGTCTCCCTGGGGTGACGCCTCCGCTGACGCGACGACGACAGACTTCCTCCTTTACAATGGAGAGTTGACCGCCTCTCAAGTCTCCGCGTTAGACCTCGCCGGCGCCGGTGCGTCGGTTTCCATGATTAACGCCGCCATTGTTCCCGAACCCGGATCCCTGGCGCTGTTGGCGCTCGCCGGCGTAACCGGCCTGTTTCTCCGGCGCTCATTCCGCCCGTTCTTGACCACAACGAAACAATAACAAAAAGCAACCGCCGGCGGGCGCAGGCAGGTCCGCCGGCGGTATCCCGTTTTCTTGAACTTGATATACCGATTGAATCCAGAGGCAGCAAATAAAAGGGCAGATCAAACCTCCAACCGCGAACTAAAATGAAAAAAACAAATCAAATCATGCGCCGTGCGCTCATCTGGAGTTGCATGGCAATCATCACAATGTTGATGCAATGGGTGGCTTCCGCCCAAACGCTGGTCCACGAATATAGTTTCAGTGATCCAGGCCCCACCAACGTTGCCGACTCCATCGGTGGCCTGGCGTGGGACGGCATCGTCCTGACGGGTGGAACGAACGCCGCGGCTGGACCGGGTGGCAGCGTCTTCACCGGCACTCAACTGCTGCTCAGCGCTTCCACTGAGGACTTTGTCCAACTGCCGCCGGGCATCCTCAGCAATTACACCGCGGTGACGATTGACGCCTGGGTCACCCTGGGAACGCTCCCGGCCAATTGTTTTCTCTGGGGTTTTGGCGATACCGACCCGAATGTGCTGAGCGGCGGCCTGCCGTCCGGCTATAATTGCATTTTCTGCCAGCCACTGGCTGGGGCTCTTACCATCAGCACCGCCGACCCGAGTTGGCAGGGCGGCCATACCACCCCCAACGCCGGCAGCTTTGCCTTTGCCACCCCTGCGGAAATTCACGTGACCGCGGTCATCAATCCGCCCACCGGTTACATAGAGCTTTACACCAACGGGATCCTGGCGGGGCGGAACATCGCCGTCACGGAGCAGATGAATCAGATCAGCAATGTTATCAATTACATCGGCCGGTCGCTCTACTGGGCCGACGGCTATTACGATTCCAGTTGGGACGAGTTCCGCATCTGGAACGGCGCGCTCAACCCGCTGCAGGTTGCGGGCTGTGATGTCAACGGCCCGAACAATCCCAGCACCAATTACGGCACCGTGACCGGCGTGCAATTGCAGCTCCCCTACTATCAATTGGTGCAGGGCACCCATGAGTTGGCCACCGTGATGGCTACGGCCTCTGGCGTGCCGAACCCGGTGGATATGTCCCTGTGGGCCAGCTATTCGTCGAGCAACACCAATATCCTCGCGACAACGAATAACGCAATCTACGCCGTTGGCCAGGGCTCCGCCAGCATCGTCGCCAGCTTTGACGGCATTTCATCCACCCAAATTGTCACTGTCGTCCAACCGGCCTCGGTGCTGACCCATCGCTACAGTTTCAGCGATGCCAACGGCAGCACGACGGTGGCCGACTCGGTGGGCGGTTCGGCTTGGAACGGCACGGTGATGACCAATGGTCCGACGCCCGCTGCTTATCCGGGTGTTTTCAGCGGCAGCCAGTTGACCATTTCTTCGAACCTTTCTGAATATGTCCAATTGCCGTCCGGCATTATCAGCAATTACAACGCGGTGACCATTGAGGCTTGGGTCACGTTCCCGGATACTCTGCCGGGCAACTGCTTCTTCTTCGGCTTCGGCAACACGGACACCGGCGGTGCCGGCGAGGATTACATTTATCTCCAGCCCAGCGCCGGCCATATCGGCATCACCGGCGCGGACCCCGGTTGGCAAGGGCCGGAGAATACTGCCGGCACCTATGGCAACCTCAGTTCGCACAGCAATGTTCATATCGCGGCGATCTTCAATCCGCAGGCCAACTGGATTGCGGTTTACACGAACGGCGTTCTGGCGGGCAAGAACATCGCCACAACCTGGCAGTTGAGTCAGGTGAGCAGTGTGCTCAACTACATCTGCCGGTCGCTGTACACGGGTGACCAATACATGGACGCCAGCCTGGATGAGTTCCGCATTTATAACGGCGCGCTGACTTCGCAGGGAATCGCCATCAGCGACGCTGCCGGCCCGAATTCCATCCCCGCCGGAGTCACCAATGGTCCGGGATCGTTGCTGTCGTTGACGCTGCAAGCACCCGGCACCCTGGAAACGCCGGCCACCGCCCAGTTGAAATTGCTGGCGAACTACACCAGCTTGAACAATTGGGACATCATCGGCAACAGCGTCTTCCCGCCGGCCGGGCTGACCATCACCTCCAGCGACACCAATGTCCTATACCTCGACAGCAATGATGTGCTCCATTCCAAGTATCCCGGCCAGGCCACGATTACTGTCGTGTACCAAGGGACAACGAATACTGCGACGATCACGGTCACCCAGTCGCCGGCCACGCCATCGCTGGTTCATCGTTACAGTTTCAGCGACGCCAATGGCAGCACCTCGGTTGCGGATTCCATTGGTGGCCCGACTTGGAACGGCACGGTGCTGTCGGGCGGAACCAATGCCATTGTCACCAGCGGTGCCTTCACCAATGGAGCCTTGTGGCTGAACGCAGCCATCTCGAATTATGTGCAGTTGCCGTCAGGCATCCTCAGCAACTACACCGCCCTGACTATCGAGGGATGGGTCACGGCCCAGACAATGCCGTTCCATGCCATGTACTACGCCTTTGGCAGAACGGAACCAACCAACGGTTTGGGTTACGATTACCTCTTCGGCTCACTCCCGCGGGATTACACCGCCATCAGTCCCGGCACTTACAATAGCGAGCAGGGCACCACCGAGCAGGATGGTTCATTGGCCATGAACACACCGATTCATTTCGTGGCCGTCTATGACCCGCCAGCAGGCTATATCGCCGTCTATACCAATGGCGTCCTGCAATCCGTGAACAGCTCGGTCACAGCTCCCCTGAGCGTGGTAAGCCCGATTGAAGCCTTCATCGGCCAATCGCTTTATAACGGCGATCCGTACGCCAGCCTCGCGCTGGATGAATTCCGCATCTACAACGGTGTTCTGTCACCGGCGGATGTGGCAGCCAGCCAGTCGCTCGGGCCGGACCAGGTGCTCACCACGAATGTCGCCATCACCGCGACGCCGTCGGGTGGCAATTTGATATTGTCGTGGCCGGCGGCAGCCTCCGGCTTCACCCTCCAATCCAGGGCGAGCCTGACTTCAGGCAGTTGGACGGGGGTGAGCCCGGCCGCGACGTTGGTTGGCAACCAGTGGCAGGTCACGGTGCCCAGGACCAGCGGTACGCAATTCTTCCGGTTGGTGAGATAATCGGCCGGACGAATAATGCCTGAATAAAACAGTTGATCATGACCGCCGCGTGGTTATGGACGTTCTAAACCCGCGGCGGTTTTTTCAGAAGCACCTTTCGTGGATGCACGCGTTCTGCGGGCGCGCCACGTGACTTTTACAGTTTGAATTGAATCTATGAGAAAAATTGTTCCTTTGGTTCTGATGGCGATATCGCTGGCGGCGCCGTTGGCGGCTCCGGCCCAAACCGCCACCGTCACCATCCAGGCCAACGAGCCGGCAGCCAACATCAGCTCCAATCTCTTCGGCATTTTCTTCGAGGAAATCAACATGGCCGGCGACGGGGGCATTTACGCCGAGCTGGTCCGCAATTGCATGTTTGCCGACTCGACCACCTCGATTCCGTGGTGGACGTTCGTGACCAGCGGCTCGGCAGCCGGCCAGATGAGCCTGGACAGTTCGCTGCCTTTGAGCGCCACCAATCCAGCCTGCCTGAAACTCACCAGGAGCGGCGGCACGGGCTCGGTCGGCGCGGCCAACGACGGCTACTTCGGGATTCCGCTTACCAGCGGCAAAACGTATAACCTCAGCTTCTACGCTCGGGCGGCAACCGGTTTCACCGGCAACATTACCGTTTCCCTGGAAAGCTCCAACGGCGCCACGGTTTATGCACAGAGCACCGTCGGTGGATTGACCACCGCCTGGCAGCAGTTCGCAGTGCCGCTGGTCCCAAACGCCACCGATCCATATGCCCGGTTGGCGCTGCAAATTTCACAGACCGGTTCGGTTTATCTGGATGTGGTGACCTTGTTCCCGGCCCAGACCTTTGACAACCGTACCAACGGCCTGCGGCCCGATTTGGCCAACATGCTGGTCAACCTCCAGCCTTCGTTCATGCGGTTCCCCGGCGGCAGTTGGGTGGGCGGCAGCAGCCTGGCCGACGCCTACCATTGGGAATGGACCATCGGTCCCCTGCAGGACCGGACCGAGCGGGCGAACATCTGGGGCTACATGGTGGATAACGGCCTGGGCTTCCATGAGTATTTGCAGATGTGCGAGGACATCGGCGCGTTGCCGCTGCTGTGCATCAATTGCGGCATGGACGACGGGGCGGGCCAGACCGTTCCGCCCAGCCAGCTCGGCCCGTGGGTGCAGGAGGCGCTGGACGCCATCCAATACGCCAACGGGCCCACCAACACCTATTGGGGCTGGCAGCGTGCCTTGAACGGGCATCCCGCGCCGTTCAACCTGCAATACATCGAAATCGGCAACGAAAACGGCGGCGCGGCTTACAACACCAACTACGCCCAGTTTTACTACGCCATCAAAGCCCAATACCCATCCATGAACATCATCGCCGACAATCAGGGCAGCATCCCCACGGACGCCCCGGTGGACATCATGGACCAGCATTTCTACAACAGCGCCTCCTGGTTCGCGCAGAATTCGGGGATGTTCGACAGCTACAGCCGGAGCGGACCGAAGGTGTTCGTGGGTGAATACGCCGTGGCCTACGCCATTCCGCCTAACACCTATCCGGCCACGCTGGGGAACGCGCTGGGCGAAGCCGCCTGGATGACCGGCCTGGAGCGCAACGCCGACGTGGTGCTGATGGCGTCCTACGCGCCGCTCCTTTGCAACCTGAACAACCCGAGTTGGTATCCGGACCTGATTTATTTCAACGGCACCAACGTCTTCGGCACACCGTCGTATTACGTCCAGCAGATGTTCAGCCTCAACCGCGGCAACTTCGTGTTGCCGACGAGTGTGTCGGTGTCTGGCAATCCGCTCTACGTCTCCTCCAGCCTGATCCAATCCAACAGTCAAATTATCGTCAAGGCGGTCAACGTTAACAACAGCGCCATGGCGACAACGTTCAAATTGAACGGTGTTGATTCGATTGCCCCGACGGCGACGACGATTCAGCTTGCCGGCAATTCCGGAGACACGAATTGGTTCGGCTCGCCACCTCATATTTTCCCGGCGACGAACTCCTTTGGCACGGCCGGCACGAACTTTACCTTCATGCTTCCAGCCAATTCCCTGACCATTTTCCGGCTGCAAGGCAGCGGCTTTCAGAGCATCTCCAACTTGCAGATTCAATTCAATTCGCCGCTCAACCTCGGCCAGGAGGCGATGTCGGCGGTTTCCGGCCAGATCTCCGGCCAGCCGGTCAGCTTGACGGGCAATTACGCGGTGACCTATTCCTCGCTGAACACAAACATTGCGGTGGTGAATCCTGACGGTCTGGTGATTGGGGCCGGAGCGGGTACCACGGCGATTATTGCCGCTTACGACGGCATGACGGCGACGCAATCAGTGCAGGTGCTGGCCGCGCCGCCGACCCGCTTGATACACCGGTACAGTTTCAATGATGGCACGGCGGACGACTCGGTGGGCACCGCCAACGGCACCTTCTACAATTCGAGTGGCCAGGCCTCGATTTCCGGCGGGCAGTTGAACCTGGTGGGGAACTCCGGCGATTACGTGGACCTGGGGCCGGGCATCCTCACGACCACCAACATCACCAGCGGCGCGGTCACCATCGAAGCATGGGCCTCGTTCAATCCGGTCAATGGTTCCTGGGCGCGGCTGTTTGATTTCGGCAATATCTCCGGTTCCTCCGGCGGAAATTACATTTTCCTGGCAGCCAACAACGCCAATAACGGCGGCAACGCGCGGCTGGCGGTGAGTGACACCCTGCCCAACTCCGACGAAACCGGATTCAATGTCAACAACCTTCTGGGCCAGACCGGTATTCAGATCGTGGCCGTGTTCAACCCATCACCAGACCGCCAGTTTCTGGGCCTTTATACCAACGGCGTCCTGGCGGCCTCCGTTCCCACCGGCAGCAAATTCATCGCTTCCATCAACGACGTTTACAGTTTTCTCGGCCATTCGCTCTGGTCGTCCGACGCCTGGTTGAACGGCTCGATTGATGAATTCCGCATCTACGACGGCGAATTGAGCAGGTTCCAGATCGCCGCCGACTTCCAGGCCGGCCCCAACCAGACCAACGACAGCGTCGGCACCGTCACCGGCCTGGTGCTCCAGCCCGGCACGATGCCGCTGCCGCAGGGCAATACCACCCAGGTAGCGGCCTATTTGAACTTCACCGGCGCGGGCAGCGTCAGCGTGATGGGCGATCCCAATCTTACCCTGACTTCCGACAACCCCAACATCTTCACCATAAATTCATCCGGGCTGCTGACGGCCACCGGATACGGCAAGGCAAATTTGATCGGCGTCTATAATTACGTCAACGGCAACACCAGCACCTTCTACACAAACTCGACGCCGATCACGGTGTCGCTACCGACCCCGGCCGTGCTGGTCCACCGCTATAGTTTCAACGACGCCCCCGGCAGCACGACGGTCACCGACTCCATCGGCGGTCCGGCCTGGAACGGGAGCCTGCCCAATGGCGGCACACTCACCAACGGCCAGTTGACCTTGTCGTCGAACCGCCAGCAATACGTCCAATTGCCGGCGAACATCCTTATGAATTATCCCGCGGTCACAATTGAAGCCTGGGTGACTTTCCCGGACTCATTGCCGGTAAACTGTTTCTTTTACGGCTTCGGCAACACCGACGGCAGCGGGGCGGGAGAGGATTACATTTTCTGCGCGCCCCAAGGTGGCCGCATCGCCATCACCGCCGCCGATCCGGGTTACACCGGCGAACAAAACGCCTCCGGCGCCGGCGACCTGAGCTACCGCACCAACCTGCATTTCGTGGCCATCTACGATCCGCCCGCCGGTTATCTGGCGCTGTACACCAACGGCGTGTTGGCGGCCGTGAACACCTCGGTGACCGTGCCGATGAGTTCGGTGAACGACGTCCTCAATTACATCGGACGCTCGTTGTATAACGCGGATCCGTATCCCGACATGATCCTCGATGAATTTCGCATTTACAACGGGGCGCTGACCACCAACGAAATGGCCGCCACGCAGGCGCTTGGCCCGAACCAGCTGTTGAGCCAGGCCAGCCCCACCACATACGTCGGTTTGGCCGGCACCAATGTTACGTTATTCTGGCCACTGGCGGCAGCGGGTTTCACCGTGATGTCCTGCACCAATCTGGCCTCCGGCGTTTGGACGCCATTCACCGGCGCCACGCCGCAAATTGCCGGCAACCAATGGCAGCTCGCCGTGCCCATTTTCAGCGGCACGGAGTTCTTCCGCCTGGAGGAATAGTCCAAAATCATGTATCTTACTTTGCGCTCATGAATTCCGGTCAATGCCTTGCCGTCCGCGCAGTTTTCCTGATTCTGCTCGCGGCCGCGCAACTGGTTTCCGCGCAAACGCTGGCCCATCGTTACAGCCTGTTCAGCGAACCCAACGGCAGCACGATTGTCACCGATCTGGTCGCCTCCGCCAATGGCACACTCCAGGGCAGCGCGGCCATCAGTGGCGGCCAACTGGTGTTGAATGGCGCGAGCGGCACCTTTCTCAACCTGCCGTCGGGAATCATTAATAGCAGCTACCCGGCGGTGACGATTGAGACATGGGCCGGTTTCGGCGCGTTGCCGGTCAATTGCTTCTTCTGGGGCTTCGGCAACACCGATGGCAGCGGCGCCGGCGAGGATTACATTTTTTGCGCGCCCAAGGCAGGGCGCGTCGCCATCACCGGGACCGACCCCGGTTATACCGGCGAGCAAAATGCCAATAGCGGGACGGACTGGAGCGGCTGGACCAACGTCCACATTGTGGCAATTTACAACCCGCCCGCCAATCAAGTCCTTCTTTATACCAACGGCTTTTTAGCAGCCGTCAACAGCAGCGCCACCACGCCGATTTCGGCGGTCAACGACGTGTACAGTTATCTCGGCCGGTCGCTTTACACGAGCGACCCGTACGCGCCGTTGAGCGTGAGTGAGTTTCGCATTTGGAACGGCGCCTTGAGCGCGCAACAGGTCGCGTTGGACGCCGCTTCCGGCCCGGCGCAAATCATCACCAATCCCGGCGCGCTGCTTTCGGTGGGAATGTCTGCGAACAGTCAGATGGCCGCCGGCGCCACCCAGCCAGCCGCGGTGACCGGCAATTTCGCCAACGTGACAAACGTGAATCTCATCACCTACGGGCAGGCGACACTGACATCGGACAACACCAACGTGTTCGCGGTTTCGCCATCCGGCCTGATAACCGCCTTTGCGCCGGGATCGGCAAACCTCATCGGAACCTATGGCGGATTAAGCGCCACGCAAAGCGTCACCGTTGCCGGTTTCGTGACGAATCAGTTTAAATTCGACTCCTTCGGTGACGGATTTTGGGCCATTATCAACCAGGGCAATAGCGAACCGCTCACCGCCAGTTTCAGTGGCGCCAGTCAGGAACTTTTCGCCAACGGCGCAAGCGACCAGCAATTTGAAGTGCTTTACAATCTCCAGAACGGCACCTTCCGCCTGCGCCAGCATTCCAGTTGGTATTGCCTGGGCGCGTCGAACAACACGCCCGTGCCCGGCGGAGGAGCGGCTTTGACTTTCTTTTTCAGCAACATTCCCGCACAGCAATGGTATCTCGTGAACGCCGGCGGCGGCTATTACCGCATCTTCAATGCCGCCAGCAACCTGGTGCTGCAGACCGACAACGGAAATCCCGCCCATGTTACCCTGGTCCCGCCATCGGGCAGCCCATACCAACTTTGGCAATTTAATTATCAGACACATTACCCCAAGAAGGGCTGTGCCGGTTACGAAGGGGATTACGCCCAGTTCGGTTTGAACTGGGCCTACAATTACGACGATCACACCGGCGTCTCGCTGCCGTCTTCCGTGAACTTTGTGCCCATGGTTTGGGGACCGAATTGGGAACCGCTGAGTGATTTGCAGTCGCGTGATCCGGCATGGCTGGCGCAATCGCCTCCGGCCTATCTCCTCACCTACAACGAGCCGGACAATGCGAGCCAGGCAAACATGAGCGTGAGCAACGCCATCAGCGTGTGGCCGTCACTTCAGGCTTTGAACGTGCCTTTGGTCGGACCGGCGATGCAAAACACCGAGGACTCCTGGGAAAACAGTTTTTACCAGGCCATCGCCACCAATGGTTACCGCGTGGACTATGCTGCTGTGCATGAATATGTCCCGCCGAACGCTTCCTCACTCATGGGAGTCCTGCAATCGGTCTTTAACGCCTACGGCCGCCCGGTCTGGCTGACGGAATTCTCGCCGGTGGATTGGAACGGTAATCAGGGTTGGACGGAAGATGACGACTACAACTTCCTGGCGGAATTTCTGTGGCTGGCCGAAAGCCAGGACTGGCTGAAGCGCTATGCCATTTTCCCGTTCAGTGGCTCCAATCCCAACCCGCCTTGGGTGAGCGTCACCGCCGGTTATCGCGGAAACTTTTTTGAATCTGACGGTTCCACGCTCACGCCCTACGGCGAATTGTATGCGGCGTGGGACGGCAACACCAATCTGCAGGCGCGCACGCCGTATTTCATCCACAACCTCGCCACGAGTTTCCGGTTGACCGCGACAAATTCCTCCTCCACGCCGGTCGCCCAAGACATTTATGCGCGTGACGCCTCGGCGCAATGGGCGTTGCTGCCGGCGCCGACGACCAATCACTGGTACATCATTTCGCTCAACGACGGGCGGCGATTGAACGACTCGGTGGGCACGCTGGTGCTGTCGCCCGTGGGCACGACCGGGCGGGCGTTGGAATGGATTTTCAATGGTCCGGACAGTTCGGGCTACTATTTCATCACCAATGCTGTTTGGGCGCATGCCCTCAACGGTTCCGGCGCGCCGCCGGCCATCCTGTTCGGCACGGTCAGTTCCACTACTCAAAACAACAACACCCGCTGGCGCCTCATCAAACCTTACCAGCCAGTGTCCATCGCGGCGCCCGTCGCGCCCGCCGCCTTGTCCGCCGCCGCCGGCAACCAGAGCGTCACGCTGAGCTGGAGCGGCGGCGACCGCTTTTACAATGTCTATCGCGGCGCCGCTTCCGGCGGGCCATACACGAAGCTCACCGCAAATGTCCTGACCAACACCACTTACACGGACATCGCGGTCACTAACGGCGTTCCCTATTTCTACGCTGTGACGGGGCTGAATATTCTGGGCGAGGAATCCGGCTACTCGCCGGAAGCCGCCGCGCGGCCGGTGTCCACCAACTCCGTCCCGCTTAACTTGAGTCTCAGCAGCAATACCCTCCAGTTCAACTGGCCCGCGGACCACACCGGCTGGGAATTGCAGGTCCAGACAAACCCGCCTGGAGCCGGTTTGGGCACCAACTGGGTTTTGGTCCCTGATTCCACCGGCACAAATTGGATCGCCCTTCCAATTGATGGCAGCAACGGCAGCGTTTTTTTTCGGTTGAGGTATCCGTGAATTTATTTGAGGCTGATTAACCCGGCTTGAGACTGTTCCGGCCCGAACCATGAACGTGCTTAAATTCATCTTTGCTTTGTTGTTGGCCGGCGGAACCGCTCCGGCCGCGAATTCACCCAGGCTGCGACAGAATTTTGATTTTGACTGGCGCTTCCATCTCGGGGATGCGACGGGAGCGTCCGCGCAGACCTTTCCTGATACGGGCTGGCGGGTGGTGCAGGTGCCGCATGACTACAGCCGCGAGGGCGACTTCTCTGAAACCAATGCCAGTTGCACCGCGTTTTTGCCCGCCGGCATCGGCTGGTATCGCAAAACGTTTGTGGTTCCTTCGGACTGGAGCCAACGGCGGGTCAGCGTTCAATTCGACGGCGTTTCGGAGAAAAGCAAGGTCTGGATCAATGGCCATTACCTCGGCGAACGCCCCTATGCCTATTCGACCTTTGCTTACGACCTCACACCCTGGCTGCATTTCGGCGACACCAATGTCATTGCCGTCCGTTGCGACCGGGACCGCGACGACTCCCGCTGGTATCCCGGGTCGGGGATTGACCGGCACGTCTGGTTGATCGTCACCGCCCAAACCCACGTCGCGCGCTACGGAATTTATATCACCACCCCTGAAGTTACGCCGCAGCAAGCACGAGTGAAAATAGAGACCCGGGTCCGCAATGACAGCCATCAGGGAGGCAACCTCCATTTAATCACGGAAATTTTCGACCCGAATGGCAAAAAGATTTCAACCCCGGACCACACGGACGAAATTGACACCAACGCAACGGGCCAATTTGCGCAGACGGCTGAAATCGCCGCACCGGAACTCTGGTCGCCCGACGCGCCTTCGCTTTACACCGCCATCACTGAAATTCGGGACACCGATAAAGTCGTGGACCGGCTGGAAACAACATTCGGCATCCGCTCGGTCCGCTTTGACGCCCGGCACGGTTTTCTCCTGAACGGCCAACCCTTCAAAATCAAGGGCGTCTGCCTGCACGACGACGCCGGCGCGCTGGGAACGGCCGTGCCGGACCGGGTCCTCGAACGCCGTCTGCGCCTGCTCAAGGGCATCGGCTGCAATGCCATTCGTTGCTCGCACAATCCCAAGGCGCCGGAATTTTACAGCCTTTGTGACCGGCTCGGCCTGCTGGTCATGGATGAAGCCTTCGATGAATGGACGGGCGAGAAGAGCAAATGGATTCACGGTTGGAACATTGGCGCGCCGTCGCATCATCCGGGTTATCCGGCATTTTTCGAAGAGTGGGCCGACCGCGACCTGCGCGACTTGGTCCGGCGCGACCGCAACCATCCCTCGGTCATCTTGTGGAGTATCGGCAACGAAATTGATTATCCGGGCGATCCCTTCAGCTATTCAACGGACCGGAATTATGATGCCAGCAAACCTTCCGCAACCACCCTCGTTCCCATCGCGCGACGTTTGATTGCCGATGTGCGCGAAGACGACGAAACGCGACCCGTCACCGCTGCGCTGGCCAATCTGCCCGCCTCCGACGCCACCGGTTTGGCCGGCCTGCTCGACGCCGTCGGTGTCAATTATCAATTCAACCTGTCCCTCGAGGACCTGGCACGTTATCCGGACCGCCGGTCTTTCTTCAGCGAAACGGGCTACGGAATGGATTACGCCGGTCTGTGCGCGACGAATCCGCGCGTGGCCGGGCAATTTCTGTGGGTGGGATTTGATTATCTGGGTGAGGCAAAAAAATGGCCGGCGCGCGGCTGGGACGACGGACTGTTCGACACCTGCGGATTTGAGAAACCGCGCGCGTACTTCCGCCAGTCGCTCTGGTCGGAAACGCCGATGGTTTACATCGGCGTCCGTTCGCGCGCGGCCGATCACGGCGCCAAAAGCTGGCAGGGCGATTTTGGCTGGCAACCGATGCAGAGCGATTGGAATTGGGCGGACGACCCGCGCCCGGAACTCCCGGTGGAGGTGTACTCCAACGACAAAACCGTCGAACTGTTTTTGAATGGCAAGTCACTGGGACAGAAAACACTGGCCGATGCGCCGGACCGCATCCGCCGCTGGCGGGTGCATTTCGAACCCGGCGAGTTGAAAGCCGTCGGCTCCGGCTCGGGAAAAGAGGTTGTTTACCGCCTGGTCACGGCGGGCAAGCCGGCGCGACTGGATTTGATTCCTGATCACGTGCGGTTGGCGGCCGACGGCGAGCAGGTTGCCCAGATCGAAATCCGGCTGGTGGACGCGAAAGGCGTTCTCGTTCCCAACGAAGACACGGTTTGTGCGGTCGAGGTGGTCGGCGCGGGACGGTTGTTGGCTTTGGACAACGGAAACCAGGGGGACATGACGCCGTTGACCGCACCTCAGCGCAAGTTGCACCATGGCCGTGCGCTGGCCATTGTGCAAAGCGAGCGACGAAACGGTCCCATCATCGTGAAAGTCACTGCGGCAGGCCTGCCCGAGGCGGAATTAAAATTACAGGCTGATTGAGCAATTGTTTGTTTTGAATCCGTCGTAAGTAAACCTGCGGTGTCGTCCGCAGTAGTCGATTGGTACCGGCGTGGCTGGCAACGGTCGGGTCGGAAGCAGCCGAGACACTGGACTTCCACCAACCCGGCGGGGAGCCAGCCGCGAGGATGCCTCCCAGACCGCCAGCGTCAAGGCGGTTGGAAGGCCAGACCAGGTGACCCGCCCAATGGATCTGGCGGTTTATTGTTGCCCTTGGGCTTATCCGAGCATTAGCTTCTCAATTACAACCCGCTTTGGGTTTGAACGAAACAGAATTCAGTTATGAGCAAGACCCGGATTCTCGTGGTGGATGACGACCCCGAAATCCGGAGTGTGTTTGCCCAGATCCTTGACGACGCCGGCTACGATGTGTTGCAGGCCTCAAAGGGCCGGGCCGGTCTTCAATTGGCACGCGAAAAGCACCCCGATCTGGCGCTGCTGGATGTCCTGCTGCCAGACCTCAACGGAATGGAGGTCTGCAAACAAATCAAGGCTGACCCCGGTCTGCGGAACATCTTCGTGGTTCTCATTTCCGGCGGTGCTACGGACGTCACCCACAAGGTCGAGGGCCTGGAATCCGGTGCGGATGATTACATGGTCAAACCGTTTGACCCGGGTGAATTGCTGGCACGGCTCCGGACGATTGTGCGCCTCAAGGACACAAACCGCACAATTGAACTGATCGACGTTCTCTGGCTCAAGGGGAATTCCATTGTTGCGGCCTTCGAGGTTGAATGCACAACAAGCGTTTATTCCGGACTCCTTCGAATGAGCGATTTGCTGGCACTTCAGCCAAATCTCGAAATCAATCTCTTCCTCGTCGCGCCCGACGAGCGACGCGAGAAAGTTAAGCAAGAAATCTTGCGCCCAACCTTTTCTTTGAAAGAAAAACCTCTGGCAGCGATTTGCGGCTTTCTCAGTTTCGGAAAGCTGACAGAAAAACTGGAAGGCATCCGCAGATTGAGTTTAGCTTCCTCGTTGAAGCCGGACTTTCTTCTGAAAACGGCTGAATATTTTGCTGCCGAAAGCACTGATTAAACTCGCCATGACTGATGTGTGATCTCAATAACTCCAAGTCCCGTGTTGCCGAAGAACCTTCCAAAACAGGCAGTTTGGTTGAACATAACGTCCGGCCAACTCGTTTGGACCGAGCCCGCAAAGAAGGACGAGTGGCTTTTAGTATATGCCACGGACAGTTCGGCTATTCCATCCAGATTGTCGGACACTCATTTGCCTCGTTTACGACCCAGATGGGCATTGCAATAATCCTGCGGCATTGGAGAAAGGCTCGCAATTCAGCGTTGTTTTCCCCGCTCAGGACCAATTGGTGCTCGTCCCATGTGATTGCCCGCTTCTCTTTGTAGTGAATGGCTGGCCAGCGCTTTTTTGGCAACACCGGCCAGGGAAGCCAGCCCATATCCAAGGCAAAATTATGAAACCGCCGCAGATAATTGTTGGTGGAGACTTTGCCTTTTTGCAGGACTTTCAAGAAATGTTCCGGCCGCGTTTCGATCAAATGCTGGTCCCGGATCAAATCAAACGATTCGTCCGTCACAGCGCGCTCGGAACGGGTTCGGTTGCTGCCGGTTTTCGTTTTGACGAACTCGGCCATGACGTCGCGCCAAGTGCGCTGGACGAAACTCGAATCGGCCGCCGCCAGATAGGCCTTGGCAATTTGGAGGTTGATGGCCGGCTGCTGATGCGCCTCATTGCGAGCGTGGAAAAGCCTCTGAGCTTGCCGCTTGTCACGGGTCTTAAGACTTTCCTGCCGGCCGGTTTCGTTGTCCTGGATGAAAAAGATTCCAGTGCGTCTCTGGAACAGGCGATATTTGTATTTCATAGGCATCCTAATTTTTAAGGATACCTGGCATCGAAGAAGTCACGTCAGCCCATTATGGCCCATACTGGCACACAGGTGCCAAATTCTGGCAAATGGTCCTTCTTGCTGGAGCTTTTGCTGGAGCTCCGGCCCGTCAAAACTTCCAAGCCGTTGCCTCGCCGCCTTTTAGAAATGGTGGCTGGGGGCGGAATTGAACCGCCGACACAAGGATTTTCAGTCCTCTGCTCTACCGACTGAGCTACCCAGCCAATTGCCTGATCTCACCACGGAACCGGCCCAATATACTACGCACGGTGGAAAAGGACCGGCAAGCAATTTCATCACTGTTGTTTTGACCGCAAAGCAAGCGGGGCGGCCGAGCCGCAACCAACGGAGCGCGGACAGCTGTGATGCTTTGTAGAAATGATTGTCCGGCTTCGATAGTTCATTCCCCTCGCCCTGCAGCGAAGCGCGGGGAGAGGGACAGGGGGAGGGGCCGTTCAACAAAAAAACCACCTCTCCCCGACCCTCTCCCCCAACTTCGTTGGCGGAGAGGGAGATCAAACGGAGGTGTCGTCTCCGGATTCGATGTTTTCTACAAAGCAACAGCTGTGTCCGCGCGCTTCTTCCCCAATGCAGGCGGCTCGCGGACCGGGCTGCCCGCGCGCCTGGAAAATCTTCGCAGTACGCGACACTGTCGGGAAACCGGATTGCAGAGGATACCGGGACGGAAAAACTCAGTCCTTCGGTCTTCTGATTGCCTTCTGTCAAATTTCTGCAGCAGAAAGCGAAGGAAACGAAATTCCTGCCAGCGCTTTGCCAGTCAACGGTTTCCAGTTTTTTCCCGGTAAATGGCAGCTCTGACCGGCAGCAGCGCCCAAATCATATTCGGCTTGCTTTCGTATAAGTGATGAATATAATTAGCTTCGGCAGCAAACATTCAGACACTCAGATTAACCGCCGACCGCCTGCGCGACGTCAGAACACCATGGAGAACCAGCAGTACCTTCAACGCGCGTCCACCGGGCACCTGGTACCACGCATTTCCGCATCACGCAGAATTTCTCTCGTGCTGATTGTACTGGCCTTGAATGTTCGATGGGCCGGAGCGCAGTCAGCTTCGGATGAAACGGTGGGGACTCCTTGGACCGGAAAAGCCGGTGTGCGCGAAACCACGGCGCAAATCATGGCCCGCGAAGCCGCGCTCGCCTCGCAACCGACCGGACGGGTCCGGGTAATCAAACCCAGATTTGTCCGCACCGGAAACAATCTTCCCGAAAATCCTGGCTCGTCGCTGACCTCGCACTGGCCCCGGTCTGAAAGAACAGCCGCTTCCATCCCCGCGACAGCGCAAGCCGGACCGTTCGGGCCGCAGACGGTCGGCACCAGTTTCCTCGGAGCCCAACTTTCGGATACGATCGGTTATGTCCCGCCCGACAGCATGGCGGACGTCGGCTCCAATCAAATCGTGGTTTGTGTCAACGGACGCATTCGCACCTTCAACAAGAACGGCGTGGCGGACGGCGCCCTGGACACCACCACGGATAATTTTTTAAGCTCCGTGCTCGGCGGCAGCAGCACGAGCGATCCGCGGGTGCGTTTCGACCGTCTGTCCGGTCACTGGTTCATCACGATGATCACCGTCAACACTCCCAATTTCGTCCTGATCGCCGTCAGTTCCGGCCCGACCATCACCAGCGCTTCCAGCTTCACCTTCTTTTCCTTTCAAGCCGACCCGAGCAACTTCGGCGATTACGACACGCTGGGAGTGGATGCCAAGGCGCTCTACATCGGCGTGAATGTTTTCAAAGGCAACACGTTTCAGAACACCACTGGCTTTGTCGTCAACAAATCCAATCTACTGAACGGCACGCTGACCGTGACGACGTTCGCAAATTTGATCACCTCCACCGGTCATCCTCCGCAAACCCACGGCCCTTTCACACCGCAAGGTGTCAACAACGATGACCCGGCGGCCACGCAGGGATATTTCATCGGCGTGGATTCCGCCACATTCGGCACACTGGTGGTGCGGCGGATTTCCAATCCCGGCGGCACGCCGTCCATTTCCGCCAACATCCTCGTCACGGTCCCTGCCACCGGCAACCCGTTGGGCGGTGTGCCGGCGCTGGGCAGCAGCCAGGGGTTGGATGATTTGGACGACCGGCTTTTCGCCACGCGAATGCACAAAGGGAACCTGTGGACGGCGCATAACATGGAGGTGGACGCCACTGGCAACGCCAGCAGCTCCGGCGGACGCGACGGCTCACGCTGGTATGAACTCACGAACATGACGGGCACGCCCACGCTGGTTCAATCCGGGACGTTGTTTGACCCGGCGGCGAGCAACCCGCGCAGTTTCTGGATTCCCAGTTGCGCGATGTCGGGCCAGGGCCACATGGCGCTGGGCTGCAGTGTTGCCGGAAACAACGAATACGCCGAAATCGCGACCGCGGGCCGGTTCGCCACCGACCCCGCCGGCACCCTCCAATCCCCGACCACCGCCGTGACCAGCAGCAGCACCTACAACATCGGCTCCCAGAACAACAGGTACCGCTGGGGTGATTTCTCGGTCACCAGCGTGGACCCAGATGATGACATGACGTTCTGGACCGTGCAGGAGTACTGCAACGCGAACAATTCCTGGGGGGTGCAGGTTATCAAATTGCTGGCACCGCCGCCCGCAACACCGGTGGGCTCCTCGCCCTCGACCGTGACCCAAGGGGTGGCCAATGTCAGCGTGGTCATCACCGGTTCAGCCGCCGGCGGCGCCGGTTTCTTCGATCCGGGAACTAATTTCTCGAATCATATCTCCGCCACTGTGAATGGCGGCGGGGTCACTGTGGACAGCCTGTTTTACAACAACCCGACCAATATCACCGCCCTCCTGACCATTGCCGGCAACGCCGCCGCCGGCGCCCGGACCATCACGATCACCAATCCGGACGGCCAATCCGCAACCAGCAGCTCGGGCATTTTGACAATTGCCGGCGTCATTTCCCCGACCAACCAGCCGCCGACGCTGGCGCCGATTCCCAATCAGTCTGTCACCGCGGGAACAACCCTGACCGTAACCAACGTGGCCACCGATCCCGACGGCGATAAACTGACGTTCAGCCTGGGAACCGGTGCGGCAACCAACGCCACCGTCAATGCCACCAACGGCATCTTCACCTGGACGCCGATGCAGTCCCAGGCCGGCACAAACTCGTTCAATGTGGTTGTAACCGACAACGGTTCGCCACCTTTGAGCGCGACGCAAACTTTTGCCGTGACGGTCATCGCCACAAACACGCCCCCGACGCTGGCGCCCATAGCCGATCGAATCATTCATACGCGCATGACCCTGACCATTACGAACTCCGCGAGCGACCCCGACCTCGGGGAAACGCTAACGTTCAGTCTCGACCCCGGAGCGCCGGCTGGCGCGAGCATCGGCACAACGAATGGCGTCTTTGCCTGGACTCCCGCCGATTCCCAAATGGGCACCAACGACGTGACCGTGCGCGTCACCGACGACGGTCTGCCGCCGTTGAGCGCGACGCAGAGTTTTGCCGTGGTTGTCATGCCCCGGCCCGTTTTGACCATCGGCGTGACCAATGGAATCGTCACCCTCACCTGGAGCGCCATCTCCGGCCTGACGTACCAGCCTCAATTCAACACCAATCTCACCAACGCCCTCTGGACGGCATTCCCTTCCAACGTGGTGGCGAACGGTCCGACCGCCAACGCCACCGATTCGAACGACACGAATACGAGCCAATACTATCGCATTTTCGTCGTCCCCTGATCGGCGGCGAGGAGGAGGTTGGCGAGGAGGAGGCAGCCGAACGCTTCCGGGCTTCCCCTGAGGCAATCCGATTCACCACGTTCAGGCTGTTTACGTTGTCGTAGCGGAATGTGGTGCTTTCACCCGGCCTGAGCCCGGTCCATTTCCGGAATTGAAGGCAACCATCAATAAGCCACAATGCGGTAAATCCGACTGGCGGCTGAAGTGGGATCGGTGACGGTCTCCAGCGTGTCGTTGCCTCCAAAGCGACTGCCCAGATTCAGCCAATTTGGATCGGTCGCGGCATTCTTAACCTGCAGTTGATATGCATGCCGGGATTCGGTTGGCAGGGTGATGGCGAAGTTCGTCCCGGTACCATCCAGACCGGCACTGAGGGCAAAGGTCGGATTCAGCCACAGGTTGTTGGCCGTGGCCGTCGTGACCGCAGAGCTGAGCGTTGGGCCGGTGCCGTTGATGATATGAGTCATTTCACTGCCGGTTTGCGCGGTGATAAGCACATTGATCATATCATGCACATTGACCTGTTGAGAACTGGTTGGAGTCTCGATGGTATTAAAGCATTTTACGTTTGCGGTATTAAACACCCCATAGACGCCAAGCCCGTAGGCCTGATGGCTCGTGACACCGCTCGCGACTTTGTAGGACGCATACCCGTTCACACCATTATGCGTCCAGGCGCTCTGATTCGGCGCGTCATAAGGCAATTCGGACTGGTAAAAATAAACCCGTCCCCAATTGCCATTCCACAACGTCTGATACTGCTCGTGATGCTCGTTGAACAGCCCATAGATGGTTACATTATTGCCATTCACCACCAGGCCGTTGTTGGACGCATTCTGAGTCCAGCCTACTCCCGTGCCGTGATCCGCCCGCCACAGCCAGAGATTGTCACCGATGACATTGTTGGCATTGATCGTCAAGCAGGTGGTGGTGGTGCCAGCGAATTGGCCACCGACCCGGCTGTAAACGTCATACAGGCAAATCGGGTCCGCCGAATGATCCACGGAATTGGTCGCCGTCCCCACTTCCAACAACGATGGCGATGCGGTGGTTCCAGCATCGAAGATAATATCCGACACCTTCACCCCATTAACATCCGAAATCACCATGGCGGGGTTTCCATTGGTTGGCACCAACGTAGGGAACCCGAGCCCGAAGACGATCGTATCGGGATTCGTCACCAGGATGCTGTTCGTCAGATGATAAATTCCGGGAGTCAAAATCAAATTCAGGCCGGAATTCAGGGCGGCATTGATACTTCCGGCATTATCGGTTCCGGGTTGGGCAATGTAGAACTGGCTGATGGGGACTGACACTCCGGGAGTCGGGCCGCCGGCCCAGGATGTTCCCGCGCTGTTGGTTGTCAAATTGGGCACCAGGACAAAGAAATTGGTGTTACTGTCCACCCACAGATAGGGCTTTTGCCGGATCAACGGTACATTGGTGATGACTGTATAAGAGGGATAAGGACCCGGCCAGGTTTGCGGAGGCGGGCTTGAATCGCCCAGAAATACAAAATTCCAATTCCCGCCCGACCACCCCGCATAGCTGTTGTTTCTGGAGAGCCATTGTTGCTGTCCAATGGGATTGACACTGCCGTCAATCCTGGAATCGGCCAGGAAGCCGCCACTTGCCCAGTTTTGGCTGCCGCTCCATTCGCACAAGTACAGGTTGTTTTGGACGTGCATCCGGCGAAAGGAGGTGCCCTGTGAGACAGCCCACATCGTGTAGCCGTTGGTTGAAGATACAGCCAGATTCTCAGCGGACAGCCAGAAGTTGCAGGTGGCGTTGCCATTCGGCAAAAATGCATGACAATCCAGCGAGCCATTTATTTTGACATTATCCGGCGATGGTCCCAAACCCAGCACCTGCATGTAGTAGCCCAGGTTGATGGAGACGTTGTAAGTTCCAGGTTCGAAAAGAACGGCGTACCGGTTGGCATCAAACTGGCTCGTATTGCCGCTATTCTGCTGTGCAAAAAGAGTGTTGAGCGTGTTCTGAATGGTCGCTGTCGGCGTGGAAGGAGTGAACAGGAAAACATTCGGGCCGAAGGATGGGCCGGCGGGATTGGGAACTGCCGTGTTCGTCGAAACGAACGCGAGTTGAAGGCCATTGAAGTCGCCTTCGATGTTTCCCACGTGACTGACATTGGCGTTAGACGTCCAGGTGAAGGTAATGGTTCCCAGGGTTCCCACGACTATGTTACTGAAAACGACATAGTCAGCGCCTTGTATAAAGGAAGTTAAACTCGCCGGTGTGTTACTGGTGGTCAGAGTAACGGGACCCATCACCGGAGTATAGACTGTAAAGGTTGTTCCCCGAGTACCGTCGTTATTTATGCCGTATAGAAACAGGTTATAAGTGCCAGCAGGAACATTATTGAGCGTATCTGTCCGAAGAGCGGCATTGTTGTACTGATAGGGCTGCTGCAACGCCGCCGGAGTTCCTTGAGTGCCTTGCGTGCCATAGGTGCCACCCATCTGGGATGTGAGCGTTATGAGACTGGCGGTGACCCCATCAGACAATAGATTGGTAGCGCCGGTAGTGCCGTTACCGACAACCGGGTTCCAATAATTTTTGCCCGGATCAGGACAGGCGCCTTGTCCGGCGTAATTGGCAGCACCCGCACCGCCCGGCACGTCGAAGTTGATGACTTGAGCCCAAGTCGCTGAACCGCTTAGGCCGAGGCATAAGGCCGATAAGATTAAGATTCTCGAGGTGGTGTTCATATTCTCAATAAATTTATGCAATAGAAGTGGTGTCGAAAGTGGCATCGGCTTGAAATCGTTATCGGCGGTCGCGCATCGCTTTACAAACCGACTGAAGCATTCACGCCAAGGGACTTCGTGGTCGGCCACGGTTGCCGGTCGCTCGAAACGGTGGACAAGGAATCTGTGGAAATATTCGGCATCTGGACAGGCAGGTCGAAACTGCCGCGGGCGAGATTTAAAACGGCAACCATTGCGACATAATGATGAAATCGCGAACGACATGGATAATTCATAAAATACTGACAACGTTGATCATGGGCAGAAGGGTGTGATTGCAACATTGCCATGTCCGGCCATTCGTAAAAGAAAATATCACATTCAGGCTCAAGTTCAATCCAAAATGGCCAAAACAGCGGGAAAACTTTGGCCATCAAGCGGTGCCGTTCACAACCAAGTTGGGCGGTTATGCAGAAAATGTGCGCCCAGTCGAAACGGATTTGTACAATCCAATTTGAATAACCGAGCGAACATCCAAAAGAGGGAAAATGGCGGCAGGGGCATAGTTTGACAGGGAGCTCGCGCCGCGATATCCGGACGAGTTGGCGATCTGTCCCAACCTTCCTTCCGCCTTTGGCCTTCTGACTACTGACTACTGACTTGCCTCCAGCATTTTCCATTCAAAATAGCCGGCCAGTTGCATGAGATTGTAATGGCGCAGGTCCGCTTCGGAGGGTGGCGCCGGGAGCGTATCGAGCGTTTCCGGCTCGCCAAGAGCGTGCCAGCTTTCCACGCGGATATCGTTGAGCAGTTGCAGCAGAACTTCCCGCTCATTCGCGCTCACAGACAGCCGCCAGCCATCCTTCCCGGCCTTGAGATTGGCCGCGAGCAACTTCCCCGCCTGTTTTTTTACTTCCAGCCGGTGTTGGGCCAGCGATTCGTTCAGCAACCGTTCCCGTTCCACCGACCTGGCATCGGCGCCCGTCCGGACAATCTTGACGGACGTGGCCGCAGTCAGCGGGAATTCTTTGACGAGTGTGCGCAGCAGGATGCCTTCCTTCTGGTTCAACTCATATTTCCACCCTGCCTCGCTCTGTTTGAGCAATTTCATTCCGCCAGCTCCATGGTGGCCTGCAACTTGTAGCCTTGCAGTTGGTGGACATAAAACTCGGCCCGCTCCGCGCTTTCGTGGACCAGCACGCTCTTGCCTTTTTCGTGCACCTCCAGCATGTGTTTCTCCGCCTTCTGCCGGTTCCAGCCAAACACCTTCATAAAAACATGCGTCACGTACACCATCAGATTGACCGGATCATTCCAGCAAATGACAAAAAACGTGGGTGCCAGGTCATCCTGGCTGCGGGTCTTTTTCCCGGTGGTCGGCTTCGGACTGGTGATGGTCTCCAGAACGTGCGGCATAATTTTTCAACCGTTTAATTTGGAACAGCTGAACGGGTTTGGCCAGTGATTTCCTGATCGTCCAACCGCAGAGGGTGCAGCTTGACACTGTCCTAAACGAAGCGATTGAAAGGGTTTGGAGTTCCGCGTTTACGCGGCAAGGCGTGGAATTTCGCCCGAACCGCCTGAAGGCGGAACTCCAAGCAAGGACAGCGTCAAGATGCACCCACCGCAGATGACGAGGATGGACGCAGATGTGAGGGCCGCAAAAAAGCGCAAAACGCGCAAAAATTTTGTCGTTCAAATTATAAATCGTAAATCGTAAATTCAATGGTTCTTTGCGGCTAAACGAAGGGCCGGATGTCCGGGAAATCAGATGCTGCCAGGTGGCGCAAACTAACGTTCGCGGCTGCGTGATCAATTAAATTGCCCTGTCACCATGGACCCGCTCGCGCCCGCTCACCTGGCCTTACTGCCAGGTCAATACATAGCCCAATGATTGCAGACTCTGATCGAGTCGCTCAATGTGCTGGCGGACCTGCTCAGGCGGGACCGAATCGGCCAGGGACTGATAGTCGTACTCCATCACCATCTGCCCGCCCGTGCACCGATAAACTTTGCGGAAGGTAAAGGCGGAATCCGAAAAGGTTTTTTGTTCCGCACCCGCCGGCCATGCTTGTGGCAGGGTCACTTCCGTACGCAGGATTTGGTGCTGCGGATAACTGATTCCCAGGGGTAGCTTCCGATCTGTGTCCACGGGCTTCTTCAGCAAACCGGCGATGGTCGAAGGGTAAAATTCGCAGCGAGACGTCCCGTCCTTGTCCGACCGGGTCCACACTTTGTTAATCGAATAGGATTCGGTGGTTTGAAATTTATCCCGCTCCTGGTCGTCCTCGATGGCAATCGGCGATGACATTTTAATTCCCGGGTATAGACTGGAATAAAAGTGCGTGTAGTTCTTTTCGACGTCGCTGCGTTTCGTGGTGGCAAAAAGTTCCCGCAAATGATCGGCGTCGCGGCCTTCCGCAACGGTGACGACCTTCAGGTCGGCCGGCTCCGTCACTCCCCGGATCCGGAAATGCTCGGTCGTGGTCGTCTGCGGCAAACCGGTCGCCTGCGGGATCAGGATCAATCCCGTGGTCAGGGGAGAAATGACCAGGCCGCAGCCGTAGTTCGGCAGATAATGCGCCGCGAGCGGTCCGCGCTGATAATTCATCGTCGGATCGAGCCAGTACGTCCGGCCGCTGCAACGGACCACGGCGATGCAATGGTCAAAGGCGCCGGCCGACGGACGCCAGTTCCAGATCCCGCGCCCCGAGGAGGCGTTCACCAGCACCGGATAGGCTTCAATTCCCAACGCGCGCAGGATTGTAACAAACAACAGCGACTTGTCCTTGCAATCGCCAAAGCGTCGCGAGAACACCACCGATGGGTCGGCGGGTTCTTCCGTGCTGTTCCCGATTTCAATTCCGAAATAACGCACCTCGTCCTGGACAAACTGCAAGGCGGCCAAAATCTGCTGCTCCGGGTCGGGAATTTGCTTCCATTCTCCAATCTGCCCCGACAGGCTGGGCGAGCAGGGTGAAGTGACCTGGAACAGCGCCGACGCCCATTGATTCACTTCCGCCCAGGTTTTGAAATCGGTCAGTTGCACCCATGGTTCGGGGTCGCACCACGCGGGCAGCGAGTCTTCCAGGGCAACGCCGGGCACTTGCCTTATATCCCAGACGTATTCAATAGTTTTTTTCCCCGTGATCGCCACCGGTTCAATTGAGCACCCATGTGTTTTGGCGTAGAGCGGCTTCTGGCCCGGCCACACCAACCGCGTCAGCAGGCGATCAACGGGTTGCTCCAGTTGTACCGGAATGACGCAGGAAAAATGCCCGTCGAAAACTGAATTCGTGCCCTTGAGCGAATAGGCGAAGTCAATAATGTCCCCGACGCGAACGTCGTCCAACACCAGAACGACGGATTTCTCGCCGTTCAAGACGGACTCCTCCAGCTCCCGTTCCGGTTGCACGACCCTGACATTGTTGGTCGCGAGGCGATCCAGGGGTTGTGCGCCGCGCCAGACGCGCGCCCAATGCACTATCACGGATTGGTAACCCGGGTTGAAATCGATCGTCAGGGTTGCGTCTTTTTCAACGCCGGCCACCGTGAGCACCTGCCGGACGGAGTGAACGAAAGTCTCATTTTGCAGGGCGTTGATTTGCCGTTCCAACAGCAGCCAATGCTCATCGGCGCTGGAATCCAGGACCAGGAGGCTGGCCGAGGAGTGCCCATTGAAAAATTGGGGCTTCGCCCAACTGCCGGGCGGTGCAAATCCTACGCCGGAAAGATCGGAAGCATTTCCCTGAATCACCGCCGCCAATACGCCCAGGCAGCAAACCCGTCGCAGGCGAGGAGCGATAAGCCTCACCGAATGGAAAACTGACCGCCGCATTTCCTGCCGAGGATAGCCAATAATTTTTGCGTTGAATACGGTTAAATGAGTTGGTGGGAGATGGCTTAAGGTCCCAGAACGGCGCGATAGTAACGGTGAGGAAAGGCACCGGCATTAGTAACGGTGACGATGAAGGGCATGGCCGCCGGCGTATTTGTAAAGAGGCTGGTCCAACTGGTCAAATTGGTTGAGGCCGAGAGGGCATAATCCGGCCCAACGGTGCCACTGATTTGCAGTGTGAAACGGTTGGAGACGTACGACACCGGCGTGAGGATCACGGGCGCCAGCGGGTTCACCGTAACGCTGAAACTCTTGCTGTCGCTGGCGGGCGGCACCCCATTGTCCGTCGCGACGACGGTAAAGGCATTGACGGTTCCCGCCCGGGCGACCGGTGCACGCCATTGCAGAATGCCGCTCGTGGAACCAATGGTTGCGCCCGTTGGGAACACTGACAGGCTGTAGGCGATCTGGTTGCCCGGATTGGAGTCCGTGGCGGCATTGGTAACGAGCAACGTCACTCCGGCGTTGATGGTCTGGTTGGCGATCGGGCTCAGCGTCACGCTGCCGGCGCCGGTGTTCACACTCAGGACGCTCAAAGTAAAGGTGCTGGCGCTATAGTTCGTCTGCCAGGTGGCCGCAGCCGGGAGCGCCAGATTGGTGAAGATTCCTCCGCGAGTGCTGTAACTGACGAGCGGGAAGGAATCTCCCACGCTGGGAAAGTAACCGCCGTTGAAATTAACACTCAACGTGCCGGTCAACGGGGCATTGGCAGAAAAGGCGATCTTGCCATAGTAAGCCAGGCTGGTGATGCCAAAGTTCATGGCGCCGCCAGTCTGCGCGTAGGGGCCGGTAAATTGGATGATGCCGCTCTGCGCGTCGAGCGTTCCGTCATTGGTGAATGGAACATTGCAGGTGGTGGTGCCGAGCCCGGCGGTTTTGCGGACCGTGCCGGTATTGACAAACGCTTCGAAACCAAGAGCGGCGGTGGAGAGATTTTGATCACATTCAATGTTAAACAAGCCGGACGGCTGGTTATTGATGATTCCAGTGTAGGCGTTGGCGTTATTGTACACCGACAGCGTTCCTCCGCTCCAGTTGATCGTTCCCGAGTTGGTCAGCGGAGCATAGATATAGGCCGACCCACCGTTGAAGTTGAGCACGCCGCTGGCAGAAACAGTGAGCGGCGAGGCGGAGCCCAGGCCGCCACCATCAATCCCGAGCGTGCCGGTCACAACGTTGGTCCCGGTCAACGTCGCGCCGTCCAGTTGCAGGCTCTGGATCGTTCCGTTGGTCTCGAACGTGGGCGTGAGCACCACGTTGCCCGATGACAACAGAAAGTTGGCGATCCGGTCGTTCAGGATAACGGTGGCTCCATTCTGCCGGCAAAGACCCGAACCGCTGATATTAACCGTGCCGGTCTCGGTGAAGCTGCCCGTGTCGAATTCGATGATGGCACCCGAGGCGGTGTTATAGGTGCCGCCGAGGTTCCCGCTGCCGGTGAAGTGAATCGCACCGCTTTCGGCGTCCACGGTCCCGGAATTGGTGAAGACGATGCCGAAGGTAGTCGTGCCCAGACCCGCAGTTTTGCGGACCGTGCCGGCGTTGACAAACGATTCATTGCCAAGGCCGGCGGAGGAACAATTCTGATCGCTCTGGATGCTGAAGAGGCCGGACGGACGGTTGTTGATAATGCCGGTGTAGGTGGTGTTGTTATTGTAAATATTGAGCGAACTGCCGGTCCAATTGATGGTTCCGGAATTGGTCAGTGGAGCGTAGAGGTACACCGAGGCGCCATTGAAATTGAGCACGCCGCCGGAAGCGACGGTGAGCGCGGAAACCTGAGCCAGCCCCCCGCCATCAATCCCGAGCGTGCCCGTCACGACGTTCGTGCCCGCCAGAAACGCGCCGTCCAGTTGCAGGTTCTGGATGGTCCCGTTGGTCTCGAACGTGGGCGTGAGCACCACGTTGCCCGATGCCAACAGAAAGTTGGCGATCCGGTCGTTCAGGGTAACGGTGGCTCCGTTCTGCCGGCAAAGGCCCGAACCGCTAACAGCGACCGGACCCGTGTGAACAAAGCTGCCCGTGTCGAACTCGATGATGGCGCCCGAGGCGGTGTTATAGGCGCCGCCGAGGTTCCCGCCGCCGGTGAAGTGAATCGCGCCGCTTTCGGCGTCCACGGTCCCGGAATTGGTGAAGACGATGCCGAACGTAGTCGTGCCCAGGCCAGCAGTTTTGCGGACGGTGCCGGCGTTGATAAACGATTCAAAGCCAAGGCCGGCGGAGGAACAATTCTGGTCGCTCTGGATGCTGAAGAGGCCAGACGGCCGGTTGTTGATGATGCCGGTGTAGGTGGTGTTGTTATTGTAAACCGAGAGCGAACTGCCGCTCCAATTGATGGTTCCCGAGTTGGTCAGCGGAGCGTAGAGATACACCGGCGCACCGTTGAAGTTGAGCACGCCGCCGGAAGCGACGGTGAGCGCGGACACCTGAGCCAGCCCCCCACCGTCAATGCCGAGCGTGCCGGTCACAACGTTTGTGCCCGACAGAAACGCGCCGTCCAGTTGCAGGCTCTGAATGGTCCCGTTCGTTTCAAAGTTGGACGCCAGAAACACCGTGCCGGCGGCCAGGACGAACTGGGTAATCCGTGATTGGAGTGTCGCCGTCGCGCCATTCAGCCGGCAAAGGCCTGAGCCGGTGACGGTGACGGTGCCGTTCTGCGTGAAGTTGCCCGAGTCGAACTCAATGACCGCGCCGGAGGCGGTATGGTAGGCGCCGCCGAGGTTGCCGCCGCTGCCGAAATGAATTGCGCCGCTTTCGGCGTCCACGGTCCCGGAATTAGTGAAAGCCACGCTGAAAGTCGTTACGCCCGCGCCGGCAATCTTGCGCACCAGCCCGGCATTGAGAAACGCTTCAAAGCCAAGACCGGCCGCCGAACAATTTTGGTCGCTCTGGATGTTAAAGAGGCCCGAAGGCTGGTTGTTGATGATGCCGTTGTAGGTGCTGTGGTTGTTGTAAAGGGAGAGAGAACCGCCGTTCCAATTAATGGTTCCCGAGTTGGTCAGCGGGCCTTCAAGGTAACTCGCGGAGCCGGCAAAATTGAGCACGCCATTGGCGGAAACGGTTACCGGCGACAACACGGTGGCGCCGAACCAATTGAAGGTGCCTTGAAGTGTCAACGGCCCCCCGCTCAGGGATCCACCGCCAAGATTTAAAATGCCATTGGTCCCCACGAGCCAGCTGTTGGTGATGCCAATGATTTGCGTGTTGTTGGTGAGCGTTTGCACGCCGCTGGCGCCGCCCAGGGTCAGGCCCAGGATCCCCACATTGGTATCCACCGTGACGGTATAGGTGCCGGCCGTGGTGATCTGCACGGTATCCGAGGAGCGGGGAACGATGTTCGGACTCCAGTTCACCGGGCTGCTCCAGACTCCACCGCTGGTGTTGGTCCAGGTTATCGTCGCGCCGTACAGCGTGAAAATCGTCAGGCCTAGAAAGGCGCTGATGCACGCAAGCACGCGCTTGGAATACAACGCTGAATTAGGTTTCATAAGGCTCCCTTTCGTGAATCTAATTATCTATCCTGACAGTAAACGGGAAAAATGCAAGCGTAAAAGCGGGGTGGATGATAACGAATGGCCGTTATCATTGAACAAGATGCAAAGCTAGCCTCTTTTTTTCCTCCGCCTTTCGCATTACTATCCCCCTCCTCCCTCCTGCGTCCGGAGGAGGGAAGTCCTTTGGTTGCGGCGTCAGCCGCGCCAGATTCTTTGCGGTAAATAGCCGGCTTATGGTTTCTCGTATTGCTGCCGGATTTCCGGGGGCAGATCCCGAAAATACACCCGGGTCATCGCCCAGTCGCCGTGCGCCGGGGTGTAACTGATGACAATGGCGTCGGCCAATACTTTCTGCACCTCCACATTCCTGTAGATGGCCCCTGTCGTCGTCACCAGTTCATTGGCCGGTCTCGCCGGCCCCGGTGAACCGGATGGCCATGGGGGCGTTGGCGGCGCCGCGGCCGGGAGAGTACCGGCTGGTAACGAAACCGGCCCCGGGGTGGCAACGGGAACGGCGGCCACCGGAGGAGCCGCAGCCGGTGC
>DASZAB010000172.1:0-14691 GCA_035945675.1 Verrucomicrobiia bacterium | reverse complement strand
TCGTCAGTAGCCTCGCCCCACCGACAAAAGACGGCCGGCTCGTCAGTAGCCTCGCCCCACCAACAAACTGGACAGGTGCCCCCGGTGGGGCGAGCGTCCTCGCGAGCCGTTTGTTCACCCAGCTTCCCCTACACCCCGGCTCGTCAGTAGCCTCGCCCCACCGACAAACTGAGCCATCGCCTTCCCGGTGGGGCAGGCGTACCCGCGAGCCGCAACTCATTTTGTCAATACCCCCCCGGCTCGTCAGTAGCCTCGCCCCACCGACAAAAGACGGCCGGCTCGTCAGTAGCCTCGCCCCACCAAAATGCGCCACAACCTGGTGTGACAATAGGTGTGATGAAACACTGTAGGTGCACTGGCCTGAAAACGGTAATCTGCTTTGATCCGCGTTCATTCGCGCAGGTCCGCAGTGAACAACAAATCCATCAAATCGCAAAATCACAGAGCTGGGCCTGGGCCAGTTCCAGAATGGAAGTGTAACAGCCCTCCACGTTGAGCGCCACGGTGTCAATGTAGTTTTCGCGTTCTTCCGGCCGGGGCACTTCGAAGGGAAAACTCAGCAAATCCGTCACGCTTCCGGCCTTGGCCCGCTGGTAAAGTCCCTTGGGATCGCGGGCCACGCAGACATCCAGCGGCGCGTGGATGTAAATCCACACCAGCCGATTGCCGAGGACTTTGGACACCGCATCGCGCTGGCTGTGCTGCGGGGCCATGGTGGCGACGACCACATTCATGCCCTGGTCCAGGGCCAGCTTGGCCACCTCGGCAATGCGCCGGTGATTTTCCACCCGGGATTCGGTGGTAAAACCGAGATCGGAACACAGGCCGGACCGCATGTCATCGCCATCCAGAAAAAACACGGGAATGCCGCGGTCGGCAAATCCGTTTCGCAGTTTCCGCGCCAGAGTGGTTTTGCCCGCGCCACAACGACCGAAGAGCCAGAATACCTTCGTGATTTTCACCAGCATAGTTTGGAAGGGAAGGATTTCTCCGTCAAGAAAGAAGGCGGGATCATATCCTTCGGTTTGTGAGATGGGAAATATTTCGTCCACGGACGGCTGGGCCAGCCGTCCCTACCTGAATTCGTTTATGGCAGGGACATCTCGCCGAGATGTCCGCCTCACGGACACGCGGCAGCGTGTCCCTACCCATGCCAAAACCGGACGCGCAGGGCCGCGCGTCCATGCCAAAACAAGCCGGGCAGCCGGGCCGGCCGTTCACGAAAAGCTGAAAGAGATCAAGACACCCCGCGTTGTCGCCTGTTTGAGGGCGGAAATTTACCGAATTTGACCGAATTTTACCCGTCTTCGCCAAGGCTACCACGCGGCAGGCCCGTTCTTCGCCAAGGCTACGACGCGGCAGGCCCGATTCGCCAAGGCTACGATGCAGGCCCGTGTTTTTGCATCGAATGCCATGAGGTCGGCGGGGCGCCAGCGCTCCCTGGAGTTAACCAGCGGGTCTTTCATGGCTCATACCTCCCATCCATGGCGACCAAAGACGAATTCCTCTTGCGGGATGTGTTTTCCGTCTTCCGAGAAATGGACATGGCCCGTCTCGCGGTTGATTTCGGCGCGGAGCGCGGCGGCGATGGAGTGGAGGCGCGAAGCCGGGATTTCCTCGAGGTCGCGTTTTTCAATTTCCTCCTCGAGCCGTTTGAGCTGGCGGGCGAGGACCTCCCAGCGTTCGTGGCGCTGGCGGAAGATGCGTTCGGCGAGGGCCTCGGTCTCGGTGGCGCGGAGGTTGGCGATCTCGAACTGATGCTGGCGGCCCCACTTGATGAGGGTGGGCTTGGAGACGTTCAGTTCGACCGCGATGCGATTAAAGCTCCAGCCCTGCGAGCGCAGGAAGATGAAGCGGGCGATGGTTTCTTGATCGTTCATAGATTGGAGTTGAGAGTTGATCTGCCGTCGCGCAAAGCGCCATGGCGGACAGGGAGTTGAGGGTTCAGAGAAGGCATCGACACCTCACCCGAGGTTCCTCTCCCCGATCGAGGCGGAGCGGAAAGTTTACGGCCGGGAGGGCGTCCCGGATGAGGTGACGTGCAGCGCGTGCGCATGGGGGAAATATAACACGGGTTTTGGGCGGGACTGACGTGGACCAAATGGGGGTTGCGAAAGGAAGGCGCCGGGAGACGAAGGATAACGAAAGCAGATGTCAGCAGACGACAAAAAATAATTCAAAAAATATTTGACAGGAAGATGAAGGGAAATGCCGAAGGACCAGAACAAAGACTGCTTGCGCGGTAAACAAGCGCATCTATGATTTTGTGGTCATCATGAAGTTGAAACGCCAGTCGCTGGTTTCCCAAGGCACTCTGGCCCGGCTGCTCAACACAGCGGACGAGGCGCGAAAGCGCCATGAATTTCAGCAATGCGTGGAAATTCTGGAACGCGCCAGCCGGCTCGATCCGGCCAATGTCAACCTGCTGCTGAATCTGGGCCATGCTCACGGCAACAACTACGATTATGTCGCCGCGGAACGTTGCTTTGAAAGGGCGATCCGGCTCGCGCCCAAAAAAACGGAGGCGCTGGCGGGTGCCGCGCTCCGCGCGCGCGATTTTGGAAACCATCCCATGGCCGCCCATTATTACCGACTTGCGGCGGAACAACCGGACGTTTCGGCTGACGCACTCGTTGCGCTCGCAGAAATTTCCGAGCGGCAACGGCGGTTGGACGAAGCCGCGCAACTGATTGAGCGTGCATTGCGTTTGAAACCGGGTTTCCCCACCGCCCTCCTGGTCCACGCCCGATTGGAACGGCAGGCGGACCGATTGGCGGAAGCGGAGAAAATCCTGTCAACGTTTCCGATCAGCGCCGAACGCGACGTGCGGGCGCGGGCACAGTACGAATTCGGAGGGATTTTGGACCGGCAGGGCCGTTACGACGAAGCCATGACCGCGTTTCTGGCCGCCAAGGCGTTATTGGCATCGGATGCCGCGTCGCATGTCGCCGGGGCGCAACGGGTTCGCAAGCAACTCAGGGACCTCCGCCATCAACTCAAGGCCGACACAGTTCAACGCTGGCGCGACAACGATCGTGAACTTCAGCTCCGAAAGCCATCGGGGCTGGTCCTGTTGTGCGGGCATCCCCGTTCCGGGACGACGTTGCTGGAGCAGGTGCTCGATTCGCATCCGGACATCGTTTCTGCCGAGGAAACCGACATCTTCCGTGACCACGCTTATCCCCTGCTCAGCCGGAAGGCCCCACCGGCAGCGGACATCCTGTCCGTGCTCGAATCCGCGCCCGTCAGCCGGTTGCAGGAAGCGCGGCGTAATTATTTCCGCTGTGTCGAATCGTTTCTGGGCCAGCCCATTGGTTCCCGGCTGTTGATTGATAAGAACCCGATTTTGACCTTTTTAATCGTCCCGTTCATCCGCATTTTTCCGGAAACCAAGTTTCTGGTGGCGCTGCGTGATCCGCGTGATGTGGTGATGAGCTGTTTTATGCAGCCGCTGCCGCTTAACCAATCGGCCGCTGCGTTTTTGACCTTGGCGGGTGGCGCGGAGGACTACGCAGAACTGATGACGATGTATCAGACTCTCGCGCCGCATCTGCAAAACCAATGCCTGGAAGTTCGTTACGAAGATATGGTGAACGATCTGGCGGCGGTGGCGCGGGGGACCCTGGATTTTCTGGGCGTGCCCTGGGATGCCCGGGTGCTGGGATTCGACAAACACGCCCGGGAGAAAGTGGTGCGTTCACCGACCTATGCCGATGTCACCCAGCCGGTGTATAAACGCGCGGTGGGCCGCTGGCGGCATTACCAGAAATATCTGGAGCCGCATCTGGAAAAACTGGAGCCGTTTGTGAAGGCGTTTGGGTATGGGTGAAAAAGCCGGAAGGCAGAAGGCGGAGGACGGAGGACGGAAGGCTGAAGGTTGAAAGTTGCAAGCAAAAGAAGACGTCGAGGGTGCCGGGATTTACGATATGCGGTTTAATTTTTTCCAGAAGAAAATGGAGGAAACAAAGAACAACAGGAAAGCGGGTAAGGAGTTTTCCCGAAACCGATCCCCTTCGCCCCGGCTCGTCAGTAGCCTCGCCCCACCAGAGATGGTATATCGTAAAGGGTAAATAATGAGCCGACTCACGTCGGGCTGCTACGACATTAAAGAAAATGGCGGGCCGCCGGGAAGGTTCATGGCTCTGAAACCTTCACCTGCAATTTGAGCGTCGAGAATCCGGCCGCGTCCAATGTCAACAATTTATCGGCTCCCCACTTTCTGGCGGCTGTGGCGTGCATCAGATCGTGGATCCGGGCGCCGCGGACGCCTTGCGAGCTTGCCGCCCGGACCGCCGACAGAGTTTCCGCCGAGTCCAACTCCACGAAAGCCAGGTCTGCTGTCAGGTCCGCAACCATCTTCGCCGCATCGGCTGGCGCGTACCGGAAATTTACACCCTTTGTCAGAGTTGAGAACACTTCCGCCAGGCTGTGCGGCCGCGTGGCATTGTCAGCTGGTCGGAGCCGGCTGCGAAGATTCGGATCATGGAGAGCTTCGATCAGGGCTGACGAGTCCCAGTAGGTTTTCATCGGCTCTCTCGGTCCTCGCGGATTGAACTGACGATAGCCTGACGGTCCAATTTCACCTCAGCCCCCATCCAACGGCCATTGACCTTCCTGGCTTTCACCAGGGGAACGTCTTTTTCTTCGAGCTCGGTCAGGCTGATCCGCCCATTGCCCAGGTTTTCGTAGGCATACTTCTGGCGGGGTTTCACGTCCGGCAATCGGATCCGTTTGAAATCATCCACGGTGACTGTCTTCACAGTGGTAATTTACCACTACCAGGACGAGTTTCAAGAACGCAATCAGGCGGACAGCTTCGGACAGATTTTCCCGAATTACTTCTTCCGGCAGGAACTGAGGTGACGAGACTCGTCTGAATGTACGATTTACGATTGACGACTCTGATGGACTCCGATGGGTCGCGAGCAGGTCGCGCGCAGGTTTACGATTTACGAGGCCTTTTCCCGGCTGGCCGGTACAACAGCCGTCTCTTCGTTCACTTGGTTGGCTTCTGTTAAAAGCCTTTCCGGCAGTTCCACAGAAGGAAACTCCGACACATGGCGAGCAGGCGGAGACAACGAAGGTTGAACTAATCCTTCAGACCCAGATCCACCCAATACACTTCACCAGGTTTTGGATTTATCATAAAAGCTTTCCAAGGTGGCCGCGCGCAGTTCCCAGGCGCCGGCGGGGGATTCCATTCTTTCCGGCACGGTGAATTTCGGCGCGGGCCTGACCCACCAGCCGCCGTTTTCCGCCGTCACCAGATACTTTGCGCCTTTGCGCGCGCCCCGGATGGAGACGCGGCCCTTGCTGTCGGCTTTTGCCAAGGTGGTTTCCATGTGGGAATATTCCCACCAGCCAGGCTTGCTGTCAACCGCGGTCGATCGCCTGGGTGGGAGACGATGTCCTGCGCCGCCGGCGGACACGCGGCAACGTGGCCTAGAGCAATTTAATTAATCTCGTAGCCGCGAACGTCAGTTCGCGCCATATAGTTGTCCTTTATTTGATTTGCGCCGACTGACGTCGACGGCTACAAATTTTTTGAAAAAGCTCTAGCGGATTTGCGGACACGCGGTTCACTCCGAAAGCCTTCGGGGCAGGGCGTGTCCCCACCAATTTTTCCGGTCAACGCGGCGCGATGACCCTGCCAAAGGCATGGCCGAACGGTTACAAGCCCGGCTCGCGGGTACGCTCGCCCCACCAAAGGGTGCTTTCGCGGACACGCGGCAGCGTGTCCCTGCCTGAAACGGCAAAATCGAAGAGCGGCTCCAATCAATCTCGATATGTGATTTACGAGTTCTTTCCTCATGTCGTACCCTGCGTAAATCGGATATCGTAAATCGACAATCATAAGATGAAATCACCGCCGTTGGTTCCGCCCGAACACGTCCAGCGCCTGCTGCAAGCGGCGGCGGAAGCGGAAAGCCGCCGCGACGTGGAGCAATGCGTGGAGCTCCTGGAACGCGCCGGCCGGCTCCTGCCGTCCCACGCCGGCATTCCGCTGCAACTGGGCCGCATTCACGGTTTGCGTTATGATTATCCCGCCGCGGAACGGTGTTTTGAACAAGCCCTGCAGCTTGCCCAACGTAAAGTGCGGATGCTCACAGCGATTGGGGACGCTTCCCTGAATTTTCGCCGCACGGAAATCGCGGAGCGTTATCTACGCCGGGCGCTCGCCGAAGCGGATGTGACACCGGAGGTGTGTGTGAAGCTCGCCGAGCTTTACGAACGCACGCGCCGTCTGCCCGAAGCGGAACAACTTATCGAACAGGCTCTGCAACTCGCCCCGGGACATCCGGCGGCCCTGCTCGTTCGCGCCCGCCTGGAACGGCTGGCCGGGCGCCTGGAATCGGCGGAACAGGTGCTGCGCTCGTTTATCGCCAAACCCGTTCCCGACGTCTGGATCCATGCCCAATCCTGGTATGAATTGGGCTCCCTGCTGGACCGGCAGAAACGTTATGACGAAGCCATGGCGGCTTTTCTGGAAGCCAAGGCGTTGCTGCGTCCCGCCGCGGCCGGATTTAATGACCAACTAAAAGGTGTTCATGCCAATTTGAAAGTGATGGCGTCGAAACTTTCCGCCGAACCGCTCCGGCACTGGTTTGAGAACGGCCCGGCACTGATGCCCCATCACCGACTGGCCCTGCTCTGCGGCTACGCCCGGTCCGGCACCACGTTGATCGAGCAGGTCCTCGACGCTCATCCGGACATCGTTTCCGCCGAGGAAACCGAGGTTTTTGTTGACGAAGCCTTGGCCCCCCTCAAACGCCGGCTGCCGCCGGAGGCACAGATTTTAGCGGTGCTGGAAGCGGCCGGCGTCCCGGCGTTGCAGCAAGCCCGGGCCGCCTATTTCCGCGCCATGGAACTGTCCATTGGCTCCCCGATTGCCGGCCGGCTGTTGCTCGACAAAAATCCGATGCTCACTTTTTTGGTCCCGGCGTTTGTCCGGATTTTTCCGGAGACCAGGTTTTTAATCGCCCTGCGCGACCCGCGCGACGTGGTACTGAGCCGCTTCCTGCAGGCCCTGCCGCCCAGTCCGCTTTCCGCAAACTTCCTGACTCTGGAGGGAACGATCGAAGATTACGCCGCCGTCATGAGCGTCTGGCGGACCCTGGCCCCGTTGTTGCCGGCTCCGCACCTCGAAGTCCGTTACGAGGACATGGTGGAGGATTTGGAATCCGTCGCGCGCAAGACCCTGGATTTTCTTGGCGTGACCTGGGATGCCCGGGTGCTGGGGTTTGATGAACATGCCCGGCAGAAAATGGTGCGTTCACCCACCTACGCCGATGTGACGCAACCGGTCTATAAACGCGCCCGGGGCCGCTGGCAGCATTACCAGAAATATTTGGAGCCGCATCTGGAAAAACTGGAGCCGTTTGTGAAGGCGTTTGGATACGAGTAAAAAGCCGGAAGGCTCCCGCCTGCGTCAGACTACGGCGCGGCAAGGAACAACTGTCTCTTCGTTTCCTTCGTTGGCTTCTGTTTAATTTTTTTCCACAGAAGCAAACGAAGGAAACAAAGAACGATAGGAAAATGGGTGAAGAGCTTTCCCGAAACCGATCCCCTTCGCCGCGGCTCGTCAGTAGCCTCGCCCCACCGACAACGGACAGCCGGCTCGTCGGTAGCCTCGCCCCACCAACAAACTGAACCATTGCCCCCGGTGGGGCGAGGCTGCTGACCCGCCGGCAAAACCGCTTGACGTTGATTGGTTTTATGGGAAATTTCCCATGATGACGACCATTGCCAAGGCGGACAAGAGCCGGTTGACCATTCGGGGATTGATCGATGGGCAGCACTACGTCGTGCGCGAGCAGCCCGGCGGCTGGTTCATCACACCGGAAAAGAAACACCGGGTCAAGAAAGCCGGCTTGAGTGCGGAGGCCTTCGCCAGACTCTATCGGGTGCGCCAGCCTTTGGACGCCGTCACCGCGCGCGAAATCTCGGCCAACCTGGCCGCCCTTGACCGGGCCAAATGAGAGTTCTCATTGACACTTCCCTGCTCGTGGAAGGCGAACGGCGGAATTTTGATTTGGGCAAATGGGTGGCAACCGCGCGACATGAAGTCTTCATCTGCGATGCGACTCGTGTCCTGCTGAGCGCGTTGTTGGCGACTCAATGGCCGGCCGGCAGATGAAAAGCCTTTTGTTGCTGGTATAATTTCAGGAGCTGGAGGTTTCTCCGGATGACAACCACGTTGTGTTGTTTTCCGGCCAGATCGATTGCCCGCTGCGCCGCATCCACGGCGTCCTTGAACCGGCCGGCTTCCGCATACGCCGCCCCCAGGGTGCCCAGGTAGAGCGGGAACTGATCATTCGAACGCCGACACACGCGTTCGGCCAGCCGGACCGCTTCGGCACCGTCCCGCAGGCGGGCCTCTGGGACCGTGGCCAGCAACCACGCCTGATTGTTCATCACCAGCAGATCATTCGGGTCGATCTGCAGGATGGCCTTGTTCTCCGCGATGGCATCGGACCAGCGGCCTTGCATCAGGTAAATGTTGGCCATCATATTGAGGATGACCGGGTCATCCGGCTGGATCTGCAATATCGCCTGGCAGGTTTCAATCGCTTCATCAAATTTTCTCGCCCCGATCAGGGCCTTCGCCTGAACGTACTTCAGCGGGATGTTGTCAGGCCAGATTCTCACGGCCTCGGCAAAAGGCGCGCAGGCTTCTGCCGGTTTTTCCTGGTCCATGAAGGCGTTGCCCAACAACTCTTCCATGGCGGCGTTACCCGGCATGGACTGGATGCCATGCCGGGCCAGCGTCTCGCTGTTTTGCCAGTAGCGCACCTGCCGGGCCGTCAAAACCCCGCAGGCCGTCAGCACGACGAGGGACAGTGCGGTCAGGGCCGGCCCCCGGTAGGGCCAGGCAGTTTTGATTTCCGCGACCAGCCAGACGAGGCCGATAAAAATGCCGATCAAAGGCACATAGGTGTAGCGGTCGGCCATGGACTCGCTGCCGACCTGGACCAGGCCAATGACCGGCACCAGGGTGCCCAAATACCACAGCCAGCCCGTCACCAGCCAGGGCTGCTGCCGCCGGAAAATAAAAATCAACGCGGACAACAACAGCAACGCCATGGCTGCCACGGTTGCGGTGTCCGCGTGCACTGGAAAATAGAGCGGATAACAGACCGTCAGTCCGTGCGGCCACAGCATTTTTTGGAGGTAGGCCACATAGGCGATCAGGGCATTTTCAATCCGGTCGGTGACCGGCAGCTGGGACAGCGACATGACCGCTTTGCCGCCTTGTTGGGCCAGAAAGGTGATCACGCAGGACGCGGCCGTCAGGACGAAGAAGGGGATTTTTTCCAGCAGTAATCCTGTCATGTGCCACTTGTCATTCGCCACCCTTCGGAGCGGCCAATAATCCAGCAGCAACAGCACGAACGGCAGCGTGACCACCATCGGTTTGCTCATCAGGCCAAGCGCAAACAACCCCAAAGCCAATGCGTACCAAATCCATTTCCTCCCGGGCGATGGTAATTTGTGCAGGCTGAATTCGGCATAGCGGACATAAGCCATGAGGGTGAGCAGGAAGAAAAAGGTGCTCAGGACATCTTTGCGCTCGGAAATCCAGGCCACGGATTCCACATGCAACGGATGCAGGCCGAACAAGGCCGCCACCACGGCGCTGCGCCAGAGCGCCCCCGCCTGTGGGGCCGTAGCCGTTGCGGCTGCACCGGCTGCCTTATTCACGTTTTGTCGAGGTGAGTCGCTCAATGGGGTCGGGTCGTCGCGGCGAAGGCCCATCAGGCGTTTCAACCATAAGAACAACAAAACCGTGTTGGCGGCGTGAAACTGCAGGTTGGTCACATGATGTCCGCCCGCATCCAGGCCGTATAACTGCACATCCAGCATGTGCGACAACCAGGTCAATGGATGCCAGTTGCCGACGTAAGAATGGGTGAAGGCCCAGGCCAGGCCGGACCAGCTTAATCCGCCCAGAACATGCGGGTTCTGCCAGACGTAATTGTGATCGTCGTAATGGGTAAAGGCATAACCTTGCACAGGCCAGTAGGCCGCAAAAACCGCCAGCACCAGCAGGACACTGATCCATCCGGCAGCGGGAATTTTGAGCGCGCGGGAAGGCCGGGAAGTTTGCGTTTGAGCGTTCACGGGTGGGGGTTATATCAAACATTTCTTGAGTCGTCCCCTATTATTTCCGAGGCCGGCAGGAGCCGGGGTGACGAGGCTGGACTCCTTACGTCGTCCCCTACTGATTCCAAGGGCAGTAGGAGCCGAGGTCACGACGCTGGACTCCTTACGTCGTCCCCTACTGGTACCAGGGACAGTAGGAGCCGAGGTGACGAGGGCTGGACTCCTTACGTCGTCCCCTACTGGTTTCAGGGACAGCAGGAGCCGAGGTCACGAGGCTGGACTCCTTACGTCGTCCCCTACTGGTTTCAGGGGCAGTAGGAGCCGAGGTCACGAGGCTGGACTCCTCACGTCGTCCCCTACTGGTTTCAGGGACAGTAGGAAGCCGAGGTCACGAGGCTGGACTCCTCACGTCGTCCCCTACTGGATATTGGATTACTGGATATTTGAGACTCGTTACCTCGTCTCCTACGATCTAAAAAAAGAGAGCCCCGAAAACTTTCGGGGCTCTTGTGAAAACAAAAGCAATCAAGCTTCTGACTGACCTGTTCTTCAGGACACGTGCGGTTTGGCTGAAGAGCGGCGGTAGGAGTTTGAAACAACCTGGAATCATCCTTGCCCGCGGTCCCGTCTGGATGAATTGCCCGACACTCGATTTGCGCATTTTTTGTTGACTTCGCAGTTCCGTCGTGGCTGAGTTAAAGTCGGTATGCCAAGATCACCCAGTGAGCTTGAAGCGGCTGCAAGGTGTTTTTATCGCAAAACGATGCACTTTACATGAAGCGAAAGCCGCCCAAAGCCAAACCGCTTTCCTGTCACATAGTCCCAATAACCAACAAACTGCAATAACCTATGAAAAAATCCAAATGGTTCCTCACACTCGCTGCCGGGCTTTTGGCGGCGACATTTACGGTGCGCGCACTGGCCGCCGATACCAACGAAGTCAAGCTCTCCGGCATGATGGTCTGCGCCAAATGTAAGTTGCATTTAGCCCGCGAGTGCCGGAATGTCTTACAGGTCACGAAAGACGGCAAGACTGTCGACTACTTCCTGATGCAGAACAAGGTGAGCAAAGACTTTCACCACAACATATGTACAACTGACGGTGAGAAAGTCACCGTGATCGGCACCCTTCCCAATCGAACCACCGGCAATGCCATAACCACCGGCAACAACATGTTGATTGCCTCCAAAATCGAAGCGGTCAAATAATCAAGACGCCAGCACAAGGCGCAGCATGTGGCAGTTGAATGCAACGGCGTCCTCGTAACGGACGCCGTTCTCGTCAAAAATGTCCGGTGCCACCGATTCAAAATGTGGTTCCGATGAAACGCCCAGCCAGAGAATCAGGCAATGATTTGTTCAAGCAAGCACAGCGAATCCGGTTAACGGTGGAATCTTCACAGGATGGTGGGGGGCAGACGAGTAGTATCAAAAGTAGTATCACGTTGCCTGGTGTTTCGCCCTGTTTCGGCATGAGCGGCGACGACGGCCCAGCAGCGGGAATAGCCCAGACACGCCAGTGCTTAAGACCTTGCCAAGTTAAAAAAAGAGAGCCCCGAATGTTTTCGGGGCTCTTGTGGAAAACAAAAACAATCAAACTTCTGACTGCCTTAGGCCTTTTTGCGGCGGACCAGCATCAGCGCGGCCAACCCCAAACCACCCAACGCCATCGTCGTCGGTTCAGGAATCACCTGAAAGACCTCTATACCTCCCATCCCATTTGCACCTGTAAATGACGGGCTGCCAGAGGTCGCCCCAACCGTCGGCATAGCAAAGGCATGCGAGTGGCCACGATATTGTGCATTAGCATACGAACCACCAGCCGTATCATAGACCACAACTTCAAGCGTAATGGTCGTATTCAATGTTGATCCACTGTTGAAAGCAGTCGGGGAATTAAAGTAGCCCGGATTGCCGAATACGCTAGAGCCTGCAACCTGAGCGGTGGAGCCAAGTCCTGTTCCAAGGGCCAATGACGCATCGGGCATGTCACTACCCGCCGCTTGAACAAGGCCGCTCGTGCCGCCCACGAAGTACAGGCCGACTGTCCAAGCGCTGCTCAGTGGACTGCCAATTCCTCCCATCGCCCCACTCACACCGTTAGCGGGAGTGAGAGCATCTCCGTAGGTGACGAGTGTGCCGGCGCTGGCGTAATTATCCAACGTGATATAACCTTGGCCATAGGACGTGGCCGCAGCGGCCCCCAGGGCAACGATTCCGAGTAATATTGATTTTTTCATAGTTTGTTAGTGTTGAGTCGTTATTGTTTTTGTTTTCTCGAGATTAATAAGTTGCGTTTTGAACCACCTTCGTATCTGTATTCGGGTTATAGAGATAGAAACCATCGGCAACATTGACGAATACAGTGCCATTCCAATTCCCAGCGATACCTTTAAGAGCAGTCACCGGTGCTTGACCGACTACGTTCCAATAAGTTATTGAGGACCTATGGTTAATATCTGGACTGGACAATGCACCACCGTAGTTCAGGTTTGTATCACCCCCAGAAGTCGAGGCAATGGCAATATTGCCGGCGTAGGGAATCACGGAGCCTTGGAGGCTGAAGCCTACGGGGATATCGTTAGTGATGGAACCACCGGAGTTAACAGCTACAGTGCCAACGAACGTGTTGGTGACATCAGGAGCATTGCCGCCCGGCTTACCATTCTGAACGAAGAAACCAGTTCCCGGAGGTAAAGAGGGGTTTACATTCCAAGCGCCACTCGCACCTTTCACGATAGTGGTAGGAGCTCCACTGACCAAGTATGTAATCTTGCTCTGGCCCAGAGGATTGGCCACACCACCGGGAAGGGCCGAATTGACGATGTTGCTGACGATGTTGCCGTTGCTGTCGCTAAACGGATCGGAAACCAAGGTAAACTGGCCGTTACCTTTCAGGACAACATTGGCATATCCCACCACATTGGCGGAATAAACTTGTGCGCTTGAACCAAGCATACCGGCAGCAAGAGCTGCGGCACTGGCTAATAGAATTTTAGTTCTCATATTCTGTTTTTGTTTTAGTTTTACCGTGTGTGTCACCAATATCACAAATTACAAGAGGGGCGTCAATAGTTTTTTCAAAAAAAAAGGCGTGAAACGTGAAAGAGGAAACTTGAATTCAAGTGACTAACTATCAATGACTTGCGTCAGAACTGGATCACGCTTTACGTCTTACGTTTCAGGGGAAAAGCACTTTTTTTGGCTTGTAACCAGTCTTGTCACCAGTCAGAGGGCAGGTTGAGAGCCAAGGCCAGAGGGTCTTTCCGCAACAGGGTCACAACACATGGATTGACAAGGGGTTGGCAAAAGACGGTGAAGTCAGTAGTCAGTGGTCAGTAGTCAGTGGTCACCCGTCTTCGTCAGACTTCGACGCGGCAGGGAAGGCGGAATCTAACCGCAGATGAACGCGGATAAACGCGGATTTTAACACAAAGACGGAAGGCCGAATTCAACTTTGCATCAGGCCGTTTTTTTCCGGGACAAAACGCGGTCGCGCGCTTCATCCATTTCCTCCCTGGCGAGCGGCGTCGCCGGGCCGCTACGATTTCGAGAAGGCACCCCAACTGGTGACGCGGGCCAATGAAGGCCAACTTCCCTGTCCGGCGTCCGCCTAACCTCCCCCCTTTTAAGCTCAAATCCGCCTTGGCGGACGGATGTCCGGCGATGGAGTCCGAAAAACCTGTCCGGCTGTCCTGGAAATTGGGCTTGAAAGCGTCCGAGGATGTAATACATTTTGCATATGGCAAACAACGCCACATTGGCGAAGACGCGGACCGTCCGCCTTTCCGCCGAAATTGACCGGCGGATCGAGGCGCGTGCAGCCCAGAAAGGCCGCACGCCCAGCGATCTGATCCGGGACACACTGGAAGCGGAGTTTGCTGAGACGACAGAAACTCCGGGCCAATGGTTGCTCCGCACTGCCAAACAGCCAGCCAATCGCAAGCCAGACCCCGGGTTTTCAGAAGCCTGGCGCAACCGGCACCGGCAGTGAGAGCGATCCTTGACGCCGGTCCGCTCGTGACACTCTGGAATCAGGAAGGCAAACGCCTGGCCTGGGCGCGAAACATCTTTGAGAGATTTTCCGGCCCCTATTATGTGACGGAGCCAATCCTCGCGGAAGTCGCCCACCTCACAGGCAAGGATAAACTGATTGTCGAAGGGTTGCGCGCCGGGAAATTTCTTCTTCCGCAGACGCTCATGGACCAATTGGATGACATTGACCGTTGTCTTGATCAATTTGATCACTGTGATTTGGCCGATGCGAGCCTGGTTGCATTGAGCGAGCAGTATCGGCGTTTGAGCATTCTTACCGAAGACCGCCGGCACTTCGTTACTTATCGGCGCGCGGATGGCAGTGCGCTCCCGCTGGAATTGCCGGAAGGTTGAAAGGCGCTCAAAAACCTTCCCGGCGGCCAGCCTGGTTCCAATTTTCCGGAGAGGATCCCGCCTGACTCTCGATTGTAGGCCAGGAAATGCCCGACGGGCAGATCCGCCTCAGCGCCGACGCCGGTCCAACAAGGCTCCGATGAACTCCAGTTGCGCCGGTTCGATGGTATTGAAGGCAACGCGCTCGGTTGCGGTCAG
>DASZAB010000171.1:0-20610 GCA_035945675.1 Verrucomicrobiia bacterium | reverse complement strand
GATCCCTGCGCGAGATTTCCGACGGGCTCAAAGCCTGCGAGGGAAAGCTCCAGCATCTGGGGCTGGAAAGGGAACCCAAGCGCTCCACCCTGTCCTATGCCAATGCGCATCGGCCCTGGCAGCTTTTTGAACGCCTCTTTTACGATCTGCTGGCCCAATGTCAGGCCATCAGCCCACAGAAAAAGTTCCGGTTCAAAAACCGGTTGCTGACGTTGGACAGCACCACCGTCGAACTCTGTGCCAGCATGTTTGATTGGGCACGCTTCCGCCAGACCAAGGGCGCGGTCAAACTCCATCTGTTGCTCGACCACGACGGCTATCTGCCGGTCTTTGGCCACGTGAGCGACGGCAAGGTGGGCGACGTGAAAGTGGCGCAAAACCTTGATTTTACAAGGGGCAGCATCGTGGCCCTGGGTCGCGGCTATACGGACTATTATCTCTTTACCCGCTGGACGCGCCAAGGGGTGTACTTTGTCACCCGGCTCAAGGCCAACGCGGATATCGTGCGCGTCGGGTCCCGGCCCGTGCCCAAGGACAGTCCGGTGCGCCGCGATGAAATCATCCGTTTGCAGCCCTTTGTGGCGGGCCGGCCAGACTTTGAAGATCTGCGTTGCGTCACCGTCTGGCTGGAGGAAAAGCAGGAGGAACTGGTGTTGCTGACCAACCATTTTGAACTGGCCGCTTCGACCATCGCCGCCATCTACAAGGAACGCTGGCAGATCGAACTGTTCTTCAAACTCCTGAAGCAGCAGTTGAAGATTAAAACCTTCGTGGGCACCAGCGCCAACGCTGTGCGCATCCAAATTTGGACGGCCTTGATTGCCGTACTGGTGGTGCGCTACCTGCAGTTCCGGTCAAACTTCCGCTGGGCCCTCTCCAACCTGGTGGCATTGCTGCGCTGGAATCTCTTTAGTTATCGCAACCTGTGGCACTGGCTCAACCGTCCCTTTGACACGCCGCCAGAACCAAGTGGCCAGCAGCAACTCACCTTGGACAGCATCCGGACTCCCACCGGACAACCGGTTTTTCAAACGTGAAAAAGATTGCCAAATACCCTAATAAAATCACGTGCTCAACCTGACCATTTCATGTGTTTTGGACAGCAGTGTTTACGTTTATGCAGAACACGTAAAATAGGCTTGCGGTTGCTGATACCAGTAGCAGGACGCCAATAATTGTAATCCATTTATTCTTCATTTACGCAATTCCGAAGCTCCCACATAGAGAATTCACTTACCCTTGTCTTTTATGGCTTGGAACCAATCCAGCCAAATCGAAGTTGAGGATGGCGGAGAATATGTCGTGCCTTCGTCACGGCAATCTCCCGATAAAAAGCTCACTTGCCTTTGTCTTTCACGGCTTGCATCCAAACCAACCAAATTGAGGTTGAAGAGGGTGGCGGCTTATCAAAGACAATCTTAAAGTCGTAGTTTTGACCTGAACGAATAAACTCGTCCAAGACCGGGCAATTCGTGCTCTTGCCATTCAGAATTAAACCTGAGGAGTCTTTTAACCAATTGCAGGGCATGGTATAGTCGGAACCTATTGGAAATTCAATCTTCATCAGTGTTCCATCTGATACATAGACCTGTCCGTAAAATTGGTATGGAGAAATAATAGACATTCCCTTACCTGGCGTGGCGAGTACAAGCGAATAGCTATTTCCCTTCGGAATTCGTAAATGGAACGTGACCACATCATTAGTACAATCAACGAGCTTCATGGAATGCGGGATTATAATTCCCATGCAGAACAAGTAAAATAGACCTGCGGTTGCTGAAACCAGGAACAGGGTGCCAATAATTGTGATCGATTTATGTTTCATTATGGCAATATGAGTGTTGAGTATGTCGTGCTTTCGTCCCAATACATTGCCTGAAGCGCCAATCCAAAAGCCATTGGCGTCATATCTAAAGGCACGGCAGTTCCTCCAGCGGCCCTAGCGTCAGCTCTTACTTGGCTGACGCAATTATTTCCCAATACGACGTAGTATCCAGGACTGTTGTGTAATCCAATTGCATAATCTATTGCGCTCTGCAATCCATTAAAACCGATATAAAAATGCCGTCGAACGTCGGCAGACGCGGTGGTATAGGATTCTGGAACCCATAATTCGCCTGGGCAGTCCAAATATCCTGGAAATGTGTGAATTGTCGGATAGTAACCGTATGTTTGCTGGCTTAAATAAAAGAGTTCAGTGCTATTGAAAAATTTCACGAGTGCGTCCTGTGGCGCATCGGTTCGCAACCCCCACCAAGCATGGCCTTCATCGCCAGGAGGATTTCCTTTTATAACATAGACATCAAAGTAAGAACAATACTTCGTCGCATCCGGTCCCGAGAAACTATACAATGGCGAGTTGACTTGGGGTGTCACGTCAGGCGCTTCGCCGTCTGAAAAAATCTGATAGGTCACCCCGTTTGCATCCAAACTCTGGCCGGCAATGGTGATCTCCTGGGACGGAACTGGTTGCCACGTTGTGTCATCTGTCGCCGTGGCACTCAATCGGTATAGGTTTCGAAGCTTGCTCTTGCCGCCGGTGAGCAAAACCATCTTCACGTGCTCACTGCCGCTGCCTTTAGACCAGAGAAGGAAAGTTCCGTTAAGCTCCGGCAGGTAAGTTACGCCGTTCCAAGAACCGATTGTCTTGTCGAACCCCTCCGTTCCGTTGTTGGCAATGTTTGTGTCCGTGCCATCCGAACCGGTTATGTGCGTGTTGAGAATGGTTAAATTTGACGCGATGGTGTCGTCGGATTGATCCCATGACATGTCGTTCCCGGTTCCAGCCTCAAATCGCGTGTGTTTATAACCACCGCTTTGGCGCGACCATTTCCAGTCACTTGAATTGTGCAAGGTCAGGGCATCCCACCATGTATCATAATTCCCTTTGGCCGAATCCATCACGACACCCGTATTCTTGTTCTGGTTCACGCTGGCATACGGGTCGTCGCCGCCGGCAGGAACGGCGTTCAGGTCAAAGCTCGCCACGCCGCCGGGCGTGACCGGCACGTTGGTCGCACTCCATGTGCCGTCACCGTTGTTGGTACCCTGTACACCGTTTACCCAAATCGTGGCCGTCGTATCGGAAATGCGTCCGCTCACGTTGACCGTCCGCAGCCACAAATCGCCATTAATCGAATCCAGCGTCAGAACCATATCGCTTTTGACAAGCATGAGGTTGGTGGCGCTCGACAGGCCGGCGGAGTTGACCACAGTCAATGTCAATGCATTCGTTCCCGATGCCAGCGGAATGTTCTCCGCCCATAATTTCCCATTGCGCTCGACCATGCCATAGATAGTGTTTGTATTTCCGCTGGCGTCCACAATTTGCGCCGTGACTTGCGCGGAGGAGTCGTCCGTCCAGCCGCGCAACGTGAAGCTGCTTTGGCAGATTTCCATGCCATTCGTCGGCCAGGTCAATTCAACGACCGGATTGGTCGCCGAGGAATAATTCAGCGTCAGATTGAGATTGGTGGTTGTCACGTTGCCGGCCAAATCAGTAACGCGCAGCGTGATGGCGTTTAATCCGTTGGTCAATGGAATATCGAAGCACTGAAAATTATTTGTCGTGTAGATTCCTGAGTTGATGTCCAGCCAGGACCCCGTCAGATAGCCGCTTTGGTTGGTCAGGACGACCACGGCATTGCTCAAGTCAAAGCTCACGCCACTTAACTCGTCCGGCGACCAGCCTTCGATTTGCAGAATGGGCACAGCGGTGACGCTGTTGGTGGGACTGGTGAGAAAAAGTTGCGGCGGAACTCGATCCAGATAGACCGTGGTCTCAAACCATGCCGGCTGCGAATTGGTGGCAAAGCCTTTAAGTCCAAGCCAAACCTGATAAACGCCGTCGGTCGGGCCGAGATTCAGATGGACGATTCCGTCATAGGACTGCCAGGTAGCGTCATCAAAATTATCATCGTTGACCAACACGGCTTCATAGCTCGGTACGCCGCCGAGAATAAGATAGCTTCCGCTTGCGGCCGCCGTGTTGAAATGCTGGTTGCCCATGCGCGCTGTAAAGCCAATGTCGCTGGGATTGCTTCCCGCCAGATAATCCGACAGCATCGTGTTGCCGTTGCCGTCCAGCGTGTCAGCGCCGACGCCTAGACGCCCGAACCATTCTATTTCCCAATCATCCGGCAATCCATCACCCTCCCTGTCAGTTTGCGCTGACGGCATAGGGAGTAGAATTTGCATGCCATTGAACACTGCCGAACCATAATCGCCGGGCGCGCAAACGATGGAAACCGGTTGATTGTTGGCCACTGTCACGTCGCGAAAGACCACATACTGCACACCTTCGACCCAGTTGGTTGAAGTGGCCGCGAAGGTCGAATCCTGCGTCTGCTCCCATGCCGTGGTGTTGGTTCCGACGGTGATTTGGAATTTTGAGTTTTCCCAGGCGTTGCCGGTGTGACCGTAGAGGTAGAAATCATAAGTATTGGCCGGCAGATTGGTCAGGGTGACAAACACGTCGCCACCGTTCCAAGGATAGATAAACGGGTCATACATGTTGTCACCTGTGTTATTGGCCCAAATGCCCGGTGCATTGGAGACGGTCATGCCGATGGATGAGACCGGCGATGTGATGCCATCCGACCACTGGAGGTTGGTCATGGTCACCGCGCCGCTAACCCCGCCCTGTTCGCGATACTCGTTCCAAATATCATTGGTACTCAGGCCGATGGCGGCAAATCCAATCTTGTTTTGGGTGGCGCCGGTAAAGTTGACATTCAGCAAAGCGCTGTAGGCGGTTAATACTCTCAGCACCGCCGGTGCGCTGGTAACTGAGCCTAAGGAATTGTTTACTGTTACCGTGTAGGAACCCCCATCAGCAAACTGGACGTTGCTCAAAGGCAAAGTCGCGGTCGTCGCACCCGGAATGTTGATCCCGTTCAATTGCCATTGATAACTCAACGGTGTGGTTCCGGAGGCCGTTACGGCCAGGGTAGCGTTGCCACCTAGAAAAACACATTGGCTTGCAGGTTGTGCCAGGATGACCGGTTGGCCCGTCACGTCTGAAACCATCTGTAAGCCGTTGAATACCGCCGAACCACCGTCACCAGTCGCACAGGTAATAACCGCCGACTGGCCGCTGGAAATCGTCACATTCCTGAAAACTACATATTGCGCGCCTTCCGTCCAGTTGGTTGAAGTGGCGGCGAAGGTCGAATCCTGCGTCTGCTCCCAAGCCGTCGTATTGCCTCCGACCGTGATCTGAAATTTCGAGTTTTCATCGGCGTTGCCGCTATGGCCATAGAGATAAAAGTCATAGCTGCCTGCGGGTACATCACTCAGCGTGGCGGTGACATTGCCGCCATTCCAGGGATAGATGAAGAGGTCATACATGCCGTCGCCCGTGTTGTTGCCCCATACTCCCGGAGCGTTTTGAACATTGAGATTGATGCCCGAACGGTTCCGATCCACCCACTCCAAATCATAAACATTGGCGCTGGTTTGACCCCAGAATTGATAACCGTTCCAGTAATCGTTGGTCGTCTGGCCGATGGCGGCAAACCCCACCTTGTTGGTATCGGCCGCCCCAAAATTGATGTCCAGCAACGGGCTGCTGATCATCAAGTAATCCAATACCACTCCCGGGGCTTTTACATCGGAGCGGGCCAATCGTATCTGTTGATGCTTTTTTACCAAAGACGGCTCGGGTGCATTCAGCAGCATCGCGCGGATCGACTCCGCTCTGTGCGTCGTGAGTTGTGCCGTCAGGGGCGGCAGGGTGTTGAGTAACGATTCAATCAGCGGGTAGGGCGTGGATTCTATCAAAAAATGCCGGCTGGCGATCTGCAACCACCTTTTACCCGAAGGAATTACTGCGGTGCTGTTGCCCAACGAAAATGCCCGGCCCTGAACAAGACGCATGGTTTTGAACTGGATTTGCTCATCGGGCATGGTTGACGGCCCTTGAACGCCTTGCTGTTTCTTAAATACTGATAGGTCAACCGATACTGGTGCTTGTAATGGCTCGGGTGGCTGGAGGAACTCGGTTACCACTCCCAGCCGGGCCTGTGCGGGATTGAATTGATACAGCGCAGGACTTGGAAGTTGTTGGTGTAGAACAACATCCTGCTCAACAGAATAGGCCGTGTACGTGTAAACTACGTCACCATCAATCCCTCCATCGAAGACATTGCGATATATGATGCGGTTGGGCGGCAGCAGTTCCCCCACACTGTCTTTCATGCCGGCAATCATGACGCCCCGACCATCAGCGGTGTTGTAACTCAAACCCAGCAGATGGCTCTGGAGTTGCTCGCCGTCGGCCATCATCACGTTCACTGCCGTCATGGTATTCAAGTCGGCGGCAAACTCGACCGTATGCGGCCCGCCTCGCCCCACCGCTTCGGTGCCTGCAATAGTGATTTGACCTGTCACCGGCAGCGTGGCCTGCCCGGTGAGATTGGAGGACGTTCCCGAAAGGCCGGAAGAAGGGAGAGTTTGTTGGTTGCTGGTGCTTTCGGCCAGGTAAGCTGCCGCGGCAGCCTGGGCGGCAGCCTGTTGAAATTGCTGCCAGACGAGCGGATTGGCCAACGCGTTAGTGCTTGCGACCGCGGCGGTCATCGCCGGTGGGGCGGGTAACGAGGAAGGGTTGGTTGTGGTTTGGCTTAAACTTTGCGCCCGAAGCAGGGAGCACACCGACAATATCCCAAAAACGTAAATCGTTTTCATCGGGTTTGATTTGGTTCGAGTTTTAAAGACGTGGAAAACAGGGCAACTGCCGTAAGGCCCGTGGTTGGAGATGTGATTCCCCTCTGTTGGAACGGCCTTTATAACCCTCTGTCTGAAGCTCACCAACGCACAATCTTTCTAAATAACCCCAGCTTCCGTCACGCAGGTCCTTCCAAGATGCGTCAGCCTAAATACTCGCGGCAAAAGCCCCAAGGTTGTCCAGCTTTACAACTTATCGAAAAACGTTGTCAAACAAATTTTTATTATGTTTCCGGTTTGTAACAAATTCAGTTTGGTTGGATGATTTCACCAGCGGCAAGTCTCAAGATGCGCCCTTCGCGCTGCTCCTTTTTACTTTTCCCTTTTTCCTTTCGCCTTCATCCTGACGGCGTGGAATTGTCTGGCTCAGAAATCCGTCAAGCCGTTCAAAACGCTTTGGCCGAGGACATCGGCAGCGGCGACGTCACCACACTTGCCACCGTACCGGAAACCGCCGCGGTCCAGGCGGTCATGCGCGCCCGCGAACCGCTGGTCGTCGCCGGCCTCGCCTTCGCGGAAGCGGCGTTCACCGGGCTTTCACCCGCGGTGGAAATCGAACGGCTGGCCGGGGATGGCCAACCCCTGAAGACTGACGAAGTTTTGTTGCGCGTTTCCGGGCCGGCGCGCGCGATTTTGACCGCCGAGCGCGTGGCATTGAATTTTGTCCAGCGGCTTTCGGGGATCGCCACGTTCACCGCGCAATTCGTCGAGGCCATCAAGGGAACCCGCGCGCAGATTCTCGATACCCGCAAAACCACGCCCGGCTGGCGGCGGTTCGAGAAATACGCCGTCGGGTGCGGCGGCGGAAAAAACCTCCGCCTCGGCCTGTTCGACATGGTCCTGATCAAGGACAATCATCTGGTCACCCTGCAGCATGAGCCGCCCAACGCCATCGCCGCCGCCGTGGCCCGGGCGCGTGAAAAGTTTCCGGGACTGAAGATTGAAGTCGAGGCCGACACCCTGGAGCAGGCTGAACAGGCCGCCGACGCGGGTGCCGATATTATTCTGCTCGACAACATGAACCTGATCCAACTGCGGCTCGCGGTGCAGAAAATCAGGGGTCGCGCGCAAACCGAGGCCAGCGGCGGGGTGAACCTGGCCAACGTCCATGCCATCGCCGGCGCCGGAGTGGATTTCATTTCCGTCGGCGCGCTGACGCATTCCGCGCGCGCGGTGGACATTGGCCTGGATTTTGAAAGTTGAAAATCAATGACCACGGACGGAAAAATTCTTTCGGCGTTGCGGTCGAGCCCGGACGGCGTATCGGGCGAAGACCTGGCCGACCAATTGGACATCAGCCGCGCGGCCATTTGGGCGCGCATCGAGGAATTGCGCCGGTTGGGCTATGACATCGAGGCCGGCCCGCATTTCGGCTACCGGCTCGTCGGCGTGCCGGACGTGCTGCATGCCGACGATTTGCTGGCGCGCCTGTACAAGACCAAAATCATCGGCCGGGACATCCGCGTGTTCGAGCAGACGACCTCGACGAATGACGTGGTGGAAAAGCTGGCCCGCGACGGCGTGAAGGAAGGCGTGGTGGTGTTCGCCGAATCGCAAACCCGGGGTCGTGGCCGGCTCGGACGGAAGTGGATTTCACCCGCGTACAAGGGCCTTTGGTTCTCCATTTTGTTGCGGCCGGAGTTGCGGCCGCAGGAGGCAACGCAATTGACGGTGGCCTCGGCCACCGCCCTGTGCCGCGCGATCCGGGCTGAGACCGGTTTGAACCCCGAAATTAAATGGCCGAACGACGTTTGGGTGAACGGCAAAAAGGTCGCCGGCGTGTTGACCGAACTCAGCGCGGAACTGGACCGCGTCAAGCACGTCATCCTCGGCATCGGGGTGGACGTGAATCTGGGGGCGGGTGAATTCCCGGCGGATTTGCGCCAGCAGGCGACGTCGCTGAAGATCGAAGCGGGCCGGGCCATTTCGCGCGCGGACCTGGCCGCGGCCATCTTGCGGGAGCTGGACCAGGATTACCTGCGGGTTTGCGGCGGGCGATTCACCCAGGTTGCTGATGAATGGGAGGCGCATTGCCAGACGATCGGCCGCGACGTGACGATTCAAATCGGCCACCGCCGCATCCAGGGCCGGGCGGAATCGCTCGGCGAGAGCGGCGAATTATTGCTGCGGACCGAACACGGCCATCTGGAGCGCATCAGCGGCGGCGATGTGACACTGGAAAAATGATTCTGCTCTTCGACATTGGCAACACCCACGTGCACGTCGGCCTGGCGAACGATCGGCGTGTGACCCGGCAAATCAACATCCCGACGGCTGACTGGTTCGGGGGAAAAGCCATAGGGCGCGTGATCAGGTTTGCCGGCGCAAAAAAAATCGAAGGCGCGGTTTTATGCAGCGTGGTGCCCCGAGCCACGCGGGTGGTCCGCCAGGCCATCCGCCGGCTTTGGAAGTTGCAGGCGCTGGAACTCACACCCGAAACGTTGCGCGGGCTGGGCATTGATTACCCCGAACCGCAGACGGTCGGCCCCGACCGGCTGGCCAACGCCGTCGCCGCCAAACATCGCTTCGGCGCGCCGGTGGTGGTGGTGGATTTTGGGACGGCAGTGACGTTCGATATCGTCAATCGCGCCGGGAATTACGCCGGTGGCATCATTGCGCCGGGCCTGGCGGCCATGACGGATTATTTGCACGAGAAAACGGCGTTGCTGCCGAAAATCCGGATTCGCGAGGTGGCCGCCGTCGTCGGCAAAAACACGGAGCAGGCCATGCTGATAGGCGCGGTGCATGGTTACCGGGGTCTGGTGCGCGAATTGATTGCCGAATTGAAGCGCGAGCTGCGGGCAAAACATTTGCCGGTCATTGCGACCGGCGGTTATGCGCGATTAATCGCCTCAAAGCTGCCGGAGATTTCCGCCGTCGAACCCGGCCTGACACTGGAAGGATTGCGGTTGACCTGGGCCGCAGCGCGCAGCGGCGCGGGTTAAACTGTTTCCGGGAGCGCCGGCATTTTGCCGGCGTTAGTTTGTGGTTGGCGTTGCCACCCGCCGGCCAGATGCCGGCGCTCCCGGCTCAGGGCCACCGGTAAACCAGGGTCGCAAAAACGCCGTGCGCGGTGAAGTCGTTCAGATGGGCGCTGCTGGGCTCGGAATATTGTGAAAATTCATAATGCAGCGCGCCGGAAAGGTTTTTGGTGAGTTGCCGCGTCAAACCCACAAACAAAACATGACGTGTGAAATCAAGGCCCAGCGGCACACCTGCCCCGGCATTGTTTTGCCCGTAACCCGCATACGAAAAACTGTAAGAGGCCTGCAAACCGGTTTTCGCGTTGAGCGCGTAAGCGGCCGTGCTGATAAGCGTGTAAATATCTCCACGGTAAGGCACAACGGACGAAATGCCATTGTCGGCGGTGACGACGCGCGAGTGGCTGTAGGTGAACGCGCCGGAGAAGTAAAATCGCCGGAACGGCGTCAGCACGGCGCCCAAACCCCAGGTCTGCTCGTTGTCCCGTCCGTCCAGTATCGGGCCGCCAACGCCGTTATAACCGTTCGGGTCGGTTTTTGATGAATAATCCGTGGCGGTGTATTGATAGCTCAAGGTGGTGCTCAACCAGATTGCCGGGCGCAACGTCAGTTTGGTGGCAACTCCATCGCCCTGGATTTTTCGATTGAGAATAAACGCCGGATAACCATTGGACGGAGCGACAAATCCGGGATCGCCGAAAGGACTCATGAATACGTCGAGGAGATGGTTGTAATCCGTGTCGCTGTATTGCCGCTGGTATTGGGCATTCCATTCGAACCACGTCCAGGGCGACGTGTTAAAACCCGCCCGAAGGTTGTAACGGTCACTGGTGGCGTCGGTCTTGTCCAGCAACTGCCCGGAACCCTCCTGCTCGGATTCGCTGATGCTTTGCTCTTCGAACCGGCCTTCGGCGAAGAGCACCGTGAAGGGAATTTTGGTGAAACGCAGGTCGGCGTTCTGCGCGGCCTGGAATTCATCATAATCCCCGCTGGCGGAATTGTTGGTGGCAAACTCAAAATCCGGAATGCTGCCGCCAAAACCTTCGTCGCGCGTCCATTCGTTTTGCGTGCCGACCGATAAGCTGAGATATTCCAGAGGCAGGAAAATACTGGCCAGGCTGAAAATCTCCGACTGGCGGCGCAGGGTGATCCGGTCACTGTTCCACGACGAGGGGTCGTTGCCCTCAAAGTTCGGGCTGTTGGTCTGGCTGAAAAAGTCGCTGCCTTCCAACCGCGAGTAGTAAAGGCCGCCGGACAGAAACCACCAATCGCGGAGCTGTTTCTCCAGCATCAGGGTGTTCATGCCTTGCACGTGGTGATAATTGTCCGAGGTGTGGGTAGTGCCACTGTTTGGCGTCGGGCTGACCTGATAAAAGACATTATTTTCATCGCCGCGGTTGTTTTCGGTGTAAAACTCGACCCGGGCGTTGTCCTCCAGATGCCAATCGTTGAAATCGTGTGTTATATCCAGCTTGAGGATGTGCGTTTGTTCGTCAACGGCCTTGGTCGAAGGAGCGATGTTGACGCCGCCCGCCTCACCCCAGTCGAGCGTTGACTCGGTGCCCTTTTTGAAATCGTATTCGTAGCCCAGCACGATTTGCGGCCAGCGCGGAAGCGTCAAGCCGAGATCAACCCAGACGCGCCCGTTGTCCACATACAAATCACGGTTCAAACTCAACTCCGGCGGAACCACGTCCGGATCGTATCCGCCGCGGTCATCGTAGTATTTGCGCCATTCATCGAACCCGGCATGGATGAAACCCTGATCCGCTTCATCCACGGCCAGCATCACCCGGTAGTCGCGGTCGGGCGCAATGACGTGCCCGCTGAGCGAGAATTTTTCCGTGGGGCTGGTTTGTTGGATGAACGAAAACTCCTCGGCGCCGCCGGAAAATCCGTCGTTCACGCCCTGAAGCTCGCGAAATTTCGCCTTGTCCCCCTGAACCTCAATCCAGCGGAGCGTGGGCGCAAAGGTGAAGGCGAGTTGCGTGGGTTGATTGGTGGTTTGCCAGTTCACCCCCTGGTCAATCCACGCGCGCAGCAGGCTGATTTGCCCGGGCGTAAGCGGCGGACCGCTGTTGCGCGGCGGCATGTGAATGTCTTTGTCCAGCCCGGCCACGTAGCGGATGAGGTCACTGCGATCGCTATGGCCCGAAACGATGTCTTCGGTGCTGTCATCGCCGCCGTCGAGCGCCGCGGCGCGGTCGTCGAGCCGGAAGTGGCTCTTCGGCTTGGCGCCGCCATGGCAACGCAGGCAGGAAGTTTCAAGAATGGGCCGGATGTCACGGTCGAAAACGATATGGGTCGTGGCCGGCGGCGGCAGTGGCAAGGAGTTGGTTTCCGCGGCGGAGAGTGAAATGCAGGAAGCGGAAACAACGAGTGAAACATAAAACGTGAGGCGCGAGCAACGGTTCACGGTCGTGCAGCCATTCGACTGTTTTTTTATTTCACGCATCACGTTTCGCGTTTCACGCTCAATACCGCAACAGCGGGTCCACGTTCGAGCCGTGGATCGCCGTATGGCAACCGGCTGTCCAACAAGTGCCCATTTGCAGAAAACCTTTATGATCCACATTGCCAATGAAAATCTCAGTCGAGCCGGCTTGTTGCACTTGCGCGTGACAGCGCAGGCAGAGGTTCGGGTCGCTTTCGACCAGCATCTTCCGGTTGATGGAGCCGTGCGGGTTGTGGCAGACCGTGCACCCTTCGCGCAGGGCTTCGTGTTCAAAGACAAACGGGCGCGTCTGTTCGCGATGGCATTGCGCGCAACTCTCGTTCTGCCGGGCCATGGCCAGCCCGCCCTTCGGCTTGAAAACATCACCGCCATGCGGGTCGTGGCACTGCACACAACTCATGTGTCCCTGGATGACCGGATGATGTTGCGGCAGGTTGAATTCAGCCTGAACGTCCAGATGGCATTGAAAACAGGCCGTCGGGTCGCTGCCGGGATTGATGATGAATTTCGCGTTGCCGCCGGTTTCGATGTGCTTGCTGCCGGGGCCGTGGCAGGATTCGCAGCCGGTTTCGCCCACCCTCGCCGCGCTTTCAAAATGAACCCGGGCGTGGGGGCTGGCGGGAAACTCCCGGACGATCTGCGCGTGGCAATCCAGGCAGGCTTGGTTGCCGACGTAATGCGCCCCGGGAATTTCCAGCGGCACCATGACCGCCGTTGGCGTGGTGGAACAGGAAACCAGAAAAGCGGCGGCGGCGCCCGCCATTCCCAGGGCCACGATGAGGATTGCCATTTGCCTCAGCCTCATCCCGGGTTGCGGTGCCTTGAACATGCGTTTCAGCGTTCGGCAGGTTGGTTGGTCACGGCGGTCGCTTTGAGGATTTCGGCAACAATGGAATCGGAAAAGTCCCCGCTCATCGGGAAAACCGTCTGTAAATGGCCGTGGTCATCCACAATGAGGGTGCGGAAATTGTGATTGATCAGCCCGTTGTCGGATTCGTAGCGGACGCCGGACTGTTGAGCCAATTGAGCGATTTTATCCGGCGGTCCGGTCAGGAAACTCCAGTGTTTCGGGTCATAGTGATAGCTCTGCCCGTAGGCCTTCAATACTTCCGGCGTGTCGAATTGGGGGTCAAACGAAAAGGAAAGAAAATGCCAGTTGGTCGGGGCCCCGGGCAGGGAATCGAGCTTTTGCGAAGCTTCCTGAAAATTTCTGGATAAGCGCGGACAATAGTTTGGCAGGGGACAACGCGTATAAATGAACGTAATGGCCAGGGCCTGCCCGTGAAAATCGCTCAGGCTGACGGCTTGTCCCAGTTCGTTGGTGAACTGGTAATACCACAGCGGATTTCGGCCGTGGACCGGCGGCGGTTCGGGGGGGCGGAGTTTGCTTTTGCTCAACGATACCGTTCCAATGCGGGTGATTTGGTCCACCCAACCGTCCGTCTGCGTCACGTGGAGCCGGAAGGTCACTTCGTCGCCGGGATGCAAGTTGGCCATTGCCGCAGCGTCCCTTACTTTAAAGGGCATGGTCATGGCGCCCATGAAATTGGAGACCGCTTCGTGGCTGATGGTGACGGTCTGCGCAGCCGGGTCGAGTTCGCGCACGACGCCTTTGGCGGCGAATACACGGGCGTTGGTTTCGACTGTGGCCGGTAACGCTGTTGATTTTGCGTTCGGTGAAACCACCAGGCCCAAACCCAAAACGCCAATGAATAATCCCCGTGACCACATATTTTTCAACCTGCCGCTATTCGAAACGGGTTCACCACGCGGAATAGCGGATTTGCGCAACCCGCGCAAGCTAATCACGGATTGGGCAGCCGGCCGACACGATAAAATCCCGGGTTGCCCGAGGCCGTTGGGTCATCGAACGGCACCGGACTGCCTCCCGCCACATTAGTGCCAAGAGTCGTCCAAGCGCCCGAACTCAGGCTCGACGACCGTTGAATGATATAAGTCAGCCCCGGATTTGCGGTATAATTGAATCGAAAATCCCCCGGCGGCAGAAACTGCGGCGCGCTCAGAATGATCGAAACGGGGGTGACGACGTGAACCGTAACGGAATTGGTGGCGGTCAATCCACCGCTGTCTGACGCCACGGCAGAAAAGGTGTAATCGGCAGCGGCAAGACTGTTCACCGGCACCGAATAGGGACTCGTCGGGATGTTACCCAATGACGTTGCTCCCTGGAAAAACTGAACATTGGTGACGGTCCCGGAAGTACCCGACGCCGTCGCCGTCAGCGTGAAGGAAGCCGGCGCGCTGAAGGTGGTGTTGTTGGTCGGATTAGTGATGGATACGGTTGGCGGCAAAGCCGCGCCGGCGACATTGACTTCTCCCGTCATGCTCGAGTTGTAATGAACGGAACAATAAAAGGGAAAATTGCCGGCAGACGGGAAACTGTTGGTAAAGGAGTGCGGCGCATTGTTCACCCCCGAATCCCATAATCCATTGGGATTGGGGGTGGCGGTGGGGGGGGTGCCGCTGAGCGTGCCGCTGGTCGTGGAGTGGAAGATGCCCTGCCAGGTCCAGATGATCTGGTCGCCGGCATTGATGTTGACTACGGCGGGCGAAAAGGTCAGGGTGCCGCCGGCCCCGACCAACACCGTGGTGGTGGCGCCAAAACCAGGGAGTGTGCCGGTAAAAATCATCGCCGCAACGACCAGACCTGCCCATCGGGAAAGACTTTTGATTGTATTCATTTTATTCTTCGTTGTTCTGTTTTACGGTTTACCGATCGGCTGAATCCAACACCGGGCCACCCACTGAGCCACGGGCATCCGTGCTTTTCCGACCGGTTTGGCCGGTTCCCCGTGCCGAGAGGCATTTTCCCGGCGGGATGGATGACGGCCAGTCCTTGCCCGCGGAATCAGGAAGCCGGTATCTGAAAATCCACCGGCGGTCCTGGCTTTGTGCTCCAATTTTGAATTCAACCTTTTCAAGTTTGCTTTTGCCCCAAGGGACACCATTCCTTTTCTTTTTAGAGGAACAATTGGACAATTTGTTCCCGTGCGCTAACGTTCTGGAACCCGGCGCCCAAGACGATTCCATTGCCGAACCGAGTCAACCAACCGGAAAACTTTATAAAAGAGGCCGCTGGCGGGAACAATCGGCGCATTAATAACTCTTAACTTTGATGGCGCGATATGGCTAATGGCGTGGACTTTGAAAGCTTGGTGGCTTGTCATTACCAGTCGCTCTATCAATTCGCCTTCAGTCTGACCCGCGACGAGGCGGATGCCTGTGACCTGACGCAACAGACGTTTTATATTTGGGCGGCCAAAGGCCACCAATTGCGTGATGAATCGAAAGTGAAAACCTGGTTGTTTACCACCCTCCACCGCGAGTTTCTCGGCGCGCGGCGGAAACAAGTCCGTTTTCCCCATGTTGAACTGGAACAGGCGGCCGCCGAGCTGCCCGTGGTGTCACCGGCTTCATTCAATCAACTGGACACCGGGCAGTTGCTTTCCGCCCTGGCGCGCCTGGACGAGATTTACCGGGCTCCGGTTGCCCTGTTTTACCTGCAGGATTATTCCTATCTTGAAATTGCTGGAATCCTGGAAGTGCCGATCGGCACCGTCAAATCGCGCCTGGCGCGCGGTCTGGGCCATCTGCACCGGCTGTTGACGGGAGGCACCGCAACCAGTTCGCCATCGCGGCAACCGGATTTATGAATCGCGCCGACGCCAAAAACCTTCTGCTGCTCTACCGCCCCGGCACGGCGGACGTCGCGGACCCGCAAATGGCCGAGGCGCTGGTGCTGGTCAAACAGGACGCCGAACTGACGCGCTGGTTTGACGAACATTGCACCCGGCAGGAGATTCTGCGCGCAAAGTTCCGTGAGATCCCGGTGCCGGCCGGGCTGAAGGAACAAATCATTTCCGAACAGGCGGCTCATGAAAAGATCATCGTCTGGCGGCGGTATCCCACCCTTATGGCGGTGGCGGCGATCATCGTGATCCTGTTTGCTTTGGCCGCCATCTGGCGGCAGCTGCCGGCACCCGATAATACCCTGGCGATTTACCAGAACCGGATGGTGGGAGTTGCGTTGCGCGGGTACGCCATGGATTTGACGACGAATGACCCGGCGCAAATCCGCGCCTACCTCGGACAAAATCATGCGCCGGCGGATTATGTTTTGCCGGCAGCGCTCGAAAAAGTCGCCATGACCGGCTGCGCCATCCAAAGCTGGCAGGGAGTGAAAGTCTCCATGATTTGTTTCCGGACCGGCAAACCGCTTCCCCCGGGCCAACCGGGCGACCTGTGGCTGTTCGTCGTTGACCGCGCTTCGGTCAAGGACGTCCCGCCCGCCGGGCCGCCGCAATTGGCCAGAGTCAATCAACTCATTACCGCCACCTGGTCACAGGGCGGCAAACTTTATCTCTTGGGGACAGCCGGCAACGAACAAACCATCCGGCAGCTCCTGTAACGCGGCAGCCGCAAGCGCCGTCAGTCACTTTCAACGCTCATATGGGAGATGACCCACTGGAAATCCGACCATTCCTTGTTGTAGGGCAGTGAGATGGGCAGGCTGGCTGCATCCGGCCAGGGCGGCCGGATGGTGCTGGGCTGTTGCCAGTGATGCAGCGCACTGTGGCCGTCGGCAAAGGAAAATGCCGCCGCCCCGTTGTGATACGACGCGGGCAGATCGCGCCACTGCCAGGAATAGGCGCGATCGATAAAATATCCGTCATCAATGCTGTCGGGATGCTCGTCCAGGAAGACAAAAATTTCCGTCGGGTGGGGAATTTGGGTGATTTTGAAAAATTGCACGTAATCGGGGTTGTTGATGTTGGTGCCCGTCGCGGTGAATTGCCCGACGTCGCCCAACATCGCATTCATGGAATAGCTGCGGATGCGCGCCGTCCAGCCGGCGGCGCGTTGACTGCTGCTCAGTGCATGGTCGGAAGGGCATCGGTAAATGCTCGTTTGGCCCTCCGTGTACGGGCCAAGGCTCGCGCCGGTGATGGTGGCCAGGTTCGTATTGTCGGAACTCGTGTCCCAGGTCATGACGTTATTGACCCAATTGATGTTGGTCCGGGGGCCAAGCTCGGTCATGACCAGATTGTCAGGCAACTGGCCTTTGTGATCGTCCGCATAAAGCTCCCAGGCAAATTGGAGTTGACGCGTGTTGTTGAGGCAAATCAGACCGCGCGCCCGCTCCCGCGCCGCCGACAGGGTCGGCAGTAAAATCGCCGCCAGAATGGCGATGATGGCGATCACCACCAGCAGCTCAATCAACGTGAAGCCAACTATGAGAGGCAACGGCTCCCGCGCAACAGGACGGGCGTTCATGGCGTAGTAACGCTGGGTCGTTTATTAACAGACCTTTTACGCTCTTTTAGTCGCTCTGTCAAAGGCATTTTACCAATTCGGCGATTGCCCCGCCGCCCGGCTTTCCGCAAAATCCCGCCGCTATGGCGAGCAGCCGCAGGCAATATCCATTTCATCTGATCGAACCCAAATGGCAGCAATACTGGGAGATACAACAGATTTTTCGCGCCTGGAACCCGGGTGAACCGGTTCCGGAGAACCACCCGTTTGCTCAACGGCATGGCGCTCATTCCATGGCGGCCGGCCGCAAGGCTCCGCCCAAATTTTACATTCTCGACATGTTTCCGTATCCGAGCGGTGCCGGTTTGCACGTCGGCCATCCGGAAGGTTACACCGCCACCGACATCCTCGCCCGCTACAAACGCGCTTGCGGGTTCAACGTCCTGCATCCGATGGGCTGGGACGCCTTCGGCCTGCCCGCCGAGCAATACGCCGTCAAAACCGGCCAGCATCCGCGCCAGACCACCGAGCAGAACATCGCCACCTTCAAGCGGCAGATTCAATCGCTGGGTTTCAGCTACGACTGGTCGCGCGAACTGGCCACCACTGACCCGGATTATTTCAAATGGACCCAGTGGATTTTCCTGAAGCTCTACAATTCGTGGTTCAATCCCGAAACAAACAAGGCGGAGCCGATTGAAACGCTGAAGTATCCGGCAGAATTGCAAAGCGGATCGGTGGGGCGAGCGTCCTCGCGAGCCGATTCCGGGGACGGCTCGTCAGTAGCCTCGCCCCACCAAAACCTTGAATCCGCCCGCCATGCTTATCGTGATTCCAAACGCCTTGCCTACGTCAGTGAACAACCGGTCTGGTGGTGCGAACAGCTCGGAACCGTTTTGGCCAATGAAGAAGTGGTTGATGGCAAATCGGAGGTCGGCGGCTTTCCCGTCGTCCGCAAGCCGATGCGTCAATGGATGCTCCGGATCACCGCCTATGCCGGGAAACTTCTGAGTGACCTGGACACGATTGACTGGAGTGATTCGCTCAAGGAGATGCAGCGGAACTGGATTGGCCGCAGCGAAGGGGCGGAAGTGGACTTTCAAATTTTCGGACAGACGGCAAAAATTCGAGTTTTCACCACACGTCCGGACACTTTATTCGGTGCGACCTACATGGTATTGGCACCGGAACATCGGTTGGTGGATGAAATTGCGACGGAAGACCGGTGGCAAGCCGTCGAAGATTATCGCGAGCGTACCGTGCGCAAAAGTGATCTTGAACGCACCGAACTGGCCAAGGAAAAAACCGGCGTCTTCACCGGCGCTTACGCCATCAATCCGGTCAACGGCCAGAAAATTCCCATCTGGATTGCCGACTATGTCCTCGCCAGCTACGGCACCGGGGCGATCATGGCCGTGCCGGCGCACGACACGCGTGACTTTGAGTTTGCCACGAAATTCAATTTGCCAGTCGTTCAAGTCGTCCAGCCACTTGATCCGAAGACAGATTGGCGCGGTTTTGTGGAGGACGGAACCTCGGTCAATTCAACCGGCCCGGAGATTTCCATCACCGGTTTGCCGACGGCTGAAGCCAAAAAGAAAATCGCCGCCTGGCTGGAAGCCAACGGTTTGGGCAGGAAAACGGTCAACTACAAGTTGCGTGATTGGCTCTTCAGCCGGCAACGTTACTGGGGTGAGCCGTTTCCGATCGTTTGGAAACATGGCCCGGACGGCCAGTCCCATCACGAAGCCTTGCCTGAATCCGCCTTGCCGGTCTTACCGCCGGAATTGACCGATTACAAGCCAACCGCCACGGGTGAACCGCCGCTCGCCCGCGCGAAGGATTGGGTAAACCTGCCCGACGGCTCGACGCGCGAGACGAACACCATGCCGCAATGGGCCGGTTCCTGTTGGTATTATCTCCGTTATCTCGATTCGAAGAATGCCTACGCTTTCGTTGGTAAAGAGGTGGAATCATATTGGATGAGTAGCCGCGGACATCAGTCCGCGCCATTTTCCGCCACCGAAAAGAATGCGCCGACTAACGTCGGCGGCTACACACCGCAAGGCGTTGACCTCTATGTCGGCGGCACCGAACACGCCGTCCTGCACCTGCTTTACGCCCGGTTCTGGCACAAGGTCTTATTCGACCTCGGTTACGTTTCCACGCCGGAACCGTTTTTCAAACTCGTCAATCAAGGCCTGATTCTCGGCGAAGACGGGCAGAAGATGTCCAAGTCCCGCGGCAACGTGGTTAATCCCGACGACATTCTCGCGGATTACGGCGCGGACGCCTTCCGGCTTTACGAAATGTTCCTTGGCCCGTTGCAGGACACCAAACCGTGGAGCACCAGGAACGTCGAGGGCGTCTATCGTTTCCTCGGCCGCGTCTGGCGTTTGTTTGTCGATGAAAAGAGCGAAACGGAATTTGAACAGGCGGAGACCACCGCCGGGACCAGTAGCCGCGCTTGTCAAAGCGCGGAGGTCCGCGGATTCACATCCGCGGCTACGAATTTGTTGAATCTCATCAAGCTGGATTCCGTCATCAAAGACGTGACGGCCAGACCGTCGCAATTAAAAACGCTGCACGCTTGCATCAAAAAAGTCACCGAAGACCTCGACGGCCTGCGCTTCAACACGGCGATTTCGGCATTGATGGTCTTTGTGAACGAAGCCATGACCTGGGAGACGAAACCGGTTTCCGTGCTGCGCGATCTCCTGGTCCTCATCCAGCCCTTCGCCCCGCACCTGGCGGAAGAGTTGTGGGCGAAGCTGAATTTAGCCTTTAGCCTTCAGCCTTTAGCCCTGCCCTATGCGCCCTGGCCGAAATTCAATCCCGCGCTGCTCGTCGAAAGCGAGATGGAAATTCCCGTTCAAGTAAACGGCAAACTCCGCGACGTCATCAAGGTCCCCGCCGATGCCGACAACGCCGCTATCGAGAAAGCCGCCAAGGCATCGGAGAAAGTGCAGCCCTTCATCGCCGGCAAGACGATCAAGAAAATCATCGTGGTGCCGAAGAAACTGGTGAATATCGTGATCGGTTAGCCATTTCAACTGTCACTTACGCCGGTCTATTACTTCTCGCCGCTCGTTAAGTGAAGATTTAGGTGAAATAACTTCCTGCTCATGGTCCGAGCACCGCGCGATAGAAGCGCGCTGATGTCGTCGTTATAGAGTC
>DASZAB010000170.1:0-6689 GCA_035945675.1 Verrucomicrobiia bacterium | reverse complement strand
GCTGGCACCAGAAATAGAACTGGTAAACGCCCACGATGAGGAATGCGCTGACCACGAGTTGGACGAGTCGGTCAATCGGTTGCATGGCTAATGGCGGTTGCGGGTTGGGTTATCCGGGTTTTTCATACTGCCATTATATTGGGGGGGGCGGGCGGGGTGTTAATTGATAAAACTTTGCGCCACATCGGCTGGGTCAATGAATCTTGTCTGTTCAGGAGTCTCTTCCGGGCCGGTTGCGCGAGCCTTTCATTGGCAGGGCCGAAAACTAATTCAGCACCTGATGTTCAATGCGTTTCTCAATGAGTGAAGGTTGACGCCCGTGATCTGCCAGACTCACGCCGTTTTTCCGTCGTTGGAACCGGGCCCAGACCTCAAAGGCAAAATTGTCCAGCACCGCCGCGCTTACCGGATCGCCATTAAACGGAAGCGTCAGGCTTAACAACCCTTCGCGCTCGGCAATGTGATGCAGTTGTGCCTCGGCTATCTTCGTAGGCATGCATTCCAGTGGACCAACGTTGACCAGGGCATCAATCCGGGCATGGCGCCACTCGTGTAACGGTGCGCCGACGGTCAGCACCGCTTCGCCGGCCAGGGCGTCGCTGACATACGGGCTGGCGGCCGCCAGGGTTTCCGCGGTGGAAGCCGGTGGATTCCAGCCGAGCGGGGATGCAATAGCGGCGAACGCGACGCGTTGAATCCGGCGCTGGACACGCTCGCTGAAACCGTCGGCGAAGCGGTTGCGGTCCGGTTCCCGTCGTTGGTTGTAGCCGCAGTAATTCAGCCATTCCGTTTTCGGTGCCAGATGGACGCGTAAGCCACGGGCTTCGAGCTTTTCGATCAGGAAATCATTGCTGAACTCGACGGCGCGCACGTAAATCTCTCCTGCCAGTTCCACCAGCGGCAATTGAGCCGGCCCGCGCATCGCCGCGAACTCGGCGCCGGCCCGAGCCAGCAGCTCGCGCACCCCAAACAACCAGCCCTCTGCCACCTGCCACAGCGCCGGACCGAGCTTGAAATTGACGCGCGCGGCGGATTCCAGTTGCATGAGCAGTTCGCGAGCGTAGCACTGGTAAATGGCCTCGGCCTTGCCCGCCTGGTGCTCCACCGGCCGCACGTCCAGTTTCGCCTGGAGCAACAGATCGCTTGCCGCGATGCCCGTAAAGACCAGCATTTCCGTCCCCGACGGCAGGTTGTCGAAGTAACCCGTGTCTTTCGGCGACCAGATCCGCAAGCGGTCGCCCCAGCCGAGCCGTTCGAGCACGACCCGGTTCAGAAAATTGTAAGCACCGAACCGGCACGGACCGTCGGTGCTCGGCATGCAATAAATAAACCGTTCCGCGTCGCTGGCGCGCTCCAATCGTTGCAGCAAGGAGCCGAGTGTCAGCGGCATCGGCAGGCATTCCTTGCCGGAAGTGTAACGCCGGCCCAGCTTCAACGATTCTGCATCGGGCGCCGGCAGACTTTCGGCCGCCAGACCGAGGCCGCGCAGCACTGCCGCGACTGCGGCCGAGGCGGGTCCGATGTAAGGAATGAGCAGCCGTTCGCCGGCCTGCTGGCGAAGGTGCAGATCGCGCACGTGCATCCCGCTGAACTGAACGGTCTCAAAGTCATTCAGGACCGTCTCCCGGGATGGTCCCCGCCGGTCTTCGTCAACGCAATGCAGAAACGCCTCCACGCGCGTCCGGGTGCCCGCATCGCCGGAATGGCCGTCGGTTTCAATGACGGCGAACGGCTTGCCTTCCATCACATAGGCGGCGAAGTGGAGGTTGAAGCTGTCCGGTCCGCAGGAGTAATTGCTGCAATAAAGCGCATAGAGGCCCGGCGCCCGTCGCACCTGATGGGCTGCGCGCAGGATGTTTTGGCCGTAGCCCCAATACATGTCCGTGAATACCGGCATATTCGCGCTTACCGGATAGCAGTCCAGCGGAATACCAATCGTGCCCTGCTCCCGCAAAATCGCCGGCACGTTTGAATTCAGCACCTTGCTGTAAATTGTGTAGGCGCGGCCCAGCACCACCACCGGTACGATGTTCTGCGCGCGGCAAAATGCCAGCGCCCGCCGGCCTATCTGCAGGCAACCGGCGTCGAATCGCCATTGCACCTCCATACCGGCGCGCCACGCGGCGCGCCACCGGCGGTCGTTCAATTTCAGTTCCCGCCCGAGCCGCTCACAACTGGCCTGAAATTCTTTCGATTCGAGGTTGCCCTCCGCACAGTCCAGGATGGGCGAAAGGAATCGCGGCGAATCAGAGTGTTGCAGCGCGCTGGCCAATAATTTGGGACTCCCTTGCGCAATCGGACAGACTACTGATTTGCGTTGCCTGGCGGCACGCGGCACGCTCCGGAGCATCGGCACGAAGAGCCAGTCCGCCGTTGTGCTCCCGGCCAGCCGTTCGGCGACGCCGTGGAAAAGTTGCAGCGGCGCGCAAAACGGCGCATTTGCCATTTGGATGCCCCGTTTGAGCAGGTCCGGTCCGGCGCCGGTGAGGATTTCCAAATCAAAACCGGCGTGATGGAAGAACGCGGCGAAAAACGGAAACAATCCCTTGAGCATGAATTCGTCACTCATGGCAATTTGCGGCCGGCCGCGCTTGGCCTTGAACGGCGCGATCAAGGTTTGCGCCAGTTCCTCGCGCTCGCGGAATGGATCCGGCGCCAGGTCGGGCAACTTTTTCTTTCGCGTCCCTTTGTCGTGTAACGAGCAACCGCCACCCCAGGTGAAATTGGACCTTTGACGGTTGACGAGGGTACAGAGGCGCTCGATGCGGCAGCGGTTGCCCGCGCCACCGCAGCCGCGATTCGACCCGCAGACAAAAGTGTCCTTTTGCTCGACTTTGGCATCCAGAAACCGCGCGAGGTCGAGCGGCTTGAGCCGGGCGGCATCCAGTTCACGAGCCGCGAGCGTGGCGATGCCCAGCGCACCGACGGTGCCGGGATTGGGCGGCACGATGACTTCGCTGCCGGTCTGCCGGGCGACTGCCGTGGCGAGCGCATCCGCCGAAAAAGGCATGCCCTGGCAGAAAATCACTTTGCCGACGGAACGGTTGCCTTTCACGCGGTTCAGGTAATTTTTAATGATGGAATCGTAAAGGCCGGAAATGATGGCGGGCTGCTCGACGCCGGCGGCCACGGCTTCGTCAATCACCTCGGCCATGAATACCGAGCAGTGTTGTCCCAGGGAGACGCCGCTGGGCGCGGCCATGGCCGCCTGGCCAAGCTGGCGCACATCGCCGATGCCGGTGAACTTGCGGCCCTGCTCTTCAATGAACGAGCCGGTGCCGGCGCTGCAAGCCTCGTTCATCGCGCAATCGATGATACGGCCTTCCGCCAGCCGGATGTATTTCGCATCCTGACCGCCGATCTCAAAAATCGTATCCACCCGCGGATCGTAGTGCAACGCGCCGGTTGCGTGGGCGACGATTTCATTGACGATGAACACAGCGTCCTTGCCATAGCAGGAAGTCAGCAGCGAGCCGGTGATTTCGCGGCCGCTGCCCGTCGCGCCGAAGGCGACCACACCGCATTTGGCGGCGGGACTTTCGGCGAAACGGCGGAGCAAATCCTGCGCGGCGCCGACGGGATCACCGAGGGTCTGACGGTAACCGTCCCAGACGGTTTCGCGGGTGGCCACGTCCATCGCCACCAGTTTGGAGCCGGTGGAACCGATGTCGAAGCCGATGACCAGCCGGCGGAATTCGCCGTTGGCCTCGGCCCAGGCGTGCGCCGGCATCCGGCGGACTTTGTCGCGCGCGCCGGCGAGTGCAGGCAGACGCTCCAGTTTCAATTCGCGCGGCGCCGACAACAGATCATCCAGTGCCGGGAAATAGGCCGGTTTTTCGGCGGCAATCAGCGCACAGCCGAGCGCTTCCAGGCAAAGTGCCTGTTTTTCATCCGCCACGATCAGGCTCATGTTTTGTTTGGCCAGCAATTCGCCAAAAACACGGCGGACACGCTGTGAACGGCTGACCCCGCCGGTAAGCAGCACGCGGGGTGGACTGGCGCCAGGTTTGACCAGCACGAGGACGTTTTCGCAGACGGCATCGAACAGGCCGGCCAGGATGCGCACCCGGTTCTCGCCCTTGTTGGCGAGGTGTGTCATATCGGTCTTGAGAATGACCGGGCACCGGCCGGAAAGCGGGGCAGGGTTCGGCTCGTCGGCGCAGAGGGTGCTGGCCTCCTCCACGGTCAGCGAAAAGCGTTCGACGAGCTGCCGGAGAAAATTACCGGTACCCTGCGAGCAGCGGCTGTTTTCCCGGAATGTGCTGAGTTCACTCCCACGCATTTCGAGCACCGTGAACCCGTGGCTGCCGATATTGACGATGGTGGCCGGTTCGTCGCCAAACCAGAACTGATAACCGCGCAATTGCGCCTGTTTGGTGGGAATCCGGGGCAGATTGATCTGGGACGAAAAGCGCCCGCTCACCGCCGCGCCGTCAATGCCGGGCCAATCCCATTGGCGCAACGCCTCCGCCAAAACGGGGCCGGGACTCTTGCCATGTTCCAAAATTTCGGTGCGCGCCATGCGCAAGCCGGCCGCGTCGCGTTGCAGCTCAACCAGCTTTACGGTTTCCGCGCCGACATCAATTCCTATAAAGCGCCGGGCGGCGACGCCGGGAGGAATTGCTGTCCTTGCGCAGGAGGAAGTCAGCCCACCGTACTCGTTTAATTTCATAAGCTTAATGAGTTCATGTGCTGAATGAGCCAAGCTGATTGCTATACTTTGTCAGGCGGTCCGAAAAGTCAATGCATGCCTGACAGACCTCTTCCATGGTCACCGGTCCTGTCCCCGCCGGTTGAACTGCCAGGGGCCGGCCGGGCACCGTCGCGCCGGCGGGATTGGAGTTGATCCGGACGGTTTTCGGGCCGCCATCCACGATGGATGCGCAACCTGAAGCGAGGATGCCTATTGATGCCGCTGTTGCTGCGCGGATAATATTTTTTATATTGATTATTGATTTTGGGTTGATTGTTTCGGGCGGAAACCGTGTGAGCTGATTCCATTTCTCCGGCTGGTTTGGTTTGATTTCGGATTGGATGAATGCGCAGGCGGCCTTCATCGCCGGTCCGTCCTCGCCCGCGACGGAGCCCCAAATCCTGAACGAGTGAACCATGCCGGTGTGGGTATGGATGACCAGCAGCCGGGAGAGGAAATATCTGTCCATGTAAACCCCGGAAATCGAAGTTAACGGCAGGTCCAACGCCGGCTCGGCACAGGCAAAATCGGATTCACTGACAAAGACCAGATTGGATTCCATCTGCAATCAAAATTTCGCGCCGGTGGTGACCGGGCCGGACCTTGGTGGCTAAAACCTGAAGGTCAAGGCCAACAGGACCGAGTGCGTCATGGTCCCGTCTGTTTTGAAGCCGAAGCCGACATCGTGTTCGGTCGTGCCGAGGAATTTGTAGGCAACACCAATATCCCAACGCTCATTGATTGCGTATTTGATGCCCGCCAGGCCCTGGAAACCAAATGCCGAATCGCTTTCAGTCGTTCCGCCGAATTCGTTGCTATAATCGCTGAAGACTCCGCCGATACCACCGCCGACATAAGCTGAGCAATGGCGGCCCAGTGGTTGGGTGTAGATCACGTTTACCATGACGGGAAGCTCGACCAAATCGACTTCCATGAAATCGGTTCCGAGGAAGAACGAGTTTTTGACCTGATTGACGACGAGGCCGATTTCAAGTTCCGCAGCCCAATTTTTAGTGAAGTTGTATCCGAAATCGAAATCCAGTCTTGCCCCGGGATCGAACGTCACCTTCTCACTGTCGCCAATGGTGTCGCTCATGGTGATGTCCTGTTGCCAGTCAGGGCCAATATCAAAGCTCAAGTACACTTTGCCGGTCGGAGGCGGCAGGTAATAACGGCCCGGCATCGTGCCGGCCGGCGCGCCCGAGTACGGTGCATCATAGTAGGCCGGCACCGACGGTTGAGCCTGAAGGCTCGATACTGAGTTGACAAAGGCAAGCGCGGTTGCCCCGGCGAGGATTTTAATTTGGGTTGTTTTCATAAGTTCAACGGGTTTCAGGTTTTATTCGCGTTTATGGTTTTGTCTAATAACTGTGTTTCCACCTTCAGCTGTAACTCCATTTGCCATGCAGGCGTTAATTGATAAAACGTCGACGAACATCGGCTGGGTCAATGAACGGTCTCGACATCGGATTTCAAGCGTGTTTGTCATCGAAAAGCGCCTCCGACGCCCGCCAGACCGCGGAGTCTCCGATGCAGCAACAGCCGGATGAAACGGACGGTCAGCAACAGTTTGTCGCTCCGGTGGCGGGGGTGAAATTTCCCCGCTGGCAATCCACCAGCCGCCAGCGCAACGATTTCCTTCCGGGCCACCGCAGCAATCTGGTGCCAGCCTTCGGCGTGATTGGCGACGGTTTCAAAAGTCATCGGTGCTCCGATTTGCAGGACGATTTTTCGGGGGCGCACTGCGTGTGCCTCGGGCGGCAGCGCGGCAAAACTGCCCGACAGAAGGCATGGCAAGACCGGGATGCCGGTCCCCGCCACGAGCGTGGCAAAGCCCGACTTGAACTCGTGCAGTTGGCCGTCCCGGCTGCGGCTGCCTTCGGGAAACACAATATAAATGGCCTGCTGATTGATCAGCCGCCCGCGCAAATCTCCAAGTTCATGGCGCTGGCCGCCACGGCGGTTGCGCCAGACCGGCAGCGCGTTGAGAATCACC
>DASZAB010000169.1:0-65728 GCA_035945675.1 Verrucomicrobiia bacterium | reverse complement strand
TCAAATTCGAGATCCCCAATCTAAAGTGGCTGTGCGTGGATGATGCAGATCACGCCTCAGGCTTCGCGCATTACAATTCGATTCTGCATTCCGAATTCCCCCCTTCGCCGCCGGCCACGGCGCGGCCGGCCGAATTTCAGGCCGGGGCGAAGCGAAGCGAAGCCGGGCGCGCTCCGCATTCCGACAATCTCGCCTACGTCATCTACACCTCCGGTTCCACCGGCCAGCCCAAAGGTGTCATGGTCACGCACCGGAATGTGACGCGGCTTTTTGCGGCCACGCAGCCGTGGTATCAGTTCAACGAACGGGACGTTTGGACGTTGTTCCATTCCGTCGCATTCGATTTTTCGGTATGGGAAATCTGGGGCGCGCTGCTTTACGGCGGACGGCTGGTCGTTGTGCCGTATCTGACGAGCCGTTCACCGAAGGCCTTCCTCGAATTGCTGGCGCGCGAGCGGGTAACGGTCTTGAATCAAACGCCGTCGGCCTTCCGGCAGTTGATGCCAGCCGAGCTGGGCCTGAGCCGGCCGCCGGAACCGGCGTTGCGTTACGTCATTTTCGGCGGCGAGGCGCTGGAGACCCAAGGTTTGAAACCGTGGTTCGAGCGGCATGGCGATCAGCAGCCGCGCCTCGTGAATATGTATGGCATCACCGAAACCACGGTGCACGTGACTTACCGGCCGCTGGCCGCCGGCGATGTGAATTGCGGCAGCGTGATTGGCGCGCCGATACCGGATTTGGAACTTTACATTTTGGACGCCCGCCGCCAGCCGGCGCCGATTGGCATTCCGGGCGAGATTTATGTTGGCGGCGCGGGTGTGGCGCGCGGTTATTTGAACCGACCGGAACTGACGATGGATCGGTTTATCCCGAATCCGTTCAGCCGCGAGCCACAGGCCCGCCTCTACCGGACCGGCGATTTGGCGCGCTGGCTGCCGAACGGTGATATTGAATACCTCGGTCGCGCCGATCAGCAGGTGAAGATCCGCGGCCACCGTATCGAACCGGGCGAAATCGAATCAGCGCTCGCCCGGCATCCGGCCGTGCGCGAATGCGTCGTCATGGCGCGCGAAGATTCACCCGGCGACAAACGGCTCACGGCTTATCTCGTTTCAAATTCCGAAATTGCCACGGGCGAACTGCGCGACTTTCTCAAAACGAAATTGCCGGACTACATGATGCCGTCCGCGTTTGTCTTCCTCGACAGGCTGCCGCTGACGGCGAATGGAAAAATTGACCGCCGCCTGCTCCCGGCGCCCGAGTCGGTCCGTCCGGAGCCGGCCGGAAATTTCGTCGCACCGCGCACGCCGACCGAGGCCGCACTGGCGGAAATCTGGCGCGAAGTGCTCCGGGTCGCGCGCGTCGGTATTTACGACAACTTTTTCGAGTCAGGCGGCCATTCGCTGCTGATGACCCAGGTGATTACCCGCGTGCGCGAGTCATTTCAAATCGAACTGCCGATGCGCCGATTTTTCGAGTCGCCGACCCTCGCCGGGCTCGCGGCGGTCGTGGAGGAGTTGCTCGTGGAGGAAATTGAACAATTGAGCGACGACCAGGCCCGACGGCTGGCGCACAGCGCGGGCTGATTTGTTAAGATTTATGATCGCGGAGGACGAAATCATTACACGCCGGCCGGAGCTTTCGGACGAAAAGCGCGCACTGCTGGAAAAACGCCTGCGCGGCGCGCTCAAGGACCGTTCACGCACGCCGGCGATTCCGCGTCGCACGTCCTCCGGCAAAGCGCCGTTATCCTTCGCGCAGCAGCGACTCTGGTTTTTCGATCAACTGGAACCAGGCAGCCCGCTTTACAACATGCCGACGGCGCTACGGCTGCGCGGGCGGCTCAACCTCACCGCCCTGCAAAAAGCGCTCAACGCCATGGTGGCGCGGCACGAGTCGTTGCGGACGCGATTTAACGCGGAAGACGGCTGTCCGGTGCAAATCATAGTCCCCCCCGCGCCGGTGGAATTGCCGGTGCTGGATTTGTCGCGCGAGCCGTCATTTGAACGCGAGGAGACATTGCGGCAGCGCCTCAACGACGAAGCAAAGCGTCCGTTCGATTTGTCGCGCGGTGGCTTGATCCGCGCGCTCCTGGTCCGGCTGGACGAAACGGAACACGTGTTCCTGGTGAACATGCACCACATCATTTCCGACGCATGGTCGCTGGGCGTCTTCTTCCGCGAACTCTCCGGGTATTACGAGGCGTTCAACGAAGGCAGGGAAATGACGCTGCCGGGAATGCCGATTCAATACGCCGATTATGCCGCGTGGCAACACGAACGGCTGCAAGGCGAGGCGCTGGAAAAGCAACTGGCGTTTTGGAAAGGGCACCTCGCCGGCGCGCCGCAATTATTGGAACTGCCCGCCGAGAAAACTCGGCCGCCGACATCTTCATTTCGCGGTGGACACGTGGAACGGCTGTTGTCGGGGTCGCTGGCCGAAGAATTGAAATGTCTCGGCCAGGCCGAAGGTGTGACACTGTTCATGACGCTGCTGTCCGCGTTGAACGTTTTGCTGCACCGCTACACGCGGCAGACGCAATTCATTGTCGGTTCGCCCATTGCCGGGCGCACACAACTGGAGACGGAGGGGCTGATTGGATTTTTCGTCAACACGCTCGCGTTGCGCGGCGATTTGTCCGGCAACCCGACGTTCTGCGAACTGCTGGCGCGCGGGCGGCAGACCGTGTTCGACGCCTACGCGCATCAGGATTTGCCGTTTGAAAAGCTGGTGGAAGCCCTCCAACCGGCGCGGAGTCCGGGCCACACGCCGCTGGTGCAAGTGATGTTCGTGCTGCAAAACGAGATGGCGCGCGACTTGAAGCTGCCAGGGCTGACGGCTGAACCGGTTGCCGTGGACACCGGCACGGCGAAATTCGATTTGACGCTGGCGGCCGAGGAATGGCCGGATGGTTTGCTGGTGCAGGCGGAATACAACGCGGACCTGTTCAGCGAAGCGGCGATGGCCCGGATGCTCGGCCATTTTCAGGTCTTGCTTGATGGCATCGTTGCCAATCCATCGCAAAAAATCGGCGAACTGCCGCTGCTGCCGGAAACGGAGCGCAGACAATTGCTCGTGGAATGGAACGGCGTGAGGACCCATTATCCACGGGACAAGACGATTTCGCAATTGTTCGAGGAACAGGTGGAAAAAACGCCGGGCGCGGTGGCGCTGGTGTTCGGCGGAGGACACCTGACCTATCGCCAGCTCAATGAGCGGGCGAACGCATTGGCGCTTTATCTCCGGAAACTCGGCGTCGGCGAAGGCACGATGGTCGCCGTTGGTCTGGAACGGTCGGCGGATCTAATCGTTGCGCTGCTCGGGATTTTGAAAGCGGGCGGCGCTTACGTTTCGCTCGATCCGTTATATCCCAAGGCGCGGCTGGCGTTGATGTTGGAAGGGACACGCGCCCCGGTTTTGCTGACGCAGGAAAAATTTCGCGGGCAATTTGATTTTGCACTCCGGCCTCCGACTTCAGACATCCGACCTCCGATTTTGGTTTGCCTGGACACGTACCGGGAGGCGTTGGCCTTGCCGGATCCAGCCAATCCCGCAAATCGGGCGGCGCCAGACACCCCGGCCTATGTGAGCTTCACCTCCGGTTCCACCGGCAGACCCAAAGGTGTGATCGTGCCGCACCGCGGCGTCGTGCGGCTCGTGAAGGAAACCAACTATGCGCGTTTCAGCGCAGACGAAACGTTCCTGCAACTGGCACCGGTCGCCTTCGATGCCTCAACTCTGGAAATCTGGGGCGCTCTGTTGAACGGCTCGAGGCTCATCGTGTTTCCGCCGCACACGCCTTCGCTGGCCGAATTGGGTGAATTCATCCGGCAAAATCAAATTTCGACGCTCTGGCTCAGCGCCGGGCTGTTCCATCAAATGGTTGAGGAGCAGCTCGAAAATCTGCGGGGTGTGCGGCAACTGTTGGCGGGTGGCGATGTGCTGTCGCCGTCACATGTCAGACGCGCGCTGGAAAAGCTGCCGGGCTGCAAAATGATCAATGGCTACGGTCCGACGGAAAACACAACGTTTACGTGCAGTCACGAAATTTCGGCGGCGGATTGCGAGGGGCATTCGATTCCCATCGGCCGCCCGATTCCCAACACGCAGGTTTATGTGCTGGACGATTATTTACAGCCCGTTCCGGTGGGCGTTCCCGGTGAATTATGCGCCGGCGGTGACGGTCTGTCGCTGGGGTATTTGCATCAACCGGAGTTGACCGCGGAAAAGTTCCTTCACAATCCGTTCAATCCCGATTCCTCCCGGCGCCTCTACAAGACCGGTGATCTGGTGTGCTGGCGGTCGGATGGAACGATTGAATTTCTCGGGCGCATGGACCAGCAGGTGAAAATCCGCGGGTTTCGCGTCGAGTTGGATGAAATTGAAACGGTGTTGAACGAGCATCCCGCCGTGCGTGAGTGTGCGGTGGTGGCCTGGGGTGACCGTGCCAGCGACAGAACACTCGCCGCCTATTTCGTAGCCGATTCGACCGTGCCATCGCCGGCAGCATTACGGGCACATTTAAGCCGAAAATTGCCCGGTTACATGATTCCATCGGCTTTTGTCCCGATGCAAAATCTGCCGCTGAACGGTAATGGCAAAGTGAATCGCCGGGCGCTTCCGCCACCAGACGGGCAATGGACCCAATCGACGAAACAATTTCTTGCCCCGCGCGATGAGGTGGAAGCGCGGCTGGTAGTAATCTGGGAGGAGATTCTGGGCATCAGCCGCATCGGCGTCGAGGACCACTTTTTTGACCTGGGCGGCCATTCGCTGCTCGCGGTGCGGCTGGTGGCGCGCATCGAAAATGTTTTCGACCGGAAAATTCCGGTGGCTGCCGTGTTTGAGTCGCCTACCGTCGCACAAATGGCGCAGGCGCTCCGCGGCGAAAAAAGATCCGCCACGGTTTCCAGCATTGTTGAAATCCAACCGCGCGGGACGAAACCGCCGCTGTTCTTCGTCCATGGCGTCGGCGGTGGCATGTTCTGGGGTTACACCAATCTGTCGCGTTATCTGGGCGCCGACCAGCCGGTGTTTGCCTTCAACTCGCGCGGTATGAACGGCCAGGAGGAGCTGGCGACCGTGGAGGAAATGGCCTCGCACTACGTGGCTGGCCTGCGCGCGTTCCGGCCCCACGGGCCGTATTACCTCGGTGGTTACTGTTTTGGCGGCAACGTCGCCTACGAAATGGCACGGCAACTGGAAGCGCAGGGCGAAAAGATTGCATTACTGGCGCTGATCAATTGCGCCCCGCCGAATTCCAGCTACGCGCGCTTCAAACTGACACCGGTGTCCGTTTTCAAATTCCTCAGGAATCTTGTTCATTGGTTGAATTACATCCGGCACATGACCGATTCGCAGCGGCGCGATTTCTTCCGGTGGAAAATCCGTGCGTTCAAGAAACGCTGGCGGCGCCTGCGGCACCGCATGCGAATCACGACCGCGACCGTTGACGTGGATGAAGTGGTGGATTTGTCGGCGCAGCCGGAAGACCGCCGCCGGTTGTGGGAGGCCCATGTCCGTGCGTTGCTGGCCCATCATACCCGGCCTTACGCGGGCCGGGTTACGCTGTTTCGGACGCGCGCCCATTCGTTGTTCTGTTCCTTCGACCACACCTTTGGCTGGCGTGATTATGCCGGCACCGTCACGGTGCGCATCGTCTCCGGCGCGCACGAAAGTGTGCTGGACGAACCGCATGTGCGGACGCTGGCGGAGGCGTTGAAACAATGCCTGGATCAAATTCAAACCGGCCAAACCGGAGGAAATCCAAAATGAACCTGCTTCGATTCCTGTTTCGCAGCGCGCGCGGTTTGGCGTTATTGACCGGCCTGGCCGCATTGGCGAGCGGCGCGTGCAACGCCGGCTTGATTGCGCTCGTCAACGCGGTCTTGAACCGCCCGCAAATTTCTGCCGCGCTCATGATCGGGAGTTTTGTCGCACTCGGCTTCGGCAAGCTGACGACCAATTTCGTTTCGCAGGTGCTGGTCGCAAAATTTTCACAGCGCGCGATTGCCCGGTTGCGCTGTGATCTCGTCGGGAAAATCCTCTCCGTGCCGCTGCGGCACCTGGAGGAGCTTGGCGCGCCGCGGCTGATGGTCGCGCTGGGTGAGGACGTGCTGACGGTGGCGGAAGCGCTGCTGCTCATCCCCAATTTCGCCGTGAACCTGGCCGTGCTCTGCGGCGGCGCGGTTTATCTGTGTTGTCTGTCCTGGAAGGTCGCGGTGGGAATGTTCGCCTTCATTCTGTTGGGGGCCGCCGGCTATCGGCTGCTGGTGGCCAACGGTTTTGAACATCTCCGCCGGGCGCGCGAGGAGGCGGACCGGCTTTACGCCCACTTCCGCGCGCTCACCGACGGCATCAAGGAACTCAAGCTCCACCGCAGCCGGTGCGGAAAGTTTTTGTCCGATTGCATCCGGCCGGCCACGGAAAATGTTTCCCGGCACAATATTGCGGCGGAATTCCGGTTCATTCTGGCGCATGGCTGGAGCCAGTTGTTGTTCTTCACACTGGTCGGACTGATTTTGTTCCTGCTGCCGGTGTTGCAGCACATCAATCCGCGCGCGCTCACCGGTTACATCGTGGCGACCCTGTATTTGATGGGGCCGCTGACCGGGGTGCTGGGCGTCATGGCGGCGATTGGGCGTGCAAACGTGGCGCTGGAAAAAATCGAACGGCTCGGGTTTTCGCTGGCCAGGCACGACACCGAGGAATGGTCGCTTATCCGGCCGGAGCGGAAACTGGAGTTTGCGCAACTCGAACTCGTTGGCGTCACCCACTCGTACCACCATGAAAAAGACGACAGCCATTTCATTCTGGGCCCGATGAATCTGACGTTTCGTCCCGGTGAACTGGTGTTCCTCGTTGGCGGCAATGGCAGCGGCAAATCCACGCTCGCCAAAATCATCACCGGCCTTTACCCGCCCGAAGCCGGCCAGTTGCGGCTCGACGGCAGGGCCATTTCCGCTTCCAGCCGCGATGATTACCGCCAGCTTTTTTCCGCCGTGTTCGCCGACTTTTACGTTTTTGAAACCCTGCTGGGCCTGGACGTTGTGAACCTTGACGGGCAGGCGCAAAACTATTTGGCCGAACTCCACCTCGACCACAAAGTCAAAATCCGCGATGGCCGGCTTTCCACCGTGGATTTGTCGCAAGGCCAGCGCAAGCGGCTGGCCTTACTCACGGCCTATCTGGAAGACCGGCCATTTTATCTGTTCGATGAGTGGGCCTCCGACCAGGACCCGCAATTCAAGGAGATTTTTTACCGGAAGATTCTGTCTGACCTGAAGGCGCGCGGCAAAGCCGTCGTTGTCATCACCCACGACGACCGGTATTTTGCGTGCGCCGACCGCATCCTCAAGCTGGATTTCGGCAAGCTGGTTTACGACCGACGTTCGGTTGTGCCGCGGGTGGCAGAGCCGGCGTTGCAACCTGCAAGCAATGGCGACGGCGTCCTTTCTTCAACGGTGCAAAGCCTATGACCCCGGAAATTCTTTTCGACCCGCCACCGCGGAGCCTGAAACTGGTGTACGGCGATACCCATGTTTTCTTCGCTGCCCTCGACCAACCTTTGTCGCGGCTCGCAAGGTTCGCGGGGATTTTGTCCGCCGACGAGCGCGCCCGGGCGGCGCGCTATATTTTTGAGCGGGACCGCAATCGCTTTCTGGCCGGACGCGGTCTGCTCCGCGAAATGTTGGGACGGCTGTTGCGGGTGGAACCGGACCGTTTGGTTTTTGCCTACGGCGACCACGGCAAGCCACGTCTGGCTTCGCCGGTCGCTGGACGATTATTGTATTTCAACCTGGCACATTCCGATGCACTCGCCGCTGTCATCGTATCGGCGCAGCACGAGGTTGGCATCGATGTGGAGCGCCTCCGTCCAATACGCGAAGCGGAAGCAATCGCCGCGCGTTTCTTTTCCGCGCGTGAGAACGAAGAGTGGCGTTTGCTTCCCGCCGGGAGGGCAGATGGAGGCATTTTTCACCTGCTGGACGAGCAAGGAGGCATTATTGAAAGCTGTTGGCCGCGGCCTCGGTGGAACCCTCCGGGAAACTGAAGTGCGGTTGAATTCCGGCGAACCTGCAGGGTTCTCGAGCACCGCCAATTCGGCTGCCGGTTTCTCAAATTGTTTCCTCCATTCGCTGACACCGGCTTATGGTTACGCGGGCACCGCTGCGACAAAGAACGTAGACATGCCCTATCGCTGGAAGTGGCCGGCTTGATTGACTTTATTGACCCGGTCCGGCTCAGGTCGAGCCCCGCCTCCAAAGCCAAATTAAAGAGCGTCGTTTTTCGAAGGTCTTCTTCAAAAGGCAGCCTTGTTCACGAGCAATGGTCGGTGGATTATTCAGCGACCGGAGGCGGGGGTGTTACGGTATGAACGCACGATAAAATCGAACGGCGTTGGTTTTCGCCGAGGCATCCAGATAGGAAACGCTGCCGGTGGGCGCGGGATTGGTGGAAATAGAAACCCAATATTTCAGGTCAGAGGAGGCTTGAATCACCAAGTTGGACCCGATTGGCCCGGACAATTGAGTTTGAAATCCATTGGCGTTCAGCGTGAGCCCCGAGGTGATGAAATAGATTGGATTGGTAATCGCCAGAGACAGGACGGTCAAGGTCGCGTTGGAACTGACAACGGAGCCAACCCCATTGGTAATTCGCAACGAATAAATACCCGCATTGTTGGAATTGGCGTTGTTAACAACCAGCGCGCTGATGATGTCAAGAGAGAGATTGATCGTGTTGCTGACCGTGATGTCCGCATTGGTCACAATCGGCTGACCGTTGAAAAACCAGTACAAATTCTGGGGAGTAAGGCTGGGAGCCACCGTGACTGAAATAATGGCAGTACCTCCTGGTTGGACGCTAACCTCCGACGGTTGGACCAGGATAATCGGCGGGGTACCGAGTTGCGCACGGGCTTGAGCTGCAAAGAAAACAAGGGAAACCAGACCCGCCACCGCTTCCCGGCGTGGACATTCAATGAGTCTTCGAAACCATCCCATCCCTTGATTATGCCATAAGCTGCTTATACGCTCAAATTAGAAATGATAGGTCAGTTTTAAGCGGAAGGTGAGGCCATCCTGCGGAATGACGTTTTGGAGATGGAAACGGGTGGCGGGTTCCTCGCATCGGTTGTCGAGCAGGTTATAGAGGCTGGCCGAGGCATCGAGGTTTTTGACGAGGTTGTGGCTGTAGAGGGTGAAATTGACGACGGCAAAATCCGGCGCGTCCGGCCCGGGCTGTGTGGAGACGCTGCCGGTGTTGGGATCTATCTCCGAAATCAGAGTATGGCTTGAACTGGCGTATTGAAATTCCAACCCGGCAAAGAGTTTGTCCCGCCACAGGGGCACGCTGAGGTTGGCTTTGACCAGGTGCGTGGGTGAATCGGGAAAGCCGCTGCCCGTATCCTGGTTTTCGGTATGTTGCAGGCTGTAGCTGATACGGGTGCGGATTCCGTCCACCCAGATTCCTTCGAGCGCCAGTTCCGTGCCGAGCGTATCGGCGTTGAAATTGGTGAAGCTGCCGTTTTGGATGTCAATCAGGTCATTCATGCGGTTGTAAAAAGCGGAAATCGAGGAGCGCCAGTGCATCCCGATGCCCTGTTCATAATCCACTTCGTAGGTGGTGATTTTTTCCGGGCTGGGCTTGTTATTCAGGGTGGCCAATTCGCTTAACTCATAAAAACTCGGGTCGCGAAACGCTGTGCCGTAAATAAACTTGAAGGTGGATTGCGAAAAGGGATGGTAGATGATGGCCGCCCGCGGACTCCAGGAAGGGGCGAAGGAATCGTACCGGTCGTAGTATTGGTCGTAGCGTACACCGGCGTTGAGGTGGAGATTGGTCAGCACGGCAAAATCGTCCTGGGCAAAAACGCCGAAATTCTGGCGGCGGTCATGCACGTCCCGAACATCGCCGGCACCGGGATCCACTTGAAACAGATGGTCTTCCTGGCTGAAGTCGTTGCGGTATTCCGCGCCGACGGAGAAAAGGTGGCGGTCCCAGACTTTTTTGTTCACCTGCGCCTCGCCGCCCACCCATTCGCCGGTCTCTTGTTCTTCGTAAAAGAAGGGGGCCGGCGACGGGGAACCGAAAGGTTCCGGATAGCCAATCTGAAAATCGCTCCGGTCATAATAAACGTCCGCAGAGGCATCCAGTGTATCCGAAAATTTGTGCGCATATTTCAAGGTGGCATAGCCCCGGGTATCCACCGTGCGCAGCCGCGAGTCGTCAAAAGTCGTCAGATACTGCGCGGTTGGGTTTCCTTTCTCACGATTGATGAAGGCGCCTTCGAGGGTGAAATCCTTGTAGTTGGCGGTACCGAAAAAACTGCCGAAGCCGTCGTCGTCCAGATTGTGCGCCACGCCGTTGTTCTGCGGCGGAGTATCGTATGCCGGATAAAACAGATTCTCCGGCCCGTCACTGTGGTAAATCGTGCCGGATAGCAGGACATCCAGGCCGCTGGTGAACTGTCGGCCGAGCGTAACCCGCCCGGAGTAAGCATCGAAGCTGCCATAGGCGCCCGACGCTTCGGCGCCGTTCACTTGTTCTCCCTGCCGCGTGATGACATTGATCACGCCGAAAAACGCGTTGTTGCCGTAAAGCACTGAGCCGGGACCGCGGACGATTTCCACGTGGTCAATTAAATCCACGTCCAAAGGAAAGGCTGTGCCGATGGCCGCGCCGTCGTTCAAGTCGTTGTTGATCCGGTGTCCGTTGATCAGCACCAAAATACGACTGTTGAAATCACCGAGGTTGACCCCGCGAGCACCCAAATACTGGTAGTTCCGGTCGTAAGTGACATAAAATCCCTGCACACTGGCGAGGAGGTCGCCTAACGTCCGCCAGCCATAGCGTTTGATTTCATCCGAGGTGATCACGGTGACGGAGGAGGGTGCCTCGGTGGCTTTCTGTTGGAATTTGGACGCGCTGAAGACGGTCGGCACTTCGATTTGCATCAATTGTTGCAGAGACAATTTGGTCAGGTCCTCTGTTTGGACGGTGTTGGTCTCGGCGCGGGCAACGATGGCAAGAACCAGCAACGGGCAGAAAAACCTCGGGAGCCAAAAACGAGAACCCACCAGTCCTGGCAAAAGAGGTTTTCTTTTGTTCATGCTCGGTTCAAAGCGTCTGGTCGGGCCGGCGCGGTGAATTCATTGCGGCAATCCCGATGGCCATTGCCATTGCTGGTCTGTCCTGGCGATTGCTGCCCTGTCCTGAAGCGCGATTGTGGCTGGCGGCTGGAAGGCCCGCAAGCCGCAATTACAGATGGAAGCGCGGCAGGCTTGACAATCGCCATCGAATCCGCCGTGATGAAGCCTGTCGGTGTGACCGGCGCACAACGCAATCCAGCTTTTTTCCAGGCAACCGTTGAACGGATTCCAAGTCATGCGATTGGGGAAAGAACGCTCTGCCATCCGGGAAAAGACTTCCTTCCCTCATCTGCGTTCGCCACGGCGGGCCGCGATTTTGATGCTCGGCTGCTGGTTTGCATTCGGGTCCCCGGTCCGGGCCCAGGACGCCGGGCCGACCGAATATCAAATCAAAGCCGCGTTCCTGTATAATTTTGTCAAGTTTGTCGATTGGCCAACGCAGGCGTATGTCGGTCCGACCTCACCTGCTGTCATTGGGGTCCTGGGAGAAAATGTGTTTGGCGACAACCTGGCGAAGACCATCCACAACAAGGTCATCCATCATCATCCTCTGCAATTCAAACAATTTGACTCGGTGGCGGAAGTGACCAACTGCCAGGTCCTGTTCATCAGTGCGTCGGAACGAAACCGCTTTCCGCAAATTCTGGCCGCCCTGCGCGGTAAAAGTATTTTAACGGTGAGCGAATCGGGCCGTTTCATCCCGGCCGGCGGCATGATCAATTTCATCCTCGTGAACCGGAAGGTTCGTTTCCAAATCAACAACCTGGCGGCCCGCCAAGCGGGATTAAGCATTAGTTCCGATCTTTTGAACCTGGCGGTGCCCGCGGGTTGACGCCCGCACGGGACAAAAATTACTTTACCTTCAGGACTGGAATGCGTTAGCTAATAGAAGGAATGGTATGTCGTAAATTGGCGGCGAACGTGCGCAAATTCCAGGACATCCCGATCAAGCAAAAGCTTACGGTGATCATTATGATTGCCAGCACAGTCGCGCTGTTGCTCGTGGCTGCCGGCTTTGTGGCCTATGATCTGGACACCTTCCGAAAAAAGATGGTGAACGACCTTTCGACATTGGCGGAAATCATTGGCGACCGCAGTGAAGCCGCACTGTCTTTTAAGGATCAGGCTGTTGCGCAGGACATGTTACACGCCCTGGTTTACCAGAAACACATTGTTGCCGCCGCGCTCTACGACGCCAGCGGAAAACTGCTCGCGCAATATCCGAGGAACGCGACGGCAACCAGTTTCCCGGATCCGCTCAAATCCGCCGCCGCGCCGCAGTTTGGTCATGACCGGCTTGGTCGTAATGGGCTGATGCTCTTTCACAAAATTTATGCCGGGCCGGACTTCGTGGGAACTTTGTATCTGGAATCCGATTTGCAGGCGCAGAACGAGTTGCTCGCGCATTATGCGGGCATCGTCTTGCTTTTGATTTCGTTCACGTGGCTCCTGACTCTCTTCCTTTCCGGCCGGCTTCAGCGCGTCATTTCGCGTCCCATCTTTGATCTCGCGGAAACAGCACGGACCGTGTCTGCCGACAAAAAGTATTCCGTGCGTGCCACCAAACATGGCGGCGACGAGTTGGGCCGGCTCACGGACGATTTCAACGAAATGCTCGGCCAGATTCAACAGCGCGACCTGGAGCTGCAAAAAGCGCGCGACGAACTGGAAATCCGTGTCCAGGAGCGCACGCAGGACTTGCGCGTTGAAATCGCCGAACGGCAGCGCACCGAGTCCGCGTTGCGGCAGCAGTTTGTCCGCACCAGCCTGCTCAACCGGATCACCCACGCCATTTCGGAACGGCAGGACATGAAGAGCATTTTTGATGTGGTTTTGCGGCAATTGGAGGAAAATCTGGGATTGGACCTCGGCGTGGCTGCGTTGTTCGACGCCCAGTCGCAAACCCTGAATGTGACGGCGTTGCACATCAAAAACGCGGCGCTTGCCACCCGATTTGACTTGCGCGAAGGCAGCGCGCTCGCCCTGGTGGAAACGGATTTTCAATCTTGTGAAAAGGGACAGACGGTCTATCTCTCCGACACGCGCAAAGCGACGGCGCCGTTCTCGGCAAAACTCGCAACCCTCGGCTGGCGCACGGTGGCGGCCGTGCCGCTAATGGTGGAGGAAAAACTTTGGGGCCTGTTGATTTCCGCCCGGTCGGAAATCAATGGCTTTGCCAGCGGCGACTGCGAATTTCTCCGGATGTTGAGCGAGCACGTCGCGCTGGCCGCCCACCAGGCCCGGCTGCATCAGGACCTCGAATACGCCTACGACGAACTGCGCCGCACCCAGGCCGCCGTCCTGCAACAGGAACGCCTCAAAGCCCTGGGCCAGATGGCCAGCGGCGTCGCTCACGACGTCACCAATGCCATTTCGCCAGTCGTGGGTTTTTCCGAGATGCTCCTGAAACAGGAATGTGGTTTGAATCCGGAAGGGAAACGATTTTTGAGTTATATTCGCACGGCCGGCCAGGACATCACCCACATCATTACGCGTCTGCGCGAATTTTACCGCAAGCATGAAGACACGGAGTCGCTCCAGCGGCTGAATCTCAATGCCTTGGTCGAACAGGTCGTGAACATGACCCGGCCGCGGTGGCGGGACATCACCCAGTCGAATGGAATCACCATTGAAATGCGCACCGAACTCGCGCCCGAGGTGCCGGAATTGGTCGGCATTGAAAGCGAAATTCGCGAAGCGTTCACCAACCTGGTTTTGAACGCAGTGGACGCAATGCCCGAAGGCGGGAAAATTACACTGCGAACCAGCGTCATCCATTGTGAAGACGTGGGCCGGACTTCAAGCCATGTCATCGTGGACATCATCGACACCGGCGTTGGCATGAGCGAGGAAATCCGCAAACGCTGCCTGGAACCTTTCTTCTCCACCAAGGGGAAGCGCGGCACCGGCCTCGGCCTGGCCATGGTTTATGGCGTCATGCAACGCCACGAAGGCAGCGTGGACATCCAAAGCGCTCCGGGTCAAGGGACGACTTTCCGATTGATCTTTCCGGTGCGCGACCAGTTGCGCGCCGCGGTGGAGAAGGAAGAAGAGGAAACCCTCGAGCCGGTCGCGCCGTTGCGGATTCTCTGCATTGACGATGAGCCCTTACTGCGCGAACTCATCAAGGAGATGCTCGGGCGCGACGGACACCAAGTGGAAGTCAGCGACAGCGGGCAGTCGGGTTTGGACCAATTCCGCCTGGCCCGCGAACGAGGCCGGCCTTTCGATGTGGTCATCACTGACCTGGGAATGCCTTACGTGGATGGGCGGCAGGTTGCCAAAGCGGTCAAACAGGAATCACCCGGCACGCCGGTTATCATGCTCACGGGATGGGGGGCGCTGATGAAAGATGACGACAATGTGCCCCCACAGGTGGACATTATCGTCAGCAAGCCGCCGGGTTCCCGCGATCTGCGCAAAGTCTTGAGCCGACTGCAAATCGCCGCGCGGCTGCGAAGCCGGAAATGACCGGTGATGAAGGTATTGAGCTCAACGGGCGGATCAATGGGGCCTGCACCAAATCGCGCGGCAAACCGTTGCCGGTTTCACCGTGGTGAATGCTGGCGCTGGATATCGACCTGGAATCCGCTTCCGCCATTCGGCATTCCGTCCGCGATCCCCGCGCCGCAGGGTCAGTTCGATGGGACAGTCAAGGCTTGCTCTTCGTTCCCGGGCAATTCCCCTCCGGCTCGCTTGCGCGCTGTGATGTCGCGGGCGATTATATGAATGGCCGGGCGCCCTTGAAACAGAAGCGGTGTGGCGGCCACTTCGACTTCCACCGATGTGCCGTCCAGTTGGATAAATTTTTCTTCGATGAAGGCGATATCGTTGGCCGGCTCAGTCGGTTTCCCGGCCTTTCCTTTTTCGATTTTCCGCCAGAAAAAAATCGTACCGAGATGAAGCAACTGATGGAACTTCGTTTCCAGGGACGGCAAGGATTCCGGATGGATAATCTCACGGATCGGTTTGCCGACCAGCTGTTGCGCGTCTCCGGCGCCCAGCAGGTGCGCGGCGGCCCGGTTCGCAAAGACAATCTCCCCGTTGCAGTGGACCAGAAATGCATCCGGACAAAATTCGACCAACTGGCGATAACGTTCCTCGCTCTGGCGCAACTGCAAGAGCTCCTGATTCAGCGCCGCCCGTTCCTCGGCCTTGCGCAACGCGCGTTGAATTGTCGGTGCCAGCTTGGTGAGATTGCTTTTCAAAACATAATCCGTGGCTCCGTTCCTGAGCGTTTCAATCGCGATCTGCTCACCGAGTTTGCCGGTGACGAAGATAAACGGAACCTCGGGACATTTCTCCCGCGCCAGGGTCAGCGCCATGAAACCGTCAAAAGCAGGCAGGCCGTGGTCGGACAAAATCACGTCCGGCGGATTGTGCTCCAGCTCATGCAAAAAAGCTTCCTCGGTATCCACACGCTTCGAACGGAAAGTGATCCCTCCTTCCCGCAGCGCGTGATTCAGCATCGCGACATCGGCGGGCACATCTTCAACACAAAGAATGGACAGCTCTTTCTTCATCTGCCACGTCCGTATATTTTTCAGGCTAAAGCCTTCCCATTGGAGGGATAGTGGGGTAAACACCTGAATTCCCGCCGGGAAAGGCCCCACCCGCAGTATCCAGGAAAGTGTGGTGTCAAACCTATTTGGCGAAAAACTGCACGGCATTTACGTGGGAAATGTCATTCGACGCGCAACGACACTTCAAGGCGTTCATGCTCGTTTTATCAGCGGGTCCGTGCAAAGAAACTGCTGTTCGAACAAGAAAATATCCCCCACTCATACGCGACCCTGTTGGTGTCTTCCTGGGTAAATCATTCCGCTTAATTTTGAAATTGCCCGCATACTGTGGCATATCCCGACGAGTGACGGTTGCCTGGACTGAAACCGTTGGTGCCGCAATCTATGCCGGCACCAGTTCAATCTTGATTTTTCGCCCTAGTGCGCGCGCTGCCTTTCCAAGAGTCGATATGGTCAGGGAAGGGTTTGCAGCATCAAGCAGCCGATCCACGGCGGCGCGGCTGGTTTTCATACGCGCGGCCATTTCTGCTTTCGTGATTTCGTTCTTCGTCATCAATTGTTTGAGTTGCAGCGCCACCGCCTTTTTCATGGCACGTTCCTCGACTGCTTCCAGAATGCCTTCCTCTTTGAGAAAGTCTCGGAAGTCACTTCCACGGTGGAGGTTCTTTTTCATAAATGTTGCAGATATTCCTTTTTCCGTTTTTTTGCCAACGCCAGTTCCTGCACACGTGTTTGTTGCTGCTTTTTGATGAATCCAAGAACGCCACATTGGCCATCGTGCGGCTCTGGGTTTCGGTGTTCATCAAAACCCGATGCCAGATCGGCAGCGTGATGGTTTCGTGGCTGCTGTGGCACACCGTGCCGCGGGCATAATTCAGCGCCCGCCTCGACGAAGAGCCGATGGCGTACAAAAACATCCGCGAAGTCATGGCGTCACAGAACGATCTTGTTAGCGTGCTGGGTGAATTCCTGTCCAAGCTGGTGAAGATGGCACCGGGCGGTGAACGCCCGGAAGATTAACATCGGCAGTGGATATCTTCATCCAAATCCCCCGCCTGAACTGGGTTGGGGAACCACGGCGCCGAAGCCGCCGGCACTGTTTCGACGCAAACCTGCGAGCACGAGGGCTTGATACCATAAGGCCCGGAAGTTGTTCGGGCGCTGCACCTGCAATGGAGTCGGCTGTGCCTGCCCATTCACGTCGCAAGTGAGAATCTGAATGCCCGCCTCCTGCCAGCGCAATAGAACGTGCGCAAGGTCCCTTTGCGGCCCGGCGGCCCGATCTTGTCCTAGAACGGCGGAGCGAATGCCGCGCGACAGGAGCAAATTGGCCGACGGAAAATCCTGCGGGAAAACCCACCAGCGATTGTCAAATCGGCCGGGATCAGCGAAGGAACCGCCAGCGAACCGGTTTTCATCCAACAGAAAAACCGGCGGCGCTTCGGCCGGCAGTCGCAATGTCGCCAGGGATTCGCCAACCGCATGCAGTGCATTCAGAATGCCATACGCATTAACCAGTGCGGACGGAGCTGACAGGGAAGGCCCGACAACACCGTTATAGAGAGGAACCGGTCGGTAGCCGCGCTGGCTTAAGGCCATTCCATACCAAACCGCGTGGGCACCCGGCAAATCCAGCACGATGGCCGTGCCGCTTTCCGGTGCTGGCGCCCAGGCAATGTTTGACGACTGCCATTCGGTCGTCTGAGCCGGTTCGCTTCCAACGAAAGTACTGTCGGCGAACAGCACGGGTTTGGCCCAGTTCGACCAGATCGAATCTTCAGGCGCCCACAGTTTGTAAAGTTCGGAGGGGTTCATCGTCAATGGATTGATTTTGAATCGATTGAGACACTGTTTCGGCGATCAATACCGCGGCGTCCTGTGCCAGGTGATCAATCAATGGCCGTCGTGCAATTCGCCCGTAGGCGCCAATCACCCTGGCGTCGAGGGTATAAATTCCGATGCATGGAAACATATCCCCGGATGGGGTGGACAATGGCACTGCTTCGAATCGATCCTGCGCAATCCACATTTGCGGGTAACGGCGAATGGCTCGGTTGATTTGTCGTAATTCCTTTTCCGGCGTCAGCCCGTGCATCTTAATCATGTCGCCGACCCGGCCGAATGCGGGCTTGAATGTCAATGATTCCGGCACCAGGCCGTGCCGCGAAATCTCCCGCACGTCTAACGTCTTCGGAAGCAGTGTTTCCCATGTGGGTAAGCGGTTGGGCAATTCGTCCCAAACCAGCGGGAATCGTTTGCTCTGGCTGATGATCGCCGAGGCCGGATTGCAGAGCGTCGTTTCCGAACTGCCCAGCAAGTGCCACCAACCGCATCGTCGCGGCAAGGCCGGCAGCCATTCCGCCGGGAAAAAACGAAAAATAAAATCCACCGGACCGCGCGCCCAGTCAGCGGCCAGAAAGGCTTTTCCGTTTTCCCAGCGGAGATGATCCGGGGCAACCAGTATCGGTTTGTGGCCGGCTTCCTCCAGCCGGCGCGCCAAAAACACCATCACTTGCCGGTCATCTGCGAACGCTGTGGCGTGAACCAACGCCACCGTGCAGGATTTCCCGGCGACCTTGCCGATGGCGGCTGCCATTTTTTCCGTGGGATCGCCGGAAGTCGTGGCCCGTCCATAATGTCGTGCCATCAACCTGGTGAAGCCGGACGCTTCGTTGAAGCCGCCGGGAACATCTGAATTGGCTTCCGAGATGCGCCAGCCTTCGGTCGTGAAATGAAAATCAAATCGAATCAGCCGTTGATGACGCGATTGACCAGAGGCAATTTCAGGAGCGGATAATCTACGGCGCAATGTCCAAGGCAGGCCAAGTTTCTTGAACAAATGAGGCCTTTGCAAAATCGCCAGTTCGGCGGCGACGGTTTCATTAGCCAGCTTTTCCGCCAGCGGAACCAATTCCGCCCAGGCTTCGGCGGTCAGCATCAACGGAAAAGACGACAGGGTGCAAACGTCTTCAACCTGCGGATCCCATTTGCAGCACTCGAAGATGGCGGCGTGTCTGACCTCGGAAAAAAGCCGGGCATCAAGCGGTTCAACGATTTGCCACGGCAGTTTCATCACCACGGTCCTTGTTTGATGACGTCGCCAATGCCGCCCGCGATAAACAACAGACACGGCAGAACGCCAAACAGCAGGCGATTGGGCGTCGGCCGCTGCGGCGTCGGCCGGCTGACAATATCCAGGAGTAAAACAATCCCCCAGAGAATCAACACTGGCCAGCCCTTGGCGATAAAATCGGTAACGGTCTGTTGCGTTGAATGCCAATCGCCGGCGACGGCACGGCCCAAAATCAAACCTGACCCGATGAAGAGGCCGGCCGTGCGCCATCCGGCCGCTGCGTCCCGGTCAATGGTGATGGCCTCCTGGACGTGGGTGATTTGGTTCCCGATCAGCCAAAACAACAGCACGGAAGCGGTGGCGATGCCGGCACAGAAGACGACCACCCACCAGCCCGGCCCGTCGCCGATGTTCCCACCGGCGAAAATAATAGTCACTCCCAGCAATCCGCCGGCAATTGCCAGACCTGCGGCGTCATTGTCCCTCTCCAACATGTCATCGCGGCAGCTTAAACCCAGATACGGCAGCATCTGGTTCCAAAGGCCGGTCCAGCCAAGCCACATTACCATGTAAAAGAAGATATAGATTGGATTGTCCCGGACATCGTGCGAAGACCATTTGAGCAGGACGAGGAACATCGCCACTCCCGCCAATGGCGGCAGGAGCCAGCCGAGCAATTGTGTGGCCGGCCGACGCGACAACGATTCCAAAAACAGCAGGCCGCCCACCCATTGTTTCCAGCCCACGATGCCGATGATGGCGCTGACAATCAGTGCAATGACCTCGTCTCCTGACATGCGCGTAAAATAATGAGCGCCCGGTGCGGTTCCAACACAAATAAGACGATGGTCCGCTGTGACCGGATTTATTTGCTTCCCAAGGCGCGGTTCGACGACCGGAAGGGGAGTGTCACCGAAGCACGGCGCCACTTGATCGCCCGCAAAATGATAGAGGTTTTAAGGCTGCCAATTCATCGGAAATGAGCAAAGTGCAGTAAAAATAGTAAGAGGTTACGAAAGAACCGGAGCACGCGGTCGTGGTTCTGATCATTTTAACGCCCGGATGATACACTTCAGGTCGCCGTCATTGCTCCTTTGCCAGCACTCTTTCGAGCAGGGAATTCAAGCGGGCGACCATGGCGCTGGGGTCTTCGAGCAAGCCGGCGGCGACGCGGGCGTTGTCAAGCAATTGCTCCGCCACACTGCCGGCCAGCGCGGCGTCCTTCTGCCGCGTGGCGTCGAGGCGCGCGATGATTGGATGCGCGGGGTTGATTTCAAAATCGTGTTTGGCGGCTGCCAGGTCCGGGCCTTCCTGCTTCATGGCTTTCATGATGCGCCTCATGCTGGCGGTCATAAATTTGTCGGCGTCCACCACCATGGCGGGGCTGTCCACGAGCCGCTGCGAGACGCGGACTTCGTTGACCTTGTCGCCGAGCGTTTCCTTGAGCCATTTGGCCAGTTCCTTCGCGGCGTCTGCGGAGAACGCGCCCTCCTTTTTCGCGCCCAGGTTCAAATCGGTCTTTTCCGCCAGGCGAAGCGGTTTGCCGTCGAACTCGTGCAGATGTTCCATCACAAATTCGTCCCACGGATCGTAGAGAAAAAGCACTTCCCATTTGCGTTCCTTGAACACCTCGAAATGCGGGCTGGCTTCGGCGGCGGTGCGGTTCGCGGCCAGCAGGCAATAAATCTCCTTTTGATCGGATGCCATCCGCTTCACGTAATCGGCGAGCGGCGTGAGCTTGCCCTTGTCCAGCGTGGAGGATTCGTAGCGCAGCAATTTGCCGAGCGCGTCCTTGTGCGTGAAATCGGTGACGACCCCTTCCTTGAGAAACCGATGATACTCGGCGTAAAATTTACCGTAGGTCTCGGCGTCCTTTTCCGATTGTTCGTCGAGGAATTTCAGGAACCGGCTGGTCAGCACCTTGTTCAATTTCTGCATCAGCGACGTGTCCTGCATGGTCTCGCGGGAAATGTTCAGCGGCAAATCTTCGCTGTCCACCACGCCCTTGAGGAAGCGCAGCCAGTCGGGGAAAAGCCCCTTGGCCCGGGCCTGGATCAGCACTTTGCGGCAATACAAATTCACTTCGGACTCCCTCCGGCCCATGCCGAGCGTCTCGAAATTGTGCTGTGGCACGAACAGCAGCGACTGAATCGTTAGCGGCGCGTCGGCGGAAAAATGGAGACGGAACAGCGGTTTGTCGTGGTCATGGCCGATGAAGGTATAGAATTCGTGGTATTCCTCCTCCTTGATCTCGTTTTTGTTCCGCGCCCAGATGGCCTGCACGGTGTTCAGACGTTTCCCATTTAACTCAATCGGGAAGGGCACGAAGCTGGAATAGCGCTGGATAATCCGCTCCACGGTGTGTGCCTGGGCAAATTCCTTTGCGTCGTCCTTAAGTTCGAGGGTGATTTTCGTGCCCCGCGGCAAATCCTTGGCAGGAGATATTTCATAGCCGCCCATGCCTTCGCTGGTCCATTGACGCCCTTGCTCCTCCGGCGCAAAGGAGCGGCTCAACACGGTGACCTTTTTGGCAACCATGAACGCCGAGTAAAAGCCCACGCCGAACTGCCCGATCAGATTCACATCCGGCTTTTTGTTCTCGGCCAATTGCTTCAGAAACGCTTTGGTGCCCGAATGCGCGATGGTGCCCAGGTCCTCGACCAATTGGGTGTGGGTCATGCCGCACCCGGTGTCGGCAATGGTAATGGTGCCGGCCTTGTCATCGGTCGTCACCGCAATGGCCGGCGCGACATCGGGCTGATGGACCGGCTGGCCCGAGGATTGATTGAACCGCAGCTTCTCGCAGGCATCCGCCGCGTTGGAAATCAATTCCCGGATGAAAATTTCTTTGTCCGCGTAGAGTGAATGAATGACGATGTCCAGCAACTGCTGGATTTCCGCTTGAAAATGGTGTGATTCGGTTTGCATGAGAATTTTCGAGGAACTACGAACGGCCTTTCTGGACGAGTGTTTGAGCCATTCGCCAAAGCCCGATTCTTCAGTCGCGTTCAGATGGCAATCATGTCTCCAATGCTAAACCAGGCAACCAGTTCTTTCAAGCGGATGCGATGCGGTTTGGCCTTTGCGCCGCAACTTTCGGATAATTCCTGACAGACATGTTGACCCGACGGGCAGGCCAGTATAATTTGGGGGTGCCGAGCAGGTTTGGCGGATGAACCGATGGCGGTTCCGCTGCCGAATAGGCCGACCATATCCGAAGTGGATGGTCGGCCTTTTTATTTGCTCGCAAATGGTCGGAGTCGGGCCGTCATGCAGGCGGGGCAGCTTCATGTCCCATTGGCAAGCCGGAACGCAGCCGCGCGCAGGACGGGCTGGGTTCCGGCCTAATTTTTTACACGACCTTAAAATGACGCAATTAGACGAACCGCTTGCAGCAGTAGAAAACATGGAATTGTCCTCCGAACTGGCCGCGCTCGTAGCGGCGGCGGAAGGAGTGGTGGTGCCGCGATCGCGCGCCGAACTCATTGAATTGAGTTTGGACGGGCCGCGTGACTTTTTTGAAGTCGGCTACGACGTGCCGGGCCGCGGCTGGACGCCGGAAGCCACGGTCGCCCGCTGCCGCAATGGCGTCGCCGTCAACTACCTTGAGCCTTACATGCGGCGGCGGGACCCGGATTGCATGGTCATCGCCGACAGTTCCGCCACGGACAAACTCCGGTTCGAGGAGCGTTTCAAAAGGCCGTTTTCGCCGGTGCGCGCGGAGATTCTGGAATGGCTCAAATCGCAGCGTCTCCTGCTGCTGCCGTTCCGGGCGGGCCATGCCGAATTGGGTTGCGATGCGCTGCTGGTGGCGCCGCTGAACGCGGCGTTCTTCGCCGCGGCGCTGGCCGACTTGCAAGGCATGATTCCCGGCGACCAGGTGCCGCCGGGTTTCTGCCCCCGCGCCGTGATTTATCTCGCGCCACCCTTCCGCCACACGCTCTGCCAGGGTCGGCAGGTCGTGGTGCATAACCGCGTCAACGGCCTGCACGAAGTTTTTTCGTTGAACCTGTATCCGGGGCCGAGCGCCAAGAAGGGCATTTACGGCGTGCTGCTCAACATCGGCGAATCCGAAGGCTGGATCACCGTTCACGGCTCCACGGTTCAAGTCGTTACGCCCTACGACAACATTCTTACTCTCACGCATGAGGGCGCGAGCGGCGGCGGCAAAAGTGAAATGCTCGAATACGCCCATCGCGAACCGGATGGGCGGTTCCTGCTGGGCGAAAATCTGGTGACCGATGAACGCCGCTTCATCGGCCTGCCGCAGGCCTGCACGTTGCGGCCCGTGACCGACGACATGGCGTTGGCGCATCCGAGCCTTCAAAACCAGTCCGGCAAACTCGTCGTGCAGGACGCCGAACAAGCGTGGTTCGTCCGCATCAATCACATTACCCATTACGGCGTGGACCCGCATTTGGAGCGGCTGTGCGTTAGTCCGCAGGAACCGCTGTTGTTTTTGAGTCTGGACGCCGTGCCCAAAGCCACCTGCCTCATCTGGGAACACGTGGAAGACGCGCCCGGCAAACGTTGCCCGAATCCGCGCGTGATTCTGCCGCGGCAGGTGGTCCCGGAGGTCGTGAATGGACCGGTGGAGGTGGACATTCGCAGTTTCGGTGTGCGCACACCGCCGTGCAGCAAGGAACGGCCCAGTTACGGCATCATTGGCCTGGTGCATCTGCTGCCGCCGGCGCTGGCCTGGCTCTGGCGGCTGGTTTCTCCGCGCGGCCACGACAATCCCAGCATCACCAACACCGCCGGCATGAGCAGCGAAGGCGTCGGGTCTTACTGGCCGTTTGCGACGGGGCGGCGCGTGGACCAGGCGAACCTGTTGTTGGAACAAATTCGCAACACCCCGCGCACCCGTTATGCCTTGCTGCCGAATCAGCACGTCGGCGCCTGGAAGACCGGATTCATGCCGCAGTGGTTGGCGCGGGAATACCTGGCCCGCCGGGGCGGCGCGCGTTTCAAACCGGGGCAACTGGTGCCGGCGCGTTGCGCTTTGTTGGGCTACGCGCTTTACCACATGCAGATTGAAGGCGTGCCCATTCCGCGCTGGCTGTTGCAGGTGGACACCCAGCCCGAAGTCGGCGAGGAAACCTATGACCAGGGCGCGCAAATTTTGGCCGACTTTTTCCAGGAACAACTTTCGCCTTACCTCGACTACCCCGAGATGGATCCGCTCGGCCGCAAAATCATCGAACTGGCGCTGCGCGGCGGCTCGGTGACCGAATATGAATATTTGCTTCCCACCTTGTGAACCAAGTTCAACCACTATGAAAACAAACCTCCAGACCTTGTTTGAAACCCATGAACCCGGCTTCGTGCTCGTCAAACGCGGCAAAGTGCGCGACGTGTATCGCTGCGGATACCCGGACCAGTATCTGCTCATTGCCACCGATCGCATTTCCGCTTTTGACTATGTGCTGCCGACGCCGATTTCCGGCAAGGGCGTCGTGCTCACGCGGATGTCCAATGAATGGTTCCGGCGCCTGCAACACATCGTGCCCAACCACCTGATTTCGTCCGCGCCGCTCGAAGAGGAGTGGGAATACGAACATCTTCACGGTCGCAGCGTGCTCGTGCGCCGTGCCGACCCGCTGCCGGTTGAAGCGATTGTCCGCGGCTATCTGGCTGGCTCGGCCTGGGAGGAATACAAAACCGCCGGCACCGTGGGCGGTTGCCGGCTCCCGGCCGGCCTGAAAGAATCGGAGATATTGCCACAGCCGCTGTTCACGCCCACCACCAAGGCGCCCGCCGGCCAGCATGACGAGCCTATGACGATTCCGCAAATGCAATTGCTGGTGGGCGCCAATCTCGCAAACAAAGTCATTGAGTTGAGCCTGGCCATTTACCGGTTCGCCGCCGATTATGCCGCGAAGCGTGGCATCATCCTGGCTGATACGAAACTGGAGTTTGGACTCTGCCACGGAAAATTGCTGCTGATTGACGAGGCGTTGACGCCGGATTCCTCCCGCTTTTGGGACCAGAAATCCTACAAGCCGGGACAATCTCAACCGAGCTTCGACAAGCAGTTTGTCCGCGACCACCTCACCGCGTCGGGTTGGAACCGCCGTCCGCCCGCGCCGCCGTTGCCGCCCGAAGTGGTGGCGCAAACCAGCGAGCGCTACTGGGAGGCGCTGCGCAGGCTTTTCCCGGAATGTTACGAGGAGTGCATGTTGGAGGACATCCGCATCCAGGCCGCGTAAAGCGCCGCCGTTGAGTTGCATTCCCATGCAAAAACTCCTTGAAGGCGCACGGCGATTTCAGAGCGTCGGATGTTCCGGCTATCGCAGCCTGTTCCGGCAACTGGCGGAGGAGGGCCAGCGGCCGCACACGCTGTTCATCACCTGCGCCGACTCCCGCGTCGTGGCCGAACTGGTGACCGACAGCAAGCCCGGCGAATTGTTTGTCGTCAAAAACGTCGGGAACATCGTTCCGCCCGCCGGCATCGTGGGCATGACCAACGCCACCGCCGCCGCCATTGAATTTGCCATGGAAGTGTTGCGGGTGGGGGACATCGTGGTCTGCGGCCATTCGCACTGCGGTGCGATCAACGCCCTGCTGCGCCCGGCAACGAATGGCCGGCATTTGCCGCATCTGGCCAGTTGGCTGGAGCTGGCCGATCCGGTGCGCGAGGCCGTCCGCGCCCGATACCCGGACGGCGGCGTCACGGACGAGTGTCTCCGCGCCGCCGAAGAAATGAACGTGCTGCTCGCGCTGGAAAATGTGCGCGCCTACGCGAATGTGCAGGCCCGGCTGGACGAAGGCTCGCTGCGTCTGCACGGCTGGCTTTTCGACATTGCCACCGGGACTTTGTTGCGTCACGACGCCGACACCGGACGGTTTGTTTCGCTGGCGAACAGCGAGTCCGTCCCTCGGCTCGATCATCCGGTCTGATTTCGCCAATGTCCATGCGCATTCAACCTATCGTTTTTGGCAGGGACGCACTGCGCGATCCGCACCGCGTTCAGCAGCACCACTGCGGGTCAAAACCGCTTGGCTGACGTGGGAATTGGTTCCGCCCGCGCTGGCGGGTGGGGACATCGCGCCGCGATGTCCCCACCAATTTCAGGAACGGTGCGTGGATCCGCCGCAATGCCGGATTCTTTGAAACTGACGATGGACGGAACCTTCGTTTTAGGACAAGATGCTTGTCACACGACTCATCATTTGCTGATTCAAACCTCAATCCAATGCCGACGACAAAAACCAAAGGCCAGCTGGAAGCCGAAATCAGCGCCGCGATGGTGCAATTTGAACGCGAATACATGGGCCGCGGCCCGGAAGAGACGCGCACTTATTTGATTGACGACCTGGTGGTGGTGCGGCTGCGCGGCGTTCTGACCCCGGCCGAAAAACAACTGGCCAGCGGCGACCCCACCGGCGACGACCGCAAACTCATCAAGCAGGTCCGAATGCAACTGCTGGAAAAGGCGCGTCCGCTCCTTGTCAGCATCATCAAGGACATTCTGAACCAGGACGTCATCAGCCTGCACACCGACATCAGCATCAGGACCGGCGAGCGGGTCATCCTATTCTCGCTGGCAGGACAACCTAAATTTGCGGCGTAGGCCGTGCGCCCAGGCTTCCATTGTCAGCGCGAAAGAGGGGAGTCCAACTCAGAAATGCCCCTGAACATCCAGTCATCGGCCCAAGCGGAACTTGCGGCGCTTGATTTCAAACTGATGTTTGAAGAATGAGCCGTCCGGCTTCCGGTGTCAGCCGAAGCGTGTTCGGCATCGGCCGTGCGCCAGGCTGGCGCCGGAAACAAGACGTTTGAATCCTCCGTCGGCGGATTCCAAAAATTTATCCTTGTGGTCATCGTGTTCATAGCTTTCTGCTCCCTTCCTGTTAATATTCAAAAACCCATTTTGAACGCATCAGTACGCGCTTTCATCCCTGCCAGTGATGAAAGCGGGCAAGCCGTCCACCTCCGTTGTGCCTGGCGGCCCAGGAGCAGCAGGGCAGCCCCGATTCGGGCAACGGCTACGAACTCACGGCCATCGCCATGGTGGTCATTGGCGGGACCAATTTGATGGGCGGGCGTGGCGGAATGGGGTTGACCTTGCTTGGGGTGTTAACTATTGGCTATCTGGACAAAATCCTGAGCATTAATGCGGTGCCCTTGGCGGGGCGTCTGATGTTGACGGGCCTCATCATTGTCGTGGCATCGAAAATTCTGCATGGCGAGAAGGTGCCTAAGGATATCGTGCTGGGCAGCCGGATGTTTGACCAGGCCAATGTGGGCCAGGGCGGTCAGCCGATTCAACCCTGAGGCAATCATTCTGTTTTCTACGCCTGACAGAGCCAGGACAAAACCAAAACGACAACACTTAAATGATCATGGCAAAAACAAAAATACGACATTTTTCCCTGCGGTGGACGGCCCCGCTGGTCGCTTTAATACCCTTCATTGGCGGAGCCTCGCCAGCCCGTTTGAACGCCAGTTTGGCCGGGCTTTATCAGATTGACCCGGCGGCGGAATCCCGCTCGGTCAGCCCGGAGAATTTCACCGGTGAGAAAGGCCGGGGCGGGATGGCCACCACCGGCACCGGCGCCCAGGCTGCCCAGGAATTGGGACAGGGCTGGAAGATTTCGCCTTCCGTCGTCATCAAGGCCGGCACGACCTTCGCGCTGGCCGACATCAAAGGGCCTGGTTACATCACGCACATCTGGATGACGCCGACCGGCAACTGGCGCCATTCCATTCTCCGCTTTTACTGGGACGGCGAGACCAACGCGTCGGTCGAATGTCCGGCGGGCGATTTCTTCGCCTGCGGCTGGGGGCAATACTGCCAGATCACCTCGCTGGCGGTCTGCGTGAATCCCGGCAGCGCCTTCAACTGTTACTGGCCCATGCCGTTCCGGAAGCAGGCGCGGGTGACGATGGAAAACATCGGCAGCCAGGACATGACGCTTTACTACCAGATCGACTACACGCGGGCGAAAGTTCCCGGTAATGCCGGCTATTTTCACGCGCAATTTCGCTGTGAGAATCCGCTCAAGACCAAGGGACTTTACACGATCCTGGATGGCGTCCGGGGCGAAGGACAATACGTGGGCACTTATCTGGCCATCCGGGTACATGATTCCGGCTGGTGGGGCGAAGGCGAAATCAAGTTCTACCTGGACGGCGACGCGCAATTTCCCACGATCTGTGGCACCGGCACCGAGGACTACTTTTGCGGATCGTACAATTTTGAAAACCGCGCGACCCACAAATACCAGACCTTTTCCACTCCTTACACCGGTCTGGCCCAAGTGATTCCGCCGGACGAAGCTTACCAGCCCGGCCAGTGCTTTGGCCTTTACCGCTGGCACATTACCGATCCGATCCGGTTCCACAAAAACCTCAAGGTGACGATGCAGGCGCTCGGTTGGAAGCAAAGTGGCCTTTACGACCGTTTGGACCCCGAGATGGCCTCCGTGGCTTACTGGTATCAAAAGGAACCTCATGCGAAATTTCCCCAATTGCCCGCCTTGAAAGAGCTTGATGGACAGTGATGCCAAACCCTGGAGTGCTCCGAGGGGTAACCAAGGCGGAGACATAGCCTCTGTCCCTCTTGTTCTCAGCCGGAATGATATGAGCAAAAAACAACAAAACAACGCGCAACAACCAGACGCGGCGGCAGCAGGTATCGCTCTGCTGAATTGAAATTATGAAAACTCGACTGCTTTGCCTCCTCATCGCGAGCACGACTGGGTTCGCCGTCCTGGCCCCATCCGCCAGAGCCGACCTGGTGCCAATACCGGCGCAAGTTGTCCTGGCTAATCCTGAAGGGGAACTTCTGGCCGGGCCCGGGAAACCGGAGGACTTTCCAGGCTGGCTGGCGGGAATGCGGATTTATCGAAAGCAGATGCAGGCATTGATCCAGGCGTCGCGCGGAGACATGGGGGACGCCTACGCCGAACCTGCCCTGCAATGGGCGCAGCGGAGTTTTATCCAGCCGCAAATGATGGCGCAGGAACGATATTTTTATGATCCCATCGCCCGCCGTTATACCGTGCGGCGCTATCTGGATGACCTGCGCGCGCGGTATGGCGGGATTGACAGCGTTCTGATCTGGCCAACGTACCCTAATATGGGCGTGGATGACCGGAATCAATTCGACCTCTGGCACGATATGCCGGGCGGCTTGGACGGCTTGCGCCGAATGGTTGCCGAGTTCCATCGGGAGGGAGTGCATGTTTTGCTCCCCATCATGATCTGGGACAACGGAACCCGCGATGAGGGCACGTCGATGCCACAGGCCCTCAACGAATTGGCCAGGGCCATTGGCGCCGACGGGTTCAATGGAGACACCATGATGCCGGTCACTCGCGATTTCTACACTCAATCCCTTCAGCTCGATCATCCCATGGCCTTGGAGCCGGAAGAAGGCATGGGCCCGAGCCTGGACGCCCTGGCCTGGAACGTTTTGAATTGGGGGTACTGGTCACCTTACCAACCTAAACCGGGCGTGGACCGCTATAAGTTCGTGGAACCCCGACACCTGACGCATGTCTGCGACCGCTGGGCGCACAACCGAACCGACATGCTGCAATATGCCTTCTTCAACGGGGATGGCTATGAGAGTTGGGAAAACGTCTGGGGCATCTGGAACCAGATTACGCCGCGAGACGCCGAAGCCTTGCGCCGTATTTCCGCCATCTATCGGACGATGCCCGAGTTGCTGACCAGTCCTGACTACGAGCCGTTCACGCCCACTCTGCAAGCGGGAGTCTATGCGACCAAATTCCCCGGCAAGACGGCGACACTCTGGACCGTTATCAACCGCACCGGCGTGTCCGTGACCGGCCCCCAAATCGAAGTCCCCTTTTCGCCCGGCACGCGATTCTTCGATTTGTGGGATGGCTCGGAGTTGAAGCCGCAGGTTGTCGGAGACCAGGCCATTCTGGCTTTCGAGCTGGAAACCAATGGGTACGGGGCCGTCTTGGGCACGACCTCCAGGCTTGCGGGACCCGTCAAAGAGTTGTTGGCGGCCATGCGACAGCGCGCACGGACCAAGCTGGCTGACCTCGCCACCGAATGGAAGGTACTGCCCCAACACATTGTGCCGATTCCCCGAACGCGCCCGGCGCTTCATGCCCCCAACGGCATGGTCTTGATTCCGTCCGGCAAATTCGATTTCAAGGTGACCGGCGTGGAGATCGAGACGAGTGAAGGGGTGGACGTGCAGTATCCCTGGGAGGACAAGCCGGGGCTCACGCACGAGCACGAAATGTTCATCCAGGCGTTTTACATGGACAAGACGCCCGTGACGTGCGCCGAGTTCAAACGGTTCCTGGAGGCGACCGATTATCACCCCAAGGACAGTCATAATTTCCTTCGCACCTGGTCCAACGGCAACTATCCCTCCGGCTGGGACAAGAAGCCGGTGACCTGGGTGTCCATTGAAGATGCGCGGGCGTATGCCCAGTGGGCTGGCAAACGGTTGCCCCACGAATGGGAATGGCAATACGCCGCGCAAGGCGCCGATGGTCGTCTTTACCCGTGGGGCAATGAGGAGGATCCAAGCCGCGTGCCTCACTTTGACACGGGCCGCGACGAACCTCCACCCGCCGATGTGGATGCCCATCCCCAAGGAGCCAGTCCCTTTGGTGTTCTCGACCTGGTTGGCCATGTCTGGCAGTGGACGGATGAATATCGGGATGAACACACGCGAGCCGGTATTCTTAGAGGCGGGAGCCATTACCACCCGTCCGCATCCAAGTGGTATTTCCCGCAGGCCAGACAATTAAACCAACACGGAAAATATTTGTTGATGGCACCGTCGTTGGATCGCTCGGCGACCATCGGATTCCGATGTGTAATGGACATGAAATAAGAGTCAAAGTATGTACATCGTCACTCATTACCCGGTAGCCGTCCTCCTCTGCGTCGCGACCATGGTGTGTTGGGGTTCATGGGCCAACACTCAGAAGCTCGCCACCCGAGAGTGGCGGTTTCAATTGTTTTACTGGGACTATGCGATTGGAGTGTTACTCCTGTCGTTGATTCTGGCTTGTACGTTGGGGAGTAGTGGCAGCGGCGGCAGGAGTTTCCTGGCCGATTTACACCAAGCCAAGGGCCAGTGGCTGGGCTCCGCCTTTTTAGGTGGAGTCATTTTCAACTTATCGAACATTCTCCTGGTTGCGGCGATTGATATCGCGGGCATGGCGGTTGCGTTTCCCGTGGGAGTGGGCCTGGCGCTGGTACTGGGAGTCATCACCACCTATATCGCCAAACCGCAGGGTAATGCGGGCATGCTCACGCTGGGTGTTGCCAGCGTAACGGTTGCGATTGTGCTGGATGCGCTGGCCTACAAACGACTGGCGGCCAAAGACCGGAATACATCGGCCAAGGGAATCGCGTTATCGGTCGCAGCGGGCTTGCTGATGGGCCTTTTCTACAGCTACGTGGCCAGAGCGATGGGTGAAATTAAAACGCTGGATGGGGTCGCCGCCCTGGAAACGGGCAAACTGAGTCCTTATACCGCAATTGTGCTGTTTTCAGCCGGTGTGCTCCTCTCAAATTTTATTTGGAACACAATTGTCATGATCAAACCGTTTTCGGGAGAGCCGGTGCCGCTGGGGGATTACTTCAAACGAGGCAACGCGCGCCTCCACGGCGTTGGCATTCTCGGCGGCATGATTTGGAATCTCGGCATGTCCTTCAGCATCATCGCCTGCACTGCCGCCGGTCCGGCGCTTGCCTATGGTCTCGGCCAGGGTGCGACCCTGGTGGGTGCGCTTTGGGGCGTCCTAGTTTGGAGAGAATTCAAGGGGGCGCCGCCGGGTACCGGCAAATTGCTGGTGGCGATGTTTTTCTTCTACGTTTTGGGCCTGGCAATTCTGATTGCATCAAAAATGTAATTGCCGAAGCAAGGTGGGAATATGAATAAAAAAAGGATTGTTGTGGTCGGCAGCTCGAATACGGATTTGATCATCAGGTTGAACCGTATCCCGCGACCAGGCGAAACGATCATTGGTGGAAAATTTGCCTCGGCGCCCGGGGGCAAGGGTGCCAATCAGGCGGTCGCCGCCGCGCGCGCCGGTGGGGCCGTGACGCTGATCGCGAGGGTGGGATGCGATGATATGGGCAAAAAGGCCGTCGCCGGTTTTGCCCGAGACGGTATCAACGTGAAATATGTCTTGTGGGACCGGGTCAACCCGTCAGGGGTTGCCCTCATTTTTGTCGGCCAGGACGGCGAAAACAGCATCGCCGTGGCTTCCGGAGCGAATGAAAGATTGTCCCCAACCGACGTGAAGCGGGCGGCGAAAGTCATTCGCGGCGCGCGGGTTCTGGTTCTCCAATTGGAAACACCGCTCAACACCGTCCGGATGGCGGCTGAACTTGCGGCCCAGGCTGGCGTGAAAGTTCTGCTCAATCCCGCGCCTGCCCGGAAACTTCCCGACCAACTGCTCAAACAGGTTGACGTTCTTACCCCGAATGAAGGCGAGGCCGAAATGCTTACCGGCATTAGAGTGCGCGACCGGAATGCGGCTGCCCGGGCCGCCAAGGCCCTTCTCGCGCGCGGCGTGGAAAACGTAATTATAACCATGGGATCGCGCGGCGCATATGTGGCCGGAAAAGAAGTCAGGCAGATGATCCCCGCTTACAAGGTCAAGGCTGTGGATACTACGGCAGGCGGCGATGTCTTTAATGGCGCTTTGGCGGTTGCATTGGCTGAAGACCGGTCATTACTTGAAGCGGCGCGTTTTGCCACTGCGGCGGCGGCAATTTCCGTTACTCGCCTGGGGGCGCAGACCTCCGCGCCAACGCGTTTTGAAATCAATAAATTATTCGCTTCGTCTTCCAAATGATGCGACGGACCATGGTGTGAGCATGAATTCAACAATCCGCCTTGCCGGCCATAGGTTTTCGCTGCCGCTGGTCGTACTGGTGATATTTCTTTGTGCTGTCGGCCTGATGATTTTCGTTCCGCGCACACAGGCGGCGGCCACCGGGCCATACGGAGAAACACATGCCGTCGCGGGCGGTGGTAATTGTCCGTCGTGATGAGCCCCCCGCGCGAAAAAAGTTTTTGGCCGCAACAGCCCGCCACTCTTTGTCAGGGGCGTTGGTTGAGGGCGTCCCTGTCTGACTGGAGGCTGGGTTTAAGGAGATAGACAAACAACAAAGAAATCCCAGCACACACATTGGAGATTTCGTTGATTTCGTTTCATTTTCTATTTTGAATCCTCGGCCGCAGGCGGCTGGTTTGTGGTGTTTGATTCCTCGGTCCATGGATGCCCTCCCGGCGCCACCTCGCCGATTTTTATGCGCCCGCGGTAAAAGTCGTCAAAGAGTTTATAGGCTTGCGGGTCGTATTGCTTGAGACCATCGGGTCCATCGGCCGGTTTGGGGCCGCTCATTCCCAGGTCGCCATGGGTGCCGAAATACCACATGGACAGCTCGGCAAAGTATTCGTCGGCGTTGGACGCCGCATACGCGCCCTTCCAAAGTCCTTCGGCCAAAGAATGCCGATACTGTTGGTTGAACATTTCAACCACGTTCAGCGGGATTCCGTGCTGGCGGATGGCGTGGGCGAATTCGTGCGTCAGAATATCGCGCCCGTAATAATGGTCAGTCTTGAGCCCGAGTAAATTTTCTTCGCCGCAGGACGTCAACCTTCCACCCAGGCCGCGGGTTCGTTGGTCAATCGTTTCTCCATGGTATTCCGGCAGGGGCTTGCCTTTCAGAGCGCGAAATTCCGGCAGGTCCGATGTCACCTGATGCTGGCCGATGATATGCACCTCGACGCCCGAGGCCACGAGATTGGAGGCCACGACCGGCAAATGTTCGAGTTGCCGGGAAATCCGGTCATACGCCACGTATAACGCCTTATCCGCCACCACGGCGGGCGCCTTGATCGGGATGCCGTGGCAAATGAGTTCCTTGGCGAAGAAACCTTGTTCTGGCGGGTTGAGGCGGATGATCGTGGGTCGGGTCACCACGTCAGCTTTGTCCCTGGCCTGCCCGGTGTTTGCGCCGAAGGCAGCCAACGCCGAAAGAACGGTCACGATCAGTCCGAATTTATTCACAAGATTGGCGAACAGACCAATGTCGTCCACGGTTGACAGCGGCGTGCGGAATGCCGCACCGACCTGCGAAGCGGCTGGTATGGATGCGCGGCGATGCCATTTCTGTCTCCGTCAACGTCCGGTCAGAACCAGGCCGCGTTCAACGGGCGCCGACAGGCGCCGTTGGCCGTTTGGAGAAAATGATTTCGGACGGTCGCGCATCAAGGTTTCGATTTCGTCCGCCTCGATCGGTATGTCGGCCATTAAATCCACCCGGCCCTTTTCCGTCACCAACACGTCATTCTCCAGCCGCACGGCGAATCCTTCTTCGCGGACATAGATGGCGGGTTCGACGGTCATGACCCAGCCGGCCTGCATGGGCTGGGTCATGTTCGCGGGATCATGAACCCCCAGGCCGATCGGGTGCCCGACGCCGTGCATAAAATACTTTTTGAAGGCCGGTTGGTCCGGATCCTGCCGGCTGATCTGGCGCATCGTCAGCAAGCCCAGGTCCACCAGCTCCTTCTCGGCAAGTTGTTCGGCTTCTTTCTGCCAATCTTGCGGCTTTTTGCCCGGCGTTAATCCTCCAATGCACTGGCGCAACATCCGCAGGACCGCGTTATAGATTTGTTTTTGTCGGCGCGTAAAACGGCCGCTCACCGGAATGGTACGTGTCATGTCGGCATTGTAATTGGCATACGACGCGGCGACATCCAGCAGCAATAATTCGCCCTCGCGGCACACGGAGGAGTTGCTGACGTAATGCAGGCAACAGGCGTTGTCACCGGTCGCAATGATGGGCAGATAGGCGAACTGGCTGCCGCGCCGGATGAATTCGTGCGCGAACTCGGCTTCCACCTCGGTTTCCCGCACGCCGGGTTTGAGGAATTTGAGCGCGCGCAGAAATCCGGCCGCCGTCAGATCGCAGGCCTTGCGAATCAAGGCGACTTCCAGGGGCGACTTGATGGCGCGCAACTGGTGCATCAACGGCGCCAGCCGGCGGTGATCGTGGAGCGGATAACGGCGTAGGGTCTCGGCGACGAAGCGGGCTTCGCGGCTTTCCACTTCAATGACGGCGCGGTAATGTTCGTTGCTGTTCAGAAAGACGTGTTCGCACTCACACATGAGCCGGTGGAACAAGCGCGGAAATTCCGAAAGCCAGTGGATAGACCGGATGCCGCTGATTTTCCGGGCCTCCGCTTTGGTGAACTTGTGTCCTTCCCACAACTCATTTTCGGCGGTCGGCTCCCGCAGGAACAGCAGTTCACGGTGCTTCGCGTCGTCCGCATCGGGATCCAGCACCAGGATGGTTTGCTCCTGGGCGATGCCGGTCAGGTAAAACAAGTCCGAATTGGGAATCATCGCCAGCGTTCCGTCACCATTGGCCGGCGGCACATCATTGGCGTTGATGACCGCCATTGAATTCGACGGCAACAGGCGCTTCAACCGCTCGCGGTTGGAGACGAAAAGCTGCGGGTCAATCGGTTCGTGGCGCACGGAAAAACCTTTTCAATCAAGCGACCTTAATAGTTTAAATTAAAAACGACATTAAATTTGACATCCGGTGCCAGCCCCCGGGTTGAACGGTCTTCACTTTCCACAAAAAACTTTCGCCGTCAACCCTGGCCAAGCCAACTCAAATGTTTCTCCATTCAGTTTAACCTGAACCAGATATAAACGCCAATGCAGGAAATCCACAGGAACCTATCAAATATCACCGTAACCGGTTTTCTTTTTTACTTACTTATGTGCATGATGAGACTAGCTTCGCTCCCGCCTGAACCAGAGCGCCCGGAGCGTGCTACACGAAAGGGATTCATGAAATATACAGTCGGTTGGCTCTTGTTGATTGGCCTCCTGGGACGGATGTTGGCGGCCGGGTCGCCCCTGGAACCTGGCGGTCCCTGGCCCCATCCTGTTCCCTGCCGGATTCAGGATGGCCCCAACCCGGACCTGTTCGTTATGACCCTCGGCCCGGTTGAAACGCCCATCGCCCAGGGGACGTTTGATCCGGTGGAGGACCAGGTGACGTTGAAGGACGGCACGGTCAAAACGAATTATTACCGGGATGTTCTCGGCGTGAAATTCTATCAACCGCTGGATAAGTCGCGTTTTCCCCTGCCGCCGTCCGGCTGGTGTTCCTGGTATTATTACTACAACCGCATCAACGAAACCGAGGTGAAGCGCAATGCCGCGTGGCTCGCCGCCCACCTGAAGGATTATGGCGCAAAGTATGTGCAAATTGACGATGGCTGGCAGGGTGGTGACGGCCCCGTGGGATGGCGCGACTGGACCAGGGTCAACCGGCAACATTTCCCCGACGGCATGGCCGCACTGGCCGCTGACATCAAATCGCTCGGTTTGGAACCGGGCCTCTGGCTGGCGCCGCACGGCCAAAGCAACCCGCAAGCGGTGAGCAACCATCCCGGCGTTTTTCTGCTGAAGCCCGACGGCACAACGGCGTCGGACACCTGGGAAGGCCGATTCCTGGTGGACCCGACCGCGCCCGAGGCGCAGGCCTATTTGCACGACCTGTTCACCCAACTGGTCGGCTGGGGTTACGACTACTTCAAAATTGATGGCCAGCCCATTGTGGTGGACGAATATAGCCACCGGAAGGAATTCATGAAAAATCCTTCGGACGACGCTGCCGGACTTTACCGCAAAACCCTGGACACCATTCGTGCCGCCATCGGACCGGACCGTTACCTGCTGGGTTGCTGGGGCATCCCGCTCGAAGGCGCGGGCATCATGAACGGGTCGCGCACGGGCGGCGACGTGGTGCTGGGGTGGGGCGGATTTCAGGTCGCGCTGCGGCCGACGATGCAATATTACTACCTGCATAACGTAGTCTGGTATTGCGATCCGGATGCTCTGCTGGTGCGCCCGCCGCTCACACTCGACCAGGCCCGGGTCTGGGCCACGCTCGAAGGACTGACCGGCCAGGCGTTAATGTCCAGTGACCGGCTGACGGATTTACCCGAAGACCGCGTCGAGTTGCTGCGCCGGGTTTATCCGGCCACCGACATCCGGCCGCTCGACCTGTTTCCCAGCGAACGCAACAAACGCGTCTGGGATCTGAAGGTCAGTCATCTGGGCCGCAATTACGATGTCGTGGGCGTGTTCAATTTCGACACGGTCAAAGCGGAGCAAATTCTCCTCAAATGGAAAGATCTTGGATTGCCCGACGACAAACCCGTTCACGTCTTCGACTTTTGGAATCAGGAATATCTCGGCGCCTGGTCGGCGGGAATGGCGGTGGACGCGGCGCCGACCAGTTGCCGCGTGCTGACGCTGCTGCCCGACAACGGCCGCATCCAGTTGATCTCCACCAGCCGTCACATTACCCAAGGCTGGGTGGACCTGGTCGCGCTGAACCAGAGCGCCGCAGGTGACACGTTCACGGGAACCAGTCGGGTCATCCGGAACGACCCTTACGAATTGCGTTTTGTATTCCCGCGCGGCACCAACTATGTCGTCAAAAGCGTCGTGGCCCGCGCCGGCTGGCGCAAGCTGCCGGTGAACGTTTTCAATCACCAGGGTTGGGCGGTGGCGCGGATCACTTCACCGAAAACCCGGGAGGTGAAATGGGAAGTGCAATTCACTCCGGCGGACTCATATCGTTTCCCGCCTTCGGAGCCAAACGGACTTTGGCTGGAGCGCGTTGGCCTTGATGGCGCGAACCTGCACTGGCGCGAGCAATATTATCTGAACGCCGGTTATCAGGTTTATCTCAACGGCCGGCGCCTCGGTTACGCGCCGCAAGCCGGTTTCCCGATTCGCGGCCTGGACCCGCGTACCAACTATACCGTCACCGTGAAAACGGTGGAGCAGGACGGTTCGGAAAGCCCGCGCGCCGCCCGATTGCATTTCACGCTGGCTTCGCTGCTGCCGGCGGAATTGCCGTTGACCCGGCTGGAGCCGCTCCGCTCGACCGGCCGCTGGCGCGGATTTGAACTGGAAGAGATGCCTTCCGGCGCGCCGCTCGCGCTCGGCGGCAAACATTATGAGCGCGGATTGAGTTCCGTTGCCGGCTCGGAAATCGAGTATGACCTCAACGGACTCTACGACACCTTCTCGGCGCGGGTGGGTCTGGATGCCAGCGCCAATGACAACGACGACGCTGAGTTTATCGTCCTTGGCGATGGCAAGGAACTCTGGCGCAGCGGCCTTCTCAAAAAATCCGATGAGCCCAGGCCGGTGCAAATCAGGATCACCGGGGTTCACAAACTTTTGCTGCGCACCACCGGCAATGGCGAACGATTCGGCCGCGCGCAGGCCGATTGGGCCGGGCCAAAAGTGGCCAGACGGGCCGAACAATGAACTTGCGGAGTTCCGGTGGTTGCTCGTAAACCGAAATCATGGAAACCGAACTGGCGGGAAGAGTGGTCGTGGTCACCGGCGCCTCGGGCGGCATCGGCACAGCCATGGCGCGGCGATTTGCCGACGAGGGCGCCCGGCTGGTGCTGCACTATCGCCGCCAGCGAGCGGCGGCGGAGGCATTGCGGCACGAATTGGCTGATGCGGACGTGCTGGTCGTGCGCGCCGATCTGACCCGGGAAACCGACACGCGCCGCTTGTTCAACCTCGCGATAAAACGATTTGGCCGCGTGGACACGCTCATTGCCAACGCCGGCTCGTGGGAATCGCGCGACGTCCCCTTGCCCCGGATGTCGCTCCGGCAGTGGCAGGCCACGCTGGACGCCGTGCTGACTTCAACCTTTCTCAGCACCCGCGAATTTTTCAAGTTAGTGGCCAAGCGACGTCGCGGCAACGCCGTGCTCATCGCTTCCACCGCGGCGGTGTTTGGCGAAGCCGGTCACGCGGATTACGCGTCGGCCAAGGCGGCCATGGCGTATGGCCTGACGCGCACGCTCAAAAATGAAATCGCCCGCCTCGCGCCGCATACGAAGGACTACTGCGGCGGTCGCGTGAACTGCATTTGCCCCGGCTGGACGCTCCTTCCGCGCACGGCCGCCAAGCTCCGCAACGCGGCAAACGTGCGCAAAGTCACAGCGACGATGGCCCTGCCACAGATTGCGCGGCCGGACGACATCGCCAATCTGGCGGTCTTCCTTTCGTCCGACAAATTGGCGCGGCACATTACCGGTCAAACGATTCTGGCTGCCGGCGGCATGGAAGGCCGCTGGCTCTGGCAGCCGGAGGAAGTGAATCCGGACGTGGTGTGAGCGGGTTATAAATTGAAACATCGAACATTGAACAACGAACGCCGAACGCCGAACCCTCAAACCGTGCGTCGCCGAAGAAGTTTCGGGAGTTCGATGTTTTTTCAGCGGCGGTTCTCAGCGTTGCCCGATCTTCCCATCCACCAGCCGCCAGAGATTGAGCGGATTGGACTCCTTCAGTTCATCGGGCAATGCGGCGTCCGGAAAGTTCTGGAAACACACCGGCCGGACAAAACGTTCAATCGCGCGGGTGCCGACTGACGTTGAGCGTCCATCGGCGGTGGCCGGATAAGGTCCGCCGTGCGTCATCGCGTGACAGACTTCGACGCCGGTCGGGAAACCGTTGCCGACGAGGCGGCCGGCCTTGGTCTCCAGCACCGCCAGCAAGTCGCGGCGGGCGGTAAAATCTTCCGGCGTGCCGTGGATCGTGGCCGTCAGCTGGCCTTCCAATTGCCGGGCCGCGGCCAGCATCTGGCTGCGCGAACTGCATTGCACCACGAGGGTCGAGGGGCCGAATACTTCGTCCATTAAACCGGGGTTGGCCAGAAACGTTTCGGCGTCGGTAACGAACAACGTTGCGCCGGCCTGGGCTTTGCCTGCGCCGGCATCGGTCTGAACCCCGGCCACGCGGCGCACGCCCGGCGTCTTCGAAAATTTGTCAACGCCCGAACGGTAGGACGCGCACAAATCAGCGGTGAGCATGATCCCCGGCGGCGTGGCGGCCATCGCCGCTTCGAGTTTCTGCAGGAATGTTTCGGCCGCCGGACCATTCTCGACAAAGACCAGGCCGGGGTTCGTGCAGAATTGTCCGACGCCCAGCGTGACCGAAGCCTGGAGGCCGGAAGCAATCAGGCCGGCGTTTTGCTGCAATGCGCCCGGCAACAGGAAAACCGGATTAATGCTGCCCATTTCGGCATAGACCGGGATCGGTTCCGGCCGGGCCGCCGCCGCGTCCATCAACGCCCGCCCGCCGGCGCGCGAGCCGGTGAAGCCGACCGCCTTGACGAGCGGATGTTTCACCAACGCCATGCCGATGTCGCGGCCCGGACCAAACAGCAGTGAGAAGATTCCTTCCGGCGCGCTGCAATCGCGGGCGGCTTGCTGCACGACCAACCCGACGAGTTCCGAGGTGCCGAGGTGGCCTTGATGCGGTTTCACGATCACGGGACAACCGGCCGCCAGCGCCGAAGCGGTGTCGCCTCCGGCCACGGAAAACGCGAATGGAAAATTGCTCGAGCTGAACACCACCGCCGGACCGAGCGGCGCCCGCAGCGAACGCACCTCCGGCTTCGGCATGGGTTTGCGATTTGGATCGGCGTGGTCGATCCGCGCATCGCACCACCAGCCTTCCTCAATCAGCGTGGCGAACAATCGCAATTGGCCGCAGGTGCGCGCCGTCTCGCCCTGGAGCCGCGGTGGCGGCAGGGCGGTTTCCTGGCGGGCGCGTTCCTGAATGGTCGCGGCATGGGTTTCAAACAAATCCGCAATGCGGCGGAGCAGGGCGGCGCGCCGTTTGGCCGGCCAGTGGCCGTATTCGGCGAAGGCCCTGGCGGCGAGTTGGGCGGCCTGTTCCACGTCCTTTGACGTGGCCCAGAAATAACCGGGTTCCAGGGCCGCGCCCGTCGCGGGGTTGATGGCGGGCGTCGGGTTGCCCGCCGGCTTCACGCGGCCGTGGCCAAGGAGAGAAAGACCTTCAAGTTTCATGGTTAAAAACAACAATCGAAAATGTTTACAATTTTGGCCGTTTCGCCAGCGCGGCTTTGAGCGTATCGAGCGCCGCTTTGCGTTCGGCCCCGGCGAGCACCAGCCGCGGCGGGCGCACCCGTTCACTGCCCCGGCCGACTTCCTGTTGCACCAGCTTAATCAGTTGCACGAACTTGTTGACGGTGTCCATCCGCAGCAACGGCAGGAACCAGCGGTAGAGGGCATCGGCTTTTTTGTCGTCACCGCTCCCGGCGTATTTGAAAAGTGCCACGGACTCGCGCGGAAACGCATTGACCAACCCGGCGATCCAGCCGAGCGCGCCGGCCCGCACCCCTTCGACCGTCACGTCATCCACGCCGACCAACAGCGCCAGGCGGTCGCCGCACGCCGCTTTCAACGCGGTGACGCGCCGGACGTCGGAACTGGATTCCTTTACCGCCGCCAGGTTCGGATTTTCCTCGGCCAGTTCGGCGATTTGCGCCGGCAAAAAATCCGTTTTATAGGAAATTGGATTATTGTAAAGCATGCACGGCAGCCGGGTGGCGCGGATGACCGCCTGCACGTGCGCTTTCATCTCGCGCCAATCGCTCGAATAGACATAAGGCGGTAACACCATCAGGCCGGAGCAGCCGCTGCTTTCGGCCGCCCGCGCCAGTTCGACGGCTTCGGCGGTGCTCAGGGCCGCAATGCCTGCCACCACCGGCGCTGAATCGCCCAGCGCACCCACGCAGGTTCGGAGAATGGCGGCTTTTTCGTCGAACCGCAGGGTGGCGCTTTCACCGAGCGAACCGAGGGCCACGACGCCGGTGCAGTCATTTTCCACCAGCCATTGGGCGTGGTTTGCCACCGCGCCGTAATCCACACTCAAATCCGGCTTGAACCCGGTGGTGATCGCCGGAATAACGCCTTCCCATTTTATGTCTGTTTTTTTCATACGCAATATTTCTTGAATCTCAACCGTAACGATCCGGTGATAGCTGGCGGATGTCCCACGCCGGTTTTTCGCCGGAAAGAATTTCCGCCAGCAGCCGGCCGGTGACCGGGCCGAGGCTCATCCCCATCATGGCGTGGCCGGCGGCGACGGAGAGGTTGGCAAATTTCGCCGTGCGGCCGATGAACGGCAGACCGTCCGGCGCGCAGGGCCGCAGTCCGCGCCACGGCGGGATGCCGTCAAAATCCTCCGGGCGGAAGTCGGGATAATATTTCGGAACGGCGTTGATGATACCGCGTACCCGCGCCGGATTGATGTCTTCGTCCAGCCCGGCAATTTCCATCGTGCCGCCGAAACGCAACGTGCCGGCCATGGGCGTTACTGCGACGCGCGCTTCGCTGAAGATGGCGCAGATTTGGGGGAGCTGCCTTGGCCGGGGCAGGGTGAGGCTATAGCCTTTGCCGGCCTGGAGCGGCAGGCGCAAACCAAGTTCGCGCGTCAGGTTCTGTGACCAGACCCCGCCGCACAGCACAAATTCGTCCGCTTCGTGTTCGCCCCGACTGGAGCACGCGACGGCGATATTTTTGCCTGTTCGTTGCCAGCCAACCACCGGCGTGTTCCAGAGGAACTGCACGCCGAGTTCGTGGAGCCGCTTTTCGAGCCCGGCCAGGAAACGGTCGGGAACGAGGTGACAATCCAGCGGAAAATAAATCGAGCCGGCCACGTCCATGCGCACCTCCGGGTCGCGCGCCGCCGTTTGTTTGGCATCGAGGACTTCCGCCGGGATGCCGAGTTGGCGCGCCAGTTCGGCGGTCTTCGCTTCCTCCTCGAGCGTGTGGGCTTCTTTGCAGAGCATCAGCAACCCGTTTTTCACGAAGCCGAAAATGTTGCCGAGGGCCCCCGCGAGTTCCTCATAACCGGCACGGCTGGCGAGGCTGAGGTCGCGCAACAGCGGCGCGGCACGGCGGACGTGTTCCGCATTGGCGGCCCGCCAGAATCGCCAGCTCCAGCCGAACAAATCCCAGGACCACCGCGGCTTGAGGTAAAACGGCGACATCGGGTTCCACATCCATTTCAACGCCAGCGCCACCGCGCCGGGCGCGGCGAGCGGCACGAAATGGCTGGGCACCACCATGCCCGCGTTGCCGAACGAACAGCCGTCGCGTTGCTCGGGTTTCTGCTCCAGCACGGTCACGGCGAATCCGCGTTGGGCGCAGTGATACGCCGTGCAGAGTCCGATGACTCCGCCGCCGATGATGAGAACGCGCCTGGTCATGTCATTTAATACCCCAGCAAAACGGGTCATCTTCGTCCAGCAGCAGCGTGGATTCCGCGTTCACCGAGGCGGCGCCGGTGATGATGGGCTCGATTTTTCCGGCGGCCTGATCGAGCCAGCGGAATTTGCCGGTGAAGGTGCTGCCGATGATGCTTTCCTGTGTCCACAGTTTGCCTTCGGCCAGTTTTCCGTCGGCAGCAAGGCAGGCCAGTTTGGCGCTGGTGCCGGTACCGCACGGTGAGCGGTCGTAAGCCTTGCCCGGGCACAACACGAAATTGCGCGAGTTGGCGCCGCGCGCTGCCGGGGGGCCAAAGAGTTCCACGTGGTCCACGTCGGGGAATCCTTGCGCGTTGACCGCCTGGCGGATGCGCCAGGTAAAGGCCGTAAGGAGTTCCACGTTCGCGAGGGCCAATTCCTGTCCATGATCCTCCACCAGGAAGAACCAGTTTCCGCCCCAGGCCACGTCGCCCGCAATGGGCCCCAGTCCGGGCACGTTCACCGTCACGGCTTTTTTCGCGCGCCAGCTCGGCACATTGGCGACGGAGACTTCACCGGTCGGATGCAGCGTCGCGGTGACCTTGCCGGCGGGCGTTTCGAGGCGATGATCGCCGGGCTGGATCCGGCCCAGGTATGCCAGGGTGACGATCAGCCCAATGGTTCCGTGGCCGCACATGCCGAGATAACCGACGTTGTTGAAAAAGATTACCCCTGCCGCGCAGGTTTCGTCCTCCGGTTCGACCAGCAACGCCCCGACCATCACGTCCGAGCCGCGCGGTTCGTTCACGATGGCCGAACGGAAGCGGTCGAACTCCTGCTCGAACCGTTCGCGACGGCGGGCGAGCGGACCGCCGCCCAATTCCGGGCCGCCGGCCAGGACGACGCGCGTCGGTTCGCCACCCGTGTGCGAGTCAACGATTTGAATGCGGTGCGTTAGGGATTGGCCCATGCGGCTGTCACAATGCGCGTTTTGTTCCGTCGCGCAAGAGGCTTTTCTGCCAAAGGATGAAATCGGATAGCTGCCTGTGCATTTCGAGCATGTGCGCGATTTGCAGCAATCTTTATGCTGTCGATTCATAAAACGAATAGCCGCAAGCTCCGCCCGGGCGAAGCGGGGCGTGTGGCTGGGATCAACCATATTGGCCGGACCATGAACAAATTTTTTCTCGGAAGGGCGCTCCTCATTTTTGGTTGTTGGTCGGTCTTTCTGCCGGAATTGCCCGATACCGCGAAGGCTCAATCACCGGCGGTGTCGAATCAGACTGCCTCCGTTCCGTCACAGACCGGGCCGATGCCATCGGGTGCGAACCCGACGAACCAGGCCCCGGCCCGCCCGCGACCAGGGGAGCGGTTCGGCCGCTTTGGCGGGGGCGACCCGACACCAACGCTCGGATTGGAACAGGGTTTTATCGACCTCGACACGCCGGACTTCAATTTGAAACTGGTCAAGGCATCGCAGACGGTGGCGGCGCTGCAACCGAAAGGCGCGGATGGCTTCGATTTCACGCCGGCGGATCAACTTCGGAAACGCGCGGGCAATTACTTCTTCCAACTGGGCGACCTGACATTGCGACTGCGCGCGGGCGGGGCCGGGGGGTGGCGGGGTTACTCCACCGCCGCGGATCGGAAACCGGTCAACACCCTGGCGGTTTCGGGCGACACGCTCGCGGCGGCCGATCTGACGCCGACCCTGCCGCCCGATTGCCCGCTGCGAGTGACGCGGTCGTGGAGCCTGGATCATGGCAAACTTGTTTTAAAGTTCGCGCTTAAGAACAAATCCGACCAGCCGGTGCAAATCGGTTCGCTCGGGATTCCGCTGATCTTCAACAATTTCATCACCGGCCGTTCATTGGCGGAGGCCCATGAGGTCTGTTCCTTTTCCGATCCGGCGATTTGCCAGGACGCCGGTTATGTCCAGGTGACACGCTTGAACGGCCAGGGTCCGGCGCTCGTGGTGGTGCCGGAAGGCGAAACGCCGTTGGAAGCCTATAACCCGATTTTGAATCCCCGGGACAGTTTGTCCGAAGCCACCCGGATCTTTGCCGATCGCACCCCGCGCAGCCAGACGTTCGAAGGGTTTTACGAATGGATGCCGCTGAGCCGGGCGTATGCGGAGAACGAATGGAAGCAGGCCCAACCGTGGAACCCGCCGACCAGCGTAACCTTGGCGCCCGGCGAAACCCGAACGTTCGGGGTGAAATTTCTGGTCGCGCCCGGAATTCAGGACATTGAAAAAACGCTGGCCGAAAACCACCGGCCGGTGGCCGAGGGCATTCCGGGCTACATCCTGCCAATGGATGTAAACGCGCGGCTGTTCCTGAAATACCCCCGGGATGTCAAATCGGTGACCGTAGAACCCGAAGGAGCCATTGCGGTTGCGAAGGATTCTCCGACTGTGCACGGCTGGCAGAATTACACCCTGCGCGGCAAGGAATGGGGCCGTGCCCGATTGACGATCACTTACCATGACGGCCTGGTGCAGACCATCGGTTACGACGTCATCAAGCCAGAGACGCAGGCGGTGGCGGATCTCGGCCATTTCCTCTTTACCAAGCAATGGTTCGACGATCCGGGCGATCCGTTTCACCGCAGTCCGTCGGTCATGACCTATGACCGGGCGCACAACCGGATTGTGACGCAGGATGCCCGCGCGTGGATTGCCGGTCTGGAGGACGAAGGTGGCGCCGGTTCGTGGCTGGCGGCGGCGATGAAGGAATTTGGCCAGCCCCGGAAGGATGAGGTCGAAAAATTCCAGCAATTTGTCGATGGCGTGTTGTGGGGCGGCATTCAATACCGCAACGGGCCGCTGAAGTACGGCGTGCGCAAGAGCCTTTTTTACTACGACACGAACGAGTTTCCGCATTATTACGATCCGGCAGTTCATTACGGTGGCTGGACGAGCTGGAGCAAGCAGGACGCCGAGCGGATTGACCGGGCTTACAACTATCCGCACGTCGTGGCCGCCTATTGGGCGATGTACCGGCTGGCGCGCAATGACGATGGGCTGGTGACGAATCATCCGTGGGACTGGTATCTCGACCATGCTTTTCAGACGGTGAAATTTCTCACCGGCCGGAATGCCGGCGGCGATTACAACGTGGGTTATCTCAACATGGGGCTGATGGAGGGCGACATTTTCGTGATGTTGCTGAAAGATTTGAAACGCGAGGGCTGGAATCAGCAGGCTGCGGAACTGGAAGCCGCGATGAAGGAGCGCGCCGACCGCTGGCATCGCGAGGCGTTTCCGTTCGGCAGCGAAATGGCGTGGGATTCCACCGGCCAGGAGGAAGTCTATGCCTGGTGCAATTATTTCGGCTACGCGGACAAGGCGCTGGTCACGCTGGACTCCATTCTGGGTTACATGCCGACGGTGCCGAACTGGGGTTACAACGGCAACGCCCGACGTTACTGGGATTTTTATTACGGCGCCGCGCCGGGCGGACGCCTGGAACGCCAGATTCATCATTACGGTTCGGGCATCAACGCCATTCCCGTGCTGACGGCCTATCGCCAAAATCCCGGTGATTACTACCTTTTGCGCGTCGGCTACGGCGGCACCCTGGGGCCGTTGTCGAACATTGACCAGGACGGCTTCGCTGCCGCCGCCTTTCATTCCGCGCCGTGGCTGATGAAATGGGACGCTTACTCCGGCGATTACGGCCCGAATTTCTTTGGTCACGCGGTGGACACCGCCACCTACGTCATCCACCATCCGGAATTTGGCTGGCAGGCGTTTGGCGGCAACGTGACGGTACACGGTGACCGGGTTGAAATTCAGCCGCTCGATTCGTTTCGCAAACGGGTTTATCTCGCGCCGCTCGGCCTGTGGTTGACCCTCGATGCCGGGATGTTTGACCAGGTGGAATTAGACACCAAAACGCATGCCGTACACGTGAGCTTTTCAGCCGCGACACCGTTTGTGTCCAAGGCCCGTTTGCGCCTCGAACAACCGGCGAAATTGCCGGACATCGGCGCCTATCAACCGGCTCAAAGTTTCCAGATGGAGCGCGGAGCATTCGTCATTGCGCTGAAGAAAAACAGCGTTACCCGGATTGAATTGACTGAGGCCAGGTAAACCATGAGGTTCACGACGCCCATTCTCGCCTTGCTTGCCCTGGCCTTTCTGACCGCAGGCTGCCGCAGTTATCCTCCCGCCTCAACTCAATCGGCCGCGCGCGAAGAATCCCCGCGGGTGACCGCGCCGCCGGAATCGTTCTTTGCCAGAATTCCCGCGCGCGACCGCGGGGTGGCCCGCAAGTTCTACAAAAAATACCTGGAGATTAACGGCCTGCCGCTGGCGGCGTCGGGCGAAGTTTCCGATCTGGCGTTGCAGCGCGATTATTACATCGTCACCCACATGCTGGCGGGCCGGCCCGACATCCTCCACGCCATGGTCACCAACGGCACGCGGTTGATTATTATCGGCAAGGACCAGCAATACACCGACATGCCCGAATACCGGCACGCCCGCGACCCGGCCTATCTCAATGAGCGGGTGCGGGGCACCGGCGGTTTCGGAGTGACGAGTTTCGGCGAAGAAAACTTGCTGTGTCTGCCCGAAGACCGTTATGACCGGGAAAGCATCGCCGTGCATGAATTTTGCCATACCATTGACGCGGCCTTGCGCCGGATAGACCCGACGTGGCGTCAGCGGTTGCTGCAGACCTACCACGACGCCATTAGCAAGGGTTTGTGGAAAAACACCTATACCGGCTCGAACCCGGCGGAATATTGGGCGGAGGTGTGTCAGGCCTACTTCGATTGCGGCCGCGCCAACAACTGGAACCACGGTCCCATCGCGCGGCGCGAGCAGCTTAAAATTTATGACCCGGAAGCTTATGAATTGGTCAAAACCACCTTCCATTTCAGCCCGGCGCAGGACTGGCGTTACCACTGGCTGCAAAAGCTGCCCAACGTCGGCCCGCCGCCCGAGGAACTCCACATCAATCCCTTCTACACCAAGTTTACCTGGGCGGATGAGTTTCCCATCATCGGCCGGCAGGCGAGCGACGCGGCGCTGCTGAAGGCCAACGACACGGTCTGCAAGATGTTTGCCTATCGCCATGACATTCTGAAGGCGCTGATCAACGACGGCGTGAAGCTGGTGGTGTTGGGCCGCAATGAACGGCTGGCTGATCTGCCGGAGTTGAAAAATTCGGCGGACACCAACATTGATTTGACGATTCGCTTCATGGACTACACGCCGGCGACGAAGCTGCTGGTGGTTCCCGAGGAAAACGTGCTGGGGGATCCGAATAAAGCCGATGTCGGCCCGTGCCTCGAAATCCGCGAGCTGGCCCAGGCGCTGTATTATGTTTGCGGCAGGCGACCGGTGGACCCGAACTGGAATCATCGCGGCCGCGACGTGCAGCAATATGAGCTGCGCGTCAAGCGCCTGGACGTTCAGTTCGACGGGAAACTGAAGCAACTTTACGATGCGGCGATGAGCAACGGGATGTGGAAGGACACGTCCGCCATGCCGGACCGGGTGGCCTACTGGGCGGAAGGCGTGCTGGCGTATTTCGATGCGGCCGGCCAGGACGGCGCGCCATTCAAAGACACGGGTTCGGACGGCGACTTCACCGGCAGCCCGCACCCGATCAACACCCGCGAGGCGCTGCAGGCTTACGACCCGGACCTGTTCGCGCTCGTCAATGAAACCATGGCCTATGACGGCCACGTGGACTGGCGTTACCAACCCTACCCGAATTGAGAACAGCAAACCTGCCAAAGGGCGTGAAAATAAAAATCGTCTTACCACTCTGGCTGCTGATGATTGGAGTTGCGGTGGCGTCCGCCGGGAATTATCCCGCGCCCGACCGCGGCGACTACACCATCCGCGATTTCCATTTCCAGGACGGCGAGACCCTGTCGGAGGTCCACATGCATTACCTGACGTTGGGCCAGCCGGAACGCGATGAACACGGCGTGGTTCGCAATGCCGTCCTGATCCTGCACGGGACGACCGGCAGCAGCGCACAATTTCTGCGACCGGAATTTGCCGATGAACTTTACGGCCAAGGACAGCCGCTCGATGTGACGCGCTATTATCTCATCATTCCCGACAATCTCGGCCACGGCCAATCCAGCAAGCCGAGTGATGGCCTGCGCGCGCGTTTTCCCAAATACGGCTATCGCGACATGATTGAAGCACAGTATCGGCTGCTGACCGAGGGTCTGCGGGTAAACCATCTGCGGCTGGTCATGGGCACTTCGATGGGCGGCATGCACACCTGGCTCTGGGGCGAGCTGCATCCGAACTTCATGGACGCGCTCATGCCGCTGGCCAGCCTGCCCACCCAGATTTCCGGCCGCAACCGCGTCTGGCGGCGCGTCATCATTGACGGCATCCGCGACGCGCCGGATTGGCGCCACGGTGATTATCAGACCCAGCCGTCGGGGCTGCGCATCGCGGCGGAAATGCTTTACTTCATGGGCGAAAATCCGGCCATGCGCGTGAAGGAATCGCCGACGCTCAAACAAAGCGACGAAGCGCTGGACCGTTACGTGGCCTACGCCATGACCAACCTCGACGCCAACGACGTGCTCTACGCGTTCGCCGCGTCGGAAGATTACGATCCTGGACCGGACCTGGAAAAAATCAAGGCGCCGCTGCTCGCGATCAATTCCGCCGATGACTTGATCAACCCGCCGGAGCTGCGCGTATTGGAACACGACATCAAACAGGTGAAGCACGGGCAGGCCATTGTTATTCCTTACAGCGACCGGACCGTGGGGCATGGGAGCCATACCAAGGCCGTGCTGTGGAAAAAATATCTGGCGCGCCTGCTGAAGGAGACGGAAAGGAAATGAACTGATGAAACGGGACGCGCGGGGGTGGCCGGGTATCTTTGCCGGAGCGTTGCTCGTAACGGTTTGGGTATGCGTGTCGGCTTCGGCCCCGACCGCTCCGTTGCTCCTGAATCCAAAAGCGCCGGAACTGGACCGCCGTGCGCCGGATTTGTTCGACGTTCGCCTGGAAACGAGCAGGGGCGCAATCCTCATTGAAGTCCACCGCGATTGGGCGCCGCATGGGGCGGACCGCTTCTACGATCTCGTTCGGGCCGGTTACTACGACGGTGACCGCTTCTTCCGCGTCATTCGCGGGCTCTGGGCGCAGTTCGGCATCAATGGCGATCCCAAAATCGCGGACGCGTGGCGGACGCAAACCATTCCCGACGACCCGCGGCGCGAGTCGAACGTGCGCGGCACGGTCGCGTTCGCCTTTGCCGTCCCGAACGGCCGGACGACGCAGGTGTTCATCAATTTGCGGGACAATTCGGCGACGCACGACCCCGAAGCGTTCGTGCCGTTCGGCAAGGTGATTGCCGGTATGAACGTGGCGGACGCGCTGAATTCGGAATACGGCGAAACCGCAGGCAGCGGCATCCGCGCCGGCAAACAGGGACCCCTTTTCCAGAGTGGGAACGCGTATCTCGAAAGCCATTTTCCGCGTCTGGACTTTATCCGGCGTGCCACCGTCCTCGAACCAACCGGTGCGAGCAAATGAAAAGATCCGGCTTCCAGCTTGATTCGCCTCCCTTCGCGCAGGGGCTGGCGCTGTGCTGCCTTATGCTCCTGGCTTGTTCGGTGGCCAACGCGGACTCGCGCCTCCGGTTCGATGGCGTTCCGGTCGAACTGGCCGTCAGCCAGGTGGGCGACGACACCGTGCAACTTCAGTTGACGCCTTTGGACGGCCAGGGACGTCCGTACCGGGAAACAGGCTCTCCGATACTCGTGCCGTTCGCCGCGACGGAGAAGCTGCGGGTACGTGAATTAAACGGCACAAAGGAAGTTCAGCTGGGACGACTCCGGGTGACGGTCGCGTCGCCGCCGCTCACTATTTCAGTGCGCCGGCGGGATGGAACACGGGTCCAGAAACTTGCATTTGACAGCGATGCCGACAAGAACACGATCACTTTCCAGACTGCCGCGCCGGTGCTGGGTCTGGGCGAGGGAGGACCGCAATTTGACCGGCGGGGACATTTCTATCCGATCCAGAACGGCGAGAGCACGCCATTGCTGGCGACCGATGGCGCAAGAATACTGGTCCCATTCCTTGTCGGCACGGAAGGATGGGCGTTATTCGTGCCCGAACCTTCGGGTGATTTCGATCTGCGCGGCGATCGAGGCGCCTTTCTTCCGGGTGAAGGAGCGGTGTCGGGCCGGGCGGACCTGTTTGTGATCGACGCCCGCCGGCCGGAAAGCGCGATGCGCGAATTTATCCGGCTGACGGGTGCGCCGGTCCTGCCGCCGAAGTGGGCGCTCGGCTACATGCAATCGCACCGCACGCTCTCAACCGAGGCGGACGTCCTGGCCGAGGCGCGGTCATTTCGTGAAAAAAATCTGCCGTGTGATACGTTCATTTTCCTGGGCACGGGCTTTTGTCCGGCAGGCTGGAACCTTGGCCACGATTCGTTTCAATTCAACACCAACGTGTTTGTCCACGACCCGGCCACGGTGATCAAGGAATTGCACGCCGAACATCTGCACGTGGTGCTGCACGTCGTGCCGCTCCGGAAAAATTACCCGGCCTTGCACGGCGAAATTCCTCCCGCGCCGGGCGAAGTCCCGGATGCGCAGGACATTGGAACTTACTGGAACCGGCACCGCGCGCTGTTCGCGGCGGGCGTGGATGGCTGGTGGCCGGATGAAGGCGACTGGTTCGATGTGCCGAGCCGGCTGGCGCGGCACCGCATGTATCATGAAGGGCCGCTGCACGACCGGCCCAACGTGCGCCCGTGGAATTTGCAGCGCAACGGCTGTGCCGGCATCGCGCGTTACGGCGGCTGGATCTGGTCAGGCGACATCCGTTCGAGCTGGAAGACCCTCGCGGCGCAGGTGGCGGTGGGATTGAACTCGTCGTTGAGCGTGTCGCCGTTCTGGGGCACGGACATCGGCGGTTTCTTTCCGAGCGCGGACCGGGAGTACACCGGCGAGCTTTATGTCCGCTGGTTTCAATTCGCCGCGTTCTGTCCCTTGTTCCGTTCCCACGGGCGGACGTGGCATTTGCATTTGCCCTGGGGTTGGAACACCGGCACGACCGGTCCGGTCGAATCCAAACCGGCGCCGGACCCGTCCGAATTGCACAACGCCGCCGTGGAGCCGATTTGCCGCCAGTATGACGATTTGCGGTATCAACTGATGCCCTACACTTATACCCTCACGCGGGAGGCGCGCGACACCGGTTTGCCGCTGATGCGTGCGTTATGGCTGCAATATCCCGACGATCCCGAAGCCGCAAGACTTGGCGACGAATATCTCTGGGGCCGTGATCTGCTGATCGCGCCGGTGGTGGAAAAGGGCGCCACAACGCGGCGCGTTTATTTGCCGCATGGAAACTGGTATGACTGGTGGACCAATGAAAAGATTCAAGGCGGACGCTGGATTGACCGGCCGGTGAATCTAGAAACGATGCCGATTTACGTGCGCGCCGGGGCCATCATTCCGCTCGATCCCGTTCGCCAATATATTTCGCAGCCCGTGGCGGAGCCGACCGTGCTGCAAGTGTATCCCGGCAAAGACGGCACGTTTACTCTTTACGACGACGACGGCCAGAGTCTTGACTACCTGCGCGACACCGATCCGGCGGCGATTTGGATTCGTTTTCACTGGGACGATGCGGAGCGGCGGCTCACCATCGGTCCCGATGCGCGCATGAAACGATGGCCCGGCGGCGCGCGGATTTACCAGGTGCAACTTGCCGGTGGCAGCGCGGAGCCCAAACGGGTTGAATTCCGCGGCGCGCCGGTGGCAGCGACTTTATGACCGCAAAATTTATTATGCATACGAAACTGATCCGGAAAATCATCGTTTTCACACTGGCCCTCAGCGCGGCGGCTGACGCTTCGGCGCAGCTCGAGCGCACCAACTTTCCGACGCTCGTCTTCCGCGACCGCGTCGAACCGAACTGGTTCGCGGATGCGAGCGGACAGACCAATGAGTTCTGGTATCGCCTGGACCTGGCGGAAAGCAACCGGGAATTTGTTCTCGTCAACGCCGTTGAGGGCAAACGCCGGCCCGCTTTCGACCCGGCGCGCGTGGCCGAGGCGTTGACGAAATTGACCGGGCATGAAGTCAACGCCGGACGTCTGCCGGTCGAATCGCTGGATTTTGCCCGTGACGGCAAGTCGGTGACGCTCCACGGAACGGAAGGCGATTGGAAGCTGGATCTGGCGTCCTACACGATCACGGCCGAGACCAACAACGTTCTGTCCGGACGGCAGTTGCCCGCCGGGCGCGTACCGCATCCGTCGCAGGCGACCGGACCGGAAACGGAGATTACTTTCGTCAATCAACTTCCGGCGGCGGTCAATCTGTTCTGGGTTGACCCGGAGGGAAAGCGCGTGGCTTATGGCAGTCTCGCGCCCGGTGAACGCAAAACCCAACACACGTTCGCCGGTCACGTCTGGCTGGTTACCGGGCGCACCGGCTTCGTGCTCGGCGTGTTTCAGGCGGAGGCGAAACCGGGCGTCGCCACCATCGGTGGGCGAGGCGCCGGCTTTGGCCGGTTCCGGCGCGGTGGTGGCGGCGGTCCACCTCCCTCCGGGCCGACCGGCACGTCCCCCGACGGCAAGTGGCAGGCATTCGTCTATGGCAACAATCTTTATCTGCGCGACCTGAAGACCGGCCAGGAAACGCCGCTGACCTTTGATGCGAACCCCAACAGCACCTATGCGCGGGACGAGGAATTTGAACGGGACATCAACATGCAATACGACATCCGGAATCCCGCCACACCGACGCCGGAAGTCTATTGGTCGCCGGATTCAAAACACCTGGTCGCCATGCGGCTGCAACCGGGCACCGAACGCCGGGTTTATGAAGTCGAATCCTCGCCGCCGGACCAGCTCCAGCCCAAACTCACCTCGTATCCCTACCTCAAGCCGGGCGACCAGGTGCCCATCAGCAAGCCGCACCTGTTCGACATCGAGACGATGAAGGAAATTCCGGTCAGCGATGCGCTCTTCGCCAATCCGTGGTCCATTACCGACGTCCGTTGGGAGCCGGATTCGTCGCGATTCACGTTTCTTTTCAATCAACGCGGCCATCAGGCGCTGCGGGTGCTCGCCGTGGACGCACAGAGCGGAGCGGTCAAACCGATTGTGGACGAGGAGAGCAAGACCTTCATTGATTATTCCGGCAAGTTTTATTGCGATTACCTCGATGACACGCACGAAATCATCTGGATGTCCGAGCGCGATGGCTGGAACCATCTCTATCTCTACGACGCCGACACGGGCGAGGTGAAAAATCAAATCACGAAGGGCGATTGGGTCGTGCGCAGCGTGGATTACGTGGACGAGAAAAAGCGTCAGATCTGGTTCCAGGCCGGCGGCATCGTGCCGGGTCAGGACCCATACTACCTCCAGATTTGCCGGGTGAACTTTGACGGGACCGGCTTGAAGGTGCTCACCGATGGCGACGGCACGCACACGGCCGATTTCTCGCCGGACCGGCGGTTCTTTATTGACACCTGGTCGCGCGTGGATTTGCCGCCGGTCAACGTATTGCGCCGCAGCGACGACGGCAAACTGGTATGCAAACTGGAAGCCGCGGATGCCAGCGCGCTGTACGCCACGGGCTGGAAACCGCCGGAGCCGTTCGTGGCGAAAGGGCGCGATGGCGTCACCGACATCTACGGCGTGATTTGGCGGCCGAAGAATTTTGACGCGGACAGGAAGTATCCGGTCATCGAGGACATTTACGCCGGGCCGCAGGATTCATTCGTGCCCAAGGCGTTTCGGCCGCGCTACACGCAGCAGGAGCTGGCCGATGACGGCTTCATTGTGGTGCAATCGGACGGCATGGGCACGTCCAACCGCTCGAAAAAATTTCACGATGTCTGCTGGAAAAACCTGCGGGACGCCGGCTTTCCCGATCGCGTGCTCTGGATCAAGGCCGCGGCGATGAAATATCCCTGGATGGACGTGTCACGCGTGGGCATTTACGGCACGTCGGCCGGCGGGCAGGATGCGTTGCGCGGCATTTTGGACCATGGCGACTTTTACAAGGTCTGCGTGGCCGATTCGGGTTGTTATGACAATCGCATGGACAAGATCTGGTGGAACGAGCAATGGATGGGCTGGCCGGTGGATGAGAGCTACGTCCGCAGCTCGTGCGTGCCGGATGCCCACAAGCTGCAAGGTAAACTGTTCCTGATGATCGGCGAAATGGACCAGAACGTCGATCCCTCCAGCGGGATGCAGGTCGTTAACGCGCTCATTAAAGCCGACAAGAATTTTGACATGCTCTACATGCCCGGCGCGGGGCATGGCGTCGCTTCCACGCCCTACGGTTGGCGTCGCTTGCAGGAGTTTTTCAAAAAGAACCTGCTCGGCCCAGCCGGCGGCAAGTTGGATTCGCACAATGCCTCAGCTTCACGATGAAATCCCGATTTATGAACAGAATCATTTGGATAATCACGGTCGGCGCGTTGAACTTTTTGATGGCCGCGGCGCCGGCTTTGGCCCAACCATCGGAGGACGACCAATTGAACACATTTTTCAAAAGCTATCTGGAGGATTATTTCCGGCAGCAGCCGCTCGCGGCCACGCAACTGGGCGATCACCGGTTCGATCATCAACTCGACGACATTTCGCCGGAGGCGCGCGCGGCCTGGCTGGCTTTGGCGGAGAAAACGCTCCAAGAGCTGCCGCAAAAGGTGGACTACCACCGGCTGTCGCGTGACGGGCAGATTGATTTCGAGATTATCCAGCACAACCTGCAGATGCAAATCTGGGAGACGGAGAATTTTCATCCGTTCCGGGAAGATCCGCGCACCTACGGCGCCTATCTCAACGACAGCGTTTATTTGCTGCTGACGCAATCCACGCTGCCGAAAGAGACGAACGTCGCCAACTGCCTGGCGCGCATGGCCCAGATGCCGCGGATTGTGGCCGAGGCGGAGAAGACCTTGACGCATCCGGCCAAACCGATTCTGGAGACCGCCATCCGCCAAAACCAGGGCGCGATCGACTTTTACAAAAAGGACATTTTCCTGTTGGCGGGTGATACGGCGCAGGCGGACCAGCTGAAAGCCAGTGCGGCCTCGGTGGCCGGGTTGTTGGAAAATTACCAGAAATTTCTCGAAGGACCGTTGATGGCGCGCGCCAGCGGCGAATGGCGGATCGGCCAGCGGAGGTTCGACCAAAAATTTGAACTGGAAACCGACGCGGGCATCACCGCCGAACAAAACCTGGCGGACGCCGAAACCGAATTTGACCATGTCCGGCGCGACATGTATGTCCTCGCCCGCCAACTCTGGTGCCAGTATTTTCCGCGAACGCCGCTGCCGCCGGACGACGCGGCCGGCGAGCGCGATACCATCCTGAGAGTCATTGATGCCATTGACCGGGACCACAGCACGCCGGAAGGACTGGTTACCGACGCGCGCGCCGACATCGAGCGCATCAAGGATTTCATCCGGAAACGGGATTACATCCGCCTGCCGGACCCCGACCGCTGCGAGGTGATTGTGATGCCGGAATTCCGCCGCGGCAATTCGCTGGCGTATCTGGACAATGCGCCGCCGCTGGACCCCAACGCCCACAGTTATTATGCCATCAGCCCGCCGCCGTCGGATTGGACGCCGCAGCAGGTGGAGAGTTTTCTCGAGGAATACAACCGTTATATGCTGCAAATCCTGACCATCCACGAAGGCTATCCGGGGCATTACGTGCAACTGGCGGAGGCCGTCCGGGTGCCGTCGCTGATCCGGCGCGTCTATCAATCGGGCACCTACATCGAGGGCTGGGCGGTTTACGGCGAGATGACCATGCTGAACGAAGGCTATGGCGACGGCGACCTGCGACTGCGCATGATGGAACTCAAATTCTATCTGCGCGCGGTGGCCAACTCGATCCTCGACTACAAAATGCACTGCACGCAGATGACCGACGCCGAGGCGATGAAATTTCTGACGCAAGACGCCTTTCAATCCGAAGGCGAGGCCAAATTGAAGCTCATTCGTGCCAAGCAAAGCTCCGTGCAGTTGAGCACTTATTTCGTGGGCCGCATGGCGCATTACCGGCTGCACCAGGAAATCGAGCGCGAACTGGGCGACAAATTCGATCTGGCCCGCTATCATAACGCCGTGATTGCCCACGGTTCGGTTCCGGTGAAATATCTGCCCGAACTGGTGCGCGCGGATCTGGGACTGGCCAAATGAAGAGTCCCCAATACCTCACCGCGCCGCTGAAGACCGACAAATATCCGCCGGGCATTCCTTACATTGTCGGCAACGAGGCGGCGGAGCGCTTCAGCTATTACGGCATGAACTCCATCCTGGTGATTTTCATGACGCAATACCTGCTGAACGCCCAGGGCCGGCCGGACCACATGACCGACCCCCAGGCCGAAGAGTGGTATCACTGGTTTGTTTCCGCCGTTTATTTCCTGCCGGTTCTCGGCGCGCTCCTCGCCGATGCGGTGTTCGGCAAGTATCTCATCATCCTGCTGTTGTCCGTCGTCTATTGCTTTGGCCACTTCACGCTGGCTCTGAATGACACGCGGCTCGGTCTGGTGATCGGCCTCACGCTGATTGCGCTGGGCGCCGGCGGCATCAAACCATGCGTCAGCGCGAACGTGGGCGACCAGTTTGGCGCGACGAACCAACACCTGCTGCCGCGCATCTTCAACTGGTTTTACTTTTCCATCAATCTCGGCTCGGCTTTTTCAACGCTGCTCATCCCCTGGCTGCTGGACAAGGTGGGGCCGCGCGTTGCTTTCGGCGTGCCGGGCATTGCCATGCTGATGGCGACGGTGGTTTTCTGGATGGGACGCCGGAAATTCATCCATATTCCGCCGGCGGGATTGGGCAACTACACGCGGGAACTGTTCCAGCGCGAAAACCTGAAGGCGCTGGGCAACCTGCTGATTCTGGTACCCTTCGCCGCCATGTTCTGGGCGCTGTGGCAGCAGAATTTCTCCACGTGGGTGGTGCAATCGGAAAGGATGGACCGGCATCTGTTTGGCCATGACTGGCTGCCGGCCCAAATCCAGACGGTGAACCCGGTCTTCGTCCTCGCCATGCTGCCGCTGTTTTCCTATGTGATTTATCCGGCGGTCGGACGATTTGTAAAAGTGACGCCGCTCCGGCGGTTCGGCGCGGGGCTGTGGGCGGTCATCGGGTCCTTCCTGATTATCGCCTGGATCCAGACACGAATTGACGCCGGCCAGCACCCGACGATCCTCTGGCAAATCCTCGCCTTCGTCGTGCTGACGGCGGGCGAGGTGCTGTTGTCGGTGACGCACCTGGAATTTGCCTACACCCAGGCGCCGAAGAAGATGAAGTCCCTGGTCATGTGCACCTATCTTGGCTCGATCTCCCTCGGCAACGTCTTCACTGCCTGGGTGGACGGCTTCATCCAGAACCCGGACGGGACCGTGAAATTACAGGGGGCGGCTTATTTCATGTTCTTTGTCAAAGTCATGCTGGCCACGGCGGTATTATTCCTCATCGTCAGCCAGTTTTATCGCGGCAAAACCTACATCCAGGACGAAGCCCAGACCCAGCCGGCGTGACTTGCATGGCGCGTGCATTTCGAGCAGGTCGTCGTGGATTCTGGTCATATACAAAATGCTTATTATTCCGGTAAGCTTTCCCAGAGGCAACAGACAGGGCGCACCGCTGGGCTGTTGCTTTCGAATCAAATGCCAGCCAATCAGTTATGAACACGTGGCAACCTGCCAAAACCTGGCTTGCCGTCCTCGGTCTCCTCGCCTCGATTCCGTGGGCCCAATCGCAAGTCACCTACACCGACAGTTTCAACACCAACGCCAACTATCTGACCAATGGTTTGACCGGCACGATCTGGGACGGCGTTTATTTCGGCGCCGGCGAATTTAACAACACCGGCCTCGGCGGCGGCGGGCCGGGGGCCACCGTTCAATGCGACGCCAACATCACCGCCGTTAACACGCTCACGCTGCAAACCACCGGCACCGCGTGGGAGAATGCGGATGACGACGGTTTTTACCTGTTCAAGGTGGTGCCTGGCGATTTTTCGATGTCGGTGCACGTGGTCAGTCCCTTCAACAACGCGGCTTACAACACCGCCGGACTGCAGGCGCGGGCCTTCGCCGCGGGCGGCGATCCGTATGGCGGCAGTGAGAACTTTGTTTCCTGGACCCGGTTTGACGAATACAACTTTGCCAACTATTTGCGCAGCGAAGTCAATGGTGGCGTCGCCCAGATCAATCCGGGTGATTATCCCAACACGAATTACTGGCTGCGGATCGACCGCGTGCGGGGCACGAATTTCCTCTTTTATCAAAAAGCGACCAAGACCGGGGCCTGGCAGTTGGTTTCCTTTCCTGCGCCGGTGAGCGGCACCGTGCTGACACGTCCGGACCTTGCCGGATTACCGCTCCAGGTCGGCATCATCCACGCCACGTTCAACGGCCAGCTCGGAGTCCAATTCACGGATTTCAACCTGACGGAATCGAACGTGACGTTTGCCACGGCGCCGTCACCGGCCACCGGTTTGACGGTGGTGACCAATGCCGGCGGGCTGAACGTGACGTGGCAGCCGGGGTCGGGCAGCGCCGGCAGCCTGGTGGTGATGTGGCCAGGCACCAACAGTCCGGTGAAGGAAATGCCGGCGAACGGATTTACCTACACTGGCAACGCCAACTACGGTTTCGGGAGCACCCTGCCGGCAGCGAATTATTTCGTGGTTTACAATGGCACGGGCACGAATGTGAGTGTTGCCAATCTCGTTCCCAACACGACGTACAACGTGGCCGTCTTCAGTTTTTCCGGCTCGGGCAGCACGACCGCCTACAGTCATAGCCCCGCCACCGGCAGCCTCACCCTTCTGCCCAACCAGGTGTATGCGCAGGTAAACGTCCAAAACGCGGACGTCTCGGTCACCTTCAGCGCCAATCCCGGCAAGTGGTATTGGCTGCAGTACTCGGATTCGCTGAATCCGGCGAACTGGCAGAACGTGGTGCCCGGTCCGGTGTTGGCTACCGGGTCGCTGCTGACCATCGTTCATGCCGGGGGAGCGTCGGCGCCGCAGCGGTTCTACCGGCTGCAACAGTTGGACCCGGAGTTTGCCGTCAAGACCAGCAGCGGCACTGGCAGCGGAGGCATTACCAGCCTCCAGCGCACCGGCGATGCGTATACCACGGAATATATCAGCGGCGGCAAACTCGGGAACGTGATTATGCGGTATGAACCTTCCGGCGGTGCGACGTGGAGTTCGGTTTATACGTCCGTGCCCAGTGGCATTGCTTCCGCGACGAACTACACCAGCCCCGATGGCACGCAATACATCAGCCATTACGTGATTACCAGCGGCCTGACGGGTTCGTTCGTTTTGGAATCCGTGTTCACTTTCCAGCAGGATGGTCTGCGGTGGTCGCTGAATCTGACCAATCTGAGCAGTCAATCGGTGGTGGTGGGCGACCTGGCGCTGCCGCTGCCGATGAACACGGGCTTTTCCGGCATCACGTCCAGCGCCATGCAGCACTTTTTGATTTCCGGCAGCGACTCGTTTCTGTTCTGGATGCGCCCGGACAGCGTGGGACCGTATCTGCTGATGACGCCCGATGACCAGACCAAACTCGAATACTGGGATGTATTGAACGGTTACGAGGTCTATGTCCATTCCGCCGTGGCGGCGGCCAACGCGGCGACGCAATATCCGACGGTGACCACGCAAGGCCAGCGCTGGCGCCAGCCCAACACCAGCCTGACGCTGGCCGCGGGCGCCTCGCAAACCTACGGCTTTAATTTTCAGTGGGCAACGAACTACGACGCCATCCGGCAGGATCTGGTGGATAACGGCAAAATTGACGTCCACGTCGTACCCGGCATGACCGTGCCGACGAATTTGTTCGCGGAGATTGCGTTGAACACGACGCAGCAAATCACCGGTGTCACCGCCGAATTCCCCTCGCAGACCCAGATTCAATCCTTGGGCAACAACGGCACCTACCAGTTGTATCGAGTGCAGTTCTCACAATCGGGTGAAAACGAATTGACCGTCCAATATGGCGCCGGTCAGACGATGTATCTGGAATTCTTCGTCACGGAACCGTTGGAGACCTTGATCAAGAAGCGCGCCGCGTTTCTGGTGAGTCATCAGGTCATCACGAACAAATGGTATAGCGGGCTGTTTTGCGACCTGAACATGAATGACGGCGTGATGGTGACGCCGGACAATCACGATACGCTCGACAGCAGTTTCCAGGTTTATGAGATCGCCAGCGACGATGCGGGCGAATCGCGGCCGGCGTACCTGGCCACCAAAGAAGCCGTGTACCCGGTGCAAAGCGAGGTTTCGGCGCTGGATTATTACATCACCAATTTTGTCTGGGGCGGCCTGCAACGCGCCACCAACGAGACTTATTCCTACGGTATTTACGGTGTTCCGGACTGGTACACGCTGCGGACCAATAACAATCTGAGCATCGGGCGCGGCTACGATTACCCGCACATCATCGTGATGTATTACGAGATGTATCGGCTGGCGAAGTATCATCCGGAAATCACCACGGCCTTGAGCGCGGACACCTATCTGCAGCGCGCCTGGGGCACGGCCATGGCGTTGTGGAGCTACGGCGGCGGCCAGGCGACGCAGGTCGGTTTGATGAATGAAGTCGTCATTCCGGATTTGATCGACGCTTTAAACGCCGAAGGCATGACCAGCCAGGCGACGAGTTTGAAAACCGATTGGGAAACGAAGGTCAGCTACTACGTGAACGGCAATGCGGACCTGTTCGCATCGGAATACGCGTTTGATTCCACCGGCTTCGAATCCCAGGAGGCCTACGCCAAATACGCATTGCAACATGCCGGCTCGGATGCGCTGATGGGTTCGGGAAATCCATCGGCTTTTCTCCAGCAGGTGCAACAATACCAGAACACCGAGATCACGGCCAACGTCTTCGACCGCGGCTGGCTGGAGACGGCCTATTATGACTACGGCAGCGATTATCGCGGCGACATGGGCAACGATTACATCGTGACGTACATGGCGCAGATGGGTGGGTGGGGCCTGCTCGATTACGCGCTGTATTACGCCACGAACGCCACGGACTATCTCCGGCTCGGATACGGCTCCTATCTCAACGGCTGGTCCACGATGAACAGCGGGCCGCCGCCCAATTACGGTTTCTGGTATCCGGGCGCGGCGTACGACGGCGGCTGCGGCGGCGGGTTCGAACCTTCGCCTTACAACACGACCTGGCTGGGCGGGCAACCGATGCATCGCGGCCCCTGGTATTATTCCGCCGAGGAGAATCTCGGCTTTTGCGGCGCGGTCCGGATGGCTGCCACCATCCTCGCCGACGACCCGATCTTCGGACGTTTTTGTTACGGCGGTACCTGGCAACAGACCACCAATATCCAGGTGATTCCGCTGGATGGCGTGCGCCGGCGGTTCCACGCGATGTTCGACACCGGCTACCTGCATCTGGTGTTGGACAACGACCGGTTCGCCGCTGCGCAGCCGATTGTGTTGCAGCCGGACTTGTCGCAGGTCAGTTTCCAGATTGAAAGCGAGAACACGGCGGCGCATTCGGTGACGCTGCATTTCACGTCCTCAACCGCGGCCACCTACACCTTCAGCAGCATTCACGGTGCGATCACGACGACGAATCTGCTGGCCGGACAGGAAGCCGTCGTGAGTTTGCCGAAGGACGCCGGGAGTTCACCGCAGTCATTTAACATCTCGAGATAAATGGGCATTTCTGTTATGCAGTCCGTTGTGACCAAACGAACATTGCCAGTGGCCGGGCTGCTGTTTGCTTTGGCGATTTTTCATGCCGGGGCGCAACCGCCGCCACTGGTGGCACAGGGGGAAGTTCGCGGCGCGGACATGCTGATTACCAGCACCAACACGGTGCCGGGCAAATGGTATCAGGCTCAATGGGCCGTTTCGCTGGAATCGTCGAACTGGCAGTTGGCCCCATTGCCCGCACAACGTGCCACGGAGGTGACCACCACGCTGGTGTTGTCGAACGGGGCGATGGCGCCGCAACGGTTTTATCGGTTGCAACAGATGGATTTGCCTCCGGCGGGCCGCAATGTGGCGATGGCGGCGACGCCTCAGACTTCGTTTGTTTCATCCTGGGAGACGCTGTCGGCTGTAAACGATGGCTACGTCCCGATCAACTCGGCGGATCATAGTCATGGAGCTTACGGCAACTGGCCGCAAACCGGTTTGCAATGGGTGGAGTATGACTGGCCGCTGCCCATCAATACCGCCATGATGGACGTGTATTGGTGGCAGGATAACCAGGGCATCTACGCGCCGGCCTCGTGTGGCCTGCAATATTGGAACGGAACCGGTTTTGTTCCAGTCGGACATCCGTCCGGATTGGGGGTGGCGTTGAATCAGTTCAACACGACGACTTTTGACCCGGTGACCACCACCCGGCTCCGGCTGCTGATCCAATCCGACACGGCCGGCCACTCCACCGGGATCCTGCAATGGCGGGTCTATGACGCCGGCGGCTCGCCGACGAACTTCCCGCCGGTTGTGAAGGCCGGAGTGGACCGCGATGTCATCGTTGGCGGCAACACCTACCTCAGCGGTTCGGTTCAGGACGACGGCGCTGTTTTCACGAACCCGGTTGTTACGTGGAGTGTATTGTCAGGTCCGGGCGCCGTGACTTTTGTCAATTCGAACGCGCTAAACACGGCAGCCAGTTTTTCGGCGTCCGGCGCGTTTGTACTCCAGTTGGCCGCCTACGACGGACAATACACCGGCACCAGCACGGTGAACGTGGCCGTGGCTCCGGCGCCCCCGGCCACTCATTTACTGCCGGTGTACGTGTCACCTTACAGCATTAGCAGCCCGCTCTGGCGTTACCGGCTCAACCGGACGCTCACCAATTGGATTCCGCACCTGTACGCCCAGTTAAACAACACGAACCTGGCACAAGGCAATATCAACAGTTTCATCCAGGCCGGCAATAAGCTGGCCGGACGCGCCTATACCGTGCCCAACGCCGATCCCTGGGCTGACGCCTACACTTTGAACACGGTCGAGGCGATGTGCTACGCGCTGATGTATGACGCGCAGGGCGACCCGGCGGTCATTGCCGCGCAGAATGCCTTCCGGACCAATCTGAATTATTGGATTCCCATCATCCTCGGCGCGCGGGAATCGGACGGATATTTGCACACCTACACGACCCTCCGCAGCCTGCCGCGCTGGTCCAACAACAGCCTGCACGAAGGTTATGTGGGCGGTTATTTCATTGAGGCGGCTTTGGCCCATTATCTGATGACGGGCCGCAGCGATCCGACATTGTACAACGCGGCCAAAAAACTGGCCGATTGCTGGTATAACAACCTTTATGTGCCGCGGAAGCTGTGGTTCGACGGCCATGAGAACATGGAGCAAGCCCTGGTGCATCTGGGCCGGTTCATGAACGAGTATGAAGGCGCCGGCACCGGCCAGAAATACATCACGCTTGCCAAATACCTGATGGACCTGCGGGGCACTCCAGCCGTCAATGCCGTCCTGGGGGACGGCAGCACCTACGACCAAAGCCAGGCCCCGGTGATTCAACAGTACGAAGCCGTGGGCCACGCCGTGCGCGCGATGTATCTCTATTCCGGCATGGAGGACGTCGCCCTGGAAACCGGTAATGTGGACTACCAGAGCGCCGCGCTTTCGCTTTTGGACAATCTGGTCAACAAGAAATACTATGTCACCGGCGGCGTCGGCAGCGGCGAAACCTCGGAGGGCTTCGGCGGCAACTACTCGTTGCCCAACAATTCCTACTGCGAAACCTGCGCCGGTTGCGGCACGCTCTTCTTCTTCCACAAGCTGAACCTTGCCTACAAAGATGCCAAATACGCGGACTTGATCGAGAATGTGCTCTACAACGAAATCCTCGGTTCGCTTGATGACGCCGCCACCAGCATCTTCTATCCCAATCCGCTCACCGGCGGGGCGCGCGCCACGTGGACGGGTGTGCCTTGTTGTTACGGCAACGCGGCCCGGACCCTGTTCCAACTGCCCACTTGGATTTATGCCCGGAGTCCGGAGGCGATTTACGTCAACCTGTTTGTCGGCAGCACGGTCACGATTCCTGGCATCTCCGGCGCCACCGTGCAGATGGTCCAAACCACGGATTATCCGTGGACCAACCATGTTGCCATCGTCGTTAATCCGGCGGTGACGACGAATTTTACCCTGAATATCCGGGTGCCCAACCGGACCTGGAGCCGGCTTTACACGCCGACGCCGGCCGTCAGTGGTTTTACTTCCATCCAATTGAACGGCGTGCCCGTCAGCCCCGTGATCACGAATGGCTATGCGACTATCACCCGGACCTGGACGGCGGGCGACAGGGTGGACCTGGTGTTGCCGATGACGGTGCAGCGGATCAAGGCCAGCAGCCAGGTGGCGGCCGATACCGGGCTGGTCGCGCTGCAATACGGCCCGCTGGTTTACAATATCGAGAGCGCGGACCAGAACACCGGCCTCGTGCTCGACCCGGCTTCGCCCTTGTCAGTTCAATACACGAATATTCTGGGCGGGTTCATGAAAATCACTGGCACTTGGACCAACGGCGCGGCACTGACCGCCATACCGAATTATGCCCGGCTCAATCGCGGGGGAAGCAGTGACGTGTGGTTCCGGGATCAATAGCCGAAAACTCTCCACATTTTCGTCAAAGCATGCCAGCTTCAAGAATGAGATTCCCGGCGGCGCTTTCCCGTGGGCTCAACCAGCGTCATCATCAGGCTGAACCTGCGGGCGGGACAGGTGGGCATCATGAATTTGCCGGTGGGTGTCGAACGAGGAATCTTTACCGCTCCGACCTAACACACTCTGTTACAAGGCTGATTCTAGCCTTATTCCATGCGGGTTCAAGCACTATTTGCAGCCGCTCGACAACCACCCTT
>DASZAB010000168.1:0-2587 GCA_035945675.1 Verrucomicrobiia bacterium | reverse complement strand
GTTCCTGAATCATGGCTGCGGAGGTTGGTAAGGTGAACTAGGGTCAAGCTCGTGCCGGATTTCATCCACGGGGTCACGCCGGCCCTCACCTTTGAAAAGCAGACTGGTCGTCGTTACCACAAGGCCATCGATGCCGCCGGTATTGCGATAGGCATGGACCACGCCGCGCGGAACATAGATCCGCGAAGGTGCCTGTTCGCCGGTGAGTATGAACCAGCCTGTGGCCGCGCCCCCGGCACCGGACCGGTCGTCCCAGAGATAAACGGTAAAATTCGACGGGCCGGCAAAAGTAAAATAATCGTCCTGCCCGACGTGCTGATGTGGACCGCGCGTCACACCCGAATGCGACCACGACGAACACGCCATTAGCGGCTTGAAATCGGGGGGAATTTCGTCCACGCGGAACAATTCGTGCAGGCTGCCGCGCGGATCCTTAAAGACGGGCAAGGCCTCCAAACGAACGCCGGGAAGGCCGGGAATCGCGGAAATTCCGCGCACTTCGACTTGTTGCCAAACTGTGAGCACGGGCGGCAAATTACACGAAATCATTTCATTTGTGCGAGCATTTTTCTCAGTCCGCCGCGCCATGAACCCAGCGGACGGCCGAGCTGCCGCGACAATTTCTCATTGCTCATCACGGTGTAATCGGGGCGGCGCATTGTGGAATTGAACAACGAACTCAACACCGGCTCCACCGGCGGCGCGGCGGAAAGCAGACCGGCTCGCACCGCTTCCTCCAGAATGATTTTTGCCCAGTCGAAACGGCTCACACCTTCGTCGTTCACGGCGTGAAACAGGCCAGCGGCACCACAACAAAGCAGTTCGATCGTCCACTGCGCCAGATCGCCGGCAAACGTGGGAGCAGAAAGCTGGTCGGTCGTGGCTTTCAGCGTGCGGCCGCCGCGGGCGGCGTTCACCACGGTGTGGACAAAGGTCTTCGCCTGTGTCGGGTGCCAGCCAAACACCCAACTCGTGCGCAGGACCAGATGTCTCGGAGAGGCGGCAAGCACGGCCCGCTCACCCGCAAGTTTGCCCAGGCCATAATGGTTCAGCGGATTAGGTTCGTCCGTCTCCGAATAAGGAGCTTTTTTTGCGCCGTCGAAAACATAATCCGTGCCGTAGTGAACCAGGGGAATATTCCTCGCGGCGCAGATCTCAGCCAGGACCTCCGGACCTTTTGCATTGACGACCCAAGACAGCTCACGCGCCTGTTCGCAACGATCAACCAGGTTGTAGGCGGCCGTGTTGATGACCGCCTGAGGAACGATGAAATCCAACTGCCGCAGCATTTGTTCCGAATCAACAAGATCAAAGTCCTCGTGCCTCAGGAAAATCATCTGCCGGTCTGCCGCTCGAAACTTGGCCAGAGCGTAGGCAAGCAAACCAGTGCCACCGGTAACTAGAATCCGAGACATCGGTCAGCCTGCCAGCCCACAATGACCGGGCAGGCAACAATGGTTTTCAGTATGAATCATGGACTGACTTTCAACTGGTCATCGTCCTGCGGAACGTTGTCTGTTTTGGGCGGCACGGTCGATTTGTCAATCGCGATCTTCCATCGCAAGAATCCTTTGATGTCTCCCCAATGGCCAAAACCAGGACGCAAAAAATGGCGGACCATCCACCAATCGCCGCGTTGGCGATAACTTCGGATGGCTCTGCGCTGGGACAAGATGTAACCGCGCAACCGCCAGCAATCGGCCACCGGTTTGAACAGGGACCAAACAAGAAATGAAGGCGTTCGTGCCAGCAATGACCCGGCGATGGCCTCAGCCGTAATGAGGGTAATGTGGCTGAACACCAGCAACAGCAGCGGGCCATTTGCATTTTTGAGGATGGTAATAAGCTGGTTGCGGTTCGCGTAGAACCGGCGGAATCCTGTCGTTCCACCGGTTCTATCAGTGCAGCCGGCAGCGGCGTGGTGCACGCCCGCGGCACGAACCAGTTCCATGGATTCCCCAGCGATGTGCACGCGCCAGGACAGGTCCATCTCCTCGCCGTATACGAGAAATTCCCGGTCAAACCCGCCCAACTTCTGAAACAGTTCTCGTTGAATGAAAAAAAAACTGCCGACGATAAAGGGCTGCTCGATTTTGCGCCGCGGCGAAAGCGAGGTGGGACAGCCAAAAATGTCAAAGCCCGGTCCGCCCTGATCATGGGTGCCGGCCACGAAGTTTTCATCGTTGTAGCCAAGCTCGACTGCAGAAAAAACCTTGGCGGGCGATGATTCAGCCTGGCGGACGAGTGCCTCGAGACAATCGCTTTCAAACCAGACATCGGGATTCAAAAAAAAGAGGTATTTGCCCCGCGCCGCCCGCGCACCGAAGTTGCAGCCGCCGCCATATCCGTAATTGCCGCCGGTAGGCAGAAAGCGCCCGTTGGGCCACCCTTTCATTGCCTGTTCGCATATCTCTGCCGAGCCATCCTTGGAAGAGTTGTCCACGATGATGGTTTCGCAACGATCCAAAATCGTTTGTGCCCGCAATGATGAGAAGAAACGGTCCAACCACGGCCTGCAGTTGTAATTGACAATGATGAGGCTGACAATTGGATTCATGCCTTAACCCATCATAAAGCTGTGATCGCG
>DASZAB010000167.1:0-2004 GCA_035945675.1 Verrucomicrobiia bacterium | reverse complement strand
TGGATGAGGTGGGGACGAACAATGGGACGCTGGTGGGCAATGCGACGTACGGGTCCGGCGAAGTGGGCGATGGCTTTGTGTTTGATGGGAATGGTTCTGGCGTGAGCATAGCCAATGCGACGAACCTTCAGTTGCAGGATTTGACGATTGAAGCGTGGATTCGGCGGAGCAGCAGTTCGGTGGTTTCCTATGGGAGTGGTGGAAATGGAGTTATTTTTGGTTACGGCACAGGTGGATACCTGTTCTTTATGAATTCGGTAGGGTCTCTGATCTTCGGTCAGTTGGGGAACCCAGCCTATGTGACGGGTCCGGCGATTACGGACACCAGCTGGCATCATGTGGCGGTGACCAAGGTTGGCAGTGTGATTGTGTTCTATTTGGACGGGGTGGCTTACGTCACACCCGCTTACGGTGCCACCTTTACGTTTACCACTTCTGTGGGCATCGGGTATCGGCCGGACAACGGGGACAACAGTTTTCTGGGCACAATTGACGAGATGAGCGTTTATAACCGGGCATTGACCTCAAACGAGATTGAAGCCATTTACCTGGCTGGCAGCGGGGGCAAATGTTTCACGCCGACGGGGCCGGTAATTGCGGGGCAGCCGACGAACCAGACAGTGGTGGTGGGCCAAACGGCGGTGTTTACAGTGACGGCCAGCGGGACGGGGCCCTTGAGTTACCAGTGGACGTTTGACACGACGAACATTGCGGGTGGGACCAATGCGATGCTGGTGTTGAACGATGTGCAATTGACAAATGCAGGTGTTTACGCGGTGGTGGTCAGCAATCTGGTTGGCACAGTGCTCAGTTCCAATGCCACGTTGACGGTGCTGGCACCGCCTACCATTATCACCCAACCCACCAACCAGACGGTTTATATCGGAGGCACGGCCAGCTTCGGTGTTACCGCCTCCGGCACGCCGCCGCTGAATTACCAATGGAACTTCAATCGGACCAATATCGCCAACGCGACCAACGCCATGTTGATGCTAACCAACGTCCAGCCCAATCAAGCGGGCACTTATGCGGTGCTGGTGGCCAATCCGGTCAATTTCATCCTCAGCTCCAACGCCGTTCTGACGGTCAATCCGCCGCCGTCACTGGGAGTGACGACATCGAGCAGTTTTGTGTTGATTTACTGGCCGGTGAGCGCGCCGGGTTTTGTGCTGGAAACTTCCCCCGGCCTGTCTCCCGCGAACTGGGTTCCGGTGCCCAATCCTCCAATCCAGATTGGCAGCGAATATCTGGAATCCATTCAGATGAACGGGACCAATCAGTTCTTCCGCCTGCAACTCAGCGAATAACTAAATAATTGTAAAAACCGTCCCCCTCTGGAGATTCGAAAATTGAGACAAGGCCGGGCACCGAGTCTGGCCGGAAAGCTACGAGGAGTTGTGCCAACCGGAGGCAGGCCAGGTCAGCCGGGAGAGGTTCGCCGGGTTGAAAAAAATAGAAATCCGCACAGAAGGATTCCCACGCCAATGGCCGACAGGCTGACGTAAAGCGGACCCAGCGGCAACGAGAACTTGAATTCCACCGTGTGCGCGCCGGGTGTCAAATAAACGCCGCGCATGATGTAATTGCAGCGCAGCAGTGACTGGCGCTTGTCGTCCACAAACACTTGCCAAGCCGGGTCGTATTTGTCATTGAGTAACAGCACCGAGGGTGCCTCGGCGTGTGCGTTGAACACAAGCTTCTTGGGGGCATAGCTTTTGAACTCGACCGTGCCGGAATTGTTGTTGGTTGCGTTCAGGGCTGGTGGCGTTGACAATGGAGTGGAAATCAGGACCGTTCCCCAGGCGTCGAAGTTTGTACTCGCGAGCGTTTGGAGCGTGACGTTGTCGTTCGTGCTGACTCGCCAGTGGGAATATAATTTGGCGCGGGGGAGCGCGCCGGTAAATTCGAAGAGGGCATACTCGCCGTTTTGAGCAGGAACCGCAGTCAGCTCTGATAACTGCGTGGGATTTTCAATTCCCGGTTTGGGCACAATGCTAAATCGCT
>DASZAB010000166.1:0-29938 GCA_035945675.1 Verrucomicrobiia bacterium | reverse complement strand
GAGCAATGTCTGTTTGTCGTCGGTTTCCAGGGCATCTTGAAAGGACGCCACCACTTTGCGCGCGATCGAACTCGACATCGGCGAACCGCCTTCATTTAATTCTTTGATGGCTTCCAGCAGCTTGGCCGGCGTTGACCGTTTCAACATATACCCGCTCGCTCCGGCCGATAGCGCCTTGAAAATCTGGTCGGTGTCGTCGTACACCGTCAACATCATCACCTGTAGTTTCGGCATGATCGCCTTCAGGCGTTCCACGCATTCGATTCCACTCATCCCGGTCAAATGAATATCCATTAACACCACGTCGGGGCGGTCGTGCGGCAATTGTTTCAAGGCCGTCTCCGCGCTGGGATAGGCGCTGACACAGCGAAAGCCGGGCGAACCATCGATAAAAGTTTCGATGGACTCACGCAACCCCTTCTCGTCATCAACGATTGAAACCGTGATCATCGTATCACCATTTCCCCACCGGCTGATTCAGGGGAAGGACAAAGCGAATGGTGACTCCCTGCCCCACTTGCGATTCGATCGAACAACGCCCGCCGATATCAGCCAATCGTTGGGACATGTTGCGAAGGCCATTGCAGGTGGCCGCCCGGGAGTCCGCCACCGCGGGATCAATCACCGGGGGGTTAAATCCCTCGCCATTATCCGAGACGACAATTTCCAGCGCTGAACCATCATAGACCACGAAAACACTGATCTGGCTGGCGTGGGAGTGTTTGAGCGCGTTGGTAAAAGCTTCATGCACGGCCAGCAATAAATGATGACGCAGTTGTGAGGAAAGCGGATAGGGCGGCAACCGCTCAGGAATATCCACTTTGCATTCGATGCCGGTTTCCTGAAAATATTCCTGGGCATAATGGCCGAGGTAGGAGGCTACGTGTTCCAACGTGTCGTTTTGCGGATTGACGGCCCAGACGATTTCATCCAGCGAGTGAAGCACGTCGCGGGAAGCGTCCGAAATGGAAACGATTTGATGCTTTAACTCTGATGACACGTTATGATTTCTCCGGGCGTCTTCGCTCAGAAATGAAATCCGGCACAGTTTGGCGCCCATTTCATCATGCAGATCCTGAGCGATGCGGGTTCGTTCCCGTTCCAACGCCCGTTCCTGTTCGAGTTGTCGCAACCGATGCTGCAATCTTCGTTTTACCGCAAAACGAACAATCCCGACCACCAGAACCAGAAGTGCCAGGACAGACAAGCCCAGGAACCACCACGTCTGCCAGAAGAATTTGGAAACGGTCAAAGCCAGGGTGGCGCCGGTTTCATTCCAAAGCCCGTCGGCGTTGCAGGCAATCACGTGAAAGCGATAGCTGCCCGGCGGCACATAACTATAAAAGGCGACCCGCCGGTTTCCCGCCTCCACCCAATCGGAATCCAGGCCTTCCAGGCGGTAACGAAAACGAATGCGTTCCGGTGTGTCGAACCCGAGCGCCGTATATTGGAATTCGATGCGATGTTTGCCCGGGCCCAGTTTCAAAACCGTGGGACTGGATCCCGCGGATTCCAGCGTTTCATCTTTGTTACCGGGCACCGTGCGGGCAACCTGGAATCCGGAACTCGGAACACCATCCACCAGAACCTCTTCCAGCAACACCGTCGGTACCGGCATTCGTGACAAATTCACCTGCGGATCAACCACCACGACGCCCTTTAGAGTGGGGAACCAAAGTTGGCCGGATTGAGATTTCAGACCCGCCGGGCAAAACCCCCCGGAGCATTCTTCCGACAGCATCCCTTCCGCCCGGCCATAAACTTGCGGATAAACGGCGGGAATCTTGCCGCCCGCCAATTCCTCCAGTTCGGTTTTGCCCACGCAATTGATTCCACGATTGCTGCCGAGCCAAAGCTGGCCCTTGCCGTCCTCCAGAATTTCTGAAATCGTGTTGTCCGGCAGTCCTTCACGGGTGGTCAGCGTGGTGATCTGACCGTGCCGCCACCAGCTCAAGCCGCCGCCCGCCGTGCCAATCCAGAGCGTGCCCCGGGCATCCTGATACAGGGTGCGGATCAGATCGCTCAGCAGGCCGTTGCCGGTGTCCAAATGCGCGCGTGTGCCTCTCTTGAATTCATAGACTCCGTCGCCTTCAGTCCCGATCCACATGGCGCCATTAGTGCCCGGAACGATGGCCGTGATGGCGTGCAGCAAATTCGTCTGCGCCTCCCACTTCTTGTTTTCAAGCCGCCATAGTTGGCCTTCACGCGTTCCCACCCACAAGCCGCGTCCCTGATCTTCGCACAAAGAAACTATGTTCTCGCCGGGCAACGGGAACAATTCCGCCTTGTCCGTCGTTTTCGTCGGATTGCTAAAATGCAGCAGGCCATCGACACCCGCCACCCAGCAGCTGCCATCCCGGGACGCCAGCAGGGTGTTGATTTGCTGGCCCATGATGGACAAGTTGGCAGACATGAGCCGGCTGAAATTTCTTCCGTCCCAGCGATACAGACCATCGCCTGGCTTGCCCGCCCAAATCACACCGGGTGCAATTTCCGCCAGGCCGTTCACCGCGCCATAACCCAATCCTTGTTTTTGGTCATAGGCGAAAAGATTCTTCTGCCGCAATAGATTCAATCCCACCTCCGTGCCGACCCATAAGTTGCCGTCCCGATCCACCAACAATGACTCGACGGCATTGTCCGAGAGGCCGCTGCTGGCGTTGATGGTCACCAGTTTGCCGTTCTTGAATTCAAGCAACCCCTCGCTCACGGAGCCCGCCCAAACTGTCCCGTCCGGCTGCTCGCCCAGCGCACAGGCATAGGAACGCGCGAAATGGCGCGGAATTCGATAGGGACGCCACTGCTCGCCGTCACGGCACAAAACAAAGTCGTCCCCCGCCCCAATCCAGACCCGGCCCTGCCGGTCCACCAGTAACGAATGCGGGTCCTGCAGCAATTCCTTCGTCGCCGTGTCGGTCAGTGGCATGAAGGTCCCGGCTTGATATTTGAACACACCGGCATCCGTGGCGCCCAACCACATGTTTCCCTCCTGATCTTTGAACAAGGCGGTCACGGCTTTGCCCTTGAATTCTTCCGCCGCCTCGAGGGAGGTGAATTGCCCATTCTGCCACAAGGCCAATCCCGCGTCCGTGCCGATCCACAGCCGGCCTTCCTTATCCTCCGCCAGCGCGCTGATGGAGTCGGAGGGCAAACCGTTTGCCGTGGTAAAGGTGGTAAAGTGTCCCCCTTGCCAGCGAATCAGGCCCTGGCCAACGCTCCCAATCCACAGCGACCCGTGGCAGTCCCCGAACAAGGTGCGAACCGGTCCGCTGGGCAAACCTTCCGGCAGGCCATAGGACACAAATCGCACGCCGTCAAAGCGCGCCACGCCATCGTCCGTTCCCACCCACAAGTAACCGTCACTGGTTTGCGCCAGCGCCCGGACGCGATCCTGGGGCAAGCCTTGTTCGCTCCGCCAGGACTGGAAAGTGAAGAGTGGTTCTCCCTTTCCCAGTTCACGATTCTCCATCCCGGTCTCGTTGCCGTTCATGGCCACCAGATCGCCAAATGAAGTCGCAATCGCCATGTCGTTGAAGATCCAGCCATCACCGCCGCCGCCATGACGCAAATGAATTTCATTAAAGGTCGCTTTGGCTTTGAAACGGGTGATCAGATTTTCCGGCTGGGCCGCTTCCGTGGCGCCCGGACCGAGATCAGGATTCAGCCACACGGTCACGAGATCATCGTCACCGGGAATGTACTGCACCTTGAAGACAATGGTGCTTTCAATGCCCCGATGCGGATTCTCGTAAATGATGGAAGTCCCCGAAGTGGAAGGTTCCGGCCGGGAAGAATGCAAATCAATGTAATCCGCTCCTTCGTGCGATTGCCCGGTGGCATCGGCTCGAAACGCACTGTAGGCCCAGGCTTTCAGGGCGTTGCCGATGCCCAGACGTTCCTTGTCACCGTCATACAATTCAAAAGCGGCAAAGTATTCTTCCGTGCTCGCATCCGACAGCGGGTCCACATGCACCTTGAAATAAAGCGTGTTCGTGGAAGAATCATCCTCTTTTACCGCGCCCCCCAGAATATCAAACCCCGCCCCCGTGTCGTGGACCAGGGTCGTGCCCAAGTCACTCCACAATACAACCGCCTGCGTTGCATTGGCGCCGGCTAATACTCCCAGGATCAACAACCACTTTATGCAACGACGGATCATCTCGACCACGGCAAATCGCCATTTGTTTCTCCTTTAGCCATGTCAGGCAACGGACAAACCGTCTGCCTCAGCATGGCTGGAGGACGTAGCATGATTTAATTTTATGCTGAAAACAAATTTGCGGCCAACAAATAAATTGGCGGACCAAACCCGCCATTGGATTGAAGGGCCTGGTCTGACGGCGACCTGCCGCCCGGCTGGAAAAAACGCGTAAAACCAAAAATCGAGACGGTGACACGGCGGGCCTTTCGGGACTGGCCCGGAACGATCTAAAAAAAAACACAGTGGTTTTCACCTGTCTTTTTCAACGATCCTGCGACCGGCCAAAATTCATTTGCACTGCCGGTTCCGACACCACTGCCGGTGATGTTTGGGGAGGGACACGTGTGTGCGTATTATTCAGGTCTGCGGTTGTGTATTTCTTGATAATGAAATTGGTCGAGCAGTTTTGGACATCGGCGATTCGGGAATTAATGATGGTCATACTGCCACAGGCATCGTCCCGAACCCACAAACCATGCCGCGGGTCTGCGCCAATTCCGTAGTCGGGAATGTTCACGTCTTCCAGGCGGGCATTGGAAAGCATGCCCTGCCCATTTCTACTGCCGGGGGCCACGATGCTGAAGCCATCGGAAAGGCTGTCCCGAATGTTCACATGGCTGATGTCCACGCCTGAAATGCTGCGGCGATCCAGGCAAAGCTGAAAGGCGGCACGCCAGGCCCAATCGTGGTCGAAGCCGCCACAGCGAACCAAATCGCAGTTGCGGACCACCGTCGTCCCGCTGAAATTGTTGTCGATTTTCCCGCTCGCGTCCGACGTCGGAAAAGTCGTGCTGAGCAGGATGCCGCAGCCGGGGGAAATATCCTGGAACACGCAATCCTCGATGCAATTGTTCGCGCCACCATAGATCGCCCCCCCGTTGGCAAGGAAAGGCAACTGGCCCGTGCAGTGGCGAAAAACGTTGGACCCGGGCGCCGGTGTCTGTTGAACATAGCTCTGATCGGACGCCGCCGGCCACATGGCAAAACAATCGTCGCCCGTGTTACGGGTCGTGCAATTCTCGACCACGCAATTGCGTGTATCCACACATAAGTTGACGCCGTCGGCCAGCGTGTCGCGCAGCCGGCAGCTGTCGACCACCACGTTGCTGCAAACGTAGAACCACATACCGACCTTGGTGTGCTCCACCCACAGGCGCGAAAGAGTGGAATTTTCACAACGCGCCCCCACGATCCCATCATTGGGTTCGTTGTCATTGCGATAGTTCAATTTCCCGATGATCGCAAAGTCGGCCAGATGGATATTGTTGCCAGTGAGTTTGAATCTCACCCGCCGGTCCGCCCGGTTATAAAGCCCGGCATCGCCGACAAAGGTTGTGTACCACATGCCCGCTCCCTGGATCGTCACATCGGAAGGCACAATAATATCCCCGGTCAGCCTGTAATCCCCGGCCGGTACCCAGACGATTTTGCCCCGTTTCCCGGCTTCAGCGATGCACTGCCTCAAGGCCCTGGTATCGTCGGTCTTGCCCGTGCCGCCCGCGCCGAAATTGGCCACGGAAAGCGCATTGGCCGGGGCAGCCAGTGGCGGTGCGACCTCCTCCAAATCAACCAGATCAACGATACAATACGGGGCGTTCTCGTCGGCCTTCTGCAGCCGAATCACATCCCCCCCGGCCAATGCCAAATCTTTCAGACGCACTTCATTGTAAAAATTCCTCGGCTTGCCCGCTTTCGGATCATTGCTAAATGGATATTTACCATAAAGCCACGAGTAGCGGGACGTGACCGGCAGTTTTTTGATAAACTTCCCGTTCTGGAAGAGGCTGAGGGTCGAGTTGATTCCTTTGCCGTCAGCGGAGTCCGGCAGGCTGTAACGGACCACCATGGCATTGGCGGGCGATTGCACAATGAACTCAAGGTATTGCCCCGTGCCAACCAGCTTGACACATTTCTGGCCGGAGGATTCCGTCTCTACCAGGTAGGGGTCGTATTTGGGGCCCAGCACCGTGCCGGTGGTTTTCATATCCTCAGCCTCATAGGTTTTCCAAGGCATGTCCGCACCAATGCCGGCGCGTCCGGACTCCGGATAAATCATCAGGAGAGACAATAACATGAAGCGGAACATCAAGGAACTCATTTTGTTTTCTACTACCTGGTTCAATGTTAATCAGTTGACTCAATTTAGCTTACAGCAAGAAAGAGGTGAAGGTAGTCACATGAATCGGGGACACCTTTCAATCCGCAGTGGTGAGTTTTTCTTTAAAAAGCGGCTGCGCGGAAGGAACCTTCCCGTCAAGCAGCTCAAAGCCGGCGTTTCACCGATACTTTACCAATGAAAGTTTTCCCGGACGGCAAACAATTGATTGCCCGGCCACCATAAAGGCATGGTCACTTTTATTGAGCGCATCCGGAACGATGCTAACGTCCTTTTTGGTGATGCTTACGGAAAACCTGTCCCCCTTGTAAGCCAGCTTAAAATGCAGGGCTTTCCATTTCTTATAGAGTTTTGGATTAATGGCCACCTCCTCCGCATTCGCCCTGACCCCGCCGAAACCAAAGACGACCGTCATCCAGGCTCCACCGTTTGCCGCCGGGTGAGAACCTCCGATAAAAATGGTCCCCACCTGTGTCTTATATCGAGCTTCAATATCAATTTTCGCCGTTTGCAGAAAATAGCTGTAGGCCCGGTCCAATTTCCCGATGTCGGCGGCTACCATGGCATAGGCGCAGGCACTGAGACTGGAACCATGTTCGGTGCGCGGCTCATAGTACTCCCAGTTCGCCTTTTTTATGTTGTTGGAATAACGGTCTTTGAACTGATTCAGCATCATGACCACATCCGCCTGCTTGATCACTTGGGTGGGAACCGCCAATCCCTGACCGGCGCCAAGGTATTCGTCGGGATGAACCATCCTGGCCTTTAAGGCTTCAATCGTGGTCTCCTTCAGTTGGTAGTAGGAATCAAACTGCTCAATCACCCCGGTCTTTTCATCCGGTGACGGCACATAAAGCAAATCTGCCGCTTCAACGAACAGCGGCAATTCACCGGCGATGTCAATTTTCTTTACCAGCGCTTTGAACCGACCCGGATGCTTTTGCTTCAGGTAATTGACCGTGGCATTCGCGATTTCGAACGTGGTTTTTGCCACCATGCTGGTGAAGGCATTGTTGTTGACCCGCTCGTGGTATTCGTCGGGGCCGACGACATCCAGTATTTCGTACCGGTTTTTGTCTTTCTTGAAGTAAGCGTAGGAATAGTAAAAACGGGCGCATTCCAGAATGACTTCAGCGCCCCCTTCCAATAACAGCGAGTCGTCACCGGTAATTTTGAAATATTCCCACATCGCAATGGCTACGTCGCCGCTGATATGCACCTGCTTGTCCCGGAAATGGGTGCGCAAATCCCGTTTGGTAACAGGATCTCCGATGTTGAAATAGGTGCAGGCGTCGTCGCCCGACTCCTGGCTTTCCCAGGCATAAAAAGCGCCTCGATATCCGGTTCCTTCGGTTTTGGCTTTTCGGCGCGCGCCTTCCAGGGTTTTGATACGATAGCGCATCAATTCAACCGCTTTCTCGGGACAGGTGTATAAAAAAAATGGGAACATGAAGATCTCGGTGTCCCAGAAGATGGCTCCCTTGTAAACCTGCCCTGACAGGGCACGGGCAGGAATGGAATGGGCACTGCCATGGATCGGGGCGACAATTAAAAGTTGGAACAGGCTGTACCTGAGGGCTTGCTGGGCTTCATCGTCTCCTGCAATGGTGACATCGCAATACTCCCACTTTTTCACCCATTGTGCGTTGTGCCGATTCAAACACTCGACGTAACCGCAACCCTTTGCTTCCTCGACCTTCTTTATTGCCGCTTCTTCAACCGAAGTTTTGACCGGATCGTTTTCCGTATAAACGGCGAAGTATTTGTAAAATGTGTAGGTCTTGTTTGCTTCCGCATCCAGCTTGATCACCCGGAGGTTTTTATTGCCGCGGGTCTCATGAGTTTCGCTCCCAAAATCAAGGTCGATAGCTTCGGCGACGGCCACTTTCTTCGAAGTTTCGCCGGTGATCCCCTGCACCAGCAGTACCCCGTTCTGTGTCTTCGCGTTCAGCTTTAGCAGGTGCGGACCATTCAAGTCCCAGATATGGCAATCAATTCCGGTATGGATCGTGACTCGGGCGGCCTTGTCAACCGTGAGGCTGTATTTAATTGCTCCTAAATTGGGCTGGTCGGCGCTCAGGAACCGCGTGGATTTGATCTGCAGAATCTTTCCCTGGGAATTGAAATCCGTTTCCCGTTCGAAAACAGCATTTTCAAGGTTCAGGCTCTGGCGATGTTTTTTAATCGTGGTGGAAAGCGCTGAAATGTCCTCCCCATCGAGGGTAATTTTTGCAAAACCGCCATTGGGGGCGTTAACCGGTTCCCGCCAGGCATCGCCGACCCGGTCGTAAATGCCGGCCAGGGTGATTCCCACCAGTTCATCCGGCCCGAATTCGTCCAGCGTTCCTCGATAACCCATGTAGCCATTCGCAATCTGGTAAATATTACCAGTGCGCATGATACTTTCTTTTTCCCTGGAAAATTTATCCGTGGTCACCCGCCAAAGGTTGCTCATACCATTCATGCGTCTTTAACATTGTCTTTCACGAAGACCATCAGGAGGCCGGAAATAATCATGGCCGCACCACCCAACACCAGGGCGTAGATGGCCTGCCCGTGGAACACGGTGCGCACCAGCAAACCCAGGATGGCGGAAGCCAGAATTTGAGGGATGACCACAAATAAATTAAACATGCCCATGTACACGCCCATTTTATTGTGCGGCACCGCCGTGCTGAGGATGGCATACGGCATGGTCAGGAGGCTGGCCCAGGCGATGCCAACGCCCGTCATGGACAGTATCAATAAATCCGGGTCCTTGAAAAAGTACATGGAGGTCAAGCCCAGCCCGCCGATGATCAAACAAATCACATGAGTGATCACCCGGCTGGTTTTTCGGGCCACCACCGGGAGCAGAAAAGCCACGAGCGCAGCCACGCCGTTATAAATCGCCATTAATACACCCACCCAATTGGCGCCGTCGTTGTAAAGATCCGAGTGGGTATCGGTACTGTGAAAATGAAAGCTGGTGACGGCGGAAGTGGAATAGATGAACATGGCAAACAAGGCAAACCACGTAAAAACCGTCACCAGGGCGAGTTGCTTCATGGTTGTGGGCATGTTCTTCAAGTCGTAAATGATTTCCACCATCCCGCCGATCTTGCCCATCGCATAACGCCTGGCCGCCGCCAGCTGCAAAGCGCCATAAACGGATATCCCGAACGACAGGATGTAGAGGCCTTGATACCAGCCCAGTTCCTTGATGAGCCAGGTGAATATCAAACCGAACACCAATAAAACCCCGCCTTCGGCGCAGTACCTGGCGGTGTTCAGCTTGATCTCGGCGCCGGCTTTGGCCGCCGCATCGGTTTCATGCACGTTGAATTCCTCCTGTTCGTCCGGGGAATATTCTTTGACCGAAAAGATGGTCCACAAAACCGTGAGCAGGAAGACAATGCCGCCGATATAAAAGGACCATTTCACGGAAGGAGGAATCTGGCCTTCCGGCGCGGTGTTGGCGATATGCAGGCATTTTGTGAATAGATAAGGCAGGATCGAGGCGATGATGGAACTGGCGCCAATAAAAAAGGTTTGAACGGCGAACCCTTTGGTTCGTTGTTCCTCGGGCAGCATATCGCCAATAAACGCCCGGAAAGGCTGCATCGTGACATTGATGGAACCATCCATCAGCCACAACATCCCCGCCGCAACCCACAGCGCCGGCGAATTGGGCATGATCAACAAAGCCAGGGATGACAGGATCGCGCCCGCCAGGAAGTAAGGTTTCCGCCGCCCCAGCCGGTTCCAGGTTTTATCGCTCAGGTGGCCAATGATGGGCTGGATGAGCAATCCCGACACGGGAGCGGCGATCCACAAAATCGGGATGCCATCCACCTTGGCGCCGAGGGTTTCAAAGATCCGGCTGACGTTGGCGTTCTGCAGGGCAAAACCAAATTGAATGCCCACGTAGCCGAAACTCATGTTCCATAATTGCCAGAAGCTTAATCGCGGTTTCTTTTTCATTTAAATCGGTCCAGGGTTTTACCGACCGCTGCTCATCGGCGCGCGGGGCTTGACGCCATGAGCTGATCCATTTTATCCACGGTCAGTTCCGAGAGGTCCGCCACCACAAAATCCGCACCGTTCACAGCCAACTCCTGCGCGTTATTTTCCCGAGCCACCCCGATGACCAAACCAAACTTTCCTTTGCGGCCGGCCTGAACGCCTGAAACCGCATCCTCGATGACGATGGCGCGCCAGTGTTTAACTCCGAGATTGTCACTGGCCGTGGTAAAGATGTCCGGTTCGGGTTTGCCTTTTAATCCCAGTCCGGCTGAAACCACGCCATCGACGCAGGTTTCAAACAAACCGGCTATTCCCGCCCTTTCCAGGATGGGCACGCAGTTTTTGCTGGAGGTGGCAACCCCCACCCTGACCCCTTTTCTCAATAATTCCTTGATCAACGTTACCGTGGAATCAAAGACGCCAACTCCTTCTTCCTGGAGCACCTGATTAAACAGCTCGTTCTTCCGGTTCCCCAGCCCGCAAACCGTTTCCTGCTTCGGTCCATCTTCCGGTTTACCAAACGGAATATTGATTCCCCTTGATTTTAAGAACCTGTCCACCCCCTGGTACCTTGGACGGCCATCCACAAAAGACAGATAATCGCCCGCGTGGGTGAATTCGCAAAACGGTTCATGGTATGTTTTCTCCCGGTAATGAAGATATTCATCAAACATTTTTTTCCAGGCCAGTGAATGAACGGCGGCGGTCCTGGTGATGACGCCATCCATATCAAAAATCACCGCATCAAAATTCAACATATCGCACTCATTGTAAAAAGCGCCACGCTCCATTCTGATTCCGAGCGCGTTTGGCGGTTGCCGGCAATTTGAATGTGCCAATCGAAAACGCCCGGCGGCCGTCTGGGAAGACAAGCCTTTCCGGTTAAAGACCATGCGTAAAACGTGAATGGAACTTGCCTGAATCCTGCCCTGGTCGAAAGTCGCATGAAATGGCGACGGGTGGCCTGAGGAAGCACGCCCCCGTTCCCTGGCAAACGTCGCCACACCATCAACCAAAATTCGTTCGGGAAGCGAGCACCTCGCCGGGCCGCAACCAGGAGTGCGCTGTCATCAGGTGGTGCGCCAGGACGGGAACTGCCGGAGATTCAGTTTGCCGTGGTGCAGTTTGAAGACCAGCTGAGGCGGGTCGCCTTTCAGCCAATGGAGATACAATGAAGTCAGCAGTCCTTCGAACGGGTTTTGGAGTTGCCTGAGATCCAACCCGCAAAAAAAAGAAACCAGGGAACCAAACCGCCGCGGAAAGTTGAGGGAAAAGGTTTGCGTTTATATTTTGGTTATGCCTTCGCGAACCCATTGCACGGCGTGCAGAATCAATTCAGTGGAGTTTTTCAAGTTCAGTTTTTCCTTGATCCGGTTGCGGAAGGAATTGATGGTCGTAATCGTCAGGTTCAATTCCTCGGCGATTTGACGGGTGGGCTTGCCTTCGCCCAGCATCCGAAAGACCTCGAGTTCACGGTCACTTAACGATTCGATGGGCGACACCGGTTGATTCGTCCGGCTGCCGAGCATGAATTTGGCGAGCATGGTTGCCGACATCTTGTCACTCAAATGAATATCTCCCCCCAGCACTTTGCGGATGGCAACTTTTACGGTCTTGGCGGGCTCCTGTTTCATGACATAACCCATGGCCCCGGCCCGCAAGGCGCGTTCGGCATAAAGCGATTCTTCGTGCATGGAAACCACCAGTACGGGTAAATCTTCGAACTCCGCCTTGATTTTTTTAATGAGATCAATGCCGGTGGTGCCGGAAAGCGAAATGTCGGCGATGACGAGATCCGGCTTCTTCTCGCGGATCTCGCGCATGGCTTCGTCGGCGTCCGCAACGTCGCCGCACACGGTCAGGTCGGGCTCGCGCTCGATGAGCTGGCGCATGCCTTCCCGGAACATGGCGTGGTCGTCCACCAGGAACACACGGCTCCGGGCCACCGGGTGGGAGCTTTCCGGCGTTTTGTCATTTGAACTGGCTGCTAATGGCATCATTTTACTAGTTCACCGGCAACTTCCGCGGACGGATAAAAAGCACACGTTATTTGAGTGCCCTGACCGGGCGCACTTTTCAAGTCCAATGTTGAACCAATCACACTGCTGCGGTAACGCATAATCCGGATGCCCATGCCCGTGGAACTCCCGGGTGACCGAAAACCCGTGCCATTGTCGCGAACGGTGAGCACGAAATGGTCACCGTCAGGCTCAATGGAAATGAGGATGTCCGTGGCTTTACCGTGTTTGACCGCATTCAAGACTGACTCTTGAATGATGTAGTACAAATGCAGCGAAACCGAGTTATCCACCGCCAGCAACGATTTATCACACGAAAATTGACAGTGGATTTTGAACAAACTTTCGGAGTTGGCGGCGAACTCTTCAATCGCCGACACCAGACCGTTTTCTTCGAGCCGGACCGGAAAGAGGCCGCGCGCGACCCTGCGGGTTTGAGTGATGGTCTCATTCACGAGACCGCCGATCCTCTCCACCTCGGAAGATTCCGCCACGCCTTTTTCCTGCAATTGATCGGCCATGATGTCCATGCGATAGGCGATGGCGGCCAGTTGCTGGCAGACGCCGTCATGCAAATCATGGCCAATCCGCCGTTGTTCGCGGTTGCTGATTTCCAGAATTTCGCGCTCCAAACGCTTTCGTTCGGTGATGTTGCGGGCCATGCTCTCCACCTCGGCAGTCTGTCCGGTCTGACTGACCAGCCGGGCGCTCAACTCCAGGCGGAGGCGCTGTCCCGATGCGCTCACAAACTCCCATTCGGCGGGTGGTAATTCCGCGCCCTGAGTCACCTGCTCAAACCATTGCCGGGCGGGCCCGCGTTGTTCTTCCGCGAGAAACTCAACCAGGTTTTTCCCGAGAATCGCCCCGCGCGGACGCTGCAAAAGCCGTTCGCCGGCTTTGTTGATGGAGGTGATGCGGCCGTTCAGGTCATTGGTCAACACCATGTCATTGGCATTCTCGAACAATTCCTCGTAACGTTGCTTCAGGGAGGCTTCCGTCTGGAGCTGGTCACGGATGATTCGGGTTTGTTTATGCACGCGCATCCGCAAAACGACAACCCAGACAATGGCCCCCAAACCCACTCCTCCGAGGATTCCAACCGCCCAGAACAGTTTTTGCAGGTCCCACCACGGCGGCCATTGCAGGACCGCAATGTCGCCCGGGGAACGCATCAAGATGCGAAATGATTTGGCGCGCCAGGCCTCCCCGGCCACCCAGGTGCTGCCGGTTTCGATCAGACAAACCCCGGTGATGGCCACCTTGCTGCCATTCTGCAAATATGCGAAATCAACGCCGGGAGAACTGCTTTCCAGATACGCATGGAAGATGACCCCGCTGGGGGTTTGGAGCACCAGAAATTGATCGGGGCTGTGCCGTGCCCGGTCCAATACGGTGGCCACAATACGCACCAGACGGCAGTCATGGGTTCCTTTCAAGGCGTCATCGGTGTTGATTAAATCAGGTGTCGGGAGCGGGCCTGACCCGATTTTTCGTAATATCGCGTCCTGGAGTTCCGGTGTGTATTCCCCTTTGGCGGGAAATCCCAAAACCTCCACCTTGTCTCCCGGAAGGACTTTTTCCGATTCGGCGGTTTCGACATGCAATCCTTCCTTTTCATCCTCGATGTATAACGAGTTTCCGAGCCGGTAGATGACCGTTCCTGCTACTTTAACCCGGTGGCCATAAGGACCTTGCGGTGTGAACTGCAACAGCTTCTCAATCGATTGCGTTCCGACGGTAAACGGGTCGCTCGCCGCAGCGATGTCAATCGCCAGATCCGTGGGACGGGGAACCAGAAGCCTGATGTCGAATAACTGCCGCTGGCGGTTGAAACGGGTGACACAAACACCACGCACCGTCACAGTGCTGTCCACCAGATTGCCGCTTTTCGCCACCGGCAATTTGCGCGCGTACGCCGTCAATCGCCCCCCGCCCGTGGCAATCTCCACAAAAAAATAACCGCTGGTCTGGTCAAAATATGCGGCCCGAACGATGCCGTGGATCTCCACAAATTGGCTGTCTTCCTGTCCGCTGGCCAGTTGCTCAAACGTCACGGGTTTGGCAGCGGGGAAGGTCCCCCGGCCCAATATCTGGATCCGGCGCACCAACACGACCGGCGCGTATTCGCCGGGATCAGCCTCTCCGGTCAGTTCCACCAGTTGGCCCGCCGCCAGTGGCGGCTGTTCGGGCAAGCCATCCAGGGAAAAATAAATGCCCGCTGTGTCATCCTGCACGAACTGGTAGTACCGGCTGGCATCGAAGAAGGTCACCACGGCCCGCAATCGCACTGGATAGTGATTGGTCGCCTGTTCCGGGGTCAATTGCCGCACCTGCTCGGCAGTATGCAATTCGGTGAGTGAGGCATTCTGACCTCCCGACCACAGACCTCCCCCCATCAGAACCAGCAGCGTTATGACCGGTTTCCAGTCTGTGATCCAGTCCGAGTGTCGAATCCTGGCCGCACTTTCAAAAATCGCCATTCTTCTCCTATGCTTGGGATGGACAAGGCAGAAACAAGTCATAACCTTCACCCGGCCCCGATTGCTTTCTCGCACGCACAGCCGGGCCAGAATCGTTGAATTGAGCGACAGAAGCTTGACTGCGCTGATAATTCATATGTCAGTGCTTTGTAAGCACTTTGACATATTATACTACAACTATTGCCAGTTGGACAAGATAAATATCACAAGCCGTGCAGCGATTATTCGGAACCGGGAGCATCGCCTTCAAGAAAACGCACCCTTTATATTCAAATTCGCTCGCGCATAAAATTGGATGAACATCCAGATTCGAATCAGGGGCTCTGTTCAAGGCGGTAGAATTGTGCCGGCCCACTGACTGTATTCGTGACGAGGTATGCCGAATTGAGGCGCGAGGGAGCGTTCGTAACTGTGCTCCAGTTGCCGGGCAACCCCAGCGCCGGCGCGGTCAGCAGCGACCAGGTGTTCACGGTCACCGGCCAGGAAACCACGACGTTGGTCCCGCTCAGGGCGATGGACAGTTGCGGCGCGACGGCTGGAAAAACTTCAAATTCCCAGAGGGAATAGCCATAAGGCGTCCCACGGGCCGTCCCATACATCCTCACGTAACGACCCGTTCCAGACAAACCGGCCAAATCCTCTGTGCCGCCAAGCCCCATGGTGGTGCTGTAAATCGTTGTCCAGTTGGCGGCGTCGGAGGAAACCTGAATCTGATAACTCTTCCCATAGGCCGCTTCCCAGTAGAGTACCACTTCCGAGATGTTGTACGTTGCCCCCAAATCCACATAAATCCATTGCGGATCACTGAAAGCTGAAGACCAGCGGGTGTTCAGATTGCCGTCAACGGCGTTCGTGGCGGGGTAGCCTGAAACTTCGAGGGAGGAAGCCGTGGCCACTTTGTGCAACGCGAGGTTGGGGCCGTTCTGCGTGGAATTCAAGCCAATCCAGTTGATACTAAATCCATTGGTGATCACTTCCAGCCGAAGCGCCTGACTCCCGAGGCCGCCCGCCACGGATGCTGCCGGCAAGATGATGGTCTGCCAGGTCTGCCAGCCGCCCGTGTCGGGGATTTGCGCCGTGCCCAGCACGGTGCCATTGAGCCGCACGCGCAGTTGACCGCCGGCCGCAGGTGCAGCCACACGAAGGCTGACGCTGTACCTGGCCGTGGGATCCGGCGGGTTGACCGTGTATTCCAGCCATTCGCCGGCATTGAGCCAGCTCACGTCGTAGCCGCCGCCCGTGTCCGATGTGGGTTCAATCCCCACGTCATCCGATCGGTAAACCCCGCCCGGATTGCCCACCGTCGTGTTATAGTAGGCGACACCTTCGCCTCCCGTGTCGTAGTCCTCCGCCTCAATGAGCCCGGGCAAAGGGGAAACCGCGCCGCCGTACGGAAGTTGCGGTTGTGAAAAGACTTCAAACTCGGAAAGCGAATAGCCGCCGGCCCCGGCGCGTTGCGTGCCCACGAGGCGGACGTAGCGCGTTCTGCCCGAAACCAGAATATCCTCGACCCCGCCGCCTCCGCTGGTGGTGGCGTAAAGGTCAGTCCAATTCGTGTTGTCCGGAGAGGATTGGATTTCATAGCTGGTGGCGTAATTCGTATTCCAGACGAGCCGCACGCGCGAAAGATCCCTGACCACCCCGAGGTCCACGGCCATCCACTGCGGATCGGCAGCGAGAGACGTCCAGGCCGTCGTGGGATCGCCGTCCACGGCCGCAGAGCCCGGCGTGCTGCTCGACAACACGGAGGAAACGGTGACCGGCCGTTGGAGCGCCGCGTTGGCCAGATCGCTGGAAGGCACCGACTCAACCGTGAAAGACCCGGTCAAACGGATGTCCCGCGAGGAAGCGCCGACCATCACTTGAAAACTGCCCGGCGTCACAATCCAGCCACGGGCGGTGGCGTCCCAGTTGGCCAGATCCTCCCAATCAAGGTTGAAGGTGACGTGTTGCGTCTGTCCCGGCGAGAGGGTGATTTTCTGGAATCCCTTGAGCAGCTTGGGCGGCTCGCCGGCGGCGGCGGGAAAGCCGAGATAAAGCTGGGGCACTTCCGCGCCCGTGAGCGTGCCTGTGTTGGTCAGGTCGAAGCCGATTTGCACCTGCCCCAAAGGGCTGACGGCGCTGACCGTCAGATTGCTGTAGCCGAAAGTGGTGTAGGACAAGCCGAATCCAAACGGGAACAGCGGAGTCACGTTGTTTGCGTCATACCAGCGATAGCCGATTTGCAGCCCTTCGGAGTAGGCCGCGTGACCGTTGACGCCGGGCCATTGGGAAGGCGTACTGGTGGGCACCTGGCTCGCAGAGGGAGGAACGCTGACCGGCAGTTTTCCTGACGGATTCACGTCCCCGAACAGGACTTGAGCCAGCGCGTTGCCATTTTCCTGTCCCGGATACCACGCCATCACAATTCCCGCGACTTGGTTGGCCCATGGCATCAGCGTGGCGGAAGATTCATACATCACGACGATGGTATGGGGATTGGCGGCGGCCACGGCACTGATGAGGGCGTCCTGGCCATTGGGCAGCGAAAGACCGGCGCGGTCCGAACCTTCGCTGGTCTGCTGGCCCACACAAACAATCGCGACATCGGCATTCGTAGCCAGTTGCACTGCCTGGGCAACACTCGCTCCGTCACCCTGGGCGTAGTTCACAGTGACGCCGCCGCCGGCGCGGCTGGCGATTCCCGCCAGCGGCGTGACGTTGTATGGCAGGTTCACGCTTGCCGAACCGCCGCCCACTGAAATCGGAGACACACTTGCCACGGAACCGATCACGGCAATTGAATGCACCGATGAACTCAGCGGCAGCAAACCGCCATTGTTTTGCAGCAGGACCATTCCCTCCGCGGCGGCGTTGCGCGCAAACAGATTATTGGCCGAGTTCGTCACCGTCGAAGTCAGATTTCCGGTGGGAGGATTGTCGAAGAAACCGAATTGAAACATGGTCGTGAGAATCCGCAGCACCATGCCGTCTAATTCTGACGCCGGGACATTGCCCGATTGGATGGCGGTGGTGATGTTATTGGCGGTAAATTGGCCGCTATACATGTCCATATCGAGTCCATTATTCAGGCCACCCACAATGCTGAAAGTCGCCCCCCAATCGCTCATGATCCAGCCATTGAAACCGAACGATTTTTTCAAGGTGGCATTAAGCGCTGGCAACTCGCACGCATGAACGCTGTTCACCAGGTTGTAAGCGGCCATGACCGCGCCAACCCCCGCCCGCACGGAGGCGCGAAACGGCGCATCATAAATTTCCTGCAGGGTGCGTTGGTCCACGTCGGCGCTGATCGTTGTGCGTTGGGTCTCCTGATCGTTGCACACAAAATGTTTGGCTGTGGCGATGACGCCCTGGCTTTGGATGCCGGGAATTTCCGCCGCGGCCATCGCTCCCGCGAGGTACGGATCTTCACCGTAGCCTTCGAAGGCTCTTCCGTCCTCGTAAACGCGCGCCATATTCATCATCGGCCCCAATAGAACTTCAACGCCTTTGCCCCGGCATTGGGCGCCCATCTGGCTGCCGTATTGCCGCGCCAATGCCGTGTCCCACGTCGCCGCAATGGTGATCGGAGCCGGAAAAGCGGTCGTGCTGCTGTCGGAGAGCCTGAGGCCGGCAGGTCCGTCGTTCAGAAACAACCATGGAATGCCGAGCCGGCTGTTGTTGGTAATGTTGCCCACATAGTTGCTGCCAGCCGGACCGGCGGTGCCGTAAACCATGGCCGCCTTCTCACTGAACGTCATTTGGGCCAGCAAAAGGCCGGCCCGCTGGCTCGCGGAAAGAGTTGTGTTTGTCCAGGATTGCGCCTGGAGCCGGACTGGCATTGCGCAAAAAATAACCGCAAGACAAACCACGCGAAGGGCACTCAGCGGAACCCAAGGGTGAAGGGGATGCCTAAAAAAATTACATTCCCGCTGTGCCAGACAATTTTTCATAAAACCTTCGCCTGGCTCGTTGACAGGAAAGGGCAATCAGAACCGGACTGGCTTCTCCACCGGAGCCGGTATTTCAATTCAATTTAGCCGTGGTCACCGAAATGAACCACGTCAAATCTCCCGACGAGGGGCTGGCCGGCCAATCATCCGTATTGCCGCCGGGTGTCGCTGGTTTTTCGTTGATCATGGAGGTATCCGTCCACTGCCTGACCTCCGAATGTCCGTCGCCGTAGGATAACACGCTGCCATTGCCGTGCAACACCGCCGGGCTATTGTACCACTTGGTAGTGTTTCTGGGGTCCAGGGCAAAAAAGCCATCATCAATGCTATAGGGACTCTCTTCAATAAAGACCCAGGTTTTGCTCGGACCAGGGCGCGTCATGTTTGCCGACTTGGTGTAGTATGCCCAGCCCGTAACCGCACCACCGCTTGAAGGAGTCCATAGCGCTGTGTTGTTACCCGGCGCATCCATGGGCTGTACATAGCAATTCATCGAATAAGTACGCAGGGCGTGCGCGGTGAACGCCCCACCGCCACGGGGAACGACGGTGTGGTCGGCCGGGCAATGAAAAACGTTCATGTTATTGATATATGCATAGAGCAGGCCCGTCTGTATCCACCAACTGTACTTGCTGCCTCCTGGATAGGGGCCGGGCTGAACACATTGCTGATTTTGCATATTGCCCGGACACCAATTGGCATTTGCCCCGCCGGGTTGGAGTTGGGGCTGCTGTCGAGGATCTCCGGCGTAACTTACTCCAGTCGCGCCGTTAAGACCCCGGTTGGGCACCAGATTGTCCTTATTGTCGCCCGCATACATGATCCATGCGGTGATCAACTGCTTCTCACTGGCCAGACATTGCATGGCCAGGGCCTTCTGTTTGGCCTTGGCCAGCGCCGGCAACAACATCGCCGCCAGGATCGCTATGATCGCGATGACCACCAATAACTCAATCAACGTAAAACCGCCTGAATACTTTCCGTGCTGCCCCTTCTTCATTCGATCTGCTTTCATTTTATCAACTTTCAATCATGGGCCGGCGCCGATTTATTCGGCGCCGACCCGGACAACCATGCATCATCGCATAACGATACCGGTCTTAACACCACCCTTTCGAGTGGGCACCTTCACTGGGCCACGACGCGATAAAATCGCACGGCCCCTCCGCTGGTGCTGTCGGTTACCGTTTTAACCGTCCCATCGCCGGCGATCCCGCTGCTTAACGTCTGCCAACTGGCCGGGTTCAAGCTGCTGCTGTATTGCACCGTATAATTGTGCGTGCTCTGCGTCGGGAATTTGATGGAAACCACCCCGCCACTGACCGTCGCATTGATGGAGAACGCGTTAATCGCGCTGTAGGGCACAAACATGTAGAAGTGCCCGTTCATGCTCCCGGTCGCGCTTCCCGGCGGCGCCGTCACTTTCAGCGTTTGGACTCCACTCAGCGTCACCACCGCCAACTGCCCGTTGGTCATCAAGGGCACCCAGTGCCAGGATTGGAACCCGCTGGCATTGGCATCCGAGAAGGTGCCCAACGTTTGGGTCGTTTGACTCGGCGTGCCCCGACCGGCAGTGACCAGGGCCATCGTGGCTCCGCTATAGGGCGTGTCCGATGCCAGCCGGCCATAGACAACATAGCTGTTGGACGGGAAGGTCCGCGTGTAATTGAGCCACGTCCCCGGCGGCCACCAGCCCACATCAAAGTCGGTATTGGTCATGGGCACCGCCTCACCCGGAACGTACTCAAACGGTTGCACTGCGGTCGGCCCCATATTGATCAACTTGCTGCGCAGAAAGTCCGACGTCACTTCCGTCCCGGCCGCGGCAAATCCACCAGGGCCGTTGCCATCAAACCGGTAGAGGTAGGTCTCAGCCGTCGTGGTGTTCGTCGTGCTGAAATCCACACCAGAGACCGCCGCATTGGCCAGATTGTTGCCCGGATACCCGTAATAACTGTTGGTGAGCGCCACCGTCGTGGCCGTCTCAAGAGGATTATCTATCCACTGGCCACTGTTGAAATCAAAATCCCCGGCCTCGATCATCATATTATTCTGGCTGAAGGTATCGAATGTTCCTGCAACTCCATTGGACAAGCCATTGTTATCCACCGCACTGATGGAGAAGGCTACGTTCGGTTGGTTGGCAACCCCGTTTAAGGAAACACTGACGGTCCAATTCGAGCTACTACCCGTGAAGGTTTCCGGAGCGGAAACCCCATTGATGTAGGTTTGGATATTGTTTGTCGCAACGGTGCTGATCAAAGAACTGACCGTGAAAGTAAGCGTGTTGCCGCTGACAAACACATTCTGCCCCGGAGTCAGAATCGCCGGGTTGAAATTTTTGATGTACGGAGGCAATCCCAGAGCGGGGATCGGAACAAACATGAAATCTATCAGATTGCAGCCGTTTCCGCTGATCAATTGCAGCGTCTGCTGCCCTGGAGGCAGGCTCACAACGGCCGGGTTGAGACCGCTGGCGTCCTGACCGAGCGGCACCCAATAATACGTGTTCCAATCGGGCGTCCAACCGAGGGTCGCACCATTCAAGACAAAGTACCCGAGATTGGTGGTCGTAAAGGTTGGCGTACCGGCCCCGCTGGTCACGAGCTGCAGAGTTTCAGAACCCCCGACTGTCGCAGAACCACCATCGGACATGCGCGCATAGACCTGATAATAGCCGCCGGAGGGATAAGGATTCCGGGTGTACATGTACCAATTGCCGGCATTATTATAGGATATATTTACGTTGTAGATGGCTGAATTGCTTTGTGCAAGGTACAATGGCAAATTCGGGTCACTGGCTATTTGCCAGGCCGTGTTGGTATTACGGTTTGGATAATTTGGAATCAGGTTATTGCCGCCTCCCGCCACACCACCGGACAAGACAGCATAGTCAGCACCGCTTACGCCAAGCGTACCGAAATAAGTGTTTGGTCCCGCCGCGTTGTTCGGAATCGGGTTTTGAATGAACTGGCCGTTGTTGAAGTTGTAGTCCTCCGCCGAGACGATGAAACTGTTGGGATCGAACGTATCGAACCTGGCGCTGGCGGTGGAAACCAGGCCGGCACTATTGTTGACCGTAATGGCCATCGTATAAACATTGTTGGACGTCAAACCCGGCAACGTGACGTTCCAGTTGGTGTTATTTCCAGAAAATGTAAGGCGTTTCGATACGTCAGCGCCATTTTGCACCACCTGTATTGCATTGGATGCGACCGTGATTCCGTTAAATGACTGAACGTTGAACGTGAAATTTGTACTGGCGATATTAAAGAGCTTGCCGCCGTTCGGCGCTATGTTGCCAATGACGGATGGCGAAGGTCCGCTGAGTTGATTCAAAGCGCAATTATCCCAGTGGGGGGCTCCCGAACTGTAGCTGGTCTGACACAGATTCAAACTAAATTGCACATATCTCGTTCCCGGCGGGGCCGTCATGATTCCACTGGGTATTGAATTTGTGGGCCCCGGCGATATTGGAGCTCCAGTAAAATTGCCCGGATCAGGATCGCCATTTACCACGATTGTGTTTGGGTTATATTGATTGGTGACCGAGCAATCGAACCAGTTCAGATAGGCATTGGTGGTCGTTGCGGTTACGTTGGTAGTTGTTGCTCCAGCGGTCGCCAAATTATGAACGTACGCCGGGTTAATTATAAAAGACTTGTAATCCGCCAGGATCGTGTTGGACGAACTCAGGAATTGGACCTCGACCCATCCGTCTTCGTAGTAACCAGTATTTAGATAATTAGTAGAGTAAAGGGCCATATTGTCTCCATACAAACCACTGGAGCCATTGTCACCTCCATCAACGGAACCAAAAACAAACTGGGTAAACCAGGCATCCGCGGTATAGGTTGAACCGGGAGCCGCAGATATCCGCTGATACACATACGAAATATAAGTGTTAGGCGCACCGCCGTTTCCATACAAGCCCTGCTGCCAACATGAGTCCGGCGAACTGATAGACACATCGTTGTGAACGGCATAACTCCAGGTCTCGGTACTGTGCGCCGACCAGCCACTAAAACCGGGGCTGGAGTCAAAACCGGGATTGGTCAGGATATTCACCGCTGCGCTGTTTAAAGCAAAACCCAGCGCAACCACGGCGCACGAGGCGGTAATGAATCTACCAATTTGGGTGACTACCGGGGTTCTCACTATCTGACGGGATATTTCGGGCTTTTTCATGTCGTCATTGGGTTTCTTTGGTTGTTTTTAACAAATATTCGCAACTTTTTATCCGATAAAAAGGCGCAACACATCGCGGAATCTGTATTTTGCTACATTGTGTTACTTAATTTATTAAATGTCAACATTTCTTTTACAAAATCATTCTAAATAATTCAGAATGACATAAAACCGAATGATTCCGTTTTGCATTGAACCACCTTACAAGGCCTCCAGACAACCCACTTCTTGTCGAAAACCGCTCCCGGATTGTGAATCTGGCCCGGAGATACATCGTCCGATCGTTTAAAAAACTTCACAATTCCACCAACCGGCTCATACAACAGAGTACACCCACGTTATGGAGATCTGATTTTGTGAGCCAATCCTGTACGCCCCGGCTTGGATGCGCCCGAACTTTTATTTGTCCGAGCGGCCGGCGGCCGGGGTATAGGACTCGGAACTCCCGCTTGATTTGACTGAGGCTTGGATGGATTCAATTTCCTGCCGGGCAGATGCGTTTGCGGGGTCAAGTTTCAAGACCGTGCGAAATTCGGCAAGCGCCTCTTCAGATTTTTTTTGAGTGGCCAGGCTTATTCCCAGATAGAGATGAGCCGGGGCGAAGTCCGGACGATAACGAGTCGCCTCTGATAATTCCTTTTCCGCTTCCTGGTTTTTCCCGCTTGCGGCCAATTCAATTCCCAGCAGGTAATGAGCCTGCCAAAAGTCCGGTTTCGCCTGGACAACCCCTTGCAGGCATGCCGTTGCTTCATCCCATTGATATGCAGCAGCCGCAGCATTGGCTCGATTAAAATAGTCTGCCGGACCTTCCGGCTCCAGGTCAGCCGCTTTTTGATAATTGGCCATCGCTGCGGCCGTGTTACCTTGATCCTGTTCCAGGAAACCGAGGGCCAGATACGTTTCAACATATTTGGGATCCGACCGGATTGCGCGGTCAAACCAACGAATTGCTGCAGCCGGCTTCTGTTGGTTCGCGAGAACTTCGCCCATTGCAGTTTGCGCCTGGGCGTAATCGCTTTGAATCGCGATAGCGCGCAAAAAATAATTTGTCGCCTCATTAATTCTGCCGTCGCGTACCAGCAACGTGCCCGTGTAATAAAATCCGCCCGGCAATTGAGGAACCAGCTCGCAGCAACGTTTGGCTTCCACAATTCCTTGCGTCAGGAAGCCGCCCGCCTCCAGAAATCGCTCAAAATTCCCGTGCAAGAAATAATCATCGGGCGCCGCCACTAGCGCTTGCTCATAGATTTGCCGCGCCTGTTCGGGTGTTTGGGTGCTCATTTGCGCCTTGGCCTCGTTTAATTTCGTCTCACAGGCCTTGAGAAAGGCGGCATGACAAAACTGCGCTGTAAACGGTGGCGCCGTTATCCGTTCGAATATCGGTTGCCAGACCCGCTGGCGGTCCCAAACGGTTACAGCCAGGCGCCGTTCGCACAATTCTTCGGACGCCCAATTTCCCTGGTCGCGGGCCGTGATGAAGCCCGGAAGCAATCCTTTGATCTTGTCAGCAAAGTTGAGCGCCAGCAGATAATTGGCAGCGAAATTCATATGCACATGCTCGTAAAAGAAATTCAGTCCCGGAATTCCGTCCGGCGAATTTTGGGCAATGACCTGAGCAGCATCCACTAATTGGACCCCATCTTTAGAACGTTGAGCCGCTACGTCCCGGATGGTTGAATTGATGCGCGTATCCGCTCGAAAATCGAGGGCATCATAATCCCGCGCCAGTTTGAAATCTTCCAGGGCTCGGGGCAAATTTGTCAGCGCCAAATCACAATTGCCCATCCGAAATTGTAATTCAGCGAATTGCGGATCAATCTCAGCAGCCTTGCGATACAAAGCCAGCGCATCCCGGTACGCACCGGCGGTTTCATTGGTGACGCCTTGTTCAAAAATTACATCCCATGCGGACATTTGATTCGTGCTTAAACCGGCTCTATGAATTGAGGCAAACGGCGCGCAATCCTCCAGATTAACCGCCACTGTGCCTAAAACCACTGGCACACCCGCCCGATGCGCAACGCTTAAAATATCTTCCAGATTTTGCCTGAAATTCGAGTAAGCCCGCAGCCGGGCCGGGTCGTTATAGCCAACGCGACTATGCATGAACATTTGCATGCCGCCCCAGGTTTTGGGAGTTGATGAACCGCTTCTAAATCGCTGAATGACATGATCCAGCAACTGCCCGATCCGGGTGGTCTTGATCGCGAGAATGGCCCGGATAACTCCAAGGGGAGGCGCATGTGCTCCATAGGCTGTCTCGGCGCCAAAGGGGCCGACCATTTCGTTGTTACCCATGTAAATCACCCACAAATCCCCCTGGCGCCGGGCGCAATCCCGCGCAATCGGCAGGATGACGTTTGAATCAATCGCCGTCACCGCCACACAAATGACTTCGAACTGAATTCCCGGATACCGTTCGTGCAGCAGGACTTGCAGATACCGGGCCATGCCATAAGACGCATCAGGGTCTCCCATGGCGGCAGATTCGCCGAACAGGAAAATCCGATATGAATTGATGGCTTTCTCCGCCGGGAACCGAAACTGCGTCGTTGTACGGGCTATGGCCGGCGGAAAAAAGCGGGAACCAAACTTCTCATTAGGCACGTAAAAAACATGGCCACCAATCCGGATTCGGCCGAAAAAATCCGATTCATATCCATATCCGGTCAGCCGCAGTCCAAATTCAATTCCTCCCAAAACGAGCAGCGGAATGAAAATCATCGCAAAAAGACGCATTAGCCAGAGGCGACCCTTCGAACCTTGGATTACGGCATTCATAATGATCGTATTCGTAACCGGCGAAAGTCCTTTCCCATCAATCTAAAAATGACCGGCCAATCACTGTAACTTGCTTTGTATTAAATGGATGTGTTTTAATAAATCATAATCCTATGTAGCCTTCTTTGTCACGCCCTAAGTTTGCAGCCCGTTAAATTGTGTAATTTTTAACAAAAACCCCTTGACGAAAGAATCGACATGTAGTAAAAATAATGACAATTCAGCGCAAGCTTGAAATAGAGCAACCAAAAGAAACAAAAATTATTATGAAAATGTACCCTAAAGTTATCGGCAGCGTTGTAGGCATGGCTGCAGCATTAGCACTCAGTGCGTCAACCGCACAGGCTCAAAATCTTGTGAATGGCGGTTTTGAGGGAGTGGGCGCAGTGAATACGGGCAATGGATGGACTGTTAACCCAATATCACTGACTTCAGGTCCTGGCGGAGCTTCGGGCGTTGATCAGGGTTGGGCTACCTTTGGCGGAGATGCCGGCGCTACAGCCAGTCAGAGTTCCGTAGCTGCTTTATCCGGCACATATTCATTACTTGAAACAGTGAACGCAGGTAATAATTGGGGTCCTGCAGGAGCTTATCAGATAATTAGCGGAATCACCCCAGGACAGAAATATACATTCGATGTATGGGCTATGACAGATACAGCCAATGATGCTTATGCTGCCGGGGCTGGTTTCCTAGTCCAGCTCGGCTTTGAAAATTCTGCCTTGGGTGGTATAAGCACCGTTGAGAATCCTGGTAACAACGTTGGCATCAGCGGAGCTCTTCCTTCAAGCCTCGGAGTCTGGCAGCAATATTCTGTTTCTGCTACGGCACCCGCAGGATATACAGACGCCATTGTGTATGTCATGTTTCAGGATAACGGTACCGCAACTGCAACGGAAAATCTCTATATTGATAACGCCGTTCTGGCTGTACCTGAACCTGCAACCGTTGCTCTTTTGGGCATGGGCTTGGCCCTTCCGCTCTACTTGATCCGCCGTCGCAAATAATTTGGGTTGGTTTAGGGTTTGGCAGGAGCCACTCGAGCAGTCGAGTGGCTCCTTTTTTGGTGGGATGGTCAAATAATGCATGGAATCAACACACGCCCCGATGCAGCCGGGCGAAACCAACGAATATCAGGAATTCTCGGTGTTCTTGTCCCTGCCCTGCTGGGACTTACTATGGCAGCGTCGGCACGGTCGGCCTCATTTTACCCGCAGCGCCTGGAGGATCCCAGGGCGGTGTACATCACCCCGTCGGGCGGGGATGACACTGCCGCGCTGCAACAAGCCGTTAACCGGGTCCAGGAAACGATCCGCCAAGGCATCGTTCTGCTCGCGCCGGGGCAATACCACATCAGCGATACAGTCTATATCTGGCCCGGTATCCGGCTGATTGGTTACGGTGATACCAGGCCGGTTATGGCTTTGCCTGCCCACACGCCCGGCTTCGCAGATGCCTCCCATGAAAAGGTCATGTTCTTTTTCGCCGGCCGGCGTCCACGAGATGGAGGCCCGGTTCCGGATGCCAGTCCCGGAACCTTTTATTCCGCGCTTGCCAACATTGACATCGAGATTGAAAAGGGAAACGAGGGAGCGGTCGCAGTTCGGGCGCACTATGCCCAACACTGTTTCCTTGCCCACATGGATTTCCATCTTGGCTCCGCACTGGCCGGCATCCACGAAGGCGGCAATGTGGTCGAGGACGTTCATTTCATCGGCGGGATCCATGCCGTTTGGACCTCGAAACCTTCGCCCGGGTGGCAATTCACGCTCATGGACTGTTCCTTTGAAGAGCAACGCGAGGCCGCCATTTTGGAGCACGAGGCCGGGCTGACGCTCATCCGCCCGCACTTCCGACATGTCCCGACCGCCGTTGAAATCGAGCCGGGCTGGGTGGACGAGCTCTGGGTCAAGGACGCCCGGCTCGAAGACGTTTCCGGCCCGGCCTTCGTTTTCGGGAGAGAACAAAGCCTGTGCAACGAAATCAACATGGAAGGTATTGCCTGTGGCAACGTGCCGGTCTTTGCCGCGCTGCGCGACAGTGGCAAACGCTTTACCGCCCCGGCGGAATTTTACATGGTAAAGACCTTTTCCCATGGACTTCATTACACTAATTTCGGAGCCGTTCCCGGGATCGAAACCCGCTTTGACGCGGCACCGCTAACCTCGCTGCCGGCGGCGGTTGCTTCCGATTTACCTCCCCTGCCCGCCGGCGACACCTGGGTGAACTTGCGGGATTTGGGCGCCAGGGGCGACGGCCACACGGATGACACGGAGGTGTTGCAGAAGGCGATCGCCGGGCACCGGACTATTTATCTGCCTTCCGGCTTTTACGTTGTGCATGACACATTGAAATTGCGGCCTGATACGGTGTTGATCGGCCTGCACCCGGGCGCGACACAGATTATCCTGCCTGACGGCACGCCGGCATATCAGGGCATCGGCGGCCCCAAAGCCCTGCTGGAAGCGCCCCGGGGCGGCAGCAACATTGTAACGGGCATTGGACTTTACACCAGCGGCGACAACCGTCGCGCGGTGGCCGCGCTTTGGAAGGCCGGCTCCAATTCAATGATGAATGATGTCCGCTTCCTCGGCGGCCATGGCACGCCGTTGCCGGATGGATCGCGTGAGAACCCGTACAACAGCAGCCACACTGCCGATCCCAACCCCGATCGCCAATGGGACAGCCAATATCCCAGCCTCTGGGTCACCGACGGCGGCGGCGGCACCTTCCTTGATATCTGGACCCCTTCGACGTTCGCGCAGGCCGGCATGTTGGTTTCCGATACCGAAACCGAAGGCCGCGCCTATCAAATCTCAATCGAACACCACGTCCGCAATGAACTCGAAGTGCGCCGTGCCGCGCATTGGCACTTTTATGCCCTGCAAACCGAGGAGGAGCGCGGCGAAAGCGGCTTCGCCCTGCCGATTGAAATTGATTCGTCCCATGACATCACCTTCGCCAACTTTCACAGCTATCGCGTCATCAGTTCCTATCAGCCTTTTCCGTGGGCGGTAAAGGTGTCCAACTCGAGGGACATCCGTTTCCGGAATTTTCACTGTGACAGCAACAGCAAGGCGAGTTTCGACTCTGCGGTCTATGACCAGAGCCACGGGGTTGAGCTCCGCCAGCATGAGTTTGCCTGGTTGGACCTCTCGGGCCAGGCGCCTCGTCCCAAACCCGTCGAACCTTTGCGGGTGGCCGCCCGCGGCGCCAGGCTGGAAAAACTTGCCGGCGGATTTTTCAACATCTCCGGCGGGGCTGCCGGGCCGCATGGTGATTTCTACTTCGTGGATGCGCATTGGCAGCGGATTTACCGTTGGGACCCCTTCTCGCGGCAACTTTCCATCGTCAGCGATTATCCGCTCGAACCGGTCAACCTCGCCGTGGACCAGGCGGGAAACCTCACGGTGATTTCCTACGCGGGCAAGGACGTGATTTACGCCCTGACGCCCGGCGGCCGGGTCTTGCCGCTTGAGCCTGAACACGTCGCGGCCCGCGCTGGAAAGGATCTATACCTGCCGGTCAGCGATTGGCATTTGAATCGTGATTCCCTGTCCCATCCGGTCGCCGATTTCATTTCGCCGGATGGAACCGCCATGATTCCGGTCGGCCAGGATTTTCTCAACGCCGCGACCAGTTGGGGCATCAAATCAAGCCCGCAAATTCGTTCCTTTGGATTGGGCCCGGCCCGGCCCGGCCAACCTTTCTATGTCACCGACGAATCCGCCTTGCGCACGTGGAAAGCCGATGTGAATCCCGATGGAAGCCTGACAAATTTCCAACTGTTCGCCGAGCAAGGTGGTGAGAGCGTGACGGCGGACGCTCATGGCAACGTGTATATCGCCGCCGGCCAGGTTTACGTCTATAACCCGGCCGGCAAGTTAATTGACACCATTGAAGTTCCTGAACGGCCGATTCAGGTGGTTTTGGGCGGCGCCGATCATCGGACGCTTTTTATTGCGGCACGGACTTCGCTCTACTCACTGCGCATCCGTTAAACCCGCCAGCGAGACGGGCACGACGATGAGTCCCGAAGCGCACGCCAAATCAAGCAATTGGCCTACGGCGAGGCGAGGCGGTAAAAGACCGCACCTTGATTGGGATCAGGAGTTGCCACATACGGACTGGTCGTAACGGGTAAGTCAGACCAGTTGCCACCGACTATTGAATTGGTCTGCACCTGCAAATGGCAGACGATATTGGTCGGCCAG
>DASZAB010000165.1:0-109412 GCA_035945675.1 Verrucomicrobiia bacterium | reverse complement strand
CAGTTGACAGAAGCTCAATCGCGACGAATTGGTCCCAACTCGAAAAACCGCGGGCATGATATTCGGCTTTGAGTTCGCGCACGTGATGTGCAAAAGTCGAACGTTGAAACAGGCAAAGGATTTGGCTAAAAAGACTCCCGGTGCGTATCATTGTGGTTTCCGTTGATGATGGGTTGTGGTTTCACTTTTCACCCTCATCCCACCAGAGACGGAGACCTTTTTCACTCATTTTTTAAAACCTAATTTGGACAGCGGTGGTCGAACAAACCAAGGAGTATGACTATTATGTTTCCGATGACGGGCTTTCATTACCCTACACGCTTACGACTAATTTGGTGAGCGACGATTTTGCATTCACCCCGACTCCGGGCAATTATGAAGTGATCATCAATGGTGGACAGTTCGATGACGCCGGCAGCATTGGCGGGATTTCCACGACGATTTTCGGCAGTCCCTGCGGAGCATGGGCAACATTCGCTGATCTTCCCATTGTCGTCCCGGCGGACCAGGTATCCATTGTGGGGAACCACTTGGAGGTTGTCCTGACCTGCACGGATAACTGTCCTGTGGCGATTGGCTGGCAAAACGTCAGCATTACGTGGTTTGCTTGGCCGGCACCATAGCTCGCACTTCCGAGTCAGCACTATTACCCGCCTGGACTCAGGGAGAAAAATTCCTCGGCGAGCTGGTCCACGTTTTCCGACGCTTCGGTGTTGGGTTGGGTGGCCAGGGCCAGCAACGCGCCGTCCGGCCGCCGGATCAGGAAGATTTGGCCCTGCTCAAATGTCCAGACCAGCCGGTGCGGAGCCAGCCCCAGGCCGGTCAGCCGTGTCATCATTTCCGCCAACTGCTCCAGGACAGGATCCCATTGCGCACGCGGGTACAGCCCGTCAAAACTGTAGCTCAAGCAGGTGGCATCGGGCAGGCGCAGGCCGCAACCCAGCAAACCGGGCACAGTCATACCGGCCGCAAACCGATCCTGAGAAGCAGCGCTCATTGGATTTGGGTGGGCGGTTCTTCTTTTGTGGACGAAACCCGGACAAAGACCATACGGTCAGCTCCCGCCTGCGCCACCACCCGGCTGTTGGCAAGCTGAATTTCCAATCGATCAAAATTTCCCAGCGGCATCAACTGGCTGAGGAGCGCCGCCCGTTGCGCCACGTCCTGCAGCAAGGCCACCCGCGCGGACCGGTCCGGGCATTGCCAGACGTAAAGCGGATCTCCCGTGGCGGAACAAATCAGCGTTTCCTCAACCCGCGCGCCGGAATCGGGCGCCGCGATCGGGGATGCAACGGCTGGTGCCGGCTCCGATGGGGGAGCCGCCCCGGCTGCCGCCGCTTCCGCGGCGGTTTCATCCTGTACCCGCGCGGCTTCCATCAGCAAAAATTCCCATTGCCCTTCGATGGTGCTTTTTGACGGTGATTCGAACGGCTGCAATTGGAACTCGCCGCTGGGGAGGGCCAGCAATTTGTAAAAAGCGGCTTCGCCCACCGTGTCGCCGGCTTGTGCGTGAATAATCCTGCCGTCTTCGATGTAAATCCGTCCCCGTAATTGGTGGTTATGAATTTCAAGAATGGACGAGGTGCGGCCGAGACATTCCATCTGGATGACATCCTGCAAACCCACCCGGCGCAACACCCCCTGAAAACCTTTCTGGGGTGTCCAGGTGATTAATTCCTCCAGCATGATGAAGATGGATTTCAACCCTTCCGGCGAGCGCGGTTTTTCGATGAATAATTCGGCGCCCTCGGCGAGGCAGGCGGACCGTTTTTCCTCGGTGGCATTGGCGGTGATGACCGCTTTTTTCAAATCCGGGTGGCTTCGGTTGAGGATGTGGAGGAACTGGATGCCGTCCAGCATCGGCATGTTCACATCCGTCACGACGAGATCCATTTTGCGGACTTTCAAGCGTTCCAGCGCCTGATCGGCGGAGGTCGCGCAATGGATTTGCCAGATTTTCTCACCCAACGTGGCAAAGAAATCCTGAATCATGGCCAGAAAATCCGGGTCGTCGTCCACAAACAGGATTTGATATTGTTTAGCCGGCGTGTTCACTTTTTATCATGAAATTTGCGTAAAAATACCGCAATTCCCGTACCGGAAGCCGCCAGCACGGGGCACAAAATAGGGCAGTCCGAACGGTTTTCAATTCAACACTGCCAAGGCGCTTTGGGCCGCTTGTTGTACGAGATGATCACTGTCACGAGTGGCCGCGGCGAGCAGGGCTTTCGCGCTCTTTTCACGCAATTGTCCAAAAGCGGTGGCTGCGGCCAGCCGCAGATCCCGGTCGCGGTCCCGGAGCAACCCGGCCAGAATCGCAAAAGCGGCGTGCGCCGGACGGTCCGGCGGTTGCGCCGCGGAAATCGCCGCCGGTTGGATGCCCGGCTGGTCGGGAACAATGCTGTTGAGTTGATGCAGTAATTTGGTGGCACTGTGCCGGACCCAATAGTCCCGATGATTCTGAGCTGTTTTGATTTCCGGCAATGCCCGGCGGGTAGCCTCCGTCTTCAGCCAATGGCGGTCAATCCGTTGGAGCGAGTTGGTCGCCGCGTTCCGCACGGCGCTTTCAGGATCCAACAGTGCGAGCACCAGCGGATAAATCCCGCGCGCATCACCAATCCGCCCCAAAGCCACCGTTGCGCCCTCACGCACGTCGCGATCCTTGTCGTGCAGCGCCTGACAAAGTCCATCCACGGCCGTCGCCTCACCCAGATTGCCCAAGGCCCTGACGGCGGCCTGGCGTACTTCCCAGGAGGAGTCGCCTAATACGCGGATCAGCGCCGACAGCGCGCGAGTCCCATCGCATTTGGCGACCGTTTCCGCGGCGGCGGAGCGAACACCGGGGTTGGGGTCCGTGAGCAGACGTTCCACGTCATCATAAGCGGAGGAATCGGCAAAACGTTCCAGGGCTTCCAGGGCTGCCAGGCGCACTGCCGGCACATTTTTTTGGAGCGCTTCCAACAGCGGTTTGATTGTTTTCCGGTCATCCATTTCGCCCAGGGCTTTGACCGCCTCCAATTGCTTGTCCGGCGGGCCATTCCGGAGCAATCCGACCAAAGGTTCGATGGCCTCGGCACCCAGGGCGGCGACCTGGCGCAGGGTGCCCGTGGCCATGAGATGGAAGGCGCGTTCGGTGTCGTTGTCCGGTTGCCAGCCCAGCTGCCGCAAACTCATGGAGGCGCGCGACCGCACAGCGGGCTCGGTATCCCGCAACAGGTGGACCAACCAGCTGGCGGCCCGTGAATCTCCCAACTGGCCCAAGGCTTCGGCCGCCGCCGCGCGCGCTTGCGGCGCACGGTCGCGAAGCATTTGCACGAGCGGTTCAACGGCGCGTCGATCCTGGAACCTGCCCAATCCCCGCGCCGCGGCGCTGCGGACTTCCGTCTCCCGATCCTTCAGGGCAAATAGCAGCGGTTCGACGGCATCGGAATATTCGGATTGCGCGAGTTTTTCGACCGTCGCCAGCCGGGTTTTTGAACTGCTCACGCGAAGCTGCTGATACGTCCACCACAACATAATTTGAACGGAAATACAGCGATTTCTGCGCCAACTGGCGTTAGTAAGTCTGCAAAAGCAACCCGCAAATACCTTGGGTCGAGCAACTTCAATTTGATAAGAAAAAAGGGGGGGGTTGTTTGAATTTTGCCGTCACGCGCTTGCCGGACCGGGGCCGGGTTCGAGCCTCCCGATTTCCCCGGGGAAACCGAGGCGGCGGGGATTCTGTCACATCATGGTACCGTGGACGCCGGGTGCTTCATGTTGCTCGACTCCACCGCCCGACTGTGGCAATTTTCCGGTATGGACGCGGACGAACGCGAGATTTACCAGTTCCTCAAATCCTGGGGAACCGAGTTTGTGCATACGCGCGAGATTTGTCGCCGCGCGGGCGGCAAACGGCGGTATCATGAAAATCCGGAATGGGCCAAATCGGTTTTGCTCCGCATGACCGAGCGCGGCATTCTGGAATCAAACTCCACCGGCCATTTTCGCCTCAAACCCATTCCCAAGAAAAACAAGGGCAAGCGCTGGGTCTCGCCGGACATTGCAAAAATTCTCAAGGAAAGCGGCATGGAAGTCGAAGGCGCCGGGGATGAAAACGCTGTCGGCCCCGACGACTATTACGATCAATTGTAATCATTCCCGCGCGCCCCATGCTCGCCGCGCTCCTGACCACGTTGTTGTTCGCCATCTCCGCTATTTGCGGTTATCGCACGGCCACACAAATCGGCGGTGTGGAAGCCAACTTCTGGCGTGCCTGCCTGGCGACCCTGTTTCTGGCCATTTGGGCGAACAGCTTCGGCAACGGTTTTGAAGGCGCCGCTTTCCCGGTTTTCGTCTTAAGCGGCCTGGCCGGGATCGGTCTGGGCGACAGCGGCTATTTTCAAGCCCTGCCCCGGCTGGGCAGCCGCCGGACCGTCTTGCTGACCCAGTGCCTCACCGCGCCTTTTGCGGTGGTCATTGAATGGCTGTGGCTCGACACGACCCTGGACATCACTGAATTATTTTCTATCCTGGTGATTTTGGCCGGTGTCGCCATTGCCCTGGCGCCCAGGGAACATCTGGAAATCACCCCGCGCCAGATGTTCGTCGGAATCTCCGGCGCCGTGGTGGGCGCACTGGGCGGCGCGCTCGGCGCGGTGTTGAGCCGTAAAGCCTATGCCATCGCGCACGCGGCCGGCGAACATCCCGATCCCGGCACGACGGGTTACCAGCGGGTCATCGGCGGCGCCATTGCGCTGGGCGTGCTTTTGCTGGCCGTAAAATGGCGCAGCGCGCACACCCACGGGGGCGTCCTGGAGGCAAACAGTTTGCGCGTCTCGCGTGATAAATGGCGCCGCCTCTGGCCCTGGGTGGTGGCCAACAGCCTGGCCGGCCAGACGGTGGGGGTCAGTTGCATGCAGTGGGCGCTTGAAAACACCTCGGCGGGCATCGTCACCGCCGTCATTGCCACAACCCCCATCCTGTTGCTGCCGATGACACGCCTGATTGACGGCGAGCGAATTGGCCGGCGCTCGACGATCGGCGCGCTGATTGCCGTGGCCGGCGTCATCGGCCTGACGTTTTCCCGTTGAGCCATGGGGCAGACGACGCCATATTGCCGTTCGCTCCGGTATGAACGATGAACTGCAACATGCCGTTGAAACGTTCGGCATTGAAAAATTCCGACGGCATATTTTTTTATGCGCCGATCAGACCAAGCCGAAATGTTGCCCCCGGGAGGCAGGCGTGGCCGCATGGGAATTTTTAAAGCGCCGGCTCAAGGAGTTGGACCTCGCCGGGCCTCAGCCGTTGGTCTATCGCACCAAGGTCAACTGCCTGCGGGTCTGTGTGCGCGGACCCATTGCCGTCGTTTATCCCGAAGGCATTTGGTATCACTCCTGCACGCCGGAAGTTTTGGAGCGTATCGTCCAGGAACATTTGATGGGCGGGCAAATTGTTAAAGAATTTGCCTTTGCCCGGAACCCGTTGCGGTGACGCCGCGCGGAGGGGGGAACGGTCAATCCGGACCCGGGAACGTCCGCCCATTTTCCACTCGACTTTTGTTTCGCAAAAGTGGAGAATATCTGCGGACAGAAAAGCGGAGGAAGCATGGCGAGATTGTTAATTAAGACAGAAGGCATGAAGAATCAAACGCTCGAGTTGCGCCTCGGTGTCAACCAGATCGGCCGCAGCCCGGAATGCGATTTTTCCATCAATCATCCCACGGTTTCCGTCAATCATTGCCAGATCGTACTGTCGAATGACGGTGTGATGATTCGCGATTGCGGTTCAACCAATGGCACGTTCATCAACGGCGACCCGGTCCGGGAAGCGTGGTTGCTGCCGGGCCAGACGGTGAACCTGGGCGATGTGGAATTGTTTGTCGAATCCACCGACGTTAACGTCGCGATTCCCCAATTCGAGCGCGACCGGCCCCGGCCGCCGGTGGTGCTGCCGGATGGCATGATTGTCTGCCCGCGCCATTCCCGCGCCCAGGCCACCTATCGGTGCACCCATTGTCACGAGGTGATGTGCAGTGACTGTGTGCACGTATTGCGTTTCAAAGGCGGCGAACCGCATTTGCTCTGCCCTTTGTGCAGCCATAAATGCGAGCCCATTCCGCTCCTCCAGCCGAAGAAGAAGAAGGGATTGCTCGGCTTTTTGCAGGACACGGTCAAACTCAAATTCGGCCCCGGCCGGCGGAAGGCGAAGACGTAAAGGTGACCCGCTTCAGGCGGCGGTCCGGCTGGTTAAAACCGTTCAATCATTTTCTCCAGCGCGGCAATCCAGCTCGGATGCTCGTTTAAACACGGTATCTGTGTGAACTCTTTCCCGCCGGCCAGCCGGAACGTCTCGCGCCCGCGAATGCCGATTTCTTCCAGTGTTTCCAGACAGTCCGAAACGAACGCGGGACAGATGACCAGAAGATTTTGGACACCGCGTTTGGGCAGAGCGGCCAGTTCAAAATCAGTGTACGGCTTCAGCCACGGTTCACGGCCCAGGCGGGATTGGAATGACACGGAAAATTTTCCGGCAGGCACGCCCGCCAGCCTGACGAAGGCGGCGACGGTCTTCAGGCACTGCGCGCGGTAACACGTCGCGTGCGCCGGATTGGTGCCTTCACAACAGTTCGGGACGGTGAGACAATGACGGCCGGTCGGATCGGTTTTTCTGAGATGCCGCTCCGGTATGCCGTGAAAACTGAACAACAAATGGTCGTAGCCGGCCTCGAGATAATTCGCCGCACTGGCCGCAAGCGCCGCGATGTAATCCGGTGAATCGCCATACGGTGGCTGGACCTTGATCAGCATCTGCGGCGCGAGTCTGGCGGCGACTTCCTTGACACGTTCGACGGCCGTTTCGTAGCTCGACATCGCATAGTGCGGAAACAGGGGGATCAACAAAAGCTCGTCAATTTTCCGCTCCGCCAGCCCGATGATCGCGTTCGATATGGAAGGGTTTTGATACCGCATCGCCAACGCGATCGGCAGGGTGACGCGTTCCTGCAGTTTCTCCTGGACGCGGCGGCTCGTGACAACCAGCGGCGAACCTTCGGCCGTCCAGATTTTGTGATATGCCTCGGCGGATTGCCTCGGTCGGGTGATCAGAATCATGCTGACGATGAGCCGTCGCAGCGGCCACGGCGAGTCAATCACCCGGGCGTCCATCAGGAATTCATTCAGATAACGCCGCACGTCTCCCGCCGACGTCGAATCCGGCGAGCCCAGATTGACCAGCAAGACTCCTCTGTTCATTTGGCAGTCAGGAATTGTTCCACGCGTTCTACGACGTTGCCGCCGGATACAATCGAATCGCCTAACGACACGCCTTCGCGATATTGGCCGGCCAGAAAAAGACCGGCGGCTTGATTCTCGATGGCATTCATCAATTCGCGGTAACGGCCGTACCCGAGATTATATTGCGGAATCGCTTTCGGGTAAAGCGCCGTGTGCCGGAACACCGGACGGCCGTTCACCCCCAGCAATCCCCGCAAATCCTCGCACGTCAGCGTGACCAGTTCGTCCGCCGGCCGCAGGGCCAGGTCCGGCTGCCGCTCGCCACCCACGTAGCTCGTGAGCGTGAGGTGGCCGGCGGGCGCCCGATTCGGAAACAGTGACGACGAAAAAATCGTGCCGAGAATTTTGAAGCCCTCAACTTTAGGAATCAACATGCCGAATCCCTGGCACGGGTGCGCCACGTCTTCACGCCGAAAGCCCAGAACCACGCTCGCCACCGGCGGGTAACGGATTTCCGAAAATGCCGTCAGATTTAGCGATGTGCCCTCACCCCGTCCCTCTCCCATCCGATGGGAGAGGGTGGCCGAAGGCCGGGCGAGGGTTATCTGCAACTCCGCCAGTTTGTAGGCCGTGCCGCAATAAATCACCGCGCGGTGCTCCGCTTCAAAATTTCGCAGGGACGAGCTCCGCGAGTCCCCGACTTCATTCGGAAGGTTTGAGTCTCGTGTCACTCGCCCCTCCGAAAGTGTGAGTCTCCAGCCAGCGCCGGATTGCGTCAGCCTCGTGACCGGGGTGTTGAGTTTGATCGCGTCACCCAGTTGCGCCGCCAAGGTGTCGGGCAAGACCTGCAAACCTTCGTCAAAGGAAAATTTCGGTGCGCGGTCCCGGGCGATGTCGCCGCGCCGTTTGCGTTCACGCGCACCGAAGATCTGGCCTTTGATGAGTGAACCGTAACGCGCTTCAAGCGCCGCCAGCCGCGGGAATGCCTCGGGCACAGAAAGCCGGTAAGGGTCGCCGGCATAAACGCCGGCTGCCAGCGCGTCAATCGCCTGATCCAGGAATTCCTGGTTCAACCGGCGCTTCACGAACTCGGCGACACTCTCTTCCCGGCCATCCCGGCGACGGGGCACGAACGGCTCGCGCAAGACGGCGAGTTTGGCCCTGGCCGTGAAAAGTTTGGTTGTGAAAAATCCCAATGGCGAGCCAGGCATCTCCATCGGACGTTGGTAACGGACCAAATAACGCGCCTCGGCTTTGGGGTCCGAATCCAGCCGGCGCGATACCAGTCCGGCGTCACGGACGAGTTGGGCGATTTTGGGCGATGTTTCGAGAATCGTGTTCGGACCGCACTCGGCCAGATAACCGTTCCTGCGAATGGATTCAATCACACCGCCAACCCGTCCGCCCGCTTCATAGACCGTGACGGGCACACCTTTGCGTTTCAGGTAAAACGCGGCGGTCAATCCCGTGATGCCGGCCCCGATGATGGCAACAGATTTCATTGTGATTTTGCCGTTTGATACATCCGGTAAAACAAGATGAAAATACTGACAGCGATTCGCAAAAAGAAACCCGCCATCGGAAACGGCGATGGATGAAGGAAGAACGAGCCGATAAATAAAAACGCCACGAGAATTTTGGCGATCACCGATGCCTCGCTGATAAAGACGAACCAAATCGCCAGTCCGATGGCGACTAAGAATACCAAAAGAAAAAGATACATGACTCGTATGCTCTATTTCATCTTTGTGCGGAGCCGGATGGGCTAATGCCTTTCACCTGGCGTCGGTCCGGTGCTAAATCGTCTTCGAATGCCTCCGCTGGCCTTCGGGCGCAAGAGTATTGTCGAAACACATGGCGATGTTGCGGATGAACAACCGGCCGGCGTCGGTCACTTCGAGACCGGAGGCATTCCGTTTCACCAGGCCGTCGGCTTCAAACGGCGCGAGCGACGCGAGTTCCTTTCCGAAATGTTGCTCAAAGTTGATGCCGAGTTTTTGCGACGTGGCGGCGAAATCGAGCGAGAGGTCGCACATCACGCGCATGATGGTTTCACGGCGGATTTTGTCCTCGCCGGTCACGAAACAGGCGCGGTTTAACGGCACTTTGCCGGCGTCAACAGCTTCCTGCCATTTCGGCAATTCCTTCTCGTTCTGCCAATAGGCCTCGGGAATCTGTGAAATGCTCGACATGCCGAACGCGTAAATGTCCGAGCCGGCCCGCGTGCTGTAACCCTGGAAATTCCGCTGGAGCTTCTTCTCGCGCTGCGCGATGGCAAGTTCGTCGGTCGGCTTCGCAAAATGGTCCATGCCGATATAGACGTACTGGCCATCCGCCGTGAGTTTTTCGATGACGAGTTTGAGCACTTCCAGCTTGGTTTCCGGCGTGGGCAGGACTTCGCGTTCGAGAATTTTTTGCGACGGCTTGATCCACGGCACGTGCGCGTAGCTGAATACGGCCAGCCGGTCGGGCTTCATCGTCAGCACGATGTCGAGCGTTTCGTTGAACGATGCCGGCGTCTGGAACGGCAGACCATAAATCAGGTCGAGGTTGATCGAGCCAAAGCCAAGTTCGCGCATCCAATCCATCGCCTGCTGCGTCATTGCCCGCGGCTGGATGCGATGAATCGCCTCCTGCACCCTGGGATCGAAATCCTGCACGCCCATCGAGGCGCGGTTGAAACCGATTTCGCGCAGCGCCACCATGTGGTCGCGCGTCAACCGGCGCGGATCCACCTCGACGCTCGCCTCGATGTCCGGTGAGAACGTGAAATAGTGATGAATGATTTCGCCGAGCCGGCGGATCTCATCGGGCCGCAAAAAAGTCGGCGAGCCGCCGCCGAAATGGAGTTGGACCGCCTTGCGCTGCGGATTCAGCATCGGCGCCATCTTTGCCACTTCGCGGCCCAGCGCCTCGACGTAGGCCATCCCTTTGTCGTGGTTGAGCGTGATGACCGTCGTACACCCACAAAACCAGCAGAGCGTCTCGCAGAACGGAATATGAAAATAAATCGAGAGGTCGCGCGGCGTCCGGTTGTTTTCCTCAATCTTCGCGGAAAGCTGTTCCCACGAAATCGCGTCGGTGAATTTCGTGGCCGGCGGGTAGCTCGTGTAACGCGGCCCCGGCACGTTGTATTTCTTCACCAGATCCAGATTGACGTTCAGCTTGCTCATGTGCGGCGTGAAATGAAAACGGATTTCAGGTTTGCCCTCACCCCGGCCCTCTCCCATCCGATGGGAGAGGGAGAATAAACCCCAGACAATCGGTGTGTCGGGCGCGGTGCAACATTTCGGGCGGCAAACATTGCTGTTCCTTCTCCCTGGGGGAGAGGATCAGGGTGAGGGCGGGCGTTGAGATGATATCCACTCATCATTTGAAATTTTTCACGGTTTCGACCAGCGCGGTGATGTTTTCCAATTTCGCCCCGGGCGGCACGCCGTGGCCCAGGTTGAAAATATGGCCGCGCGCGCCGCGCATCTCGGCCAGAATCCGGCCGGTTTCCGCCGCGACGATTTCCGGTTTGGTCAGGAGCAAAGATGGATCAAGATTGCCTTGCACGCCAACGTGTTCCGGCAATTGAGCGCGGACATCCGCCAGCCGGACCGTCCAGTCAATCCCCAGCACATTCGCGCCGGTGTCCACGAGCGTGTGCCAGTGGCCATGGACGTCCTTGGAAAAAACGATGATGGGCACGGTGCTTTTCAGCGCGGAAATGATTTGCTTGATCCATCTGGCCGACGCGTCCGCAAACGCATTCCCGGACAGCAGCCCGCCGAGGCTGTCAAAAATCTGCACGGCATCCACGCCGGCCAGAATTTGCATCTGCAACAGGCGCGTCACGGCCACGGTCAGCTTCTTCATCAGCATCGAGAAAATTTCCGGCTCGGAATAAAACAATTTCTTGGCCTGGGTAAATTCGTCCGCGCTGCCGCCTTCGAGCATGAAATTGGCCAGCGTCCACGGCGAACCGGCAAAACCGATGAGGGCGGTCCGGTCACGCAGCGAGGCTTTGACGAGTTCCAAAGCGCGCGGAATATAGGCCAGCCGTTCCGGCAAGGCGGAAACGCTGAGTTGCTTGATGTCGTCCGCTGTACGCAGCGCAAACTTCATCTCAATGCCTCCGCCGTCGCGGAATTGATAGCCCTGCCCCAGACCCTCGGCGGCAACCAGGATGTCGCTGAACAGGATCGCCGCGTCGAAATCGAACCGTTGAATGGGCTGCAACGTGACCTCGGCGGCCAGTTCGGGTGTGCGGACCAGCGTCAAAAAAGGGTGTTTGCTCTTGAGTTTGCGGTATTCCGGCAACGCGCGTCCGGCCTGCCGCATCAGCCAGACCGGCGGGCGATCCACGGCGCGGCACCGGCACGCCTCGAGGAAGCGCTGGCGGTTGGTCAGCGCGGGTGTCTCGGATTTGGCCTGGTCGGTGGCAATCGCGGTCATTTATCCCCCATAGCATAGGGTGAAATTCGGTCCTCGGCGAGTGAGTTTTCAGTGCAACTTTGCCGGCAGACCGGTTTTTAATTTGGAGAACACGATGAAAAGCGAGCCGATTCAGAACCAGTTGCGCGAGTCGGTTTGGCGGCGAAAGCTCACCGAAGCCGAATACGCCGGGCTGCGCGAACAGCCGGAAACACAGGCGGATTTGGAGCTCGAATCGCGCCTGACGGCGGGGCTGTCGCGATTGCCGGACGCGACGGTGCCGTCGAATTTTACGGCGCGCGTCCTTCAGGCGGTCGAACGTGAAACGGTGTTGCGCCCCCGGCTGACGGTTTGGCGCTGGGGTTGGCACGTGCTGGTGCCCCGGCTGGCAGTCGGGGTGGCGGTCATCGGGATAGCCGGCCTGGCTTATCAGCGGCACGAATTCAATCAGCGCGCCCGGCTCGCTCAAAATGTTGCGCGGCTGGCCGGGACGCAGCCCATGCCCAGTGTGGACGCCCTGAAAAATTTCAACGCCATCCAGCGCATGAGTCAGCCGCACGCCGATGAGAAATTGCTCGCGCTCCTGCAATGAACCGTTCGCGGCAGACGCTTTGGTGGCTGGTGTTTTACGCTACAGGGCAAGGGATGGTTTTCCCGATTTTCGCCGGAACCGTTCCCAGTGTTCCGCCACCCGTGAAATTGCTTTCGGCTCCGGCAAATGGTTCTCCGGCGTTGCCGCGCCCGCGGTCGCCGGTGGCTTTGTTCCGTCAGCTGCTGGCCATGACACCGGAGGAACGCGAAATCTTCCTGACCAATCGTCCGCCGCAAATCCGCGAAGGCATTCTGGCCAAGGTCAACGAATACCAGGCGCTGGATCCCAACGAGCGCGAGTTGCGGTTGCGCGCCACGGAGTTGCGCTGGTATTTACTCCCGCTCCTGCAGGAATCGCCTAGCAACCGCTCCGTGCGGCTGGCGCAGGTGCCGGCGGACCTGCGCGAACTGGTTAAATCCCGCCTCGACCAATGGACCATTTTGCCGCCGCAATTGCAGCAGGAGTTTCTGGAAAATGAGCAGGCCCTGCGTTATTTTGCGCATCTGGACGTGAGTAACGCCATGATTCTTAAGAAAATCGCTCCACCGGGTTCCGAACTGGCGCGCTGGAGCACCATGACCGAGACGCAACGGAAACAAATCACCTTGAGCGTGGACCAGTTCTTTGCGCTCACACCGGATGAGAAAGAGGCGGCGCTCAACACCCTTTCAGACGCCGAACGCGGACAAATGAAAAGAACCCTGCAGGCTTTTGGCAAATTGCCGCCCGACCAGCGGGATGAATGTATCCACGCTTTCGCCAAGTTCGCCGGTATGAGCGCATCGGAAAAACAGGCATTTTTGAGAAATGCCGAGCGTTGGTCCCGGATGTCGCCTGCCGACCGTCAAACCTGGCGCGACCTGGTCGCAAACGTGCCCGAATGGCCGCCATTACCGCCGAACTTTATCGCGCCGCCGCCGCCGCCGCCCTTGCCTCCGGATTTCCGTTCGTCGGTGACCGCCCACTCGAACTGAATCGGGCTGAATTTCAATTTCCCATTTTCACCAATTCACCTTAATTTCTTGCTGTGCATCCGATTGCGTTTCACCTTGGGCCGCTCACCGTTCATTGGTACGGCATCATGATTGCCGTGGCATTTCTGGCGGGCCTTGGGACGGCCACCCTCCGCGCCCGGCGCGCCAACATCCCCGGCGAACGCATCGCCGACATCGTGCTCTGGCTGATGGTCGGCGCGATTCTCGGGGCGCGTGTTGTTTATGTGACCACCTATTGGCAGGATGAATTCGCCAACCAGCCGCTTTCGGAAATCTTCATGATCCAGCACGGCGGCCTGGTTTATTACGGAGGTTTGATTGGTGGAACGCTCGCCGGGTTCATTTACATCCGTTGGAAACAACTGTCCTTGTGGAAGGTCGCCGACGTGCTGGCGCCCAGTTGCGCCCTGGGCAACGTTTTTGGCCGAATCGGCTGCTTTCTGAATGGCTGCTGCTATGGCCGGCCGACCGATTTGCCGTGGGGCGTCCGTTTTCCCGCCGGCCACCAATACGCCGGCATCCCGGTGCATCCCACGGAGATTTACGACGCGGTGAACAATTTCCTGCTTTATCTCCTGCTCGCCTGGCTGTTCCGCCGCAAAAAATTCGATGGCCAGGTGTTCGCCACCTACCTCGTCGGCTACGCCATCACGCGCACCATCATGGAATACTTCCGCGGCGATTATCCGCCCGACCATATCCATTATGGCCTCACGCCGGGCATGCTGGTCAGCATCCCCATTTTCATCGTCGGCCTCGTGCTCGGCGCCATTCTGTCGCATCGCGTTGAGCCAAAACGAGGATAGAGAGTGGAGGACTGAGAATGGCCAACGCATCCCATCTCCATCCTCCATCCTCGATCCTCCATCCTCGCAGCGTTTTCCTCGCCGGCCCGACGGCCGTCGGAAAATCGGAAATCGCGCTCTCGCTCGCAGAACGGCTGGGCGGCGAAATCATCTCCGTGGATTCGATGCAGGTGTATCGCGGACTCGACATCGGCACGGCCAAACCGTCGCCGGCCGACCGCGCCTGCATGCCGCATCACCTCATTGACATCTGCGACCTGACCCAATCCTTTGACGCCGCCCAATTCGTCCGGCTGGCGCAAAGGGCGCTTGAAGAAATTCAAGCGCGCGGTCGCGTACCAATTTTCTGCGGCGGCACGGGACTTTATTTCAAAGCCTTCCTGAGCGGACTCGGCGAAGCGCCTTCCGCCAATCCCGAACTCCGCGCCAAACTGGAGGCCATGCCGTTTGAGGCGCTGCTGCGTGAATTGCGCAAGCGTGACCCGGCGGCTTATGAAAAGATTGATAAACAAAATCCGCGTCGGGTCATTCGCGCGGTGGAAGTGATTCGATTGACGGGCAAAAAGTTTTCCCAACAGCGGGCGGAATGGAAGTCCACAGTCCAGGGTCAGAGGCCGGAGTTTTTTTGTCTAACCCGCGCCGCTGAAGATTTACGCCAGCGGATTGATGCCCGTGTGGATACGATGTTCGCGCGCGGATTGGTGGACGAGACGCGCGAATTGCTCAAGCACGGCCTTGAAGGAAACAAAACCGCCATGCAAGCCATCGGTTACCGGCAGGTAGTGGAACATCTGCGCGGCGAACGCTCGCTTCCGGAAACCGTCGAGCTGGTGAAAATCAAAACGCGACAATTCGCCAAACGGCAGTTGACTTGGTTCCGTGCCCAAAAAAATCTGGAATGGATAGAGACAAAACCGGATGAACTGCCGAAAGAAACCGCGCAGAAAATTTGCAGTACCATTCAGGGCCAGGACGCAAAGATGAATGTGTAGGAGACGACGTGTGGCAGACTCCATCTGAGTTCCGTTTCGCTTTATTCACAACCCCTGGCCGCTTTGACCAGAGTCTCGTCGCCTCGACTCCTACTGAAAAGCGGCAGGAGACGAGGTAAGGCGTCCCTGGTTGCGACAGGATAAATCAGAGCCTCGTCACCTCGGCTCCTACGAACTTTCCCTCGGCCGTTTGACGACGACGTCAACGCCGGCCTTGTTTTTGGCAATCATGTTGGCGGGCAGAATACCGCGCCAGAAGACGTTTGGATAAATCACCGCGCCCCGCCCAACGATGCTGCCGGGGTTCAGCACGGCGTTGCAGCCAGCCTCCGCGCCGTCACCCAGTAACGCGCCAAACTTGCGCAGGCCGGTGTCAAATGGCTTGCCGTCCAACTCCACTTCGATATGGCCGGGAAACATTTTGAAATTGGAAATTTTTACGCCGGCGCCCAGATGCGCTTTGTGGCCGAGGATGGAGTCGCCGACGTAGTTGAAGTGCGGCGCCTGTGCCCCGTTGAACAATAGTGAATTTTTGATTTCAGTCGAATTGCCCACCACGCAGTTGTCGCCGACGATGATGTTTTCACGGAGGTAGGCGTTGTGTCGAATCTTGCAGTTTTTGCCGATGATGGCCGGGCCTTTAATCATCACGCCATCCTCGACCACGGTGCCTTCGCCGATGAACACGTTTTCACTGATGTAAGCGCGGCCTACGCACTGGTTGAGCAATTCCGGTTTTAGATTCGCGGCGAGGTAGCCTTCGATTTTTTTGAGCGCGTCCCAGGCGAATTGACAACCGTCAAAAATGGCGGCGTGTTCGGTCTGGCGGAGGTCAAACAAATCGGCTGGTTCGAACATGCGGCCAAAGTAGCAAAACGCCCGCAGCGGGAAAGCGTGATTTTAGCGTTTTCGACGGTCGCAGACCGCCGCTACGATTCAAAGCGCGTCTTCAGAACGTATCAATCTTTACCCTTATACCAATCAGCGCGGCGCCAGGCGTGTTGGCGGAGCTTCAATTCGAGTTCGTCCGACAACGGCGGTTGATCGCTGACGCAACAGTTCATTTGGGCCTGCCGCACGTTGCGCATGCCGGGAATGACCGTGGAAACGGCCTTGGGTTTGAGCGCGAATTTCAGGGCCGCCGTGGCCACATCCGGTTCCGCCGAACCAACCGTCGTCTTGATCTTTTCCACCCTTCTGACGGTGCGCCCCAGCCGGTCGCCGGCAAAATACTGGTTGCGGAATTCGTCCGGGGCAAACTTCGTTTGTTCGGTGAACTTGCCCGTAAGCGACCCCTCGTCAAACGCGACGCGTACGATGACGCCGACGTTGTGTTCGAGCGCCGCCGGCAGAAGTTCCGCCTGCGGTTCCTGTTCGAAAATGTTGTAGATGACCTGCACGCTGTCGAGCCAGCCGTGGCGCATCAAGTCCACGACCGAATTCTGGTCCTGTTCCGGCGTGCTGATGCCAATGCCGCGCAACTTGCCTTCCTGGCGCAGTTGGCGCAGCACCTCCAGCGCGGCCGGGTTGCGGTTCCACGCACCCGTCCAGGTGTGCAATTGCAGCAGATCAAGGCACTCGGTCTGAAGATTGCGAAGGCTGATTTCAACGCACTCGCGCAAATATTTTTCCGGGTACCGCGTTTCAATGCGGTCGTAAGGCGACGGCGGCCAGTCGCCGGGACTTTTCACCGGGATTTTCGTCGCCACATAAATGCGTGCGCCTTTGTGGGCTTTTAGAAATTTGCCGATGACCCGTTCGCTGTGGCCGTCGCCGTAGCCCTGGGCGGTATCGATGAAATTGCAGCCGAGATCGAGCGCCTGTTTCAGGGCAGCGGCCGAGTCTTCGTCGCGCTGTCCGCCCCAACCCAGCCCGCCGAGCGCCCAGCCGCCGAAGCCGATTTCAGAAACTTGCCAGTCCAGTTTGCCAAAGGTGCGATATTTCATTGGTCAGTGATGACTGGTCGTTTTGCTTGAATTTGCCGGGTTCGCCCGAAAAAGAAATTATCCATGTGCGCGTCCGCTGTGTCCAACTTTCTCACGTTGGGTTACCACCAGCCGGTGGCGCAAGAATTTTCCCGCATTTACGGCAAAACCGACTGTCAATGGAATGGCAGTTTAGTGTCCCAATGAAGCACAGCCGTGCCATCAGCTGCTCCCCGGTGGGGGGAATTCCAGGGATTATCGTGGTATTGTCAGGTTTCCAAGTTTTTGAAAAAGCGCAGCTTAAACTGGAATCTGCCCTTTGAAGCACGCCGCCGGGGCATGGCAACTGCTTTTGTCCTTAAACGCTCGGCGCGTTGCCAGAATTTCAAAATTTCAGGTGATATAAAATGCCGCTTTGGGACAGCAAAAAACGACGTAATATGAAAATTCGGACTCTACTCGTTGACGACCAGTCAACCTGTTTGGCGGTGCTGCGGGATATCCTCCGTTTCGAACCGGACATCGAGATCATCGGAATGGCCTCCAGCGGCCGCCAAGCCATCGAGTCCATCAATCAACTGGCGCCCGACCTGGTGTTTCTCGACGTGCAAATGCCCGAAGTGGACGGCTTCGAAGTGATTTCCCGAATCAAGTTGCTGCGCCTGCCGGCCATTGTTTTCGTGACGGGGCACGATGATTATGCGTTGAAAGCTTTCGAGGCACACGCCCTGGATTATTTGATAAAACCCTGTCAAGTGGCCCGCCTGCGATCGGCCGTGGAACGCGCGCGGCAACAAATCCAGAGCCATCGCAACGGCGACATCCAGCAGAAGCTCGACAGCCTCATGGAGGACCTGAAGGCGGACTCGAAACATCCGGATAGACTGGCCGTGAAATCCAACGGACGGATCGTGTTCCTGCGCCTGACCGACATCGACATGGTGGAGGCAGCGGACAATTACGTGAAACTGTATGCCGGCAACGAAACGCACATGCTGCGCGAAACCCTGACCGCGCTGGAGGAAAAGCTTCCGCCGAACCTGTTTGTGCGCATCAGCCGTTCGACCATCGTGAACATCGAATCGGTCAAGGAATTGCATCCCATGTTTCACGGCGAATATACGGTCGCGCTGCATAATGGCGCCCGTGCGACCCTCACCCGGGGCTATCGGGAACAATTGCGACAATTGGGCGTGACGACCTGAGCCGCAGGGCGCTGTTTCGGCCGGATTGGCCTTCATTTTCTCCCTGAATTCCGCCCAACTCCGGGTGCAATTCACCTCGCAAATCCCTTCATGTGTCCCAAAGGCATCACGTTTTTGAGGATTCCTGTTAAATAACTTCAACCAGCAGCATGAGCGCCGCACCCCAGTGCTATTTCCGGGTGGAACCCCAATAAGCTCCACAACACTCCCGCATGACCGGGTCGCGACAGGCCGGTGAATGTAAATTCGCCGGCCGGCAACTTAATTTGCGGTCACCGAATGGCGGGGGGGGGCGCAGCTTCCCGCTATTTATAGTTGCCATGCATTGACGGCGGTTTAGAGTATGCATCGTTCAAATGAAACTTTTTTGGCTCATTCTCGGTCTGGCGGTGACGATGGTTTTCAACACCTCAGCGCAGGTCACGGTCCGTTTGACGCTGGACCAGAACCAATTTCTGCCCAGTGAATCCCTGCCGGTCGTGGTGCACATCACCAATCAATCCGGCCAGCCGCTGCATTTGGGGGCGGACCCGGATTGGCTGACATTCAGTGTGGAAGCGGCGGACGATTTCATCGTCGTCAAAAATGCCGACCCGCCGGTGGTTGGTGCCTTCGAATTGGATTCCTCGCAGGTAGCCACCAAGCGTGTGGATTTGCAGCCGTACTTCGATTTGCGGCGGGCGGGACACTACCAGATCATCGCCACCGTGCGGGTCAAGGATTGGAACACCGATATCACGAGCAAACCGCGTGGCTTCGACGTGATTAACGGCGCGAAGTTGTGGTCACAGGTATTTGGCATGCCGTTGCCGGCCGGAGTGTCGAACCGCCCGCCGGAAGTGCGCAAATACACCCTGGAAGAAGCCAATTACCTGCGCTCGCAACTGCGGATGTACGTGCAGGTGAGCGACGAATCCGGGGCAGTCATTTACAAGGTGCGGTCGATCGGTCCGATGGTTTCCTTCAGCCAGCCGGAGGCGCAGTTGGATCGCTCCAGCAATCTCCACCTGCTCTACCAAAGCGGTGCGGCGAGTTTCCTCTATTCGGTGATCAATCCCGGCGGCGATATTCTTCAGCAGGAAATTTACGATTACCTCAATGTCCGGCCCCGGTTGCATGTCGGTAATGACGGCAGCATCACGGTTTCGGGCGGCGTTCGGCGCGTGAAACCGCAAGACATACCATCGATTCAGTCTCCGGACGAATTAAACGCACCCGCCCATCCTTGAGCGCAGCGTTATTGTGTCAAATCCTGGCCGGAGACAACCTGCGCCTGCATTTGTCTGACAATGAGTCGCGCGCGGTCCACAGCCGTGTCCTGCGTTTCCCCCAGAAACGATTTCAATTGCACCCGTACTGCCGCCACGGGATCACCATTGCGGTCCGTCAGCGGCATGGTCACCGCCACGGTGCCTTTGCCGCGTCCGAAATAGAGCGTGCCGGCGGTGATGGCGCCTTTTTCAGCGTCCGTGCCCGGCCGGCCGATTTCCTTCTCATGGTTGCTGGCAATGATTTGCGGGTCGCCTTTGTCATCGAGCGTGTAAACCCGGAGTTCCAGGATGCGCGGATATTTCTGCATCATGCCCTGCACGATTGTTTGCGCCATCGGCACGCGCGGCGTGTAGTTGATGGTCGTGTCATCAAAATAGCTGACGGCGTCCGATTTCGTCCAAAACCCGATTTTGCCGGCGGTGAAGGTGTTGTCCGTCAGCGTCGGCATCGCCGCATGATTATCGAGCAGGCAGAGGATTTGATTGCCCTGGCATTGGATGCCCAGCGTGTGCCAGACATTGGTCGAAATGTCGATGTCCGGCCCCAGGAGATTGCCGCGCAGGCCGTTTACGACCTTGTAGAAGCGAAGGTTGTGGCCCAGCGCGCTGGCGCGAATCACGTAAAAATTCGACGCGTTCTGGTACCGGAAGACGATGCCCGCCATTTGTTCCGCCACCCCGCTGATGATTTTGAACCGCGTGGTCAGCTTGAAATCCCTGAAGCTTTCCTTGTCGTAAACCAGCATTGGAAACCGTTCGTCGGTCGGGTCCTGGCTGAGCTGGGCGAGCACGGCGTGCTGGGTCATGCCGGGCATCCGGCCCGCCTGCGGGGTCAAGGGCGCAAACGCCGAGGGTGATTCGTCCATGACAATTTTCCAATCACCGGGCTGGCCGCCTCCGGCCAGCGCGCTGTGAAAGCCGGTCGGTGTTGTATTGGTCGGGAAATTGCTGAAATCAATTCTTATTTCCGCGCCAAAGACGGGCAGGACCACCACCAGCGCGAAACCGATAAACCATTTACGCATTGCGCGCAGCGTAACAAAAACCGGCCGGACGACAAGTCTTTGCGCCTTTTGTGGACGGCACACTCTACAACCTTCGGTGGGGCGAGCGTCCTCGCGAGCCGACTCGCCGGCAGCCTCGCACTACCAAACCGTATCCCACCCGCCCTATACTGCACGCTGACGCGATAGAAATACGGGCCGCCATTGGTGGCGGACGTGTCGGTGTAAGTCGTTGTACCGGCTTGGCCGGCGATGTTGCTCTGAATGGTTGAAAAAGCCGGCTGCGCGGACAAATCGCCGCTTCGTTGCAGAAAATAAGAGCGATTGGTCACGCTCTGCCAGGTTACGATGATACCTGACGGACCATTTGTTGAGGCCAACGACAACATTTCCAGCAGGGACAAGGCGTTGGTCGGAATGGTGCCGGCCATCCATTCCTGCCAGTTGTTCATGCCGTCGTGGTCAGTGTCCGCGTAATCCGCCGAACCGTCCGTGGGCAGGCCGTATTGCTGTGCCCAAGCGTACGAAAGCACGGAGCTTGGTGACTGAAATTCGTAGGCACCAATATCCACCGTGCCGCCGACGATGCGCGGGTTGCCGTCGAGATCGTTCGTCAGACTTCTGGTGAAGAAATTTGTAACGTAGGAATTATTTCCGGCGTTGATGCAGGGAGAATTGCTTTGCAGATGAAAATCTTCTCCTTCCAAATTCACAAAGAGCGGAGGATTCGTAAAGTTATTCCAACCAGAACTGCCGGGCGAAGTGGGAAGCGCGGTTATGCAGCAGTTCGTAAAGTAACCGTTGTCCGTCCAATACAAACTTCTATTTGTGCTGTAATAAATAATCGAATTTTGGGCCGTTCCACTCACACCGCCGACGTCTCCGGCGTTATTCACCACGGTGCAGTTAATTAAAGTGCCCACCACCCCTCCCACCCCATAGTCTGCACAATAGTTATCTGATACAATGCAACCAATCAAAGTTGAAGCCCAAGCCCCACCGCCTTCATAGCCAGCCCAGTTCTTGGCCACTATGCAATTGGTTAATACGCTTTGATAAATTCCGCCTCCATCTCCGATGGCCGTACCAATTGGTCCACCGGCGGTATTGCCAATGACCCGGCAATTCACCAGCGTGCTCCACGATGCTCCACCACCATATCTGGCTATATTATTCGAAATGACGCAATTCACCAATTTACACCCAAAAGTTCCACCACTATTGCCGGAAGCTCCGCCACCACTTCCACCGCCGCTGACTATATTATCCGAGATGACGCAGTTCAGCAGGGTTCCTAAATAGGCTCCCCCACCAGAGTAAGCCGAATTGCCGATAATCACACAATTTGTCACCACGGACCTTACCGAAGCGCAATACACACCACCACCGTAGATGTCACTGCCGGTGGTCGCTCCGTTCGTTAGCGTGAAACCTGACAAAGTCGAACGATCCGACAAATAAACGCATCGGACTGCAAAGTCGCCATTCGTCGTTCCAGGAACTTGATAGCCTTGAATGATTGTCATTGCTGGTCCATTGACGCTTTGGACGGTGACGTTTTGCTGCGACACATAAACGCGGTTTGAGCCGGAAGAAGGCCAACCGCCGTACTGATATATTCCATTCGTGACAAGAACGGCGTCACCATATCCAGCAACATTCACCGCATCCTGAATGTTCGTCGCGGCAGTCACCCAATTGGCCTAGGGCGAAACAGGATTGGTGCAATTCAAATCCACGTAATGCGTCGCTGCTTCAATGTTAAACGTCAGAAACACCGCAAAAACCGCTGCGAAAGACAGCCGAAGAGTTTTCATAAGGTCTGTTCTGGAATTAGATTGAGTTTATCAAGTTTCCTTTTGAAATTCAACCTCTAAACGGCCCTTTTTGCGAAATCACACTATGACCAGGCCGGTTCAAAAAGCGTGAGGGTTGCGAACTCGGAATTTGTCTGAGGAGACAAAACAGGCCGGGCGAAACATTCGCCCGGCCTGCGGACTTTTCGTAAGAGACGAGGTAACCAGTCTCTATTTTTAGTCAGCGACTCCTCACGTCGTCTCCTACTTTCTCAACAGGTTGTCACGCCTTCCAAATCATGTCGGCCACGGTCCGGCCCGCCGGAATGAACGGCAACACATGTTCGGTATAGGGCGTCACCACGTCGAGCACGTACGGCTCCTTGGCATCCAGCATCCGCTGGATGGCGGCGCGCAAATCCTTTTTGTACATCACGCGCTCGCATTTCACGCCGAAGGAATTACAGACGCGCACATAGTCGGGATAAATCTCCGCGCGATACTGCGGGTCGCCGAGATACGTGTGGCCGCGGTTGCCGGCGTAGAATTTGTCCTCCCATTGCACCACCATGCCCAGGTGCTGGTTGTTCAGGATGATGGCCTTGACATTGATTTTCTCGACGTGGGCGGTGGCGAGTTCCTGAATGTTCATCAGGAACGAACCGTCACCGTCAATATCAATCACTTCCCGGTCCGGATGCGCCACCTTGATGCCGAGCGCCGCCGGGAAACCAAAGCCCATCGAGCCCAGCCCGCCGCTGGTGATGAACTGGCGCGGGTGTTCGTACTTGAACCACTGGCCGGCCCACATTTGATGCTGGCCCACGCCGGTGGTGATGAGGGCATCACCCTTGGTCAGTTCATACAATGCCTCGACCACCATCTGTTGCAGGATAATCTGGTCTTGCTGGCCTTTAAGATGGTCCTTCATGTGATCGCTGGTGGCAATTTCATGCGTGATGGTGTAGGCGAACGGCGCCTTCTGTTTCCACGCGTCAATTTGACCCAGCCAGGCCGTGTGTTTCTTGTTAAGCGGGCGCTGAGCGAGCATGGCATTGAGCCGCACCAACGCATCTTTGATGTCACCGACCACGGCCAGGTTGGCGCGGCGGTTCTTGTTCAACTCGGACGCGTCAATGTCCACATGTACAATCGTGCCGTGCTTGCAGAATTCCTCAAACTTGCCGGTCACCCGGTCGTCGAACCGCACGCCGAACGCCAGCAGCAGATCCGCGCCGTCCTTGAGTTTCACCATCGGATCGTTGAACGATTTGCGGTGCGCATATTCGCCGTTGACGGCCCAGTTGGCAAACGCCGCGCCATGCATGCCCAGCCAGCGCAACGACAGCGGGTGCGTCTCGGGAAAACCGCCGATACCCATGAGGGTGGTCGTCACCGGAATGTTCGTCGCCTCGGCAAATTTCTTGAGTTCGGCCGCCGCGCCGCTGCTGATGATGCCGCCGCCACAATAAATCACCGGGCGCTCGGCCTTCTCGATGAGGCCCATGATTTCATTCAACGCCAGGTCGTCGGCGCGCAAATCCGGCTGGATGTAACCGGGCAGGCCTTTTTTGATCTGCGCCAGCGTCGGCCACACCGGCTGGGTTTTGGCCTGTTGGATGTTTTTCGGCACGTCAATCACCACCGGGCCGGGCCGGCCGGTTTGCGCGATGTAAAACGCTTCCTTGATGATGCGCGGAATATCGTTCACGTCGGTGATGAGATAGCTGTGCTTCACAATGGGCAGCGTCACCCCGATGATGTCGGTTTCCTGGAACGCGCCGCGGCCGATCATGTTTTGATTGACCTGGCCGGTGATGGCGATGAGGGGACAGGAATCCAGGTAGGCGTCGGCGATGGCGGTAACGAGATTGGTCGCGCCGGGACCACTGGTGCCCATGCACACGCCGGCCTTGCCTGTCGCCCGGCCGTAACCTTCCGCCGCAAAACTGCCGCCCTGCTCGTGCCGCGGCAGGATGGTGCGGATTTTGGATTTGGTCAGCGATTGGTGGATTTCCATGCTTGCGCCGCCGGGATAGGCAAAAATGACCTCCACGCCTTCACGTTCAAGGGCTTCGACGAGGATGTCGCGGCCGAACATGGCCGCGCCGACCTCGGCGCGCGTGGTGGAGGCAGGTTTCTTTTCTTGGGGCGCCGAAGCCGCTTTGGCAGCGGATCCAGCGGTTTCAGTTGTCTTGCTCATTGCGTTGTTGGATTAATGGATTGGTGGATTGCTGGATTAATGGGCTGGCGCATTGAAGCGTTTTCCCATCCATCCAATCATCCAAAAATCCAATCATCCGGTTTTCATGTTTTGGTTGTGGCCGGTGGCGCGGATTGAACGAAAAACCCACGACCGTTTCCAGCCGTGGGTTCTTGTTAAAACTTGGTTGCGTTCAACAAGCGCCAACGGCGTCGTCGACTACGACGGCCAGATTGACAACTTGTAGAACGTTTTTCAACATTACAGGCTCAGTTTACAGGAGTTATCGGCAGGGTCAAGCCCTGTTTTTAGCCAATTTCAACCCCTTTTTTGCCCTTGCACACCGAAACCGTGGAGCGACCAGGTTAATCAGGGAGGCAGGCAAAAACAGGCCGCGGAGAGGTTCCTCAGCCGGATAAAAGCAAACTGTCCGCCAGTGGATTACCCGGCTTTTTTTCGATTCGATCTTGGGCGCTTTGGCGATTCCTTCGTCCTGGCATCCCGTCTGACGAAACCGCATTTTCCGCGTCGGACCTTTTTGCCTTTCTCAGCCTTGGCTGGTTTCTGCGCGGTCCAAAGCCGGCTGGTGTTGAGCGACAGCAAACCGGAAGACCCCTGAACTTGAGGTATGGTTTGAAACATGGTGATAATAAGATAATTACATGTTAATAATTTCTTCCGATCTGGATTAGAAATAGCTTGACCTGATCACGGCACCGGCCTATTCTCAATTGTAAATCGTGTCTGGCACGAGCGATAGATCGGAGCGATCGGAACTAGTTAACCTGAAAAGGCAAACTATGTGGAAACGGACAAGGCCCCTCAGCATTTTCCTCCCGCTGGTTGGTGGTTTGTTGTTGGTGGTCTCCATAAATCGGGGTATGGGTCAAGCCTACTCATTTTCCGCGCCGATCAGCGGCCGTTCTGACGTGGCTCTCTCATTTGGGACTGGCAGCATTGGAAGTGGCTATACGGTTTTTGGCATTTTGAATGAAACCTTGTACTACGATCCAATCGCCCAAACTCTGCGGCAGGTTGGTTCCGTCACTCTCAGCCCGGTAAGCGACGCCTTCTCAATTTCGTGTCAGTCGGCCTATTCGGATTTGCCCAATCCTCCGACGGGAACGGCGAATCTGACCATTGGTGACGGGTCGGGCACCGTGTCGTTTGATACCGGAGTACAGAACTTATCTTCCTACTGGGGGTTAAGCATTCCCGTCAATGGTTCCTGCACCGTCGTCTATAACGGTCAGACGAACAGCGGCCCGGTCAATTATTCGGTCAACCTCACGTTGTCCACGCAAATCCTTTCCGCAGATCCAACCAGTCTTGTGTTGAGTGAAGGCTACGATGGTTTCGACGACGACGAAACCTATGTCGCTACGATTGGGGGCTGGGAGCTGTACGATGGGACCGATGACGGCACGTATCATTATTCCTGGGACCTGAATTCAGTTACGGCGACCGCCGTGCCGGAACCCGATGCTTCAACGCTTTTGTGGCTAGCAGTGCCACTGCTGGCTCGAATTGCAGGAAGGTCTCAGGCAAGAGCGAAATGCAGAACATAAAAAAACCGCGGAGGAGTTCCGCGGCTTGCTGAAATCTATTGGCGTGTGGCGGTCTATCCCGCCTTTTCCTTCTTTTCGGCCTTGGGCGCCTTGGCGGGTTTTTCCGGTTTTTCACCTTTTTCCACCCGGGCATGTTTCTCCACATGCTTCTTCTCTTTGGGTTTGGATTCGGCAGCTTCGATCTTTTCAGCCTTTTCGGGTTTGGCCGCTTTTTCACCCCTGGCCTCCCGTCTGACGAAACCGCGTTTTTCCGTCCTGGGCGTTCTGCCTTCCTCCGACCTGGCTTCGGCGGGCGCGGGCGCGGCCGCCGTTTCCGGAGCGGGCGCTGCCGCCGGCGTGGTGCTCTCGACGCGGACTTTGAGCGTGCCTTTAACTTCGGCATGAAGGTTCAATTCCACTTCATGGTCGCCCACCGCGCGGATCGGGTGTTCGAGATGAATCTTCTTCTTGTCGAGCGAGATGTCGAACTGATGCTTCAATTCATCGGCAATCATGCCGGCGGTCACCGAGCCGAACATCTTGCCGTCTTCGCCCGCCTTGACCTTGATGACGCAGATGAGCTTGGAGAGCGCCTTGGAAAGTTCGGTCATGGTGTTGAACTCGTGGGCTTCGCGCTCGGCGCGGCGCTGGCGCAAGGCCTCGATCTGGCGTTTGTTGGCCTGTGTGAGGGGAATGGCCAGCCGCTGCGGGAACAGGAAATTGCGCGCGTAACCGGCGGCGACCTTCACCTGATCGGACTCGGCCCCGAGGCCGACGATATTGTGCGTGAGAATGACTTCAGTCTTCATAAAAAAAGGAACAGGGAAATGGGATCGGCAAAATTAAAATGGAACGTCATCGCTTTCCGGCGGCACGTCGGGTTCGGGCGCGGCTGATGTGGAACCGGAGGCGGGGCGCGAACGCGGGGCTTCCGCAGCGCCTTCGCCGCGGCCGCCGCCGGAATCCAGAAACTGGAAGTTTTCCAGCACCACGCCGAGTTTGCTTTTCTTCTGGCCGCTCTGTTTGTCCTCCCAGGTATCGTAGCGCAAGCGGCCTTCAATTAGAATCGGACGGCCTTTTTTCAGATATTGGCCGATGGTTTCGGCCGTCTTGCCGAAAGCGTCCACATCCACAAAAGTCACCTCTTCCTTCATTTCGCCGGTCTCGCTTTTCCACTTGCGGTTGCAGGCGATGCCCAGGCGCGCCACCGCCGTGCCCTTGGGCGTATAGCGCAATTCGGGGTCGCGGGTCAAATTTCCGGCGAGAATCACTTTGTTAAAGCTAGCCATAAGGCCTCCGGGGTTCAGGGTTTATTTCGCTGGTTTGGGCTCGGGCGAATGCGTAAAGAAAACGCGGAAGACTTCATCGTTCAACGCCAGTTTCGTGCGCAATTGCGTGACCGTGGCCGGCGTGCCCGTGAAAATCACATTCGCGTAAAATCCGGCGTTGTGTTTCTTGTCGGCCACGCGCGCAAAACTCTTCCGGTCCATTTTTTGCACCGTTTCCACTTTGCCGCCCGCCGCGGTGATTTCGGAGGAAATCTTGTCGAGGGCATCTTTGACGCCTTCTTCCCGTCCCGCCGTATTCAGAATGAACAGACCTTCGTATCGTTTCATGGTTGTGATTCGTTAAATGAGTAACTTGTTAAATCAGTTAAATGGGTTTGGCCCGACCTCTCATTTAACCGGTGAACCAGTTACTGATTTAACCATCTAACTTTCCATTCAATTGCATTGCTTTTTGTATGCCATCGCTCAACCAGCATTCCGCCTGGCAGGCCGCCCGGTCCAGAACTTTTTCCATCAGCGCCGCTTCCGTCCGGTCAAATCGGCTGAGCACGTAATCGGTAATTTCCCGCGCGCCGTCCCGGCGCCCGATGCCGAGCCGCAGCCGCGCAAATTCGCGTGAACCCAGATGTTGCTCGATGGATTCCAGCCCGTGATGGCCGCCGCTGCTGCCACCCGCCCGCAATCGAATCTCACCCAGCGGCAAATCCGCGTCGTCCACCACCACCAGAACCCGCGTCCGCGGCAACCGGTAAAAATTCACCAGGGCGCCAACCGCTTCACCGCTGGCATTCATGAACGTCTGCGGCTGGCACAACAAAACACGGCGGCCCCGGTGCTCGGCGCGGGCCAGGCGCGCGTTGAACTTGCGCTCGTTCTTCCATGCCGTCTGCCAGCGTGCGGCCAGTGTTTCCACCAGCAAAAAGCCGGCATTGTGGCGCGTTTTCGCGTATTCCGCGCCCGGATTGCCCAGGCCCACGATGAGATGCAATGACTCCATGCGCGGCGCGGGCGTGATGATCCTCGCGGATCACCCGCAAAATTATTTCTTTTTCTCCGCCGGCTTCTTTTCGCCGGCTTTGTCGGCAGCCTTTTCCGCCGGCGCTGCCGCGCCTTTCTCGGCGCCTTTGGCGGGGGCTTTTTCGCCGGGTTTGGCGCCCTTTTCGCCCTTGGCCGGAGCCTCGCCCTCCTCGCCTTCTTCCTTCTTTTCCTTGATCATCTCCACATCGCCCGCGGCCGCCGCCTCGGTGGTGGTCGCCGCCGCTTCTTCCTCCTCCGTGCGCGGTATCGCCACGGTCACGACCGGGATGTTCTTGTCACCAATGATTTCAACGCCCGCGGGAGCCGGGATTTCGCCAAGATGAACGGCCTTGCCGAGTTCCAGATGGCTGACATCAATCACGATCTGCTCGGGCAAATCCTTGGGCAGGGCCCGGACTTTGAGCTTGAACAAAATGTGTTCGAGCACGCCGCCCCCGGTCTTCACACCGGCGGCTTCCCCGACGGTCTCCAGCGGTACCTGAACGACGACCTTTTCATTTTCGGCGACTTCATGAAAATCCACATGCAGGACCTTCCCGTCGAGCGGGTGATGCTGGACTTCCTGGACCAGGGCGAGGCGCCTGGCGCGTGCGTCGTTTTCCACGGACAAATCCACCAGCATATTCTCCGAGGCGGAATGATGGATGAGGTCGCCGATTTCCTTCGCGTTGATTTCGAGGTTTTGCGGCTTGGCCTGCTGGCCGTAAATGACCGCCGGCACGCGACCCGCGTTGCGCAATTTCTTGACTCCGCCCCGCCGCGTCTGCGTGCGGGGATACGCTTTTAATGGCACCGATTTCATGCTAAAAAATGTTTTCCGGCCGGCTCAACTTGTGCGCCCGCCTTTGAATTCAAAGAGCGAGTTCACCGACGAATTGCTGTTAATTCGCTTGATGGCTTCGCCCAAAAGCCCCGCCACCGACAGCGTCGTTATTTTTACACCGTCAATTGCGGGGCGTTGGACTGTATCAGTTGTAATCAATTCGTCAATGACTGATTTTCGCAATCTTTCAATGCCCACGTTATTGAGAATGGCATGGGAAACACAGGCCAGAATCTGTTTGGCGCCTTTTTTCTTCAATAACGCCGCCGCCGCCGTGAGCGTGCCGGCCGTTTCCGTCAGATCGTCCACCAACAGGATGTTTTTACCGCGGATTTCGCCGATGACGGCCATGGATTCCACCTCCGTGGCGCTTTTGCGCCGCTTGGCCACGATGGCCAGCCCCGATTCGAGCACCTGCGAATAGGCGTGCGCCATTTTCAAGCCGCCCACGTCCGGACTGACCACGACGAGGTCGGGCAATTTTTTCTTCTTCAAATACTCGTACATGACCGGCGCGGCATAGAGATGGTCCACCGGGATATCGAAAAAACCCTGAATTTGCTGCGCGTGCAGGTCCACCGTGAGGATGCGGTTGACGCCCGACGCCACCAGCAGGTTGGCGATGAGCTTGGCGGTGATGGGCACGCGCGGCTGGTCCTTGCGGTCCTGCCGGGCATAACCGTAAAACGGCAGCACGGCGGTGATGCGTGACGCGCTGGCCCGGCGCAACGCATCGATCATGATGAACAGCTCCATCAAATTGTGGTTCGTGGGCGGCGACGTCGGCTGGACCACAAACACGTCCTCACCGCGCACGTTCTCCTCGATTTTGATGAACGTCTCGCCGTCAGGAAACGGTTGAATGGAGCACTTGCCCAGTTCCATGCTAATGGATTTGCAGATCGCGCGAGCCAGAGGCTCGTTGGCGGTGCCGCTGAAAATTTTCACAAATTAATGGTCTTTCAGGTTAAAATGGCCGTCGTCGCGCCGTAGCGGCGCTATGCCGCGCCGCGAAGGCGGAAAAACCGTCCCGCAATGCGGGACGGATGGAAACGCGGCCTGACTTTAACAACGAACAAACTTGGCGCAAGCGGATTTTACTCACAACATTGAGACATGCGTTATCGGGTTCTGGGCAGAACGGGTTTGCGGGTGTCGGTCATCGGCATCGGCACGTGGCAGTTCGGCGGCGAGTGGGGACATGATTTCTCGCAGACGGAGGCCGACGCCATCCTCGACGCGGCGGCGGAGTGCGGCCTCAACCTGATTGACACCGCCGAATGTTACGGTGACCACCTGTCCGAGCGGCTGATCGGCGATTACTTGTCGCGCCGCGACCGCTCACGCTGGCTGGTGGCGACCAAGTTCGGCCATCACTTCAACCGTTTCATGAGCCGCGACGACGACTTTTCGGTCGCCGGCGTGCGGCAGCAACTCGAAGCTTCGCTCCGGGCGCTGCGCGTCGAGACCATTGACCTCTACCAGTTTCATTCCGGTTCCGACGCGCTGTTTCAGACCCAGGAATTGTGGACGATGCTGGCGGAACAAAAACGCGCCGGCAAAGTCCGGCACCTCGGCGTTTCCATTTTGCAGAAAGGCAGCGAATTTCAGGCGCGTGAAGCCGCGAAGCTTGGTGTGGAGGCGTTACAGGTTTTCTACAACCGCCTCGACCGGCGGCCGGAACAGATTTATTTCCCGCACGCAGAGCGCGACAACCTCGGCATCCTCGCGCGGGTGCCGCTGGCCAGTGGATTGCTCTCCGGCAAATACAAACCCGGCGCGACCTTTGCCGCCAATGACGTCCGCGCCTCGTTCGACGCGGAAAAAATGCAGCGCGACCTGGCCGAAGTGGAGCGTCTGCAAAAAAAAGAAGTGCCTGCCGGCGTGCCGATGGCCAAATGGGCGATGGCGTGGTGCCTGAAAAACCCGGTGGTGACCGCGCTCATCCCCGGCTGCAAAAATCCGGCACAGGTGCGCGCTAATGCAAACGCGGCGGAGTTGGTAGAATGATTTTGTAGCAGCCGACGTGAGGAGGCTCAAATTTTCGAAGAAGGAATAAGAGCCGACTCACTTCGGCTGCTACTTGTTTGATCTGCTCACCGCAACCCATCCGCCGCCGGCAGCCAGATCATCTCGATATAACGCCACCGCGCAAGCCGGTTCAGCTTTATTTCGCCGCGAGCGCCGCCTCGATGGCGTGAGTCACTTCCGTTGAATCGGGTTTCACAGGCGAGGCGAAGCGGTTCAGGATTTTGCCGTCCCGGCCGATCACAAACTTGGTGAAGTTCCAGCCGATGTTGCCAGGAAATGGCGAGTCCTTGCCCACCAACAACACGTACAGCGGATGGCGATCAGGACCATTGACTTCAATCTTGTCGAACATTGGAAAGGTCACGTCGTATTTCGAGGTGCAGAACTGTTTGATTTCCAGGTCCGTGCCGGGTTCCTGGTGGGCGAACTGATTGCAGGGAAAACCGAGCACCACCAGTCCCTGGTCCTTGTACTTTTTGTAAACCGCCTCCAGCGCGGTGTATTGCGGGGTGAATCCGCACTTGGACGCAACATTGACGATGAGCAGCACCTTGCCCTGATACGGCTTCAGCGAAGTGGTGTTGCCGTCAATGTCCTTGAGCGGAATGTCGTATATGGACTCGGCCGCCTTGGCGGCCAGGATTTGCACAAACGTAATCGCCACCAGTAGAACAAGTGTTTTCATGGCCGGAACCATGCACCGGTTTTGAGGCACTGTCAACCGGGAGCACACGAGCCGGCGGAATATTTATTTGCCGGGAACCTTTTAGAGCTTCGAACCTCTTACCGCCTGCAAAGAACAAATCTATTTTGAACCAAAGAAAGGAAAATTGTTATGATTAACAATCGCAGGAATGCTGTAATTTCCACCCGATTCCGGTGTGTCGTTTTGGCCGTGGCCACAGCTCTCGCCGGGGCGGGCGCAGCTTCAGCCGACGGCCTCAGGCTGAACCGCAACTTCAACCAGCCGGGCGACATTTTGATCGCGGATCAGTTCAACAATCGGGTCGTTGAAGCCACCCCGAGCGGGAACATTGTCTGGCAATTCGGGCTGGGGCCGAATGACTTTTCCGCCAAATCCATCATCGGCGTTAACGACGCCCAGCGCGTCGGGCCTTATACCTTGATGGCGGGCACCGGCACCCCGGCGGGGGTCATTCCGCAGGCCATCAACGGCGTGGCGGACAATCGCGTCATCCTCGTCGATCCGTTTAAGCGGATTGTCTGGCAATATGGTCAGTTCGGAGTCACGGGTTCCGGTCCCAACCAGTTGAGCACACCGGTGCAAAGCACCTGGTTGCCGAACTTCGATGTCCTTATCACCGATCAGGCCAACAACCGGATCATCGAGGTCAATCTGGTGAAGAAAATCGTCTGGCAGTATCCCGGCTCGAACACCAACGCGGATCAACAGTTGAGCGGCCCGAACTCCGCCGAGCTATTGGAAAATGGCCACGTTCTGATCTCCGACCAGGGCAATAACCGCGCCCTCGAAGTCACCCATGACAACCACGACCAGGTCGTCAAGACATTCTCCGCCGGCGGCACGGTGAGCATTGTGGCGTTTTCCAGCCGACTCGACAACGGCGACACGTTGTTGACTGATTCCGGCAACGCACGGGTAGTCGAGGTGGATCCCAATGACAACATCGTCTGGGAGTACGACATCAATACCGCGTTCCCCAGCGTGCCCGCGCCGCTGCCGACACGCGCCGTACGGCTGAAGAACGGTGACACCCTGATCAGCGACCAATTCAATAACCGGGTGATCCGGGTTAACATGGCGGGAACGATTGTGATGAGTTATGGACTTCCACTCGCGGGCGGGCCGGTGGGCTCATTTCCATTTGGCAACAATTTTGGCTACGACATCCATACGACGCAAAACGGAATGTATTCACCGTATGACGCCAAAATCATCGGTGACTACACGGGTTTAACCCCGCCGTTTGATTTCGATGGCGACGCTGATGATAATTGACGCAACGATTTGTTCCCGGGAACTGCGTTGAATGCGAAGCGGGTTGGCCGAAAGCCAGCCCGCTTTCGTTTTGCCTTGATCCAAGGCGCGTCAGCGCGCAATCCAACCGCCGCCCAGGACCAGATCATCCTGATAGAAAACCGCCGCCTGGCCGGGCGTGATGGCGCGCTGGGCGGAATGCAGTTTCACCTGCACCGAGCCATTGCCGGTCGGCGTCAGCGTCGCCGGCGTGCCGGGATGGTTGTAACGGATTTTCGTTGTGACCTCGATGGGCTCCGCCAGTCTGTCGAACGGAATCCAATTGCAATTCGTCGCCGTGAACTCGTCACGATCGAGCGCGGTATCGTCGCCAACGACAACACGATTGTTCTCCGCGTCCAGCTCGACGACGTAAACCGGCTTTGGGGTCGTGATGCCGAGGCCGCGCCGCTGGCCGATGGTATAAAATTCGATGCCGTCGTGATGGCCAAGGACAGTTCCGTACAAATCCATAATTTCGCCGCGATGCGGTTTCGCGAGGCCGGCCTGTTGGAGGAAGCCGCCATAATTGTTGTCCGGCACGAAACAGATTTCCATGCTTTCCGCCTTGTCGGCAGTCTTGAGCTGACACTGTCGCGCCACTTCACGCGTGTCGCTCTTGGTCCTTTCCCCGAGCGGAAACAGCGCGCGCGCCAGTTGGTCCTGCCGGAGCGAGAAAAGGAAATAACTCTGGTCCTTCTTCAAATCCCGTCCGCGCTTCAGGAGATAACGCCCTTCGCCGGGAGCGCCGGCATCTTGCCGGCGGGATTCAACGTTTTGTACCGCAACGGGCCGGCAGGATGCCGGCGCTCCCGGCCCCGCGCGTTCAATCCTCGCAAAATGGCCGGTGGCGATGTACTCCGCGCCAAGCTGGCGGGCGCGGTCAATCAACCGGCCAAACTTCAGGTTTTGATTGCACATCACACACGGATTCGGCGTGCGGCCGGCCTTGTATTCGTCGGCGAAGTATTGGATGACGTGCTTCTGGAACTCCGCCGCCTCATCAATCAGGTAATACGGGATCCCGAGCTTATGACAGACGGCGCGGGCGTCGGTGACGGCCTGCGGACCGCAACACTTGTCCTCGGCGCGGTTCACGCAATCCTGCGGCCAGAGCTTGAGCGTGATGCCGACGACCTCGTAGCCCTGTTCGAGCAACAGCGCCGCCGTGGCGGAGGAGTCCACTCCCCCGCTCATGCCGCAGACGACGCGCTGGCGCTTTGGCGCATTCACAGTGGGACATTATACAATGCGCGGGCGGCGTGTAAAATGGTTTGAGCAATCATCCTTTACGGTCAACGCGAAATGGTTTAATTTAGTTCCACGATGATCGTTCCGGTTTCCAAAGTGCAGCTCCGGCAGGACGAAGACGGTGTATGGATTGCCAAATCACCGCTGCTGCCCGGTTGTCACGCGCACGGGCGAGACCGAGGCGAAGCCACCCTGCGGTTTCAACAAGCCGCCAAAGCACACCTTGAAGCGCTCCTCGAAACCGGACGCCCGATTCCTGAAGCTTTCCGGGATAAATTTATTCTGGCTGCGTGACCGTGGGAAAATATCCCTCATGGAATTGCCGTCAATTGGAACGCCGCCTGAGTCAGGTCGGCTGCGAACTCCTCCGCACCGCCGGCGGCCATCGGCATTATTCAAATCCGTTTCGCCCCGACCGGCTCATTACTTTTACCTGGCATCCGGGCGATGTGCCCCGCGGCATCATCGCCGACATTGTGGAAGACCTTGGCATCAGCCGCGACGACTTTTACTTCAAGAAATTCTGAACGACTCCTCCGCTCATGCCGCAGACCACACGCTGGCGCTTTGGCGAATTCACAGATGGACATTATACAATGTGCCAGCAGTGTGTAAAATGGTTTGCGTGGCGCAAACTTGATTTGCAGCTTCAAACAAGGTATTTTTCAGTCATGCAATACAATGTCGTCATGGTTGAATCCGAAGAAGGTTTTGCGGTTTCCTGTCCCGCCCTGCCGGGGTGTCACAGCCAAGGGGCGACGCACGATGAAGCGCTGGCTAACATCCGCGAAGCCATCCAACTTTGGCTCGAAGTCGCTGAGGAAGACGCCAAGCGCGAAGCCGAAGCCGAGGGCGCGCATTTCACCCGCGAACTGGTGACCATTTGATTTGTGCCGAAAATTCCGGGCATCAGCCAGCGCGACGCCGTCCGTATTTTCGAAAAGCTGGGCTACCGCATCGCCCGACAAAGCGGACACATCGTGATGACCAACGGCAAACAACGGCTCATCATTCCCCGCCACAATCCCATCAATGCGATCACCATGGGTTCGATTGCCAAAAGCGCCGGACTGACGCCGGATGAATTCCGCAAGTTGCTTTGATAACCTGCTCATGCCGCAGACGACGCGCTGGCGCTTTGACGAATTCATCGTGCGACATTATACAATGCGCAGGCGGCGTGTAAAATGGTTTGAACTGCCTGTCTTGTCCCATTTTTTGGTCACCTATTGGAATTTACGAACACCTTATAGGCATCCGGATTTTGCGTTGCAAGTTTGTTTGTAAATGCCGCCAGTTCATCCGGCAAGACCCATCCTGAAAACAATTCAATCGTATAAACATCTCGTATCAAACGTTTGTTCTGCTCCGTAGGAGGCTGTTTATCCAAAAGGCTATGTAGACTGCCAGTCATGATTTTTGACGTCGGAATTTTGGTTATGGTTACCTGCGGATCTATTTTATAGATGTCAGCCAGGATTTTATTCCGCGTATCTTCATCCTTTCCCCAAAGGGCATGGATCATATCCGGCACAGCCACCTTGGCGGCTGTGCCCATTGCCGCCAGACGATTTGCGGTCTGCAGCGCAACCGTCGAAATTGGATTTTTCAACGCAGCTCGCAAATCGTCGAGTGAATAAGAGCCAGATTTGAATTTTTCACTCCACATTTCATCCTCTTGCTGCTGCTTGAGCGCCTTGGCCACTTGGGGAATTTGTGAAGCCAAAGCAGGCTCAATATCGGCGATGGCCGAAAAGGTGGCATCTTGGACATCCGCTTCGGTGGCGGATTTTGCAAATTTTAAAAGGTCGGGTACAAACGGTTTTGCGGCGGGGCCGGCTTTTGCTAAAATTTGGGCGGCCAAATTTTTATTATACTCACTCAAGCGGTTGTTGGGAGAAGCGAAGACCGCGTGAATTGCCGGAAATACATTTGGATTGTTCGTTCCTTCATATCGCACCAAAGCGAGCGCAGCGCGAAATCGTGTATTGGAATCGCTATTCGTAAGCAGATTCTCCAAAGCAGGAATATATGGACCGCAGGCGGAAGGATTTTGCAATATCACGTTGCCAATGGATTCGGGCGCAAACCTGGTCAAAATCGTTCCGTTGCAGATCGGGCTATTGGCCAACAAATCCGTTAGCGCGGGCAAATCCTCGGGGCCAAAACCAATGTTCTTAAGTGCATCAAAGATCATCCAACGGTCACGATCTTGTGAAGTGTAAATCATACTCCAAAGAACCGGAGACACATCAGGCAGAAACCTTCCCAGATAACCCATGCCCGCAATCGCGCCGCCCCGGACGAATTCTTGAGGGTCATCGCTGTTGGCCAAAAGGACTCTGAATGCGCTCATGCGATATAGACCAAAGGCTCCGATGGCATTGGTTATTTTGTTATAATAATACATTTCATGAGTCGTCGGCCTGGTGTGGAGAACTTTCTGAAGATTTGCAATGGCCTTATCTAAATTGATACCACCGCCGTCAGTTGCCGGGGCTGATGCGATGTCGGGTTCAGAACGCGGCAGTGTTGACAGTATTGGTGCTGTTCAAAGCGATTGGCTTACCGCCTAGTTTAGGGTTTTTGTTGAAGAAATTTGCATGGAAATAAATCGTGGCACCAACAATTCCGATAACAGCAGCCGTCAATAAAACTTTTTGCGCCGTGCTCATGGCAATCGCTTTGGTAATGGCAATGGCAGTTGGAACGGTTGCCCCTGAAAGGGCGAAGGCGGTCACGGTTTTTGCCAGCGCCTCCGGCGCGGCTTGAACGGAATTGGCGGAAATGGTTCCAGCAAGGATGGCCGTGGTCGAACTCACGCCGCGTTTGGCGAAGAATTTGCGCAGCTTTTCCAGCGCGCGGCTCACGCGCATTTTCGCCGCGTTTTCGCTCGCGCCCAAAGCCGCGCCGACTTCCGCGAAATTCTTGTTTTCAAAAAATCGCAGTACCAGCGCGTCGTGGTCTTTCTGGCCGAGTTTCTCCATCGCCGTGTCGAGCAACGGCGCGATTTGCTGCCAGGTTTCCGCCTCCGCTTCGCTTCGGCGCGACAAGTCCGATTGATCGAGTTGCGATTGCATGAATGCCTCCTGTTCGCGGTGTTGCCGTCGCCGTTGAATCGTCAGCGCATTGGCGCTGGCGTATCGCGCCGTGCGGCAGAGCCAACCGGGCAAAACGGTCTTGTCGCCGAGCGAACCCGCCTTGCGCGCCAGAATGATGAAGACCGCCTGCGTGATTTCCTCGGCCAGATGCGGATCGCGCACCTGCCGCAGCGCCACGGAATAGACCAGATTGACGTAACGCGAGACGAGCGTGGCGAAGGCCTCCTCGGAATTGCGCCCGCCGTGCTGGCGCACCGTCGCGGCAGGCCGGGCGTATCCCCGCAGCAGGGCCAAATCGTCATTCATGATTTCACCCATACATTTACGCCGCGGCGAAAAAGGTAACAGACTATTTTTGCAGAATGATAATTACGTCCGACCTCACCCCGGCCCTCTCCTCTCCGTCTTCGCTACACTTCGACGCGATCGCGCCGAAGCCAAAGGCAAAGGCGGACAGGAGAGGGAGGATTATTTGCCGCCACTTTAAAAATTCGCGTGATGGAATTTGCCGGCGCCTGTTCGCAAAGCCAACAACCGCCGGCAGGCATTTCCTCCCCCGGTGGAGAGGACACCGGCGAGGGCGGCGTGAACCGCAAACCTCAAGGTTAGTTTGACAACCTCCCTCAACCCGGCCTTCTCCCCAGGGAGAAGGAGAATTCTTCGCCGGTTCACTGGAAAGTTTGTGGCTGGATTTGTCAAATAGTCGGCCAAAAACCGGAAAGCGTGATTGCGGAAATCCTCTCCCGGGGGGAGAGGACACAGGTGAGGGCGAGTGTTCAACCAATTGAATCGTTTTTTACAAACGCACCCGCGTTCATTACTTTGGATTCAATTTATGAATGCCGCAGGTAAGATTCTTTTGCTCCTCGTCGGAATGAGTCTGATGCTTGCCGCACACACCTTCGCCGGTCCGCCATTTTTGACGGACGATCCGGAGCCGGTCGATTATCAGCATTGGGAATTCTATCTCTTCGGCATCGGCGATCATACCAGTGTCAATGATTACAGCATCGGCGGTCCAGCCGTGGAATTGAATTACGGCGTGCTGCCGGACACGCAGATTCATCTGATTGTCCCAATGACCACGGTGGGTGTTGATGGCGGGCCGACCGAGGTCGGTCTGGGGGATACGGAGTTCGGCATCAAATACCGGTTCGTACACGAGACTGACACGTGGCCGCAAATCGGGATTTTTCCCATGGCCGAACTGCCGACGGGCGACGCCGATCGCGGGTTGGGCAATGGCCGGACGTGGTTTCGCCTGCCGTTGTGGTTGCAAAAGAGCCGGGGACCATGGACGACCTACGGCGGAGGCGGCGCGGTGTTGAATTCCGCACCGGGCCAGCGGAACTATCCCTTTGGCGGCTGGCTGGTGCAGCGTGATTTCGGGCGACATCTGACCCTCGGCGGCGAGCTTTGGGCACAAGGACAGGACACGGACATCGACCGCGGTTATGCCGCGCTCAACTTTGGCGGGTACTACAATTTCAGCGAACACTTCAGCCTGTTATTAAGCGCGGGGCACAGCGTGACCGGTGACAACCATTTGCTCTGGTACTTTGGACTTTACTGGACGTGGGGGCCTGAGAAATCCTCCAAACCGCAAACCCAATAAGAATGGAGCGAGATTATGAGCCTCTGGAAAAAAATCTGCGAACCGACGGGTGCGAACGCCAATGTCCTGATTCGCCTGGTGGTGGGTATTGTGTTTTTGAACGAAGGCATTCTGAAATTCCTGTATCCGGTCGCGCAGGCAGCAGGACGGTTTGCGAAGATTGGCATACCGTATCCGGATTTCTTCGGCCCGTTTGTGGCGACGGTGGAAACCGTTTGTGGGGCGATACTCATTCTTGGCCTGCTGACGCGGCCGGCGGCCATCGCCTTGTTCATTGACATTTCGGTGGCGATTTTTACCACCAAAATCCCCGTCCTGTTGGGGCACGGGTTTCTCGGCTTTTCGTTGATGGACCTGCCGCACTACGGCTTTCTCAGCATGGTGCACGAAGCGCGCACGGATTTCTCCATGTGGTTTGGCCTGCTTTTCCTGCTGGTAACCGGGCCGGGCCGATGGTCGGTGGATGCCCGGCTGGCAACGATTTAAGCCCGGGCGGTGCGCGGTCGCGCCGGAACTCAGATTCGACGGGCATGGTTGAGGTATTATTGCCTGGGTGCGCAAAGCGAATAAACCTCGAACCGGATACTTCCTTAACGGCTTGAAACAATCACCAGGGAGTTCACGCCACCGAACGGGTTGGGCACGGTTGCTTTGGCAGACGGATCCGGCATCCATTTCCCATCCGCCACAATCAAATACTCATAACGACCCGGCGGCAGCACCAATTCCTTCAGCCATCGGCCATGACCCAGTGCCATCATCGGCGAGGACTCGGGCCGCCAGTCGTTAAAGCTTCCGGCAATGGCAACGGCCTTGGCGGTGGAGTCGGTGAACTCCACCCGCAGCGGTTGCGAGGTCTGACCATTTCCTTTTATTTTGTTCTTTCCATTTGTTTTCATAAACTTCCTGTCCTTTTGTTTCGTTCGTTTTGTTCCCCCTCACCTCTGCCCCGGAGACTCGTCCACCATTGAGTACCGCGGGCGAACGGGACGCAGGGTGTTTCCGTACCGGTCTTCAGGAGTTGCTCTTTGGCAAAAACACGTGACGCGGGTGCAGCGGCGGCACGTACCGCAGGTCGCTGCACAGCCCAACCATCCGGCTTAGACGCGTCTTCGAATCTTCGGCAATCAGTTCACGGATGGTATTCAGCAGCACAGGCAGATTGAGCGGTTTCTTCATGAGCGCACCGACCCCCGCCAAGGTCGCCAGGTCCTGCTGGTCTTCTTTCCCGGTGATGACGATGATCGGGAGGAAGGGGTTAGAGGAGGTGATCGCCCCGAGAATTTCCCAGCCGCCACTTCCAGGCAGGTTGATGTCCAACAACACAAGGTCAATTTGCCTCGTATCAAATAATTCGACGCCCTGCTGCCCATCAGCGGCCAGGGCCGCCTCGTAACCCTCGGCGCTTAACAGCTTGCCGAGCGATTGGCGGATTTGGGGGTCATCATCCACCACGAGGATTACTTTTTTCATACTCGATGATTTTTGGAATCACGCGATTCGCCGGAGCGGTAAGGCGTCGTGAAGCGTTTCCACAACTGTTCGCAGAAGGCCTGGACATCACAAGGCACACAGCGGAAACCGCGCTTGCGGCCACGGGCCTCGGCGGATTCCTGGAGCAGTTCACTGATGTTTTGAAGCAACAGCGGCATGTTGAGTGGCTTCTCCATCAGCACGTCCACGCCGGCGGCCTCCGCCAGTTCGGCCTGTTTCCAGCGCCCGGTGATGACGATAACCGGAAACAACGGATTGACCTGGGCGAGCCAACGCAGTGTGCCCCAACCATCCTTCACCGGCAGCCCGAGATCCAACAGCAGCAGGTCAATGGGTTCCTGAATCATTTTATCAATGGCTTGCTGGCCGGTTTCAGCCAGCACGACATCATAGCCTTCCGTCCGCAGCACTTTGCTCAAGGATTCGCGGATGGATTTTTCATCATCCACTATAAGGATTTTTCCGGGCATAACTCATCTCAATCAGCCAAGTGCCTTGTCAAACGCCAGCAGGATTCACTTTCAGGAATCCACCCGTGCGAGATGGCTCATTCGGCCCTCCCAGCCGCCGAGTCCGCCCGCCGTTTTGTAGTCCGGGTCGCGTCTGCCCGACAGGGGTTGACTGCCGGGCTGATCGCCGCAGGACAAGGCACTGGCTGAAATTAAAATCTTTTCCGTTTTCATCGCTTTGGCATCTGGTTTGCGATAAGATTGATACATGTGGTTCCCGCTTCAATTTCAGTTTAGCTGGTTTTATGCCAGCAGGCGCTTCCAGCTCCGCATGTTTATTGACGCGCGTTTAAGAGCCTGGCCGTACTTTGCCCCGGGTGTCCTTGTGGCGACCGGGGGCTCACCGGTGGTCAGCCGCTAATCACTTTATGATTATCCGACCGCGATCCTTCAGCTTTGCGCTCATCACGGTTTTGCTGGTGCTGGTCGCCGGCTGGGTGGGAGGCAACACCTGGCGGGAACTCCAGCAGTTGCATCGGAGCTTTGCTTCCGTGCAAGCGGACGACCTGTATCTCCCGTCGCACGTCGAGGCGACGGTTCGGGAATTGAACGACACCGTCCTGCGCATTGACCTGCGTCAGGATCACGCGGACCGGGCTGCGTTTGAAGAAGTGAGTCAGGAGTTGCAGCGCTGGATTCGCGCCCAGCGGGATGCCCTGACGACGCCGGAGCAACGCGACCTGATGATCCAGATTGAAACCGCATTTGAAGTCTATCTGACCCGGAGCGCCAGGTTAATGGACGGAGGAATTGACACTTCACCCCCGACGCCGGTCCTCGAACAAGTGGAAAACAACGCCGCGCCCGTCCTGGATTTGTGCGGCAAACTGAAGGAGTCGGAACGTACCGAGCAAACGCGATTTTTCAATGATTCCCAAAGGGCTTTGGCATGGATTCAGCGGCTTTTGACCGTGATATTCGTCGTTCTGGTCGGGCTGGCGGGCACGGGCATCGTGGCGATTTATACCGGCGTGATTGGCCCGTTGCGGGTCGAGCTGACCCAGAGCCGGGCCCTGGCCATCCGGAACGAGAAACTGGCGTCGCTGGGAACCCTGGCGGCGGGCGTGGCCCACGAAATCCGGAATCCGCTCACGGCCATCAATGTGCGTCTCCACAGCCTGAAACGGGGCCTGGCCAAAAACTCGTCGGAACAGGAAGACGCGCTGGTGATCGACCATGAAATCCAGCGTTTGGAACACATCGTCCAGGAATTCCTGCAGTTTGCCCGTCCCGCCGAACCAAAACTCGTCGTCGTTTCCGCCGACAGCCTGCTCGCCAGGGTGCAATCGCTGTTCGGTTCCCAGTTGGAAAAGGCATCCATCCGGTTGAACCTGGAATCGGTGCCGGACATTTGGGTGCGGGCGGATCCGCACCAAATCGAGCAGGTGTTGATCAACCTGATCCGGAACGCCGCCGAAAGCATTGAACACGACGGTACGATTACTTTGCGCGTCCGCACCGACACTGCGCGCCTGACCGGCCGCGCCCGCCCGGTGGTCGTGCTGGAGGTGAGTGACACCGGCAAAGGCATTCCGCCCGAAGCCCGGAAGCGAATGTTCGATCCGTTTTTTAGCACCAAAGAGGAAGGCACCGGTTTGGGCCTGGTCATCGCGTCCCGCATCATCGAAAAGCATGACGGCGCGCTGGAGTTCCGCTCCGAGGTGAACCGTGGCACCACCTTTACCATCCTGTTACCACAAACGAAACCGGAAGACCAAACTGATGAATCCGCAACCTAAAATTCTGTTGATCGAAGACGACGCCGGCATCACGGCGGCGCTGCAAAAGGAGTTCCAGGCCGAAGGTTATCAAGTCGCCGTGGCCAGGCGCGGTGACGAAGGCCTGGCCCTGGCCCGGGAACAACCTTGTGACGTGGTCCTGACCGACTTGAAGCTGCCGGGCTTGTCGGGCCTGGAATTGATCGAGCAACTGCATGCCGCCAAGCCAAAGCTCCCCATCATCATGATGACCGCCTTTGGCACCACCGAAATCGCCATCGAAGCCACCAAGCTCGGCGCCTACGATTATCTGCTCAAGCCCCTGGACATGGGCGAGTTGTTCGACCTGCTCGCCAAGGCCGTGGCCAGCAGCCGGCTCTGGTCCGAGCCGCTGGAAATGGGCAAAACCCACTCCGCGCAATCCGCCATCATCGGGAACAGCCGCGCCATGCAGGCCATTTACAAGGAAATCGGGCGTGTGGCCGCCACGGCTGTCACCGTGCTGATTCGCGGTGAAACCGGCACCGGCAAGGAACTGGTCGCGCGGGCGATTTACCAGCACAGCAATCGCCACGACAAGCCGTTTGTGGCGGTCAATTGCGCGGCCATCCCCGAGACGCTGCTGGAAAGCGAGTTGTTCGGCCATGAACGCGGCGCTTACACCGGCGCCCACGCCCGCCGGATCGGCCGCTTCGAGCAGGCCAATCTCGGCACCATTTTCCTCGATGAAATCGGCGATTTGAGCTTGAGCACCCAGGTCAAGCTGTTGCGCGTGCTCCAGGAAAAATACATCCAGCGCGTCGGCGGCAATGAAAAGATTCCGGTGGACGTGCGGGTGTTGACGGCGACGCACCGCGATCTGGAAGGCGCCATGCAGGAAAAGCAGTTCCGCGAGGATTTGTTTTACCGCTTGAGCGGCGTGACCATCACCCTGCCGTCCCTGAGCCAACGCGCCCAGGACATCCCCGATCTGGCGAGGTATTTCCTGGGCCGCTCCGCAATGGAACTGGGGAATGGCGTATCTTCCATCCAACCCGAAGCCATCACCTTCCTGCAAACCCAAACCTGGCCGGGCAACGTGCGCGAACTGGAGAACGTGGTGCGCCAGGCGTTGCTGCTGGCCCGGGGCTATTCCGTCAGCCTGGACCACGTACAACAGGCGGTGGCCCGGAACCGCAAGCCCCTTGCTGTCGAGAACCAGTCCGTCGCCGGGTATTTCACCGAATTGCTCGAGCGGGCGCAGCGCGGGGAAATCGACGGCATCCGCGCCCGCATGTTTGCAGACATGGAGCGGGAGCTGTTCACGCGCGCCTTTCAACTGGCGAAGGGAAACCAGGCCAGGGCCGCGCGCTGGCTGGGCGTGACCCGCACCACCATGCGTGAAAAGCTGATTCATTTTGGTTTGCATCCCGCCGGAGAAAAGCCGCAACAACCCTGACGGCGACGACGATCCGATTCCAAGGACGGAAGTGGCCAGCTACTGACCGCCCGTGGTTGCTCAACCGCCACATGCAAACGGGCCGCCACCACGCCAACCGCGCTAAATGCTTGCGATCAGGTTTCCGGAAGCTCATGCCGAGATGGCATGGTGAAAGCTAAACGTCTTCCGCTGAACCCGGCCGGGCCAAAACCGATGAGTGAGAGGAAATACAGAGTCATGGTGGTTGATGACGATGAATCGGTGCGCGAATCGCTGCGCAAGCTTCTGGGCCATGAAGGCTACGACGTGACGCTGGCGGCGGACGGCGCGGAGGCGGTGGAAATGTTTCGGCAGGCGGGATCCCAGGTTGACCTGCTGCTGGTGGATTTGAACATGCCCCTGAAAAATGGCTGGGCCACCCTGGACCGGCTGCTCGAAGTGGATCGCTCCCTGCCGGTCTTCGTTCTGACTGGATTATCCAATCAATACGAATTGGCCGAGGCGGCGGGGGTCAGTGTTTTGGTGGAGAAGCCGATTGATGTGCCGGGGTTGCTTCAACTCATGCAAAGGCAGTTGACCGCGCCGGTCCCATCTCACCTTCAGGCCGCCGGCCGCCAGGCATTTCCCTTTTATTGCCTTCGCGCGGCGCACGACACCTTGCCCGGCCCGGAGACGGAGCTGCACATTGCTCCGTACGACCACTGGGGGCTGAATGAATAACAAGCCCGGAAAAGGGCTGAGCCACATTTTCGATTTACGATTTACGATGTAGGCGGCACGCGCGTTGTCGGAATGCCTGGTAAATCGCATATTGAGACCTCTGCAAAACCCATTTTGTCGGCATTCGGAGCCCCGAGCACCGCATCGGCTCGCTGAGAAAATCCATCACCTCTTGCCAGGACGGTGCTCGGCGCTCCAGTTTTGAGTTCGCATATCGCAAATTCAATCCGGGACAATCTGCGTTTTTCCGACGAGGTGCGCGTTGGACCTTGTGGAACACAATATCTTACATTGACAAGCGCTGAAATAAGTGCTTGAATGCCTTCTCAGCAGGAGCGGCCATGAAACGATTCTTGATTCTCTTGACGGCGGGTTGTTTCCTTCACCCGATCACAAACTACGGCGCGGAGACGGCACAGGGGCGGGCATATTGCATGTCCCTTCGATTTCAGCAAGGCACGACGTATGGCGGCACCTTGAATTTGAGTACCATTGGTGGACCGCCCTACAATGGTGAATTGGTGCCGACATTTTCGAGCGACTCTCTCGGTGATCCATGGGGCAGCGGTCTGGTGCTTGTATGGAGCGGCTATGCAGATAGCGGGTCAATATACGTGAATTTGCCGTTGGGAACAGACGCCAATAATGATGGCTACGATGATTTCTTTGAAGTTTCACAAGGCGTGACCAACGAAGTCAGTACAGGGTCGTATCCGGCAACTGATAACGGTAACTTTGGCGGTGGATCAGTCACGGCCACCTGGAACCGCGCCGCGGGTTCGGCCAGAGGCACCTGCGCGCTCTACTTGAATGACGACCTCTGGGGATCTTTGGGCACTTTTACGTGTCCGTTTACTCTTATCGAATATACCGGCCCGCTGACCTACACGCCCGGTTCCAACTCGGTTTCAGCCGCCGTGAATCTGGCTCAGACCGGCAATTCCGCCAACACGCTGCGCGGGCCAATTATCTTTATCAAATCCTCGACCGACCCTTTCAACACGTTGACCAACCAGCCCGGCGTGTGGACCAATGCCTCCTCGCAAATTCTCAGCTTTGACAACGAAATTTTTTCGCGACAGATTCCAACCTGGCCCACCAACTACGCCGGCTACGTTTACTTTGCCGACGGCGATCCCAGCACGGCCAGCCCGGATTACCAATTATGGGTGCTTTCGATCAATGACACGAACGACGCCAACGCGAACGGCATCCCCGATTTCAGCGACAATCCGGCCAGCATGACACCGCCGCGCGCGCCGCAGCTTTCCCTCGCGCGTGGTTCAACCAACCTGCTGCTGACGGTCAGCGGCAGCGTGGGCCACACCAATCAAATCCTGGGTATCAGTTCCCTGACTTCGACCAATTGGCAATTGGCGCAGTCTTTCCTGCAAACCAACGATCCGCAGGTGGTTTCCCTGCCGTTGCCATCCGGCAGCCCGAAGTTCTGGCGCGTGGTGGCGTGGTAAAAGAGACGCGGGGAACTTTATCGCCGGGCCTGTGGTTTGCCCCCTGGTCCTGGGCAAACGGGCAATCAAGGCATAATAACCACGTAAATGGCCTTGAATTCCGGGACCCTTTCCAATTACCTCCCGTTTTTTCCAGACACCTTTTCCGACCAGGAAGTTCCGCACGGGTTATTTGGTGGTGATGGGTGCGCCAGGCGCCTCGCGGCGTCTGGCAACCGGCCATGTACAATTCCCCTCCGGGGTGTAGATTGAGGCTGGTTTGTGCAAAACATTTATTGCGCAACGGCTAAAATTGAGTAAAAAATGGATGAACGAAGGCTAATTCGCCAAGCGATGACCCGAAGCTTAACACCAAGCGCTAATGTCAGACGGCCCGCGCAAATCTCCGCGCCGCCGAAACAGGGGCTTTATGATCCGCAATTTGAACACGAGGCCTGCGGGGTGGGCTTTGTGGTCAACATGAAGGGGAAAAAATCCCACACGATTGTCCGGCAGGCGCTGCAGGTGTTGCTCAACCTCGATCACCGCGGCGCGTGCGGTTGCGAGGTGAACACCGGTGACGGAGCGGGGATTCTGATGCAGACGCCGCACGCCTTCCTCAAGGAAGCCGCGGCGAAGGAGAAAATTTCGTTGCCGGGCGCGGGCGAATACGGCGTGGGCATGGTGTTCCTGCCGCACGACGCCGCGCAGCGCGCGGAGTGCGAAAAAATTTTCGGCGACATCGTGGCCGAGGAAGGCCAGCGCGTGCTCGGCTGGCGCACCGTCCCGACCCATAACGCCTCGCTGGGCGCAACCGCCAAAGCGTCCGAGCCGTTCATGCGGCAAGTGTTCGTCGGCCGCAACGCGAAACTGGCTGATGATATGGGGTTTGAACGCAAGCTGTACGTCATTCGCAAGCGGGCGGAGAACGCGATTCGTTATTCGGGCAAGGTCAAGGGCGGCGAATTTTTTTATCTCGCGAGCCTGTCGTACAAGACAGTCGTGTACAAGGGCATGTTGCTGACGGCGCAATTGGCCGAGTACTATCCCGATTTGTCGCACCCGGCGCTGGAATCGGCGCTGGCCTTGATCCATTCGCGCTTTTCCACGAACACCTTCCCGAGCTGGAATCGCGCCCATCCCTATCGTTATCTCGCGCACAACGGCGAAATCAACACGCTGCGCGGCAACATCAACTGGATGCACGCGGCCCAGTCCAATTTTGCGTCCGACCTTTTCGGCGATGACATCAAGAAAATCATCCCGGTCATCAACACCGACGGCAGCGACTCGGCGATGTTTGACAATTGCCTGGAGCTGCTCGTCATGGCCGGCCGCGAGTTGCCGCACGCGATGATGATGATGATTCCCGAACCGTGGGAAAATCACGAGAGCATGGACCCGGAACGCCGTGCGTTCTACGAATTTCATTCCTGCCTGATGGAGCCGTGGGACGGCCCGGCGTCCATTGCGTTCACGGACGGGAAGGTGATTGGCGCGTGCCTAGACCGCAACGGCCTGCGCCCGTCGCGTTATTACGTCACCAAGGACGATCTCGTCATCATGGCCTCGGAAGCCGGCGTGCTGCCGGTGGAACCGGAACGGGTCCTGCAAAAAGGCCGGCTCCAGCCGGGCCGGATGTTCCTGGTGGACATTGAGCAGGGCCGCATTGTCGCCGACGAGGAATTAAAGAACAAGTTTGCCAGGGCGCAGCCGTATCCACAGTGGCTGAGCGAACATCACGTGCTGCTCGAGAATCTGCCGGAGCCGGCGCACGTGCCGGAGCCGGATTACGCAGCCCTGTTGCAGCACCAGCAGACGTTTGGTTACACCTTTGAAGACGTGCGTTTCATCATCGGCCCGATGGCGAGCGACGGCGTGCAGCCGCTGGGTTCCATGGGCACGGACACGCCGCTGGCGGTGCTCTCAAACAAGCCGCAGTTGCTTTACAACTATTTCAAGCAGCTTTTTGCGCAGGTCACCAACCCGCCGATCGATCCGATCCGCGAGGAAATCATCACTTCGACCGAAACGATGGTCGGGCCCCGGGGCAGCCTGCTGCAACCGACGCCCCGGAGCTGTGCGTTGGTCAAGTTGAAGTATCCCATCCTGACGAACGAAGAATTGGAACGGCTGCGCCAGGTGGACGGCAAAGCTTTCAAGAGCGCCACGCTGCCCATTTTGTTCAACGCCGCCGACGGCGCCAAAGGTTTGGAAACCGCCCTCGACAAGCTGTTTGCCATGGCCGACCAGGTGATCGGCGATGGCACCAACATCGTGATTCTTTCCGACCGCGGGGTTGACGCGCAGCACGCGCCCATCCCGGCGCTGCTGGCCGTGTCCGGCCTGCACCATCATTTGATCCGGGCCGGGACCCGCGGCAAGGTCGGCCTCGTCCTCGAATCCGGCGAACCCCGCGAGGTGCATCATTTTGCGTTGCTGATCGGCTACGGTTGCAGCGCCGTCAATCCGTATCTGGCGTTCGAGACGCTCGACGACATGATTCGCGAGGGGCTGCTGCTCAAGCTCGACCACCAGACCGCCATCAAGAAATACATCAAGGCGGCCGTAAAAGGGGTGGTCAAGACGATGGCCAAAATGGGCATCTCGACCATCCAAAGCTATCGCGGCGCGCAAATCTTTGAAGCCGTCGGCCTCAACAGCGACGTGGTGGACAAGTATTTCACCTGGACGCCGTCGCGCATTCAAGGGGTGGGGATGGATGTGCTTGCGGAAGAGGTTTTGGCGCGGCACCGCCACGCGTTTCCAGACCGGCCCGTCAATGGCGTGCTGGATCCGGGCGGCCAGTATCAATGGCGCTCGGACGGCGAATATCATCTGTTCAATCCGCAGACGATCCACAAATTGCAGATCGCCTGCCGCCTCAACAGTGAAAAGATTTACGGGGAATATGCCGGTCTAATCAACCAGCAGGCGGCGAACCTCTGCACCCTGCGCGGTCTGCTTGATTTCAAATTTGCGGAAAATCCGATTCCGATCGGGGAAGTCGAGACGGTTGAAGAAATCGTGAAACGGTTCAAGACCGGGGCGATGAGCTACGGCTCGATTTCGAAGGAAGCGCATGAGGCGCTCGCCGTCGCCATGAACCGGCTGGGTGGCAAATCCAACACCGGCGAAGGCGGAGAAGACCCGGACCGCTACCTGCCACTGCCGAATGGGGACTCGAAAAATTCCGCCATCAAGCAGGTCGCCAGCGGGCGGTTCGGCGTGACCAGCCAATACCTCATCAATGCGCAGGAATTGCAAATCAAGATGGCGCAGGGCGCCAAGCCGGGCGAAGGCGGGGAACTGCCGGGCCGCAAAGTTTATCCGTGGATTGCCAAGACCCGGTTCACCACGCCGGGCGTCGGTCTTATCTCGCCGCCGCCACATCACGACATTTACTCCATCGAAGATCTGGCGGAGTTGATTCACGATTTGAAGAATTCAAACCGCAACGCGCGCGTGAGCGTGAAACTCGTTGCCGAAATTGGCGTCGGCACGGTTGCCGCCGGGGTCGCCAAGGCGCACGCGGACGTGGTGCTGATCTCCGGCCACGACGGTGGCACCGGGGCGTCGCCGTTGTCATCCATCAAGCATGCGGGCGCACCGTGGGAACTGGGTGTGGCCGAGACGCACCAGACCCTCGTGCTGAACAACCTGCGCAGCCGCATTTACGTCGAGACGGACGGCCAGTTGAAGACCGGCCGCGACGTGGCGGTGGCCGCTCTGCTGGGCGCCGAGGAATTCGGTTTTGCCACCGCGCCGCTCGTCGTGCTGGGTTGCATTATGATGCGGGTCTGCCATTTAAACACGTGTCCGGTGGGCGTGGCCACGCAGGACCCGCGCCTGCGGGCACGATTCACGGGCGAACCCGAACACGTGGTCAATTTCATGCGGTTTGTGGCGCAGGAGCTGCGCGAAATCATGGCCAAACTCGGCTTCCGCACGCTCAACGAGATGATTGGCCGCACGGACAAATTGATTCCCTGGAAGGCTATCGAGCATTGGAAGGCGAAAGGACTGGATCTGACCCCGATTTTGTACCAGCCGGAAGTGGGGCCGGAAGTCGGGCGTTACCGGCAGATCGACCAGGATCATGGCATTGAAAAATCGATGGACGTGACGAAGCTGCTCGACATTTGCGAGCCGGCCATCGAACGCGGCGAACGCGTCCATGCCGATTTGCCGATCCGCAACGTCCACCGCGTCGTCGGCACCATCACCGGCAGCGAAGTGACGAAGAAGCACGGTCCGAACGGCCTGCCCGACGACACGATTCACCTCAAGTTCACCGGCAGCGCCGGCCAGAGTTTTGGCGCGTTCGTGCCCAAGGGCATGACGCTCGAACTCGAAGGCGACGCGAACGATTACTTCGGCAAGGGCCTCAGCGGCGGGCGATTGGTTGTTTATCCGCCAAAAGGTTCCACGTTTGCGGCCGGTGAAAACATTATCATCGGCAACGTGGCACTCTACGGGGCGACCAGCGGGGAAATTTTCGTCTGCGGCATGGCCGGCGAACGTTTCGCCGTCCGGAACAGCGGTGTGAACGCGGTGGTGGCTGCGGTGGGCGATCACGGTTGTGAATACATGACCGGCGGGCGCGTCATTGTGCTGGGCCGGACCGGGCGCAATTTTGCCGCGGGCATGTCGGGCGGCATCGCCTACGTGCTCGACGAGGCCGGCGATTTCGCCACGCGCGTCAACCGGCAGATGGTCGAACTGGAAAAACTCACCGACTCCGACGAAACCGAGGAGGTCTGGAAATTGATCCAGCGCTATCAGACTTATACAAAATGCGAGCACGTCGCAAAAATCCTGGCGAATTGGCAGAGTTTCACCGGGCAATTCGTCAAGGTCATTCCGAAGGATTACCAGCGCGTGTTGCAGTCCATGAAAAAGGTGCAGTCGCAGGGCTTGAGCGGCGAGGAAGCCATCATGGCCGCGTTCGAGGAAAACGTCCGCGACGTGGCGCGCGTCGGCGGCGGATGATGGACAGATGAGAATTAACGCAACGACGCAAAGCACGCAAGGACGCAAGGCGTTTTTGAACTTTTTTTGCCTGTCAACCTTGCGCCTGGGCGCCCGGGCGGCTTTGCGTTAAAAAGTTTTTACAGAAAATCGAACATGGGCAAACCCACAGGATTCATCGAGTACCTGCGCGAACTCCCGGCGGACCGTCCGCCGATTGAGCGCGTCGCGGATTGGAAGGAATTTCACTTCCACATGGAGGAGAAAAAGCTGCGCGAACAGGGCGCGCGCTGCATGGATTGCGGCATCCCCTTCTGTCACACCGGCACCCTGCTCAGCGGCATGGCCAGCGGCTGTCCGGTTCACAACCTGATACCGGAGTGGAACGACCTGGTCTATCGCGGCCTGTGGAAGGAAGCGCTCGAACGGCTGCATAAGACCAACAATTTCCCCGATTTCACCGGTCGCGTCTGCCCCGCACCCTGCGAAGGTTCGTGCGTGCTCGGCATCAATAATCCGCCGGTCACCATTAAAAACATCGAGTGCGCCATCGCCGACCACGGCTGGGAAAACGGCTGGATCGTGGCCGAACCCCCCAAGATTCGCACCGGCAAAAAAGTCGCCGTCGTCGGCTCCGGCCCGGCGGGACTTTGCGCCGCCGCGCAACTCAACAAGGCCGGCCACCTCGTCACGGTTTTCGAACGCGCCGACCGTCCCGGCGGATTGCTCATGTACGGCATTCCGAACATGAAGCTCGACAAGGAGCAGGTCGTCCTGCGCCGCATCAAACAGATGGAAGCCGAGGGCATCAAATTTGTCTGCCGCACCGAGGTCGGCAAGGATTATCCGGCGGAAAAGCTGTTGCAGGAATTTGACGCCGCCATTCTGGCGACCGGCGCGACCCAGCCGCGCGATTTGCCGGTTCCCGGACGCGAACTCAAAGGCGTGTGTTTCGCGATGGATTTTCTCACCGCGAATACCAGGAGCATTCTGGATGGCCGGAAAAACGGCAATTTCATTTCCGCCACGGGCAAAGACGTCGTGGTCATCGGCGGCGGCGACACCGGCACGGACTGCGTGGGCACCGCCCTGCGCCACGGTTGCCGCGGTCTGGTCCAGGTGGAAATCCTGCCCCAGCCGCCGCCCGAGCGCGCCCAGGACAATCCGTGGCCGGAATGGCCCAAAGTTTACCGCCTCGATTACGGCCAGGAGGAAGCCGCAGCGAAATTTGGCGCCGACCCGCGCGTCTACCTGACGACCGCAACCAGATTTGAAGGTGACCCGCACGGCCACGTCAAGGCCGTTCACACCGTGCAGGTCCAATGGGAACGGAACGAGCAAGGCCAGTTCATTCCCAGAAATGTTGCGGGGACGGAAAAGGTATTGCCGGCACAACTCGTCCTGCTGGCCATGGGTTTTCTGGGCCCGGAACAGCCGTTGTTGGCGGCGCTGGGCATTGAACGCGACGCGCGCAGCAACGCCCGGGCCGAGTTTGAGAAATACACCACGAATCTCAAGGGGGTCTTTGCCTGCGGCGATTGCCGCCGCGGCCAAAGCCTGGTGGTGTGGGCGTTCAACGAGGGGCGCGGGGCGGCGCGCGAGTGCGACCGGTATTTGATGGGACAAACCGATTTGCCATGAGTAACGGTTGCCCTGAGAAAACAACTTTGCTATTTATCCCGCCATGGCGCACGCTGACCGCATGACGCAGCCGCTCGCGCTCGTTTTTTACGAGAAGCTGATGCCCGGCAGCCAATTGGTGAACCGGCTGCAGGATTTGAATTATCGCGTCCAGGCCGTCAATGATTTGGCGTCGCTGCAGCAATGTGCGCGGAGTGAAGGTCCCTTGCTGGTGATCGCGGATCTGGCGGGCCGGGAGGAGGTTTGCCGCGCCATTGCCGCGTTGAAGGCGGACGCCGCCACGCAACATATCCCCGTCATCGCCTTTGCCGGGGATCAGGCGGTCGAATGGCAGGCGGCGGCGCAAAAGGCCGGGGCCACGCTGGCGGTCAGCGAGGCGGCGATTATCAATTACCTGCCCCAGTTGCTCAATCAGGCATTGCAGCTGGAGTAATGACCCCGGTTAATCAATTGTTAAAACCGTGTTAAAAAGTTGTGCTTGACGGGGACGCAATAACTATTTATTGTCGCAGCAAATCGGCATGAGTGTATCTGAAAAGTGACGACAGGCACGGCTGGGTTTCAGTCGTGTCTTTTTCGCTTCTAAGAGTTGCGCCTCGGAAGTCAGGAGAGATTATGGCCAGTGGCAAAGTCAAGTGGTTCGATAATAAAAAAGGGTTTGGGTTCATCGCCCAAAATTCCGGGCAGGACGTCTTTGTGCATCATTCGTCTATTGTCGGCACGGGATTCAAAACACTGAATGAGGGAGACGACGTCTTGTTTGATGTCGTTGTCAGTGATAAAGGGTTGAAGGCCCAAAACGTTCAGCGCGTGCATCAGCAGTAACGACTGCCGCCGTCGGAATTTGGTTTGTCTGCGCGACCCCGGGGATTTGTCTTCACCGACGGCGGTTGAAGGGGTAATGTGTCTTCATGCGGGATTCCAAAACGACGCGCGTTTCCAGCCTCTACCTTCATGTGCCGTTCTGCGCACAGAAATGCGCCTATTGCGCCTTTTATTCCGAACCTTCAACCGGTGACCTGATCAAGCGGTACGTCGCCGGGCTCGTTCGTGAGCTGGAGCTCGTAGCGGATGATCTGCGGCCGGAAACGATCTTCTTCGGGGGCGGCACACCGTCGTTGCTGAATCTTCGTCAATGGGAACAAATCCTTCGGGCCATGGAACGGCTGAACCTGCTCGGTGCCGGGGAGTTCACCGTCGAATGCAATCCGGCCACCGTTTCAGCCGACAAGGCCAAATTGCTCCGTGACTTTGGCGTCAATCGGATTTCCATGGGCGTCCAGTCACTCGACAAGGCCCTGCTGGACCGGCTGGGCCGGGTTCATTCGCGGGACATGGTTTTCAAATCGTTCGACCTCCTGCGCCAGGCCGGTTTCGACAACCTGAACCTCGACCTCATGTTCGCCATCCCTGGCCAGACGCTGGAGGTCTGGCGGGCGACGCTGGCCGAGGCCTTGGCGCTGGGCAGTGAGCATCTGTCCAGCTATGAGGTTATTTATGAAGATGATACGCCGTTGTTTGCACAACTTAAGGCCGGCGAATTCGACGTGGATGAGGAGCTGGCCTGCGCCATGTATGAGGAATTGGTTGAACGGGCGACCGGCGCCGGTTTCCGGCAGTATGAAATCGCCAATTTTGCGCGCGATTACGGAGCGCCGGCCTCCGGCCCGGCGCGAACCGGAACTGTCCTGTCGGGCCGGGTCGGCGACCGGCGCTCCATTCCGTCCCTTGCATGCCAACACAACGTGAATTACTGGCGGGGTGGTTCGTTTTACGGCCTGGGTCCCAGCGCAACGGGCTATGTGCGCGGCGTGCGAACGAAGAATTGGTCGAACACGCAGCTTTACTGCGAGCAGTTGGAAAAAGGAAATCGCGCCATCGAATCCCGCGAGGAATTGCCGCCCTTGAAGCGCGCCGGGGAGACCGCCGCCTTTGGCCTGCGGATGGTCGCCGGCTGGCCGTTTGAAGAATTTCAACGCACGACGGACTTTGATTTGCGCCAGGAATGGTCGGCGGACATGAATCAATTGGCGGAACGCGGCTGGGCGGTAATTTCGCCGGATCGTTTTCACCTCACGCCTCAGGGGCTGCGTTTCGCGGATGCCGCGGCGGAGTTATTTTTACGGTAAAGTCTGTAATTCGCAGGAGCCGAGGTGACGCGGCGCTAACTTTTCAAAAAAGCACGAATTCAGAGCCTCCTCGCGTCGGCCCCTACACCATTACATCGGCAAACGCACGATAAAAGTCGTCCCCGCATTTTCCCGGCTCGAAACTTCAATCGTCCCCCCATGCGCTTCGATGATGGCCTTCGAAATGGGCAGCCCCAGCCCGGCGTTGCCATTGGCGGTGGCTCGTGATTTGTCACCACGATAAAACCGCTCAAACACGTGTGGCAGATCCCCGGCGGAAATTCCCGGTCCCGTGTTGCTGACTGTCAACACCGCCAGCCCGGCTTGAGCCTCCAATTTTACGCGTACTTCGCCGCCGGGTTGGTTGTATTGGATGGCATTGGTCAGCAGGTTGGCGACGACCTGTGCCAGGCGTTCAGCGTCGCCGGTGATTTCAACCGGAACCAGTTCAGTCAGAACTTTTATACTGCGTTGATTAGCAACGTGTTTCAATTGTTCCGCGCACTCGTTCACGGTTCCGGCCAGATTGAAGCGCAGCCGTTTCATGGTCTCCTGTCCGGCATCCAGCCGCGCCAGTTCGAGCAATGACTCGATGAGCCGGCGCATCCGTTGGGATGCCCGCTGGCACGCCTCGACCGTTTCCCGGTACTCGGTGGCGCTGCGTTCGCGATTCAAGGCGGTCTGCGTTTGGGTGAGCATCACGGAAACGGGCGTGCGCAGTTCGTGCGCGGCGTCGGCGGTGAATTGTTGTTGCTGGGCGAAAGCGGCTTCCAGCCGGGCGAAAGTGGAATTCAAAACACCGGCCAAGCGGCCCAGTTCGCTCCCGGTCTCGGCGACGTTGATGCGTTGCGACAAATCGCCGGCGGAAATTTTCGCAGCCGCGGCGCTGATGCTGTCGATTGGCTGGAGGGCGCGCCCGACCAGCCACCAGCCGCCCGCCAAACCCAGCAGCAATATGATTCCGCCCGCGCCCGTCAATTTCAAGGCAGTGAGATTGAGTTGCTTTAATTCCGGCGCAATCGAGCAGCCAACCCAGATGAAATCACCTGAAGGCAAAGGCCGGCAAACCTCCCGAAATTCTCCGATGATAAATGGTTTCGGCAGCCCGCCTTCTTGTGCGGGAAACATGGATGGCGTGTTGACCGAGTCCGGAAAATTGTGGGATTTGATGACGGTTCTATTGGGCTGGTTGGGCGAACTGGCGAATTCCTTCCCGTCACGAAAGATTGCAAAATAAAAATTGTTCGGATCGCTGGGACCGAAGAAACCATCAGCCTGCGGCGGGAGATGGAACTCAATCGGCGGTCGTGGGCTCTGTCCGGGTGGCCCTTCATCCGGGGGCCGGTTCAGCGGTGGAGACCCGAAAGGTTGTCCGCCGAAATCCGGCCTGCGTGGCGGTGGCGGACGGAGGGCGGCGGCTATGATTCCAATTCGGCGCTGCAATTCATCATCGATCCGGCGCATCTGGCGTCCCCATTCGAGCTGATAGGCGGTGAAGCCGAAACCGGCGAGCACCAGCACCAGGATCAGGCCGTACCAGAGTTGCAACCGCCATTTGATGGATTTGGGAATCATTTCTTGGGAACAACCAACATCGAACATCCAACATCCAACACCCAATTTGAAAGACGCGTGCCGACCGCCCACTGGATGTTCGGCATTGGATGTTGGATGTTGGGTGTTTTCATTTTTCCTCAATGCAATAGCCGTGGCCGCGTCGGGTGGTGATGAACTCCGCGCCCAGCTTTTTGCGGACGTTGGAAACATGCACGTCCAGCAGGTTGGAAAGCGTGCTGTCGTTTTCGTCGAACAGATGTTCGTACAGCTGCGTGCGGGTGACCACTTCGCCCCGGTGCAGCGCCAGAAATTCCACGAGCGAATACTCACGCGCGGTCAATTCAACCGGTTTGTCCTGGAGCAAAACGTTGCGCGCCGCGGTGTCAATTTTGACGCTGCCAATTTCGATGATATTCGTGGCCTGGTTGGCGCTGCGGCGGATGAGCGCGCGCAGGCGGGCAAACAGCTCCGGCAGATCAAACGGTTTGACGACATAATCGTCCGCGCCGGTGTCGAGTCCTTTGACCCGGTCGCGGGACTGGTCGCGCGCGGTCAACATCAGCACCGGCGTGTGCCTGGTTTTGCGAAGTCGCTTGAGGATTTCCCAGCCGTCGAGTTTGGGCAGCATTACGTCGAGGACAATGGCATCGTAATCGTAGCTCTCGGCGTTGAATAATCCGTCCTCGCCATTGTTGGCGCTGTCCACGGCGTAGCCTTCCTCGCGCAACGCCTGGGCCAGGCTGCGCAGTAGGTCTGGTTCGTCTTCAACAATCAGGATTCTCATGTTGGCCGTGGTCACGGTTGATTTAACACAACCGCATCCCGCCGTCACTCTCGCAGGCGGAACCTTAAGACAGGATGAAGAACAGTTCCGCTGGTAGGACGCGCAGTCCCCTGCGCGCCGCCGGACGCGGTCAAACGTTCGCATCATCAAAGGCTTTCGGGCGTCGTTGTGCGTTGCGGACGAACGGCACGCACGGAGCGATGCGCCCTGCCCGCGTCGCGCAACATTTGCGCGGCTTCATGTTTGCTTAAGGTTACTTTATGTAAAGTGGCGGCATGAAAATGCACTTCGTCCTGGCAAACGTTCGGTTAAGCCTTTCTCTCGCCCTTGCGGGACTTTGGCTCTCGATCACCGTGCCCGCCCATGCCGATGATCCGCGCACCAACTGCTGGTTTACCACCGACTCGGGCCAATACGCCCGCCTTTATACCAACAGCGTCATGCAAGCCGCCGGCGCCACGCTCACGACCTGGAGTAACGGTGCGCAGACGCAAGCGCTGCCGGCGTATTGCGGCGTGCAGGAGGTTTATTCCTCGTCGAACTGGATTTACGTCCGCAGCACCGGACTCGCTGGCTACAACATGGGGCCGTGGTATTTAAATGCGCAGCACACCCAGATGTTCCCCAATCTGCCGGTAAATCAAAAATCGCTGTTCCGCTTTCCCCGCACCGCCAGCGTGCCGGCGGCTAAAACCGCCAGTGGCGGCGGGCAAATCGGAATTTTCGTGGACGGCGTGGCGATGTTCAACAGTTGGGATGCCTACACCTGGAGCACCACGGCCAACGCCGATGAACAAAACATCACCGGCTACTGGAATCGTGATGCTTTCGTGAATGAAGGCGTGACCTTCGACGCCGGTTACGCGCACCAGCAAAATACCGGCGTTTATCATTATCACGCCGATCCGATTGGATTGCGGTATCTGCTCGGCGACCACGTGGATTACAGTCCAGTGACAAAAACCTACCGCGAGTCCACGAACGCCCCGACGAAACATTCGCCGATGCTGGCGTGGACGGCGGACGGTTATCCGGTTTACGGGCCTTACGGTTATTCCAACGCCACCAATGCCAACAGCGGCATTCGCCGGATGGTTTCCGGCTACGTCCTTCGCAACGGCCAATACGGCACGAGCAATCTCACCGCGAACGGCCGCACGACCATTCCGCAGTGGGCGGTGCGGCTATTCAACGTCAGCTCCAATCAGGCCGGTCCGAACGTGAGCAGCAGCTATCCGCTGGGCCGTTACATGGAGGACAATGATTACCTCGGCGACCACGGCTACGTGCAGGGCGTCGACTTCGATCTGGATGAATACAATGGCCGCTGGTGCGTCACCCCGGAATTTCCGAACGGCACTTATGCCTACTTCGTCGCGATTTCCTCCAACGGCACCCCGGTCTTTCCTTACAATATCGGGCGCGGGTTTTATGGCAGCCCGGTCGGCGGCAGTGTCCCGGCCATCACTGAACCGGTCGTGACAAATTTCCTGGGCAATACGAATCTGGTTTCGACTCTCAACCCGCCGGCGGTCAATCAGGGAACGGTTACTTTGACCTGGAGCGCGTTGGAGGGCGGCAGTTATCAGGTCGGGGCGACGACGAATCTTGGTGATGCCTCGTCATGGACAGTTCTCGCTTCCGGGGTTTTGCCGAATCAGACTTCCGGCGGCTTCACGAATGAGACTTCGCTTGACCGGCAATTTTACCGCGTCGCCCGGACTTCAGTGGCGCCGTTCGATGGCGCCGGGACGACGGTATTTGCTGCCACGGCAAATGTCCCCGATGGCAGTGCGAGCCTTGGGCAAACCGTTCTGCTGACCATCACGCTGCCAGTTTCGCCTCCCTGGCCGCCGGCGAATGCGCCCATCACCGGTGTTACCGTGGGCAGTTTGAGTTGCTCGAACATTTCTGATGCGACCCAGGGCACGGTGCAGGCGTTGTGCGTGATTCCGTCCAATTACACGCCCACCGGCCTGCAAAATGTCGTCGTGACTTTCCAAAGCCCGGCGCCGACCTACACCCTCACGGGCGGCTTTACCATCAATTGAAAGTGAGGTGCGCATTGAAAAGCATCCTGCTGTTTCCGCTCCTGCTGGCAATGGGCGCGGCGGGGGCGGATTTGCGCGTGGATATTGTTCCGCAGTTTGACGGCGTGCCGTTGGTCTTCGATTCCTTGACGAACCGGATCGCCAGCGGACAAAACATTTCCGTCACGCGGCTGGATTTTCTGCTGTCGGGCATTTCGCTCCGGCGCGCGGACGGAATCTGGATTGAGCAAAAAGGCTGGTTTGCCTTCATGAGTGCGCGGGACGGCAAAACCCATTTCACACTCGAAAATGTTCCTGCGCAAAAATATGACTGCATTCGTTTTCACATCGGCCTGGAACCAGGAATCAATCACGGTGACATTGCACAATGGCCTGCCGGCCATCCGCTCAACCCGGACGTGAACCATCTGTATTGGGGCTGGTCGAAGGAATACATCTTTCTCGCGTTTGAAGGTGGCTGGCAAAATGGCGGCAGGCAGAGCGGTTTTTCCTATCATCTGGCCACCGACCGCCTGCGGATGACCGTCGAACTGCCAATGGCGCTCGATTTGCATACCAGCCGCGAAATGCAGGTGGTTCTGGATGTGGCAGGATTTTTTTCCGGGCCACACAATATTGCATTGAGCGACGCGACCGACGCGAGTCATTCGCGAACGAACGATTGGCTGGCCTTGCAACTCCGGCAAAATGTTGAAAACTCCTTTTCAATCACTCAAGTCGAACCCCTCAACCGGCCTTCAGCCACTCTCTCCCCGCAAGGTAAAGCGAGGGACGGGGCGCGGGGCTCAGTCCTGATCGCGCCGGAGGCCAGGCCGTATCGGCTGACGATTTCGGCGTTCGCGCCGCAGCCCAATCTGCCGCGGGACAATCCGTTGACCGTCGAAGGTGTTGCGCTCGGCAGCAAATTGTTCTTTGACCGGCGACTGTCGGCAGACAACACCGAATCCTGCGCCACCTGCCATAACCCGCGCCGCGCGTTTTCGCAACCCCGGCGCGTCAGCCGCGGCGTGGAGGGCGCTCCGGGTACGCGCAACGCGATGTCGCTGGAAAATCTCGCCTGGAAGGACTCGTTCTTCTGGGATGGCCGCGCGGCGACGTTGCGGGAACAAGTTTTGCAGCCGATTCAAAACCCGATCGAGATGCACGAGTCGCTGACAAACCTCGTCGCCAAAATTTCGGCGGACACGAATTATCCCCGGCTTTTTGCCCGCGCGTTCGGTTCGCCGGAAATCAGCGCTGACAAAATCGCCCGCGCCCTGGAGCAATTCCTCCTGGCGCAAGTCTCGTTCGATTCCAAGTTCGATCGCGTGATGAACGGCACGGCAAAATTCACGCAGCAGGAGGCGCGCGGTGTTCTTTTGTTTAACACGGAATATGATCCTTATCACGGGCAATTTGGCGCGGATTGCTTTCATTGCCACGGCGGACCTTTGTTCCAGAGTCAGGACTTCGCCAACAACGGCTTGGATTCAACCTTTAAGGATTTCGGCCGGTACAGCGTGACAAAACGCAATGGCGATCAGGGCAAATTCGCCGTGCCGCCGCTGCGGAATGTCGCGGTGACCGGGCCCTACATGCACGATGGCCGGTTCCGGACGCTGGACGAGGTGGTCGAGCATTACTGCACCGGCATGAAACGCAGCGCGACCCTCGACCCGAATCTCGCCAAGCATCCCGATGGCGGCGTGCCGTTGAACGAATCCGATAAAAAAGCCCTGGTCGCATTTCTGGAAACTTTGACGGACGAAAAACTTTTATCGCCCGCCGGTCCGGCGAATCTTGCGCAAAAATAATTCATGGAAAGGTCGGGGGCTTCACGTTTTCTTAAGGTGTTCCCGGGTAAATTGGCGCCATGAAAACGAAAAGCCTTTTTGACTCGAATCCGGCGGCCACCCGGTCGCGCTGGATGATCGTGGACGACAACCGGGACATATTATCGTTGATGCCGGCCGTGGCGGCGCCGTTATGCGATGCGGACATCGAATGTTATCAATCACCGCAAGCCGCGCTGTCGGCCTTCCAATCCGCCGCAGGCTCTTTTGAACTGATTATCACCGACCTCGAAATGCCGGGCATGAGCGGCATCGAATTGGGTCAACGTTTGCACGCGCTCGCGCCTGAAATCAAAATCCTGCTCGCCACCGGCAGTGAAGTTATTACTGATGCCGAAGCCCGGGAGAAGGGTTTCTGCGGGCTGCTCCATAAGCCGTTCTCGACCGGCAGGTTGCGTCATTTGTTGAAATCCGCCGGGGTCGGCAAAATTTCCGCGGATTTTCCCGCCGGAATAACGGCCTTAACGCCTGCTTAAGGTGCGTCCGGGTAAATTGCGTCAAAAGAAAAATTCACACCGGCAAAATAGAAAGAGAGCAAAACATGAAAACCACGATGAAAACCATGCTGACAATGCTGGCGCTTGGCGCCTCGGCCTTCCTGATCCATGCCCAAGGCACCGGCGGACCGCCCCCGGACGGCGGCCCGGGCGGAGTTGGCCCCCGCCATCGCCCGCCCCCGTTGCCGCTGATTACAGCACTGGATGTCAATCATGACCGTGTGATTGATGCCAGCGAGATTGCCAACGCCAGCGCGGCCTTGTTGACGCTCGACAAAAACAGAGACGGGCAATTGACCAAGGACGAATATCTGCCGCCCTTGCCGGCCAACGCGCCCGAGAACGCCCCGCGTCCGCCGCTCCCGGCGATCGTCAAGGCGCTCGATGCCAACGGCGACGGAGTGATTGACGCGACTGAAATCGCCAACGCACCGGCGGCTTTAAAGGCACTGGATAAAAACAGCGACGGACAATTGACGCCGGATGAATTCATCGGACCGCGCCCGCACACGGGCCCGCCGCGCGAACGAGGCGCAAACGGTGACCCGAGCGGCCAGCCGCCGGACGATGCAGCGGGCGGGCCGCCGCCGGACCAGCAATAGATTCTGTTCGGATGAACGGAACGGCGGCGGATTGTCGCAAAAGCCGGTGTGAAGCGATCAATCCGCCGTCGGTGTTTCGACGGCGGCGGCGGTTTTGGAATCCCGGCAAAGAAACTGCCACGCGAGTAACCCGGTCAGAAAAGCGATGCCGCCGCAGATGACATAGGGCAGCTCCGGTGAAGGCCTGGCGGGCCGCAGAAAGAACAAGGTGGTGGCGAAGATTGGGCCGATGATGCGGGCCAGGGCGCCGAAACTCTGGGCGACGCCCAGGTTCGCACCCTGTTCGTGCGCCGAAGATTTGAGCGAAATCATACCGAACACCGGCGGGCGGTTCAGCCCGGAACCGATGGCCAGCACGGCCAAAACAATCAGCAATCCGGGCAGTTGAGTCTGGAAAGGCAACGCCGCCAGGCCGATCGCGAAAGTAATCATGCTGCCGAAAATCAGGCGGGGTTCGCCAAAGGTTTTGACCAGCCGATGAATGACACCTTGCACCAGCACGGTGATGATGCCCGCGTAAGCAAAGAGGTATCCCACCTCATCCCGGCTCTTGAGGCCAAAACCCTGTGCCGATTGCGGCTGCAACAACAAGGGGAACGTGGACTCAAAACAGGTGAAACAAAACGTGGCAAGGAAGAAAATGCCGATGAGCAGGCCGAGTTTGGGTTGGCGAAGCGTGTGGCCCCATTGCGTGAGTTTGGGCCGGGCCACCGTGGGGGTGGCACCGGGTTTCCGGCTTTCGCCGAGGATGAACCAGCCCAGGATGAAATTCGCTGCGCAAAAAGCGGCAGCCACCCAGCCGGGGCCCGATTTACCGAAGAGGTCCGCGGTGAAAGCACCGACCGCCGGACCGATGATGAATCCGACTCCAAATGCAATGCCGATCAAGGCCATGCCGGCCGACCGTTTTTCCGGCGGCGAAATGTCCGCAATATAGGCCGAAGCCACGGAAATATTTGCTCCGGAAATCCCGGCAAAAACGCGCGAGGCCAGGATCCACCCCAAGGCCGTTGCCCCATGCAAACCGGAGGCATAGGCGAAAAGGGCATACGAACCCGCCGCGCCCAGGTTGCCAATCAACATGACCGGCCGGCGGCCAATATGATCAGACCACCGGCCCCAGGCGGGCGCGAAAAGAAATTGCATCAGCGAAAACGACGCGATGATGGAGCCGATGACAAAACTTTTGGCGCCGAAATCCTCGGCGTAACCCGGCAGCAGCGGCAACACGATGCCGAAACCGATCAGGTCAATGAAGACGGACAAAAAAATAACCAGGCGTGACGGTTTGCGATTCATGTTTGCAACAAGCGGGAATTCTAATTGCCGTCCGAAGCGAGTCAAGGAATGCGGGGGTTGGTACTGTTCTGAATTCGCCCGGAGTTCCGTCTTCAGGCGGCTCGGAACCGCGTAAACGCGGAACTCCACACTCCGAATCAGGATACTGCCGGGGGTTTTGTTTGAGATCACCGGTGCTTTGACCCGGGTCAAATCTGGAAAGTTTGCGGCCCGGTTGACGGCAATGCAGGTCCGGGCGCAGCGAGGGCGACAGCCAGCGGATGCGCGCCCGTCGCGACACAGGTGATTCGGCCCAATCACATGGATTTTATCTATTTATTCGACTCTGTTGATTTTTTCATGTATCTTATGTCGCTGGTTCGGATTATCCAAGAAAGCATCGATTATCATGAAACGCATTTCCTTTATCCCCGCACTGCCACTGGCTGGTTGTTTGATTTTCGGCGTCCTGGCTTTCGGCACGGGTTCCGCTTATGGCGGCTGGCAACTGGTCTGGGGCGATGATTTCACAAACGCCGACGGGAGTTCGCCGGACCCGACCAAATGGGGCTATGACATTGGCAATGGCGACAACGGTTGGGGAAATGCCCAACTCGAATACGACACCTCCCGGACGAACAATATACGAATACAGGGTGGCAACCTGGTGATTGAAGCCGACCAGGAAAATTACGGTGGCTTTGACTACACTTCAGGCCGGATGAATACCAAGGGGAAATGGTCCTGGACGTATGGGCGGATCGAGGCGCGCATTAAAATCCCGCGCGGACAGGGAATCTGGCCGGCATTTTGGATGCTGGGCGCAAACATTGACCCGGTTGGGTGGCCCACCTGCGGCGAGATTGACATCATGGAAAACATCGGCAAAACCAGCGACCAGGGCACCGACCACGGCACGATGCACGGCCCGGGCTACAGCGGTGGCAACGGGATTGGCGGAACCTATACGCTGCCGGGCGGAGCGAAACTCTCCGACGATTTCCATATTTACGCCATCGAGTGGACGACCAACCAAATCAAATGGTATTTGGACAACAATCTTTTCTTTACCGCCACGCCCGCCAGCCTGCCCGCCGGCACGACCTGGGTCTTTACGGCGCCGCAATTCATAATCCTCAACGTGGCGGTCGGCGGCTACTGGCCCGGGTATCCGGATGGAACAACGGTCTTCCCGCAACAAATGCTGGTGGATTACGTGCATGTTTACAGTTACGTGACGACGTCGGTGCCGGACGTGCCGACGGGTTTGCGGGCGACCGCGGGCGGCACCCAGGTGGTGTTAAGCTGGTCGCCTTCCATTGGAGCGACCAATTACAACGTCAAATTCTCCACGAGCAACGGCGGGCCTTACCTTACCATCGGCAGCACGGCGGCGGCGAGCTACACCAACACCGGCCTGGCCAACGGCACCCCCTATTATTACGTGGTCTCGGCGGTGAACTCTTTTGGCGAAAGCTCCAATTCTATCCAGGTCAGCGCCACAACCACGGTTCCGTCGGCAAATCTGGCGTTGAACAAACCGGTCACCGTGAGTTCGGTTGAAAACGCGGGCCTTGGCGGAGCCAATGCGGTGGACGGCAACACCACGACGACACGCTGGTCTTCGGGTTTCAGTGATCCGCAGTGGATTTATGTGGATTTACAGGCAACCGTTAATGTCAACCGGGTGAGGATTTACTGGGAAAATTCCTACGCGACGAGTTATCAGATTCAAGTTTCCTCCAATGCCGTTGACTGGACCCCGATATACAGCACGACGACGGGAACCGGTGGCGTCCAGGATTTGACCGGGCTATCCGGGACGGGCCGTTATGTGAGGATGTATGGGACTGTGCGCAAGACGATTTATGGCTATTCGCTTTATGAATTTGAAGTCTATGGGAATATCACAGTGCCAACAGGTCTGTCGGCCACGGCCGGCAACCAGCAAGTTTCATTAAGTTGGAACGTTGTCCCGGGAGCCACGAGCTACAATGTGAAAAGTTCCACGACCAACGGCGGGCCATACCTCACCATCGCCAGTCCGGCGACCACCGGCTATACGAACACCGGCCTGGTCAATGGAACCACCTACTATTACGTGGTTTCCCAGGTGAACCCGGTGGCCGAAAGCTCCAACTCCATCCAGGTCAGTGCCATGCCAACCACTCCGGCCAATCATCCGCCCGTGCTGGCGGCGATTGCCGACCAAACCATCCTGGCCGGCCGGATGCTGCTGGTCACCAATTCAGCCACTGATGCCGACGTTCCGCAACAGACCCTGACCTTTAACCTGCTGACGGCCCCGACCAACGCCGCCATAAATACCAACAGCGGCGTGTTTTCCTGGAGGCCAACCATCGCGCAGTCACCCTCCACGCAGACGATTGCCGTGGTCGTCTCGGATAGCGGCACGCCCAGCCTGAGCGCCACTCAGAGTTTCACGGCAACGGTGACTCAGCCGGTGGCGCCAGCCCTCAATGGCGGATCCGCCTCCAACGGCGGCTTTGGATTCTGGATCAACGGCGATAGCGGGCCGGACTACGTGGTCCTGGCTTCCACCAACCTGACTTCGTGGAACCCAATATTCACGAACAATTCGCCGTCGTTGCCATGCTTCTGGGTTGACACCAACTCCGCTGCTTACCCGGTTCGTTACTATCGGACCATTTTGGGGCCATGAACCCTCTGGCGGTTTTGGCGCGCCAGCCACGAAAACCGGGTGGACCGGAGAATCATGGCCGGAAATTGTTTCCCGCGGCGAGGCGGTTTTATACCGCCAGGGCGATTGGTTCACAGATCGCGTTCGTCCGGATGCGGCGGGTTGGTTTGGAATTCGCCGGCGAATAACTTTGTGAATGGGTTGCGAACGGGTGTTGAGAATTCCAGCTTGTCGCGGATGCCAATTAGCGGTCTCCTGTCCGGATGATTGATTCCGTTTCCGAGACCGCCGGCGCCGCGGCAGATTTGAAAAAGGCGCGGCGCCAGAAATCCGCAGCCCATGGTCCGCAATCCGCGCTGCTGGACCGGCTGCCGCCGCACTCACCGGAAGCCGAGCAAGGCGTGCTCGGTTGCGTGCTGCTCTCGCCGAATGAGTGCATGGGCGAATGCATGGAAAAACTCAAAGATGGCCATGAAGTCTTTTACGATCTGCGGCACCAGACGATTTTTGAAAGGCTGACGGCCATGTATGACACGCGCGAGGCGATCGACGTCATCACCTTGCAGCAGCAACTCAAGGACAAGCAACTGCTGGAACAGGTCGGCGGCATCGCCTACCTGGCCCAGCTGCAGGACGCCGTGCCGAGCGCGGCGAATCTTTCCTATTACCTCGACATCGTCCGGGAAAAATTTCTATTGCGGAAGATGATCCAGACCTGCACCGACGTCGTCGGGCGGGTGTATGATTACGAAGGCGAGGTGGACGCGTTGCTGGATGAGGTGGAGCGCGACGTGCTGCGGATTTCCGAATCGCGCGTGCAGGGCGGCGTGGTGACCACAAAGGAACTGGTCAACAAGGCCATCGGCACGATCGAAAACTTTTTCAGCCGCAAAGGAACACTGACGGGCCTGGCGACGGGCTTTGCCGATCTGGACCGGATGACGGACGGCCTGCATGGCAGCGAGATGATCGTCATCGCCGCCCGTCCCAGCATGGGCAAGACGTCACTGGCGATGAACATCGTCGAGCACGCCGTGCTGGAACAAAAACTGCCGGTGGGGGTGTTCAGCCTGGAAATGAGCGCGGAGGCGCTGGTGTTGCGCATGATGTGTTCCATCGCGCGGGTGAATTTGCGGAGCATCCGCGAAGGGTTCATGAGCGAATCGGACTTTCCCAAACTGACCAGCGCGGCCGGCAAGCTGGCGAACGCCAAATTGCTGATCGACGATTCGGCGGGGCTTTCGATTTTGCAGCTCCGGGCGCGGGCGCGGCGCATGGCGCAACAGCATGACATCAAGCTTTTCGTGATTGACTATCTGCAACTGCTCCATTCTACTGGCCGCCGGGCACAGGAAAACCGGCAGCAGGAGATTTCGGACATTTCCAGCGGCCTCAAGGCGCTGGCGAAGGAATTGAACGTGCCGGTGCTGGTGCTCAGCCAGTTAAACCGCGAACTCGAACGGGACAAAAGCCGCAAGCCGCGGCTGTCGGATTTGCGGGAATCCGGTGCGATTGAACAGGATGCCGACCTGGTGGGTCTGCTGTACAAACCTAACGCGGGTGACGATGACGAGGCCGCATCCGGCGAGGAAGCCGATGGTGTGCCGGTCAATTTGCTGATTGCCAAACAACGAAACGGCCCGACAGGCGATATCAATCTGACATTCTTGAGGCCTTACACGCGATTTGAAAGCGCAGCCAAAGTCAGCGATGAAGATGTGCCGGTGGACCGATAGACGATGAAATTATTTTTTCGCCTTTTCGGGATATGCCTCCTGCTGGGCTGCGCGCCGGCCGTGTGGTCGCAAACTGCCGGGCCCAAAATTGACCGCGTGGACATCAAATACGTCGGCCCGGCGTCGGTCAGCGAACAATTCATCCGTTCCAACCTCCGCCTCAAAGCCGGAGGTTTTTACAGCGCCAGCGCCTCCGAGGCGGACATTCGCGGCCTCTATGCCACCGGACAGTTCTACAATATCCGGGTCAGCCTGGATCAGGCCGCCGACGGCGGCGTGGTGCTGACGTATATCGTCCAGGCCCGCCCGCGCCTGACCGAGATTAAAATCGAGGGCAACAAAAAACTGAGCGCCTCAAAAATCCGGAAGAAAATTACCGCCAAGGTCGGCCAGCCCCTGGACGAACAAAAGCTGTTCACCGACAGCCAGGAGATTCAGAAACTTTATGAGAAGTACGGCTATGCCGGCACCAAGGTCAAATACGTGGTGGACGTGGATGAAAACGCCGGGCGCGGCACGGCGACGTTTCAAATCGCCGAACAACCCAAAGTCAAAATTGTAAAAATTGAATTTATCGGCGCGGCGGCGTTTTCCCAGCGGGAATTGCGCAAGCAGCTCAAGACCCGGGAACGCTGGATGTTTTCGTGGCTGACGGGCAGCGATGTGTACAAGGAAGACCAGTTTGCGGATGACCAGGACGCGCTGGTGGCATTTTACCGCAGTCACGGTTATCTGGATTTCGAAATCAAGGACGTAAAACTTGGGCATCCGACGCCCAAAACCATGGACATCCGGTTTTTCGTATTCGAAGGCCGGCAATACAAAGTCGGCTCGGTCAAATTCAGCGGCAACAAGATTTTCAACGACGCGCAAATGCATCAAGGGCTCCAAGCGGTTCACGATTTCGAGCATGAGCGGGGCAAGCTCGGCCCGCATGGATTGCCGATGGACGTGGGTGATGTTTTCACCCCCGAAGGCCTAGACAAGGACGTGACGGCGGTCGAGGATTTTTACGGCAGCAAAGGATACATTAATGTGAAACAAGGTCCCGCGCTCCAGGTGGTGCGCGTTCCGAACGTCGATACCGGAACGATGGATTTGGAATTTCAGATCGACGAAGGCCACAAGTATTACGTCGAGCGCATTGATATTCACGGCAACGTCAAGACCAAGGACAAGGTCATCCGACGTGAACTGGCCATTGACCCCGGCGAGGTCTTCGACATGGTGCGGGTCAAAATCAGCAAACAACGCCTCGAAGGCCTTCAATATTTTGACAAGGTGGACATGAACCCGGAACCGACCGATCCGCCGATTGCCGGGCGCCAGAATCTGGTCGTGGACGTCGAGGAACAAAACACCGGCAAACTCATGCTGGGCGCGGGATTCAGCTCCGTGGATTCGCTGGTCGGTTTTATCGAGATCGAGCAGGCCAATTTCGATTTGTTCCACCCGCCCACATTTACGGGGGGCGGCCAACGGGCGCGACTGTTCATCCAACTGGGCAGCCAGCGCCAGGACTACGAACTCCTGTTCAGCGAGCCATGGTTTATGAATCGCAAGCTCCGGCTGGACGTGGACCTTTACCGTCACCAATGGGACTTTGAAAGCCCCAACAATATTTTCAATGAAACCCGCACCGGCGCCAGCGTCAGCCTGACCCGCGCCCTGTGGAGCGACTTCCTCATGGGCACCCTTGGCTACTCCATTGAGGATGTCGGCATTGATTTAAACAGCGGCTGGCACGGTTACGAAGAGGGTTTAAGCCCCGTCTTCCCATATCCACCCATCCTGATTTTGCCAAATGTTCCCAGCGCCATTCTGGAACAAAACGGGGATCATTTGTTCCATCATTTCACCGCCTCGCTGGCCTACGACACGCGCAACAGCATTGAATTGCCCAATGCCGGTCAACGCACAGAATTTGATCCGGAATTTGTGACCGGCGACAGCACGTATTACAAACTGGAACTCAAGACCGAGTGGTATTTTCGCGGTCTGTACAAGAGTCACGTCATCGAATTGAGCGGGCGCGCGGGCATTGCGGACGGTTTGGGCAACGAAGATGTGCCGTTTTATGACCGTTACTATCTCGGCGGCCTTTACAATTTGCGCGGCTTCAAATATCGGAATATCGGTCCGCGCGACCCTCTGTTTGGCATCCAGCCATATTTACCCAGTGAACCCATCGGCGGCGACAGTTACTGGTTTGGTTCTGTTGATTACTATATTCCGATTATTCAGAAAGAAGGCGGCGTCAGCCTCCGTTTAGACCTCTTCTACGACGCCGGGTCTGTCAGCGCGCAACCTTATTCTTTCTCCGGCAGTCTGAGCGACGACTACGGGGTTGGCTTGCTTTTGAACATTCCCCATCTTGGTCCCTTGCAGTTGTTTTATGGCATCCCCATCAACCACGACCAGTTCAACAGCGGTGCCGGCAAGTTTCAATTTGGATTTGGCTACTCACGCGAATTTTAACAAAAGCCGTCGTATGAAAACGTTTTTGTCGTTACCCACAACTCTGCTGGGGCTGGGTTGTGCCGGTGCCTTGAATGTGTTTGCTTTCACACCATTGCCCCCGATCCCGGCGGGACTCGGCAATCTGCCGCTTTGCTTCGAAGCCAATCCGGATCAACTCGCCGGCCCGGCCCGATTCATCACCCGCGGGTGCCATTACCAGTTTTTACTCTTGCCGACGGAGGTCCAAATCGCGCGGGGCAACACCGGCGTCCAACCGGCGGAGGTACGGATGCATTTTGCCGGGGCCAATCCCGGGGCGCAAATGTCCGGCGGCACCGGACTGCCCGGCAAAATCAATTATCTCATCGGCAACAATCCGGCGCAGTGGCATACCGGTGTGGCCACGTTTGCGCAGGTGCGGGTCGAACAGCTTTATCCCGGCATCAATCTGGTGTACTACGGCAACCAGCAGCAGCTTGAATATGATTTCAATATTGCGCCGGGCGCCGACCCGGAGGCGATAAAGATTCAATTCAACGGTGTGGACAAAATTTCAATCGGCGCCCGGGGAGAACTGATTCTGGCGGTGGGCGGGAGCGAAATTCGACAACCGGCGCCGGTGATTTACCAGACACCGGGAGGCCAACGTCAAGCCATCCGCGGCGGCTATCGGCTGGTGGATGCGCACACGATTGCCTTCGCCGTTGGAAAATATGATCAAAAACTGCCGTTGGTGATTGACCCGATATTGAGTTTCTCGACCTATTTTGGCGGCAATTCCAGTGAGACCGCCTCGTCCGTCGCCTTGGACACCAACGGTTTTATTTATATTGCCGGGCAAACGCTCTCGTCCCAATTTCCCGCCAACAGCCATCCCAGGGGCTATCAAACGAATTTCGCCGGCGGCAGCATCATCGGTGACGCCTTCGTGGCCAAGTTTGACAATCTGGGTACGAACCTTGTTTATCTGACCTATTTGGGCGGCAGTGCGGACGACGCTGCTTATGCGCTGGCGGTTGACGCGGCGGGTGATGTTTATGTAACCGGCTTTACCGATTCACCAAATTTTCCGGTCACCAATACCGTTGCCGGCGGGGTGGAAGGACTCTCCAACTCCTTGCACATCAGTGGAATAGTGGAGCCAACCGGTTATTACCCGGCAGATGCCTTCGTCGCAGAATTAAGCCCCAACGGCTCAAATCTGGTCTATTCCACGTATCTGGGGGGGTCTGCCACAGATGCGGGCATCGGTATCGCCGTAGATGCTTCCGGGGACGCTTACGTGACCGGGGTCTCTTACTCGACCAATTTCCCCACGTCCCCCAACGCGTTCCAAAAGAATCTGGCGGTCACCAATTGGGCTTATCAGGCCTATTTCAACGCGAATGCGTTTGTGACCGAAATCGGCGCCGACGGCACAAATTTGCTCTATTCCTCCTACCTCGGTGGCACCAATTTCGATCAAGGCGATGGCATAGCGGTTGACCTTTCAAATAATGTCTATGTGACGGGTCTCGCTGCTTCAACCAATTTTCCCACAACCAATGCCGTGCAACAGCAGTTTGTCTCCGTGATGTTCACCACCAACGCCGCACCCACCAACCAGGTCTTGATCACCAATTTCTTCAACGGTTATTTGCTCAATGGCACGACAAACCTGACTTCAGCCGACGACGCCTTTGTCGCCAAATTCGCTCCGGGCTGCACCAGTCTGATCTATTCCACTTTCCTGGGCGGGACGAACAGCGACGTTGCCAACGGCATCGCGGTGGATGGGGCGGGCCACGCGTATGTGACCGGCTGGACGGTTTCCACCAATTTTCCCAACACCCTCACCAATGTCGCCGGTTTGTATAATGGCCTGACCAACAATACCAGCTTGATTACCCCGCTCCTTACCAATGCCTTCCTGACGCAGGTCACCTGGAGCGGCTCGAATGCGGCCATCGGCTACTCAACGGTTTTTGGCGGCACCAATTTCGGCATGGACGTTGGCTATGGCGTGACGTTGGATGCCTCCGGCAACGTCTTCGTGGTGGGCGCCTCCTCCACAACCAATTTCCCGGCTGTCAACACACCCGGTCTGCTTCACACGACGAATGCCGGCGGCAGCGACGCCTTTATCATCGCGTTCAATACCAATGCCACCTCCGTTCTCTTTTCGGGGTATCTGGGCGGCTCCGGCAATGATTTCGGCTACGGCGTCGCGGTGGATTCTCTGACCAATGTTTACCTTGCCGGCCAGACTGCCTCACCCGATTTCCCGGTGTTTGGTACAAGGCAGTCCTCCCTCGATGGCCCCAGCGACGCCTTCCTGGCCAAAATCCTTTGGACCGTGCAGCCGGTGGAGATTACCAACCAGCCGACGAATCAGGTGGTGTCCGCCGGCACTTCGAGCTTTTTCGGAGTCTCAAGCGCCAGCCTGGTGGTCGGTGTAACCGGAACGCCACCCTTGAGTTACCAGTGGCAGTTCCAGGGAACCAACCTGGTATGGACAAATCTGGTGAATGGCGGCACGAACCTGCTGGGCGGGGGAAGGCATATCAGTGGCGCAACCAACGCCATTCTGACGATCAGCTGTCCGGAAACAAACGACAGCGGGAACTATCAGGTCATCATCACCAATTACGCAGGGTCGGTGACCAGTTCCGTTGCCACGCTGACGGTGACAAATATCCCGACGGTGTTTACGCAGCAACCGAACAGTCAAACGGTAGGAACAGGTTCGACCGCCCAATTCAATTTTAACGCGACATTCCAACAGCCTGCCACTGCTCAATGGCTGAAAGACGGGACGAACTTGATCAATGGCGGCCGCATTAGTGGCGAAAGCAATAGCTTTACTCTGACGATCAACAACGCCGGGACGAACGACGACGGAACCTACTGGGTTGTCGTCACAACCCCTTGGGGATCGTTGGCCAGCTCCAATGCCGTTCTGACGGTGGTGTCTCTACCGACGATTACTGTGCCACCCACAAACCAGACCGTGGGCCTGGGAGCAACGGTGACCTTTGCGGTCACCGCGGTCGGACTGGCGCCGTTAAGTTATCGCTGGCAAATGAATGGAACCAGCCTGGTCAACGGAGGGCACCTCAGTGGTGTGACCAACTCCGCACTCATTCTCTCCAACGCACAAACCAGTGATGACGGAGGCTATACGGTCATTGTGACAAACAGTGTCGGGTCGGTAACCAGTTCGCCACCCGCGGTCTTGACGGTGCTGACGGCGCCGCTTTTCAGGGGTATCACGGCCGGTACCAACGGTGGTTTCATCTTGAGCGGGGTCGGCGGCACCAACAGCGGCTCCTATACCGTGCTGACTTCGACCAACCTGGCGATACCGCCGACGCTCTGGACACCGGTGGCGACCAATCAATTCGGCAGCCAGGGCCAGTTTGTGTTCACCAACATCGCACCCACCGACGCACCACAGCTGTTTTACCTCCTGCAAATGCAATAACCATGACTGGAGGCCGGGGTCCGCGCCCGCCAGTTTTCAGTTGGCGACGACTGAAAATTCTGTTTTCTTATTCCCATGAAACGCGTTTTGCGAATTATTTTTCCGATGGTTTTGTTGCTGTCGTTTTTAAGCAGTTCCGCCTGGGCGCAGCAGAAGATCGCCACGGTGGACATGCGCAAGCTCTTTGACGGTTATTGGAAAACCAAGCAGGCCGAAACCGCGCTCAATGACCGCAAGGTCGAACTGGACAAGGAAGACCGCGGTTTCCTTGATAATTTGCAGAAAGACCGGGAGGCATATCAAAAATTGCTGGACGCAGCCGCCGACCAGGCCATCTCGGCGGATGAGCGCGACAAGCGCAAGCAGGCTGCAGCTGACAAATACGCCGAGATCAAGGATTCGCAAACGGCCATCGTGCAATTTGAGCGCCAGGCCCAGGCGACCCTGGGCGCCCAAACCCAACGGATGCGCACCGATATTATCAAGGAAATCACGGCGGCGGTGAGCACCAAGGCCAAGGCTGCCGGCTACACCATGGTGGTGGACACCGCATCCAATAACGCCAATCAAACACCGGTGGTGCTTTACACCGATGGTCAAAACGATTTGACGGCGGCCATTCTCGCCCAGCTCAACGCCGGTGCCCCCATTGATATGAACAAGGTGGATACTTCGGCCGTGCCGGCGTTGACGATTACCACCAACAGCCCGTAGCGGGTCATTTTAACCGGCACTGAGCCGCTGCACCGGTTTCTCGAACAACATCCGGTGCGCCTCCTCCAGAATTCCGGGAATCCGGCCGGCAAACGGGCTGTGTTGAATCGCGGTCTGCAAATCCAGTTCCCGGACCTTCGCCGCGTTCTGGCCGGGAAACCAGTGCTCGGCCTGGCCCAGCAGGTTGTAGCGCATCTTGCCCCACGCGACCAAATCGAGCGACCTGGCATAGGTCCACAGCCGCAAAATTTCCGATACGTTGATCTCGCCGGGCACGTCCCCAAAATTGGGCAGGCCCTCGAACCACCGCCCGCACCAATCCGCGCCGAGCACGCGTTCCATTTCCGCGCGCAACCGCCGTTCTATCGGCGCAATCGTTTCCGGAATCCGGTCGTAATATTTCAGGGCCCGGATATGCTCGTCAAAATCCGTCGGCCGGGCCGCGCCACAGCTCAAAGTGTGAACTTCCTTCCGCGCCAGACAATAAAGGTCGTTGAACTCCATGGGCGTCAGCGGCGCGCAAAGTTCCACCAGCTTTTTCGGCGGCTCATAGAGTTTTCCGCCCTTGTCGTTCGGGCTGATGATGAATACGCCCATGTCCAGCCGGTGCGCCGCCATCACCGCCGCCCGGTTCAAATCATTCACGAAATACCAGTGCACATTCAGGTAATCGAACCCGCCGCTGTTCACGGCATCCAGGATGACATCGGTGGTCGCGTGGGTGGAGAAACCGACGAACCGCGCGCGGCCTTCCCGCTGCAACTGCCGGGCGGCGGCCAGACAACCATCTTTCTTCAACGACCAGTCCAGGAGCTCGCGATTATTGACCCCATGCAGGGAAAGCAGGTCCACGTAATCCAGCTTCAGGTATTTCAGCGAAGCCTCAAAGTCCTTGAGAAACTCCTGCGACGCGGGGTAAGGCTTGATTTTGGTCTGAACGATGATTTTTTCCCGCGGCAACTTCGGCAGGACGTTGCCGAGTTGCATTTCCGAGGTGCCGTAGCCGCGGGCCGTCTCGATGTGATTGATGCCGAGGTCCAGCGCGCGGTGGATGGTGGCCTCGAGGTTTTCCTGGTTTTCGCGCGGGATTCCCCCTGGTGCCACATCCTGCCACTTGAACTGATAACGCATCCCGCCGCAGGAAATCACCGGCATGGCCAGTTCCGTCCGCCCAAAACGACGATATTTCATCGGACCGAAAAATAAGTGACCCCCGGAACTCTGGCAAGCCACGCCGCCCGATTTTGGCCTTAAAAATCGCTTGCCACCACCGCCCCCCTGGCGTATAGTTCGCGCTCTTTTGCAATCGAGATTTTAAGATTTTATGCGACGTCCCAAAGGCATCAAAACCAAAAAGTCCGTGGCCAAACGCTTCAAGCTGACGGCCCGCGGAAAGGTTCTGCGCTCCAGCGCGGGCCGGCGCCATCTGGCGCAATCCAAAAATCCCAAACGGCGCCGTTCGCTGCGCGGCCTGACCGGCGTGGATCCGACCGACGCTTACCGCATCACCCAAAGTTTGCCTTTCAGCCACTGATTTTCTCAACTCCCAGCCGCCAAATTTTATGCGAGTTACCAACGCCCCCGCTTCCCGCAAACGCCGCACCCGGATGATCCGCGCCGCCAAAGGCTACCGGATGCGCCGCTCGAAACTGTATCGCTACGCGTCCGACGCCGTGGACCACGGCCGCCAGTACGCCTATCGTGACCGCCGCCGGAAAAAACGCTTGTTCCGTTACCTCTGGCAGGTCCGCATCAACGCCGCCGCCCGCGCCGCCGGTCTGACGTATAGCCGCCTCATCGAAGGCCTGAAAGCCGCCCAATGCGCGCTGGACCGCAAAGTGCTCGCCGATATCGCCGCGACCGACGCCGCCGCTTTCACCGAATTGGCCAATCTCGCCAAAAACGCGCTCAAGGGCAAACCCGGCGCCACTCTGGCAAAAGCGTAAGCAAAATCTCAATTTGAATTCAACCAGCGGGCGGCCTGAAAAGGACCGCCCGTTTTGCTTGGTAGCGCAGATTGGCAATCTGCGCATTGTAGGAACCACAAGCGTCTGGCCGACTGCCAGTCGGCGAAACAGCAGGTTGTCAACCTGCACTGCGAGCTGCGGGAATTTTCTTTGTGTCTTTTGTGCCTTTTTGTGGCTAAACTTTTTGAAATTTTATGGCCGGACTCCTCGACGAAATTGAACCATTGAAGCAAGCGGCCTTGGCCGAATTAAAATCTGCGCCCGACCTCGCCGCGCTCGAACAAAGCAAAGGCGCGTGGGTCGGGCCGCACGGCAGGTTCACCGCGTTCATGAAGCAGCTCGGCACGCTGTCGCGGGAGGAAAAACCCGCCGCCGGCAAGGCCATCAACGCCGCCAAGGTCGAACTGGAAACCGCCCTGGCGGCTCGTCGCGAAGAACTGGAATTAAAAGCCGCGTTGCCCGGGGAACCAACCGATTTCAGCGCACCCGGCCGCCGCCGTGCCCCGGGCAAGCTCCATCCGCTCACGCAAGTAACCGAGGACATCGTCCGCAGCTTCCGCAAGATTGGTTTCGCCGTCGCCGACGGCCCGGAAATCGAGGACGAATACCACTGCTTCGACGCGCTCAACACGCCCGCCGATCATCCTGCCAGGGATACCCAGGACACATTCTATGTCGCCAGCCGCGCGACGCATGCATCCCCCGCGCACGCAGGAGCAGGAGAGGGTGGCGCGGCAATGGCTTCTCCCTCTCCCGGGGGAGCGGGCCGGGGTGAGGGCGGTCCCAAACCATTCCTCCTGCGGACTCATACCTCCTCCGTCCAAATCCGCGTGATGGAAAAGCAACCACCCCCGATTCGCATCATTGTGCCAGGCCGCGTTTATCGCCGGGACAACGCCGATGCCACCCACAATCCGACGTTCCAGCAGATCGAAGGGCTTTACGTGGACAAAAACGTCACCGTCGGTGATCTCAAAGGTACGGTGGAATTTGTCTTCAAGGAACTGCTCGGCGAGGAGACGAAAATCCGGTTTCGCCCGCACTATTTCAGCTACACCGAGCCGAGCTTCGAGATCGATTTCAGCAACGCGCTCGTGAAGAAGCTGGGCGAAGACTGGCTGGAAATCGCCGGGTGCGGCATGGTGCACCCGCAGGTGTTTGAGAACGTCGGTTACGACCCCGAAATCTGGACCGGCTGGGCATTCGGCTTTGGCATCGAACGCATCGCCATGATTCGGTACGGCATCAACGACATCCGGTTGTTTTACGAAAACGACGTGCGATTCTTGAGGCAGTTTTAGGATTCCACCACAGCATTGACAGGATTCCAATGTGGACTATTTTGGAAGCATGAAAACAACAATTGATATTCCAGAAAAGCTTTTGGCGGAAACCATCAAACACACCGGGGCCAGGACAAAACGGGAAGCCGTTGTCACTGCCGTCGGTGAATTCAACCGCCGCCGCCGATTGGAGGCATTGGCGGAACGACTCCAAGGTTCCTGTCCTGATTTTATGACGCAGACGAATTTACGGCGGATGCGGGAAGACCACAAATGGGGGGCTGCCCGATGACGTTGGTGGACGCATCGAGCTGGATTGAGTTTTTGCGCGGACGGAGCAGCGAGCCAAGCGGGCGCGTGAAAACCTTGCTCGCTCGTGGCGACGCCGCGTGGTGTGAATTGACGCTGGTTGAACTCTGGAACGGCGCGCAAGGGCACGTCGAAAAGAAAGCCTTGGAAGAATTGGAAGCGGAAGTGCGGCTTTATTCGGTTAACGGGCAGGTTTGGGCCAAAGCCCGCCTGCTGGCGCGGCGCGGCCGGGAGAAGGGAATCACGGCAACGTCAGCCGATATCGTGATCGCCGCCTGTGCCGCCGAACACGGCCTGGATCTGGAACATTGCGACGGTCACTTCGACAAAATTCTGCCCATCGCGCAAAGACTATGACACGCTGCGACATTAACGACGTCCGCCTTTTCTACGAAAACGACGTGAGGTTTTTGATACAATTTTATTTTGATGGCCTCGTTTAGCCAAAGAAAAGGGTATAAGCCAATTCGCGAAACCGTCCAATTTGAAAACATAGACGACTTGCTTAAGATTTCTTTCTCGTGACCTGTTCAGCATTTATCAATTATTTGAAGTCAAAAACTTAATTTCATGAAAGTCACCTTTAACTGGCTGAAACAATACGTTGATTTCGACTGGTCACCCGGGGAATTGACCGGGCGGCTGACCATGCTCGGACTCGAAGCCGAAAACGTCCACAAAATCGGCGGCGAGTTTGAGGGCATTGTCATCGCGCAAATCCTCACCAAGGACAAGGTGCCCGGCTCGGATAAGCTCTCCGTCTGCAAGGTCAACGACGGCAAAGGCGAGCGCACCATCATTTGCGGCGCGCAGAACCACAACGTGGGTGACAAGGTGCCGCTCATCCTGCCGAACTTCGCGCTGCCGCTGAAACCCGGTGAAAAGGAGCCGTTCGTCATCAAGGAACGCAAGGTGTTTGGCATCACCAGCCACGGCATGATGTGTTCGCCCCAGGAACTTGGCCTGCCGGACAAGGTGGACGGCCTGCTGATTCTTCCCAAGGACGCCCCGATTGGCAAATCGTTTGCTGAATATCTCGGCCGCGCGGGTGGCGACGTGGTTTATGATCTGGAAATCACGCCGAACCGGCCGGATTGGAACAGTGTCATCGGCATCGCCCGCGAAATCGCGGCGGTAACAGGGAACAAGCTGAAAATGCCGGAAGTCAGAAGTCAAAAGTCAGAAATCAGAACCGAAAGCCTGGTATCGGTGAGAATCGAAGATGCCGAGCTTTGTCCGCGTTACACGGCGCGCGTCATAAAAGGCGTAAAAATCGGGCCCAGCCCGGATTGGCTCCGAACCACCTTGGAAAGGGTGGGAATTCGGAGCATCAACAACGTCGTGGACGTAACGAACTACGTCATGCTGGAAACCGGCCAGCCGCTGCACGCCTTTGATTATCATTTGATCTCCTGTAGCCGCCGACGTGAGTCGGCGCAAATCGCGGATGGGAAGAATGCGCCGTCCAACGACGGCGGCTACAAGCCAACCATCGTCATCCGCCGCGCGAAGGCCGGCGAGGAATTCATCACGCTGGACGGCCAGAAGCACAAACTTGCCGCGGAAAACCTGCTCATCGCCGATGAGGAGACAGGCATCGCGCTGGCCGGCATCATGGGCGGCCAGAACACCGAAATCAACGAAAAGACCGCGGACGTGCTCATCGAGAGCGCCTATTTCTCGCCGACGAACATCCGGCGCACCAGCAAGGCACTCGGCTTGCGCAGCGAATCCAGTTACCGTTTTGAGCGCGGCGCCGACATCGGCATTTGCGGCTGGGCGAGCCAGCGCGCGGCGCAATTGGTCCTGGAAACCGCCGGCGGCCAGCCGGCGGAAGGTGTCGTGGATGTGTATCCCAAACCGGCCGAACCGAAACAGGTGACGTTACGTCATCACAAGGTCAATGAATTGCTCGGTATTCATTTGCAGCCCGAGGAGTGCGAATTCTATCTGGGCCAGCTTGGGTTGAAGCAGGTCCATCGCCAGGCCCGGCCCGTCGGCGCGAGCAGCCCGTCGGAGCCGGCGACATTCCAGGTTCCCACCTTCCGCGTGGATTTGAAGCGCGAAGTGGATTTGATCGAGGAAATCGCCCGCTTGCACGGCGTCGAAAAGATTCCCGCCACGCGGCCGCGCGGCGCCATCGGCACGAATGAATTTGATTCGGTCCACGACCAGATTGCCGAGGCGCGGCGGATTTTGAGTGGCTTGGGATTGCATGAGGCACAAGGACAGACCTTGATTTCAAGTGCGGAGTTCGGAGGTCGGAATGCGGAATCCGCCGTGATGCTGGCGAATCCATTAAGCAGTGACATGGATGTACTGCGGCCGAGTCTGCTGCCTGGTTTAATTCATGCTTTGCGGCACAACGTCAGCCGGAAGAACTATGACGTGGCGCTCTTCGAAGTTGGCCGCGTCTTTACGAATGTAAACGGGCAGACGGACGAAGAGCGGCGCATCGCCATCGCCATCACGGGCCAGCGTGCTGTGTCCTTCTGGAGTGGATGCGAGCGCGATGCAAAGTGCGACATTTATGATTTGAAAGGACTTATCGAGGGATTTCTGGAACAGTTTGGTTTGCGTGGCATCAATTATCACTGCTGGGAACACGCCTCGGATAAGTTTTTGGAAGCAGCGACGGTTTTGCTCGGCGACAAATTACAGTTGGGCTGTTGCGGTCAATTGCTGCCGACCCTCGCCAAAAAATACGATTTGCGTGACGCGGTTTTTCTTGCGGAATTGAATCTCGATCAGCTGCTGGCGCGGCGAAATCCGAACAAGTCGTTCAAGCCACTGCCGCAGTTCCCGGCCATCCGGCGCGACGTGGCGATGCTCGTGCCGGAAGGCACGACCCACGATGCGGTGTTGCAGACGGTCAAACAAGCCAGGCCGTCGAATCTCGAAGGCGTCGAATTGTTTGATGTGTTCCGTGGGAAAAATGTTCCCGAAGGACAAAAAAGCCTGGCGTACGCCTTCACCTACCGCTCGCCGGAAAAAACCTTGACCGACGCCGAAGTGAACGCGGCGCACGCGAAAATCGTGGAGGCGTTCAAAACGCAATTGAAAGCGACGGTCCGCGAGTGACGGGCGACGATAAAGGTCGCATCATGTGCCACTCGTTGCTTGTCACCCGCTACACTGAATTGCGTACAAAATAGTACAAACCAATTAACGCACCCCCTCACCCGCCCTTCCGCCTTCGCACGCTCCGACGCGACAAGCCGGGCACCCTCTCCCCCGTTCCCAACCGGGGGAGAGGGATGGGGCGAGGGGCGCGTTGCCAGAATATTCGATCTCAACCAAGGCTTTCGTCCCACTTTGATCGCTTATCAGTATTACATCCACTGCCGCAGGTTCTTGTAACGAACAGACCAATGGCCGTTCCTGGGAAAGCCGGGCGCGGATTCGTTCGGCCCGCCGGTCCAACCGGCGCACATCATGGCTACGGCCCCAAGCAATCCGCCGTTGCCCGGCAAGTACGCAGGCAAATTAGTTCGCTGGAAATTATGGCCGTTGGGCAAATAACGGTTTTTTGGTGCGTCAAGCAGAAGGAAATCCAATGCCAGTTCCGGCTGCCCGGTGCGCGCGGCAGCCATCGCGGCCATCGGGAAATCCCAGCCCCACGAGCGATCCCATTGCCAGGTGTCCCGGACCTGGCGTGCCGTGCGGCGCATGATGTCGGCGTCCACCCCGCTACCGGACTGCATGCCCAACGCACCGAGCAACGCCGGATGCTCCCAATTCCATTTCGTGTAAGTGTCAGTCATGCCTTCCTGCATCAGGTAAACGCCGTCCTGGACGGGCAGCGGCGAAAGATTCTTCAAGACCCGGTCCCAATGCGGTTCCCGGGGCAAACCCAGCCGCTCGCGCCAGGTTTGGGCCACGCGCAGGCCAAATCGCCAGTAAGCCAATTCAAACGTCGGGTTGCTGGTCGTCAGCGGGTCGGTGTTTTCGGAAACGGTTTTCAACGGCGGACCCAGGACGAATTGATTTCGCTTTGGAACAAACTCGGCGTAGGCAGCCATGAATTCCGCCGATTCAAAAACGATTTCCCGCCAGCGCGCCAAAGTCTTTTGGCCTGGCTGTTCGCGATAGGAAAGTTCGGCGTAATAAATCGGATGCGGTTGTTGCCAGATGAGTAACGGGCCGATGGACGAGGGCGAATCGTGCCCATCGGGGCCAATCATTTTTGGCCAGCGCGCACCACGATAACCCTGGTGTTGCGCCGTTTCACCTGCCAGCGGCAGGATGTGTTCGTAAAACGCCAGGCTGTTTTCGAACAACTTGAAACGGTTCCACGCGGTGAAATGGACGCAGTGCCACCAGTGCATCTCCAGGTGGAATTTTCCGTACCAACTGTTGCACAACAGCCCGGTTTCCGCCGATGGCAGCGAACCGGCGCAGTGCAATGCCGTGTTGTAGAGCGAAAGCACAATCCGCCGCTCCAATTCGGCAGCGCGCGGGTCAGTGCTCCCGCTCAGGTCAACCGCCCCACCGTCATTCCAGAATTGGCGCCAGTGCTTTTCAGCGGCGGATTGGGTCCGGGCAACGTCCGGCAGTTTTCCAGAAAACGGTTTTGGCGAAAAAAGACAGACAAATTCAAGCGCGGGATCGGTTTTCGCGCCCAACAGAAATTCATGTTCCGCGCGTTGCGCCAATGCCGCGCCGTCGTTCCATTGCAGACGGACGGCGTATTTGGTGGCATCCAGTTTACGGGCGAAATCGGCGCGGTTTATTGCCGGGCGTGCGAGGGTGGTCATGTGCCGTTCCGGATGACTCCAATCGGCCATGCTCATGCCTGACGAGGCATAGGGAAACCCGAGGCGCACCAGTAGCCGGCCTTCCACCAAGAGCGGCGATTCAATACGCACTGCAATCAGGTCGAGGTCGGGATGGCAGCAGGTGTGAACGCGAACCGGCCGGCCCTCAAATTCAAAACTGCTTTCCAACAAGCCGCTCCAGAGGTCCAGCGTCTGGCGGATGCTTTTCAAGTCGCCGGGCGTCACCGGCGAGCCGTTGAATTTCTTCAATTCAAACCCGATCCGGCCGAGATGAAATCGGTGCGGATTCTCCCGTAGCCAGTTAAAAAGCGGTTCCTGGCCGGTTGCGTCGGTCGCGTAGCCTACCGTCCGGCCATAAGTTTCGTAACCTTTGTATTGGAAATCTTTCGGGTCGAGGCCTGCGGGTAACGGCGTTGCATGCCACGCCCAATGCGACGTGGTGCAGAGCGGAAATGGTTTCTCGCATTCGGTGGAAAGGGTTTGCAGTCCGGTCACATCGGCGGTAAAGGCAAATTCGCCGTTGCCGACGGAGAGTGCGGAGAAGGGATCGAATTGTGTTACAAGCGGATTGTGCCGGCGGACAAGGGCACGCCGATCAATGCGACTGGTCAGATCCCCAAACGCCGGCAGTGGAGCGGTCGCGAGCATCAATCCCCCCGCGCTTGCGGTCTGCAGGAATTGTCGGCGGTTGATCCGCATTTTGCCTTACTCTGCTGCCACAAACGGCGGCATGGGACAATCCAGCGTATCGGCAATCGCCCGAAGCAGTTCGGCTTCCGCCTCCAGAATGACGCCGTCGGTGCCGATGGTATGGATGCAGGCCTCGAGCAGGTTCTTTTTGATCAACGGCGCCGCCTGGGCCAGGCGATTCAGCGCCGGGTCAATTTCCTTAACGCCGCATTGTTCGCGCGGCAACAACACCAGCCGGGTTTCATCCGGTGCGCGCAAATAGGGCATGCCGGTCGCAAACGCCTTTTGAATTTCCGCAGCGTCAATGCTGCCGACGTTCGCCAGCGCCGACAGCAGCACGGCGCAATCCGGCGCCAGCGGTTTCAGGGAATAATACTGCACCACCGCGCGGGGCGCCTGGCCAAATTGCGGCACGAGGTGATGCAGGATGATTTTTTGGATGGCGAATTCAAACAATTCGAGCTTCCCATCGCTTTGGACAAGCCACTGGAGCGCCTGTGAAAACTGCGTGTACTGGTCGGCTGTCAAATTCCGCAACGCGCCCAGCGCCAGATTAATCATCGGCAAATGCGCATGGGCGGCCGCTTTTGAAACATCCGGGTAGAGCGCAGCGGTTTTCTGACAAATCGCGGGATCAATGCGTTTGGCGAGCTCCGCAAGCTGGGTTGTGCGTGTTTGGTCATCGTTGCTCAACAGCATGGCGTAAATGAGCGCAACGGCATCGAGCGGTTCGCGCGCGGCGGCCTTGACATTGTCGGGCAGTGAATCGCGCAATTGCTCGGCGTATTTCAGATGCAGCGGCGTGGGGTTGCCCAGATTCGGCAGCACCGAGTGCGACCACATCACCGGCGGCCTTTCGACGTCTCCGGAGGCGAGGATCGCGCCGCCCAGCACGGTGCCAAAAAGATTGGGCATGGGCTGGCGCTTCGGTTTGGCGATTTCCTCAGGCGGCTGATCGCGCCCGTCGTAACGGACGTAAGGAAATTTCCCGTCAAAGTTCGGGTCAAAGATGCGGATGCGCTGGACGAGGGGCGGATGGGTTTCGAGCAGGCCGATGAACGGTTCGGAAACGCCATTGCCGAAGAACATGTGGGACAATTCCTCGGCATGGGCGTGGCTGATGCGCGAGCCGGTTTCGCCGAGGCCGCCGATTTTTTTCAGCGCGCCGGTGATGCCTCCCGGGTTGCGCGTGAATTGGACCGAGGAGGCGTCGGCGAGAAATTCGCGCTGGCGGCTGACCGCGGCCTGGATGAGCCGTCCAAAAAAAACGCCGACGTAGCCGATGAGCAATAACACCAGGCCCAGCAGCGGCAACGGATTCTGGCCGCGGCCACGCCCGCCGCCGCGCGACGTTTGCAGCAGCACCCGGCCGATGACGGCGAGGCAAAGGATGCCAAAGATGATGCCCATGAGACGGAGGTTCAGCCGCATGTCGCCGTTCAGAATGTGGCTGAATTCGTGGCCGATGACGCCCTGCAGTTCGTCACGCGAAAGCAGTTTCATGCAGCCGCGGGTGACGGTGACGGTGGCATCGCCGGGTTTGTGGCCGGCGGCAAAGGCATTGATGCCGTCCTCCTCGTCCATGACGTAAACCTGCGGCACGGGCACGCCGGAGGCGATGGCCATTTCCTCCACGACGTTGAGCAGCTTGCGTTCGTCCGGATCGGTGGCATTGGGGCTGAGGAGCCGGCCACCCATCATTTCCGAGACCGCGCTGCCGCCGGCGGCGAGCGACGAGGTTTTGTAGAGGCTGCCGATGGCGATGATGGCGAGCGTGGCCAAGCTGACCCCGAAAAAAATCTGCGGGTTCCAGACAGCAAACTGCGGCGCCTCCTGCCCATAATCACTGCGCTCCTGATGCGCCTGGACGCCGGAAAAAATCACCAGAGCCGCGACATAAATGGCAGCGATCATCGCGGCAACGGCCATCGCGAAGTAAATGACGAGCCATTTCGTTTTGCGGTGGGCCTTATCCTGTTGCTGGAAAAAATCCATCGGCATTTACGATATTGGATTTACGATTTACGAGGCGCCAAACAATTCATGACGGCGCGTAAATCGCAAATCGCAAATCGCAAATTTTCTGTTTCGGCAAAAACTCACGTGAAGGAAACTTTGGGGGCGTCCTTTTGTTCCGGTTTATCAATGACGAACAGTTCCGCCGGGCCGAAGTTGAACATGCCGGCGATGAGATTGCTGGGAAAAACTTCCCGGTCCGTGTTATAGGTCATCACCGAGTCGTTGTAGGCCTGCCGGGCAAAGGAAATTTTATTTTCCGTCGAGGTCAACTCCTCGCTGAGCTGCATCATGTTCTGGTTGGCCTTCAAATCGGGATACGATTCAGAGACCATCATCAGGCGGCTGAGGGTGCCGGCCAGGCCGCCTTCGGCGGAGACCAGATTCTTCATGGCGCCGGATTCGCCGGGATTGGCGGCGGCGGCCTGCGACGCCGCGTAGGCGATGTTGCGCGCCTTGGTCACGGCCTCGAGCGTCTCACGCTCGTGCTTGATGTAGCCCTTGGCCGTTTCGACCAGATTGGGAATCAAGTCGTAGCGGCGCTTCAGTTGCACGTCAATTTGCGCGTAGGCGTTTTTGAAGCGGTTGCGCAGGGTGACGAGTTTATTGTAACCGCCGATGAAGAAGCCAACAAGGCCGATCAACACCACCAGCACGATAACGACAAAAATCAATCCCATAGCCATATTTTTCCTTTGTTCAGTTTGCTTAACCATTAGGTCAAAGCGTACCGCCCGGCAATGATAATTTGGGCGGCATTTTGGAATCGCCCGACGGGTTCGGCTTGGGGGACATCACTATGTTAATTCAGCCCGCAGCGGTCCAGGACACGATCCATGTTTGCTCGTCGTCCAAGCAACAGGCTTCCGACCGGCACATGCCATCGTCGAGTCTGGCGACGGACTTTTAATCCGGGCACCGGCCGGGCGCAAGTCCAATTCCCGGTCACGGCTCCACCAGCACCGGCATGCCCGTCCACGCCAGCTGCATCAGATATTCCGCGTCCCAGTTCGCCAGCCGGAAACAGCCGTGCGATTCCGTGCGGCCAACCTGCTCCGGGACAGGCGTGCCATGAATGCCGTAACCGGTTTTGTCCAGGCCAATCCACGCCACGCCGACGGGGTTATTCGGCCCGGGCGGCAGAATCAGTTTGTGGCCGACGGCCTGCAACTCCGGGGATTCGGGAAAAAGTTCCGGATCCACGGTGTAATTCGGGTTTGGTGCGATGACAACGACGTGCAATTCGCCCACCGGCCGCTTCTCGACGAGCGCCGCAATGCTGCACGGAAAATGCGCGAGCAGATTCGTTTCCAAACCGAAGGCCTCCAGAAATTTTCCGTCGAGATGGATGACCACAAACGCGGCCTTGTCCGCCGGCACAGGGTAATGCACATCGGGGATCTTTAAAAGCGTGCCCGGCGCAAGGTTGGTCCAGTTTACCGTCGGGTTGAGCCGCTGAATCAATTTGGGGTTCGAATGGCTCTTTTCGGCCACCAATTCGAGTTCCGTTTCGTAATCAAGTGCCGTCTGCTGTGATTTGGCCAGCCAGGTTTTGCCGAGCGGTTGGAGGCGCGCCAGATCGTTCGTCGTCACGGTGTAGGTCTTCAACACCGGCGCGTCGAGCGTGAGCTGCGTGCACGTGTTGGTGTCCAACCGACCGGTCGGGGGCAGGTTTTGCGTTTGCTGAAAGACCGTGATCGCCTCACGGGTCTGGGAACCGAGCGCACTGTCAATTGAGCCGGGTGAAATCGCGCGGCGCGCCAGCGCGATTTGCGCCTCCAGCACACCATGAACCGGTCGTGGAAAATCGCCCGGCGATTGGCGCCTCAGCGTCAGCGGCTGCACCTTTCTTTTGATCGGAGGGATTGGGGGCCGGGTAATTTTCTTCGGAGGCTCATGTCGCCAATAGAGCCACGCCGCCACCGCGAGCGCCGCCAGCACCAACAGCCATATCCACCCCGCGCGCTTTTGACGTTGCACGCGGGCAGAACGAGGTCGAGGGTCGCGAGGCACGCGGGAATTAAGCCACAAGCAACGCGCCAACCCAAGGTCGAACTGGGAACGGAGGGCGGATTGCTCCCGTTCCGCCGCGGCGGCGGTCCTTTAATCTGAATGTAAAACCGCTTCGCCAATGAGTTTGGCGGCGGCATCGTAATCCATCTGGCCGGTATTGATAATCAGGTGGTAAAGCAGCGGGTCGTCAATGTCGGCGTTAAAATACTTTTTCAGATAGCGGGCGCGGCCGTGATCTTCGGTGAGGCAGAACTTTTGCGCCTCGGCTCGGGTCATGTTGTAGTACTGGTGAGCGTGCTCGACGCGCTTTTCGAACGGAGCCACCAACCGCACATGCAGCACGTTCGGCAACCTGGCCGTGATCACGTTGCCGCCACGGCCAATCAGAATTACCTTGCCCAAGGCGGCCAGCCCGAGCATCGTCTCGGCGATTTGACGAATGATGGTTTCTGCCGGAGGATGCACCTCAAAAACTTCGTCCAGGAAATTTTCGATCTCCGAAACACGGTCCTCTGGCAGGAACCTGGCCAGGCAGGCGGGCAGATTGTGTTCCTCCAGCACCTTGTCCATCAGGTTGCGGTCAAAAACCGTCCAGAGTGCGGCGTTTCTGGAATGGCCTTGCAGATAATGTGCGAGTTTCTCGGCAACCACCAATGCGCCACACCCGGTTTGGCGGGAAATGGTCACTGCCCGATGGACCGCGCTTTCCGTGTGTACGCCGAGTCCGCCGGCGAACGGCAGGTGGCTGCTGATGAAGGCCGCACAGGGATCAATACCACGAGTTTCAATCATAAGGACCTCCTGATTTTGAGGATGGGTGTGCAAAACGGAGAGAGCCTTTGCTTTCCCGCTTGCAGAAGGCCCGTTGCATCCTTTGGCTTCGCGTTTCGACCATAAATTGCCTCCACGGCTTCAAGCCCGCCGACGCCTTTCCTGTCCGATTTCGCCCTTTCCTTCTTCAAAATACGCCCCTGACATCGCTGATTTCAAGGGCTTCAAGGCGATTTGATGGTGACTAATGTAAATTATAAAATCGCCAAACGGCGGTTAATCCTGCGGCACGCCTTCAATTCAAGCGCGGAAGGCGGCCTGGTCCAGGATCGGTGGATAGGATTTGGTCAGCCATTCGCGATACGCGTTGAAAATTTGATCCACCAGGGGTGAGGATACGACGGGCTCGCCATCGAAGGTTGCCACCGGCACGATGCCGAGCGCACTTTGGGTGATGAAGATGCCTTCGGAGTTTTTCAATGCCCCGGGTTTGACGACGCGCTTGTTCGTCAGCAGGCCAAGGGCCTGGCAGATTTCCAGCACGACTGCACGCGTGACGCCCGGCAGCACACCGCGGCCCGTCGGGGTCGTGCAAATCTTGTCATGGTAAACCCAGAAGACATTGCCGCTCGCAGTCTCTGCCACCTCGCCATTGGTGTTGATCAGCAATGCTTCATCCGCTCCCTGCCCGGCGGCCTCGGCGCGCGCCATAACATGCGTGAGCTTGTTCAAGGTTTTGAAGGACGACAGGGGATCAGCGGCCAACACCCGGAACGAGGATGTGACCAAACTCCAATGAAGGGGATTTTCCGTCGGCGGCGCGACATGCAACGTCATCACCAGCGTCGGCCGGCCTTCGGCCCTGGGCGTGTAGCCTCGTTCACCGGGCCCGCGTGTCAACGTCACCCGCAGAATCGCCTCCGACATTTGATTGGTTTCAATCAGTTCCTCCGCAAAGGCCTGCAATTCCTTCGGCGCAAACGGCGGTTTGATTTTCAAAAAATCCGCACCGCGGGTCATGCGCTCCAGGTGCTGGGCCAGGCGGAACGGCCGGCCCTTTACGACGCGTACGGTCTCGAAAAGCCCGTCACCATACATGAAACCACGGTCGTTGACGGGAATAACTGCTTCAGCTTCGGGGACAAACCGGCCGTTGAGAAAAATGGTCATGTATTCCTTATGCGCTTTCAACTACCGCAAATTCAGCCATTCCGCGAGCGAAAAAAAATGTTCCGCGAATTTTGCCAATTTTCACGAATTGACAACGCAAAGACGCAAAGATTTTTGTGGAAACGTTGTCCGGTTTTGGCGAAAACAGGCATTTATAACAGCTGGCACAACGACAGTTGTCATAGAAGTAATTGCCACGCCAGCCTTGAAAGATTCTGATTTTTTATCTGTTGGCAGCACTTCACCTCCCCACCAATATGCCCATCGAAATGCTGGTGGTGGAGAAGGTGAAATAAAACCCGCGAATTCCGCCAATCTTCACGAATTCAAGCCGCGCGCATTCGCCCAACACCCGGATAAAGGAGAATTTATCCGAAGCGCCGCCAAAAAACCGGCGGCCTTCGCGAGCGTTTCCTCATACTCCGCTTGCGGGTTGGAGTCGGCCACGATGCCCGCGCCCACGTTGAAATGAGCAAGTCCGTCTTTGCAAATGGCCGTGCGAATCGTGATGCTCAACTGGCTCTCGCGATTGAATCCGAGGTAACCATGGCAACCGCAGTAAGGCCCGCGCGCGATCGGTTCCAGTTCGTCAATGATTTCCATCGCGCGAAACTTCGGCGCCCCGGTGATGCTGCCGCCCGGAAAACACGAGGCCAGAGCGGCAAAATGGGTCACCTCTGGCCGTAACCGTCCTTCAACCGTTGAGACCAGATGCTGCACCTGGGCGAATTTTTTGAGTTTGGCCAACTCCGGCACTTGAACCGAACCGAACTCGCAAACCTTGCCGAGATCATTGCGCTGCAAATCGGTGATCATTACCAGTTCGGCAAGTTCCTTGGCGCTGGTTTGGAGCTCATAGGCGAGCTGCGCGTCGCGGGTGGGGTCGAGGTTGCGCGGGCGCGTGCCTTTGATGGGCTTGGTCTGAATATGCGAAGCACTCAAACGCAGAAACAATTCCGGCGACGATGACGCAATCTGGAAATCGCCGCAGTCGAGGAACGCCGAAAATGGTGCCGGTGAAACGGAACTTAGGCGCTGGAATAACTCCCAGCCGGAAAATTCGGTGGGGCGAGCGTCCCCGCGAGCCAGCATGGTAGATGAATGAATCGGCTCGTCAGTAGCCTCGCCCCACCGTGGTAGCTTCGCTGTCAACCGTTGCGAGAGGTTGGCCTGATAAATGTCGCCGGCGCGGATATAACTCTGGGCGCGTTCGACAATGGCTAAGAATCCGGAACGCGAGAGGTTTGAGGATGGAGCGCCGGTCTCCGACCCGGCGCGTTTTGCTCTGGTCCGTGTCCACGCCGGGTCGGAGACCGGCGCTCCGGCTGTCAGTTGCGTCCGCCAAAATTCCATTTGCTCGGCGGCCCGCGCTTCGCTACGTGAACCGTCGGCCTCGAGGCCAGTGGAAATGATGCACACCGTACCGAGTTGGTGGTCGAAAACCACCAGGCTGTCATAAAAACCGACGTGGCAACCGGGCAATTCCAGGTCGTTAACGGCGCGGCGCGGCAGTTTCGGCTCGGTGAAATTTTTCAAATCGTAACCCCAGTAACCGAAGCAGCCGCCCAGCGGAAACGGCAGGTCGATCTCGTCCAGCAACTCGAACCGCGCCATCAACGCGTCCAGCATTTGCCACGGATTGCCGAATTGGACGTAGCCGCCGTTGTCAAACGCCGGAACGGTCCGCGAATTCACATTCGCGGCTACAATTTCGCAGCGCGAACCGAAGGAACGAAACGTAAGAAACGGATTGACCGTGACAAACGAATAGCGCGCGGAGGGCAGGTCAAACGCCGAGGTCCGCAGCAAAATGACGCCGCGCACGTTCTGCAAATTGTCGACGAGCGATTCCGGCGTGTGGGCCGTGGCAATTTCCTGAATCAGCGGCCGCATGCTTCAATCAGGCGAACGCTCTGGGGATGACACTGGGACGACCGACCCGGCGTTCGTAGTCCAGAATGATTTCGACGGTCTCCTGCGGAGTGTCGGTTACCTTGACGAGGTCAAGGTCGCCGGGGCTGATGAATTTGTGTTTTTCCTGCAGCTCGGCTTTGAGCCAGCGCAGCAGTCCGCTCCAGTGCTCGCGCCCGAACAGGATGAGCGGAAACTGCGGAATGCGCTCCGTCTGGGCGAGCGTGATGATTTCGAAAAATTCGTCGAGCGTGCCGAACCCGCCGGGCATGAAGACAAAACCGAGGCTGTATTTAGCAAAGCAAACCTTGCGCGCGAAAAAGTAATGAAAATGGAGCGGCAGGTTGACAAAGCGGTTGCCGGTTTGCTCGTGGGGCAGTTCAATATTGAGGCCGATGGATTTGCCGCCACCCTGGGCCGCGCCCTTGTTTGCGGCTTCCATGATGCCCGGACCGCCGCCGGTGATGACGGCCAGGTGGTTCTGCGCCAGGCCTTTGGCAATGGCGCTCGCGGCGCGATAATACTTGTCGCTCGGGCGCATGCGCGCGGAGCCGAAAATCGTGACCGCCGGGCCGGCCTGTGACAGCGTCTGGAAGGAATCCACAAACTCGGCCATGATGCGGAAGATGCGCCAGGGATCTTCGCGGATGAAAGAATTGCCGTCGCTCATGGCCGCAGAATAATCAAGTGCTGGAAAATGAAAAGGCCGGAGAAAACAAATTCTCCGGCCGGTGTGACTACCCGGTTCCTCAAGAGCAACCGAGGCTCTCGCCACAATTCAGACACTTGTAACAGGCGCCGTTGCGCACCGCCACATGGCCACAGTTCGGACACGTCGGCGCGTCCTCTTGAAAGTGCGCCACGGAATCGCTCAGGCTTTTTACGCTGCGCTCAGCGGGCGGGTGATGGCCGTTGCCGTTGCCACTTTTCACTTCCAGCACGTCGTTTTCCTCGGCAATCGGCAGTTCAGGCACCGGGCGGTTCACCTTTTTTTTTAACTCTTCCATCAAGCCGGGCATGGCCAGTTCCGGTTGGTTGCGCGCGGCGGCGATGTTTTCACGGTAACCGGGCACGAATTGCAGCGCGAGCCAGCGGAACACGTAGTCGGTGATGGAGGCCGCGTTGCGGATTTCCGGGTTTTTGGTGAACCCGCTCGGCTCGAACCGTTGGTGCGCGAATTTCTTCACGAGCGCTTCGAGCGGCACGCCATATTGCAGGGCGATGCTGGTGAGCGTGCCGATGCTGTCCATCAAACCGCCGATCGTCGAACCTTCCTTGGCCATCGTGATGAACAATTCGCCCGGCTGGCCGTCCTCAAATAACCCCACGGTCATGTAACCTTCATGGCCGGCAATGTCGAATTTGTGCGTGACGGCCGTGCGCGTGTCGGACAGGCGGCGCCGCAGTGGTTTGCCGGCCTCGGTGCGCAGCCCGGCCACTTCGGCTTCCAGTTCCTGGAGGCGGGTTTCCAACGCGGAAGCTTCGGCCGCGACCGCGCCACTGGAACCGTCACTGCTTTTTTTGGTGCTCAGCGGCTGCGAACGTTTCGAGCCGTCGCGGTAGATGGCCACGCATTTGAGCCCCATCTTCCACGCCTGCACGTAGGTGTCGCGGATTTCCTCCACCGTGCATTCCTTCGGCATGTTGACGGTTTTGGAAATGGCGCCGCTGATGAATGGCTGCGCGGCGGCCATCATCTTCAAGTGCGCCAGATAATGAATGCTGCGCTTGCCGCGAAACGGCTTGAACGCACAGTCAAAAACAGCCAGATGCTCCGGCTTCAATCCGCTGCGCGCCGTTTTGCCGTTTTCCGCCACGTCTTCAATCGTGTCGAAGTTTTCGATGTGGGCGATGATGTTCTTGATTTCCGCCTCGCCGTAACCGAGGCGGCGCAGCGCATCCGGCACGCCGCGATTGACAATCTTCAACATGCCGCCGCCGGCCAGCAGCTTATACTTGACCAGCGCGATGTCAGGTTCGACGCCGGTCGTGTCACAATCCATCAAAAACGCGATGGTGCCCGTCGGCGCGAGAACGGTGACCTGCGCGTTGCGGTAGCCATGCCGCCGACCCCTGGCCAGCGCGCCTTCCCAGGTCTTGCGCGCCTCCTGCTTGAGGTAGCCGAACTCTTCGCTCGGATGAATGTCCTCCACAGCGTCGCGATGCAGCTGGATCACACCGAGCATGGACTCGATATTATCCGGCTTGCGCGGTTTGGAAACGTGCGCGCAGCGGGCGTCACGGTAGCCCGGGAACGGCCCGATGCCGGCGGCGATTTCTGCGCTCTGCTCGTAAGCATGGCCGGTCATGATGGCGGTGATGGCGCCCGCGAGTGCGCGGCCTTCATCGCTATCATACGGCAGGCCGTAGCTCATACAGAGCGAACCGAGGTTCGCGTAGCCAAGACCCAGGGTGCGGAAAATGTGCGAATTTTCGGTGATTTCCTTCGTCGGATAGCTGGCATTGTCCACAATGATTTCCTGTGCGGTAATGAAGATACGCACGGCAGCTTTGAAACGCTCGACCTCGAACTTGCCGTCTTCGCGTTTGAACTTCATGAGATTCAGCGACGCCAGATTGCAGGCCGTGTTGTTGAGAAAGACGTATTCGCTGCACGGATTGGTGGAGTGAATCGGCTCGGTCCCCTTGCAGGTGTGCCATTTCTGGATGGCACCGTCGTATTGCATGCCGGGGTCGCCGCAAATCCATGTGCCTTCGGCGATCTTGTAGAGCAGCTTGGCCGCGTCTTTCTTTTCCAATGGCTTGCCGGTGGTGACCGCGCGCGTCTGCCATTCCTTGCCCGCCAGCGCGGCCTGCATGAATTCATCGCTGGCGCGCACCGAGAGGTTTTCGTTTTGATACATCACGCTGCCGTAGGCGTCCCCGTTATAGGAGCCGTCATAGCCCTGTTCAATCAGCGCCCAGGCCTTCTTTTCCTCCTTTTGCTTGGCGTCAATGAACTCCTCGATGTCACCGTGCCAGTCGCGCAGCGTGTTCATCTTGGCCGCGCGCCGGGTCTTGCCGCCGGATTTCACGACGTTGGCGACCTGGTCATAAACCTTCAGGAAGCTCATCGGGCCGCTGGGCCGGCCGCCGCCGCTGAGCTTTTCGCGGGCGGAGCGGAGCGGCGAAAGGTCGGTGCCGGTGCCGGAACCGTACTTGAAGAGCATGGCTTCACTGTGCGCGAGGCGCATGATATCCTCCATATTGTCCTCGACCGACTGGATGAAACAGGCGCTGCCCTGCGGATATTCGTATTGGGTCGCCGCGCGTTCGGCCTGGTGGGTCTTGCGGTTGTAACACCAGTTGCCCTTGCCGGAATTCTTGCCGATGCCGTACTGGTGATACAATCCGACGTTGAACCAGACCGGCGAATTGAAGGCGCCGTACTGGTTCAGGCAGAGCCACGTCAGCTCGTCATAATACACTTCCCCGTCGGCCTTGCTGAAATAACCGTCCTTTACACCCCAATCCGCAATGGTCCGGGAGATGCGGTGAATGAGCTGGCGCACCGAGGTCTCGCGCTCGGACGTGTGTTGCTCGCCGTAGAAATATTTCGAAACGACGACTTTCGTCGCCAGCAGCGACCACGATTTCGGCACCTCGACGTTTTCCTGTTTGAAAATCACCTTGCCGGCGTCGTCGGTGATTTCCGCAGTACGGCGGTCCCATTCAACCTGGTCGAACGGCTTGACCTTCGCGTCGCTGAAAATGCGTTCGATGCGCAATGTTTTTTTTGCCGTGCTCATGTCTTTATTCTTGATATTGCGCCCTGCGGCCACCGAGGCGGTGCGGCGGCGGCTTTTGTGCGGCACTGGCGCCATCACTTCTTCCCGTGCGTCAATCATGCTGTTCCTTTTTCAAGATGGTTGAAATTTCGTTTTCAGACAAATCACCCGACCGCCTCAGTACAGAAGAACAGTCGGGAAAATCAACTTTTTGGCCCGCTTCCCGAGATCCTGCGAACCTGCCAATTCCCGGCAAAACCCCATTTAGTGGGCAACAGACCGACCTTATACCCAACATATTGTGGTGACAAGAAAAATTTTCAAAAAAGTTACACGGAGGATATTCCCCAGGTAAAAACCGGGAAAAACCCGCGTCTGGGCTGCAAAAACCGAAACTTATTCGCCGCTGTGAACAAGAATCAGCGGCGTTTTTTGGAGCGTGATAAATCAAATCCGTGAGACCGTTTTCGGAACGCGGGCTTGGGTTTGCGAATGGGCTCCACGGTGTGGGGCCGCGGTTTTGCCGCCAGCACAATGGGACAACCTTCATAGCCAAACGCCCGCCGCATCTGGTCCGCCAGATATTTTTTGTACTGGTCGGAAATCAGTTCGTCGCGGTTGATGAACAGCAGAAACGTCGGCGGCGCCTGCCTGACCTGCGTCGCGTAGAAAAATTTCAGGCGATGGCCCAGGTTGCTGACCGGCTGGCGGCGTTCGACGGCGTCGCGCAATGTGCGGTTCAGGATGGCCGTCGGAATTTTTTGCTGCAACTGCGCCGTCACATAACGAATGGCCTCGAGCAAGCGGTCGAGGTGAAAACCGGATTGGGCCGAGGTGAAGATCACCGGCGCGTAATCGAGAAAGAACAATTTTTTCTGCACCCAGGCGCCGAATTCACCAAGCGTGGACATTTCTTTTTCCTGTCCTTCGCGCCGTTCCTTTTTATTGCGCCGAACGATCTCCTCCTCGCGCGCCTGCCGGGCACTTTGCTCGAACAAATCCCATTTGTTGACAACCACGATGCAGGCCTTGCGGTTTTCGACGATGACATCGGCGATTTTCTTGTCCTGTTCGGTGATATCCATCTCCGCGTCGAGGACCAGAACGGCGATGTCACAGCGGGCGATGGAACCCTCCGCGCGCTGGACGCTGAAAAATTCAATCGAATCGTCCACGCGCCGCGTCTTTCTCATGCCGGCCGTATCAATGAGAATGTACTTTTGCCGCACGCCATCGGTTTCGACCTCGAACGGCACGTCAATCGCATCGCGGGTTGTCCCGGGGATCGGCGAGACAATGACGCGTTCGGATTGCGTCAAAGCATTGATAATAGACGACTTGCCGACGTTCGGTCTGCCAATGATCGCCAGTTTCAATGCGGGTGAGTCAGTAGTCAGTAGTGGGTGGTCCGTAGCCGGGGCGTTCGTACCGTCGTGTCCTTCGCTACTGACTACTGACTGCTGACTGCTGACTTCGGGCAAAAGGGCAACCGCCGCTTCCATCAGCTCTTCGATGCCGCCGCCATGAATGGCGCTGACGGGAAAGATTTTCTCGAAACCGAGCCCGGCAAATTCGTCGGCTTCCTTTTCCGTGCGGCTGGTATCCGCCTTGTTGGCGGCGACCAAGATAGGTTTTCCGCTGCGGCGCAGACGTGCCGCGACTTCGCGGTCAAGCGGCACGACGCCTTCCTGCGCGTTGACCACCAGCAGGATCACGTTCGCCGATTCAATGGCCAAGTCCACCTGTTCGAGCGCGGCTTTGGCGATGACGTCGTTGGCTTTTTCGCCGCGCAACAAACCGATGCCGCCGGTGTCCACGAGCGTGAAGGCGTGCCCGTGCCATTCCGCCTCGGCGGTGACGCGGTCGCGCGTGACGCCGGGCTGGTCATGCACGATGGCGATGCGCCGGCCGACGATGCGGTTGAACAGCGCGGACTTGCCGACATTCGGCCGGCCGACAATGGCGATCAAGCATGACACATGCACAGGATGAAGCAGTTCGCGGCCAAGCGGAAGTTTTTCCGTAAATTGAATTGGCTTGCTTTCAAGGACGATTGTGTCAGAAAAGCCGCGGTGACCTCCGGAAGGTTCACTGCCTCACCAAAACCGACGAGAACCCTGAAAAAATCACCCCAATTTCCGCATCAAGCCTTTTGCGCGCCAAACCCAGATGCGATCGCGCTTGCGCTGGAAGGTCGGTGCGTGAATGTCGTCGCTCAATACATCCTTGAGTTCGGCGCGGGCCAGATCGGGCTGGTTTTTGGCGAGGTAAAGCTCAGCCAGTTGGACCTTGGCGCGCGGATAGGAATGATTTTGCGTGATGTGCTGCCAGTAAAGCAGAGCGTTGTCGGTTTCGCCCAGGGCGGTCAGCGTTTCGGCCAGCGCCATCATGGTGTACCCGTAATCGTGTTCGGGCTTTTCTTTCATGACGCCTTCGAGCAACGGGCGCGCTTCAGCGGGCCGCTTCAACCGGAGCAGGCATTGGCCGAGATGCGCGCGGGCGTCAATGTCGTTCGAGTCGCGTGCGAGCGCGGCCCGGTAGCACTTTTCCGCCTCAGCCAGGTTGCCGCGCTGGAAATAGAGGTCGCCCAGCTGGAAATGGTGATAAGCATTGTCCAGGTGATGGATTTGCGCCTGAAGCTCCTTGATCCGTTTGCGGCTTTGCGCGCCGGGCAGTTCAAAACCGCGTGTGCTGGACGCGGCCGAGGCGCGATAGACGAGGAAGAAATAAAGCACCGCGTTAAGCACCGGGAAAACAAAGATGAACACGGCCCAGAACCATTCCTGCCGCCGGATCGCGTCAATAAACATCCAGATCTGAAAGGCCGCAAACGCCAGCCAAATCGGACTGCTGATCAAATAATTCCACTGGGTAAAGTCAGTCAGCAAAGAAGCGAACATGGCTCGAAGTTAAATTATAAACTAAAAATTAAAAAATTAAAAATCGCTGCACTCCCGGCGGTGCTGCCCCCCAATTTCACCGCGTTCGGCGACGATTTTGGGGGAGCGAGGACAGCTTTGTCCGCGAGGTGCTGCGCCCGGAAATGGACACGCGGACAAGGCTGTCCGCGCTCCTTTGGTTGCGGCTTTGCCGCGCTGCGCCTTTGTGTTAAATCTCGTGAGATGGCTTCGGACGTCAAACGGAATTTGCGCCGCGCCTACGAACTCATGCGCGCGCGGTTTGGCCACCGGCACTGGTGGCCGGCCGAAACAGCATTTGAAGTCTGCCTCGGCGCCATCCTGACGCAAAACACCGCGTGGACGAATGTCGAGCGCGCGATGGCCAATCTGAAAGCCGCGCGGGTGCTCGAGCCGGAAAAACTGTTCGCGCTGCCGGAATCGAAACTGGCCGAACTTATCCGTTCCGCCGGTTATTTCAACGTGAAGGCGCGACGCTTGCGGTCGTTCTTGCGCGTGCTGGTGGAGGATTTCGGCGGTGATTTGCGGCGGTTGTTTGCCGGCGAGACGGCGGCCGTCCGCGCGCGGTTGCTGGCCATCAACGGCATCGGGCCGGAGACCGCCGACAGCATGTTGCTTTACGCGGGCGGGCATTCCAGTTTCGTGATTGACGCCTACACGAAGCGGATTTTTCAGAGACATCATTGGAACCGAGCGACAGAGGACAGAGGACGGAGGACAGAAGTCGGTAATTCAAAGGCAGGTGATTACGATGAATTGAAATTGCTTTGCGAGGCGGCGCTGAATCAAAAAGCCAATGCGGCGCGGCTGGATTACTGGCAGGATTATCACGCGCAACTGGTGACGGTGGGGAAACATTTTTGCCGGACGCGCGCGCCGCTTTGCGAACAATGCCCGCTCAAACCGTTGCTCCCGAAAAATTGAATAAAAACGCCTGCGCGGTGTCCATTGCTACAAGCGAACTGTTCACTTGTTTTCGGTGCGGTTCGCGTTAATTATCTGCGGGTCTGCCAGCATGAATCCAACGCTCATCGTCGTACCGACATACAATGAACGGGAAAACCTGTCCCGGCTGGTGCAACGACTCTTGAAGCTGCCCGTGGCAACGGATGTGCTGGTCGTGGACGGCAATTCACCCGATGGCACGGGCAGGATTGCCGATGAACTGGCGGCAAAGCACCCGGAAATTCACGTTCTGCATCAGCGGGAAAAAGACGGTTTGGGCCGGGCCTACATTGCCGGATTCGAATGGGCGCTGGAACGCGACTATGAGTTCATTTTTGAAATGGACTGCGATCTTTCTCATAATCCGGATGACGTGCCGATATTTCTGGAAGCCGCCCAGGCTGCCGACCTTGTGCTCGGTTCACGTTATGTCGGTGGCATCCGGGTCATCAATTGGCCGCTCAAGCGGCTGATGCTGAGCCGGAGCGCGGGAAAATATGTCGCCCTGGTGACTGGCATGCCATTCACGGACCCGACCGGCGGCTACAAATGTTTCCGCCGCCGCACCTTGCAAGCGGTCAAACTCGATGAAATCCGGTCGAACCACTACAGCTTTCAGATTGAACTGACGCACCAACTCTGGCGGCAAGGGTTCAAAATCGTCGAAGTCCCGATCATTTTCACGGAGCGCGCCGAAGGCCGGTCCAAAATGGCCGGTCATATTGTCAGCGAAGCCTTTTGGATGGTCTGGCGGTTGTGGTGGCAGAATGGTTTCCGACGCAAACCCCGCATAAAAACCTGAACGTTTACGGGACAATCCCGTCAAACATTGGAAACTGGAAAACAACATGAAAACAAATCTAATGGCGGCGCTGACGGTTGCCGGTCTGGTGTTGTCGGTCATTCCGGTTCAGGCGGCGCCCAGGCCCAAAGTCGGCGACCCGGCGCCGCTGTTTACGGGCCAAGACCAGAACGGCAAAACCGTGGCGCTGGCCGATTTGATCGGCAAGAAAGTCGTACTGCTCTATTTTTACCCGAAGGATTTCACGTCCGGCTGCACCAAGGAGGCTTGCGGTTTTCGTGACCGCATGGGCGACCTGCAAAAGGACAACGTCGAGGTCGTGGGGGTCAGTTTCGATTCCGCCAAAAGCCACCAGGAATTCATTGCGAAATATAAACTGAATTTTCCGCTGCTCGCTGATCCTGACGGAAAGATCGTGGACCTCTACGGCGTACGGATGGACCATTTGGACCTGGCGCACCGTGTCAGTTTCCTCATCGGGCTGGACGGCAAAATCGTTCACATCACCGACGCAGGCAATCCCGCTGTTCACTTTGAGCAGATGGAAGCAGCCATCGCCGCCCTCAAAGCGAAGTAAGACCGCCGGGAAAAATCTTTTTTATCCGCCCCGCCCTTTCTAACCTGCGTTTGTGCCATTTCAAATCGGCGATCGGTTGGGTTTGACTATTGACGACATTGCGTTTGGCGGCGAAGGCGTCGGCCGCGTGAATGATTTCGTCGTATTTGTACCGTTCGTGCTCGTGGGTGAAGTCGTTGAAGCCGAGATCATCGAGGTAAAAAAGCATTTTGCCCGGGCGAAGCTGGTGCGGGTCGAAAAATCCTCGCCGGAGCGGGCCGAGCCGGCGTGCCGTTACTTTGGCCAATGTGGCGGTTGCCAATACCAGCACATTGAATACGCGACCCAGCTTCGGCTCAAACAAAAGCAAATCGGAGATTTATTTGAACGGGTCGGGAAATTTTCGCCCGACATGGTCGCGGCGGTGATTCCCTGCCCCCGACCCTTCGGCTATCGCAACCGGATCATGATTCGCAGTCAGTGGAACAAGCCGGAGCAAAAGTTGAATCTTGGTTTCGTGCGCTGGGACTGCGGTCTGGTCGAGGATGTTGAGGAATGCAAAATCGCCGAGCCGGCCTTGAACGAACAACTTCAGCACGTGCGCGCGCATCCGCCGCCGCGGGGCGGTTTGAAGGTCGTCTTGCGCACGCTGCCGGAACACTGGGACGTTCCCCCCGATTCTTTTTTCCAAAACAATTTTTTCCTGCTGCCCCGGCTCGTGGAAACCGTGCGCGGCTTTCTTTCCGCCGGTGGCGCGCGGCATTTGATGGATTTGTATTGCGGCGTCGGTTTTTTTGGAATTGAACTGGCGGATGCGGTCGAATCCTTCGTCGGCGTGGAATATGACCGGCGTGCGATCCAATCGGCGCGACGTAACGCCGCGGCGCGCAAAATCAGCAATGGGGAATTCGTGGCCCAAAAGGTCGAGGAGGTCTTGCCGGAATTAGGGAAACGGTTTCCACCGCGAACGACCACGGTTTTGCTGGACCCGCCCCGCAAGGGTTGTCCGCCGCAGACGCTGAAGCTGTTGCGCGAGACCAGGCCGGCGCAGGCCATTTACGTTTCGTGCCATCCGGCGACGATGGCCCGGGACTTGAACATTTTATGCACGGACGGTGTCTTTGAATTGGTGCGGGTACAGCCGCTGGATATGTTTCCCCAAACACAACATGTCGAATGTGTGGCAGATTTACGTACCGGAGAAAGGCTTGCCAAATTGCCCGACTTGAGTTCAACTGAACAAACCCGATGACGATGGACGCGCAAACGGACCCGCGGAGGAATTTTGTTCCGCGTTTATTGCCATGGTTACTGGCTGCAGTGGCGCTGGTGGTTTATCTGCTGACCCTTAATTATTGGGTTTCCGTGTTCAATCTCAACGCCGTGGCCAGAGTGTCCGGCTGGATGTGGCAGCCCGAAGTTTACAATCCCATTTCCTTTATCGTTACCCAGCCGTTTCATTGGCTGCCGGCAGCGCAAATTCCGCTGGCACTGAATGTATTTTCCGCCGTCTGCGCGGCGTTGACGATGGGGTTGCTGGCGCGGTCGGTTGCCCTGTTGCCACATGACCGGACGGATGCGCAGCGCCGACGCGAACAGAGCCCTTTTTCATTATTGACCATTCGCAACGCCTGGTTGCCGCCGGTCTTTGCCGTGGTCGTATGCGGATTGCAGCTCACCTTCTGGGAATACGCAACCAATTACACCGGTGACATGTTGGGACTGCTGCTGTTCGCGTTCGTGATCTGGTCTTTGCTGGAATACCGACTGGACGAACACGAAGGGCGATTATTTCTGGCAGCGTTCGTCTATGGTGCGGGCATGACCAACGATTGGGCGATGGTATGTTATTTTCCGGCATTCCTCGCCGCCATCATCTGGATTCGTGGGCTGAGCTTTTTCCATCCCCGGTTTCTGGGACGAATGTTCCTTTGCGGCCTGGCCGGCTTATCGTTCTATTTATTGTTGCCACTGGTGGTGATGATTTCAGACAAAGTGCCGATCACTTTCTGGCAATTGTTGCATTTGAATCTCTCCGCGCAGTTTTCCGTCTTCACAGCTTTTTTCGACAATGGCGAGGTACGGAAGACTCTGGCGTTGATGTCATTAAGCTCCTTGGTGCCGGTATTGATGCTGTCCATCCGCTGGCATTCCACTTTCGGCGACACCAGCCAGATGGGGCGGGCGCTGGCATCCCTCATGTTCCACTTCGTGCATGCGGTCTTTTTGTTTCTGTGCGTTTGGGTTTTCTTTGACCCGCCGTTCAGCCCGCGGGAAAAAGGTTTCGGATTGACGCTTTACTACTTAAGCGCGCTGGGCGTAGGCTATTACAGCGGATATTTTTTGGTGGTTTTTCGAAAAGAACTTGGCACCCGCTTCCTGCCGCGGGGAACGCCTCAATTTAATTTTTGGAATTTCCTGGCCGTGACGGTTGTCTGGCTGCTTTTCTTTGCGGCGCTGGCGGGACTGGTTTACAGGAACGCGCCGCAAGTCCGCGCGGCCAACAACGACACATTTAAGCGCTACACTTCGCTGGTGGTGGAAAACCTGCCCCAAACCGGCGGCATCTTGTTGAGCGACGACTGGCGGCGCTTGTATCTGACAGAGGCAGCCCTCGCCCGTGACGGACGCGCGAAGGATTTTGTTTTTCTGGACACCCAATCCATGGTTTTGCCGGCCTATCACCATTTTTTACATGAAAAATATCCGAAGCTTTGGCCGGACACCTTCAACGCCAGGGACACCAACACGCTCAATCCCTTGCAACTGGTTGTTCTTTTAACGACGCTGGCCAAAACCAACGAGCTTTACTATTTGCACCCGAGCTTCGGTTATTATTTTGAACAATTTTACCTGGAGCCGCGCGGTTTGGTGTACCAGCTCAAAGTCCTGCCCGGCGACACCTTGTTGCCGCCATTGCCGGACAGCGACGAAATTGACGCGAATGAGGCTTTTTGGGCGCGCGCAGAAATGCAGGCGTTCAAGCCGATTGAGCGTGCCCTGGCGGCTCCTCCGCCACAGGAGTCCCCATCCTGGGGCGAAACCGTGCTGGCCGGGTTGCACGCGCGGCAGGAACAGAACCTGAACGCCATCGTCGCCGGGGGATTTTACTCGCGCAGCCTGGATTATTGGGGGGTTGAGCTGCAACGCGCCGGGAATTTGGCCATCGCCGCCGAACATTTTAAGATGGCTCAAAAACTCAATCCCGACAATGGCGTCGCGCGGATCAATCTCCAGTTCAATCACAGCCTTCAGGCGGGCGAAAAGGTCTCGGTGGACCTGGCCAAAACCACGCTGGATCAGTTTGGCAAATACAATTCCTGGAGCGCCGTGCTCGATGTCGGTGGTCCATTTGACGAGCCCAGCTTTTGCTTTGCGAACGGCCTCGTCTGGATACGAAACGGGTTCCTCCGTCAGGCGCTGGCGTTGTTCAACCGTGTCTGCCAGCTCGAGCCGGATAACCTGCCGGCGCATTTGTGGCTCGTGCAGCTCTACGGTTTTAACCGCTTGCCCGACCGCGCGCTGGAGGTGATCCATGATCTGCGCAGCGAGCCGGGGAAATTCTCCCTCGACGCGACCAATCAAATGCAGCTCACGCTCATCGAGGCGGCGGCTTATTTTCAGAAGAATGATCTTGCCCGCGGCACCCAATTGCTCGACACGGAGATCTCCCGGAACCCGACCAACAATGCCCTGTTGGAAACGGCCACGCAATTTTTTGTGGCCAGGGGCCTCTACACCAACGCCCTTAAGGTCATTAACGCCCGGTTGCGGGATTTGCCGGATGATCCAACCTGGTTGTTCAGCAAAAGCTACGTTTATCTCCAGCTGAAAGATTATGACCAGGCGATTCCCGTGCTGAACCAGATTCTGTCGCAGCAAGCCGACAACAGTACGGCGCTGTTCAATCGGGCCATTGCCTATCTCAGCGCCGGCAAGCTCGACGACGCCCGCGCCGACTATGAGAAGCTGAACCAGACCTTTACCAACTCATTCCGGGTTGACTACGGACTCGGCGAAATTGCTTGGCGCAAACACGAAACCAACAACGCCATCAAGTATTACAGACTTTATCTGGCCAATGCGAATACCAACACGGCCGAAGCAACCAACATCATGCAGCGGCTTCGCCAGCTCGAAGGCGCATCGCCTTGAACATGCACGCCGGCCGCGGGCATGATCAAGGGAAGGCCGGTTGCGGGATTGTTCTTTGGAGTGTTTTGTGGTTAAACTCGGACCGTGAAACTGCTCTTTATTGGCGATATCGTGGGACAACCCGGCCGGCGCGCAGCTAAGGAACTCCTGCCCAAACTCCGCGAAGAATACGCGCTCGATTTCGTCATTGCCAACGGCGAGAACTCGGCTGGCGGCTCCGGCATTACGCCCAAAACCGCCGGGGAAATTTTCTCCGCCGGCGTGGACGTCATTACCAGCGGCGACCATCTGTGGGACCAGAAGGAAGTCATGGAATTGCTCGCCAACGAAAAGCGTTTTCTGCGTCCGTTGAATTATCCGCCGGACGTGCCCGGCCGCGGCAGCGCCATTTTTGAATTCCGAACTCCGAACTCCGAACTCCGAACTCCGAAACTGATTGCCGTGTTGAATGCGCAAGGCCGCACCTTCATGCCGCCGCTCGAAAATCCATTTCTCCTCGCGGCCGCGGAGGTGAAACGGTTGCGGGCGCAGACCAGGATCATCTTCGTGGATTTTCACGCCGAGGCGACCTCGGAAAAAATCGCGTTCGCGCGGTTTCTCGACGGCCAGGTGAGCGCGGTGGTGGGCACGCACACCCACGTGCAAACGGCGGACGAACAGATTTTCCCCGGCGGCACGGCGTATTTGAGCGATGCCGGCTTCACCGGTCCGCACGAAGGCGTGCTCGGCCGCGAAATCGAGCCGGTCGTCAAACGGTTCCTCACCACCATGCCGCAGCGGTTTGAAGTGGCCAAAGACCGCGTGCAGCTCCACGGCGCGGTGATTGAAATCGACGACGCGAGCGGCAGAGCGTTGAAAATTCAGCGCGTATCGGAAGCCCTGCCGTAACCAACCCGTCAAGAGACCGCCATCCGGCTCCGGCGGATTGTTTTCGCCGGAGGTGGTGACTTCAATACACCGAGTGAGTAATTTCGATGCTTGTTTCACCCGGTCGTCGCGCCATGCCTGCACCGGAGACCGATATGAAAATCAAGGGCCGGGAAATTCGCGCGCATTTGACCCGGCGGCCCCGTTCCCACTCAGGCCCTTATAGGCTCGTGATGCTCATGGCCGTCAAGCGGCTCGACAGGTTCGGCATGATTGTCCGGCGTGGGATGGTCCTCGTGCGCACGTTGCTCCGCGTCAAATGCCGCGATTTCCTTTTCCAACATGCGGGAGATGAGGAACAGGCCGTAGAGTGTCGCGCCGACCGGAAATGTCGCATAAAGCCCGGGAAACCTGCCGACGCCGACCAGGCCGCTCACGAACAACACGCCCGGCACGAAATTTATCATCGTCAGCGCGAGCAACATTTTTGTCAGCCGGCTCATACATCAAGCGCCTCATTTGCTTGGACTTAAATTGTCGAGGAACTGCTCAATTTTCACCTCACCGGCATCGCCGCCGGACCAGGCCCGCACTCTTCCGTTGACGGCAAAAAAGGCAATGGTAGGTTCTTGCGGAATTTAAGAACCCATAAACCTATGAATAAGCTTACTGAAAGTAGGAATATTGTTGTCAGAAACACCGTATCGCTCTTCGAATCCATTGCCGTCGGCGCGGAAAGATGTGCTGTTGCGAAATGGCTGGTCTTGACGGGGCTGATTTTGTTTAGGCTGGCATCGCCGGTCCGGGCTTTGACCATTAATGTGACCTACGATACGACCGTAACCAGTCAAACCAATGCCGCTCAAATCGAATCAGCCTTTGGTGATGCCGTGCAAACTTTTCAGGACCTTTATACCAATAACATAACGGTCGGTGTCGTTGTTTATTATCAAAGTGGCATCGGCCTGGGTGAGAGCTCCACCGAATTCACGGGAAACCCGGCCTATTCCGACCTGATCAGTGCCCTGAGGGCTTCGGCCACCACGGCCAACGACAGTAATTCCGTTGCCAGCCTGCCGGTCAATGATCCGACTGGCGGCGGGCCCTGGTGGATCGCCAATGCCCAAGCGAAAGCGCTCGGTCCCATCGGCGGCTTTGATTATGTTCAATCATTTCCAGATGGTGACGGTTCGATTTACTTTGAATCAACCGTCAGTTATACGTTTGATCCAACCAACCGTGCCGTACTGAATAAATTTGATTTTATCGGCGTGGCCGAACACGAACTCTCAGAGGTGCTGGGACGCAGCTCTGGACTTGGGACACTCGGCGGCGGTTATATTCCTTACGATCTTTTCCGCTTCACCGGCAGCGGCGTGCGCAGTCTCAACACTTCGGATACCGGGGTCTATTTCTCCATAAATGACGGTGTGACGTCGTTGAAAACGTATAACCCGCCCAACAATGGCGGCGACCTCCAGGATTGGCAGTCGAGCGGCACAGCGGATTCTTATGATGCCTTTCTCAGCACCGGGCAGCAAGCGCTGCTGTCTTCCGCCGACCTCACCGCCCTCGACATCCTGGGTTACAACCTGAATTTCCACGCGCCGCATTTGACGGGTACGAGACTGGCTAACGGCCATTTCCAGATCAGCTTCACCAACGCGCCGGGCCTTGGCTTCGCGGTCCTGACCAGCACCAACATGGCCTTGTCCGTGACCAACTGGACCGTCCTGGGCGCGCCGATCGAGAGCCCTCCCGGCCAGTACCAGTTCACCGACTCGTCGGCAACAAGCAACCAAAAGCGTTTCTATCAGGTGAAATTGCCGTGATTTTTGGCGAAGGAAAACGTTGGCAGCATGAATCTCCGGCGCCGACGGCAGGCTATCTGAGCTTTCGGACCGCAGTCGTGGTTTCATAATAATCCACAATGCGATTGATAATCACCTCGCGCCCTTCCAGATGCCAGTCCACCTCGCTCGGAAACCAGAGCCCGTCGGCGGTCCGCTCGCGCTCGAAGCGGTAATGGAATTTCCAGACCGCGCCGATGAGGCCCCAGCCGACATTCACCTGTTGCGTCAGATGCAAATCGGCCTTTACCAGGCTGTAATCGCCGGCGTCAATCCAAACCCGACCCGCCGCCTTGTTGATGAAACGCTCCTTGAAATTCCGCACCGGCAGTTTCTTATCGGCCGGAACGAAATCCACTACATAGGCCGGCCGGCCATTCAACAATGCGCGGCCGACGATGGTGAATACAAAACGGCTCACCAAATCCTCGTTCAACAGAATGTCGCTTTTTTTGAGTTGCTGTCCGCGGACATTGGAATGAGTGTCGGAGACGGCTTCGGTCTTTTCCGGGTCAGGTTTCGGTACGGCGGTCGGCTTGGATGTTGGATTCGCTGGAGCGGGCGCCGTGGGCGCGGGAAGATGCACGCTGGTGTTCGCCTCGCGCTTTTTCAACTGGCCGGCTGAATTTCGAAATTCGGTGATCTTGGTTCGCGTGTAGCGATAGCGCGCATCAAAGGCACGGTCGTTATCGCCCTCCGCTTTGGCCCGCTGCAACACGTTCTGCAACAGCGAGGCAAAAGTAGGCAGCGGTGTGTCTGGACTGGCCGCCAGCAACGGAAGCGGCGCTGCCAGCACAACGGCAACGGCCATTTTCCAACAAAATCCTTTGATCGTCCTCATGGGAGCAATTGTTCCTGCTTGATTCGAAATCTCTGCCAGGCCCGCTCAATTACACGATCGAGCGCCGGCCTCCGACCCGGCGTGAATCCGTCGTTTTCCGAACAGGCCGGGTCGGACAACGGCGTTCCGGCGTTGCTGTAGTCTCGAATCGCCGTTCAGCTTCAGCGAGACCAACCGGCGCCGCAAGCCTGGAAATAGATTGCCAGCCGGTCCTTTAATTTTTACAACGGGTTCGACATTTCATCATGGCCACCATCGTTTTCGACATTGAAACCTCCGCGCTGCCGCTCGAACATTTTGACGAGACGCAGCAGGAATACCTTTTTCGCGAAACCGAAAAACTCGCCGACGAAGCCGCGAAGACCGCCAAACGCGAGGAAATCACCAAATTCATGAGCCTGTGGCCGTTCACGTCGCAGGTCGTCTGCATCGCCATGCTCAATGCCGAAACGCTACGCGGCCAGGTGCAGTTTCTGGCCGAGGATTTCGAGGAGGACGCCGGTGAGGCCGGCCCGGTCGAATTCGTGCCCTGCGCCGACGAAGTCGAACTGCTCACGGCGTTCTGGGATGTGGCGAAGCATTACGACAATGTCGTCACCTTTAACGGCCGCGGCTTCGACGTGCCGTTCATTTATCTGCGTTCGGCGCTGCTCAATGTGCCCATCACGAAAAAGAACTGGCTCGGATACCGGTTCGCCACCGAGCCGCACTGCGATCTCGCGGAGCAACTGACGTTTTACAGCGTGAGCGGGCGCGACGGCGCGGCCCGGCGATTCAACCTCGATTTTTATTGCAAAGCTTTCGGCATTGAATCGCCCAAGAGCCACGGCGTCAGCGGCATGGACGTGGGCACGCTGCTGGCCGAAAAGAAATTCCGGGAGATTGCCGAGTACTGTCTGCGCGACGTCCGCGCCACCGTCGAGCTTTACAAAATCTGGAAGGAACGGCTGGCGGGAATAAAATAAAAGAACAAAATCACTTTCTATGTCTTCAATTCAAGAATTCAAGCATCAAGCAAAGATTCTCGAAAATGCAGA